>CAYRNR010000003.1:119677-183022 GCA_964425605.1 uncultured Rickettsiales bacterium | reverse complement strand
ACGTGCCCTCGGTGGTCAACACGTCGTTCAACATGCACGAGGAGCCCATCGTCCGTACCCCGGACGACGCGGTGCGGTCGTTCCTGCAAGGTCACCTGGATCACCTGATCCTGGGGCCCTTCCTCGTGGATCACCCGGGGGAGCGAGGATGAGACATCTGGGGTGGCTGGGACTGGCGATGGTCCTGACCGGACTGTGTCTGGGGGGGTGTGAGACCGAGAGCCCAGCGGACGACGACAGCGCGCCGGTGGGTGACGACGACGACAGCGAGGGCGACGACGACGATGTCGTGGACGACGACGACACGGTGGGCGACGACGACGACGCTGCCGGGGACGTGTTCCCGCCGTTGAACGACAGCTCGGGAGGATCGGGCGGCGGGAGCTGCCCTGCGGGGTGTGCCGAGAACGCCGGCGGGATCAGCTACCAGCTGATCGTGCCGAACACGTACCACGAGGCCGCGGCCAACACCTTCATGCTCGTGTACAGCGGCACCGAGGGCGCGTCGATGATGACCCAGAACATGCTGCAGCTGGCGGCGTACTGCGGCATCGGCGACACCATCATCGCGGTCATCGACGGCGCCCAGTACAACGGCGACGCCGAGGCGGGCGCGACCGTGCTCGACGACGTGCGGGCCCGGTACAACATCGACAACGACCGTACCTGGCTGCTCAGCGAGTCCGCCGGCACGAGCGCCGGGCTGGAGCTGGGCTTCCACCTGCGGCAGTCGTACTTCGCCGCATTCTGGGCCAACGACGTCAACACCGCGGACACGCCGGGCGAGACGGCCGCCCAGCTCGGCTTCGCGCCGTGGGGCAACTCCGGCCCGGGCGGCGACTACGCCGACGCCAACACCATCGTCGCGGGCATGGAGGCGGCGGGCTACCGGCTCCCCGCCGACGCCCCGTACAGCGGATCGGGCGCGGGACAGCACGGCTCCACCGACCAGTTCATCGCGGCCGTGGAGTTCTTCGCGGGCAAGAGCAGGCAGTAGCCGACCGGCCCGGGGGGCCGGCCTCGGCGGGGCTCTACACGTATCGATCGATCAGTCGGCAGATCCCGGGGACTGCGTCCTCGGTGTTCCTCACACCCATGGGCCGCAGCTTGCCGTAGGTCTTCTTGATCAGGCCGGACTCGAACCGCCTGGCCCGGGCGTCCGTGATCGCCAGCAGCGCCTCGGCGATATCGTGCTTGCGCGGGATGAACGTCTGGGCGACGGAGCCGCCGCGGCCGGCCTCCAGATGCTCCTGGTAGAAGGGATCAACGGCGTCGGCGAAGGCGTCGAGCAGGTTGTTCACGGCCATCTGCAGCGCGCCGGGCTTGACCTTCTTGAATGCCTTGAAGCCCGCCTTGATCGCGAGGCCGGAGACCCCTCGCTTGGAGCGGACCTCGTCCTCGACCAGGCGGGCCGCGTCGTCCACGACCCGGCGCCGCACGTCGTCAGCGGTGAGGATGTCGGATAGGGAACTCACGTTGTCTCCTTTTCTACGGGCCGTTGCCCGTGGTCGCGGCCGGGCCCACGTGCCTGACCTCCTCGGTCAGGTCCACGCCGAACCGCTGGGCGACCCTGCGCTTCATCTCGTCGGCCAGGGCGAGCACGTCCGCGGCCGTGGCCGAACCGAGATTGACGATGATGTTGGCGTGCCGCTCGAAGACGGCCGCATCTCCAACCCGTAACCCCTTGCACCCACAGCGGTCAAGTAGCAGGCCGGCCGCGACGCGGCGTCCGCCCGGCTCCTCCGGGGGCAGGTTCTTGAAGTAAGACCCGGCGCTGGGAAGATCCACCGGGTGTTTGGTGCGCCGCACGTCGAGGTTGTCCTCGATCTCCCGGCGCAGGGCGCCGCGGTCCCCGGGTTCGAGCCGCAAGGTGATCGACTCGACCACCTCGCCGCTGGCCTGGATCGCGGTGTTGCGGTACTCGAACGAGAGCTGGTCGGGGCTCACGGCGCGGCGACCCTGGCCGTCCGGCCCCACCAGCGTCACCTCTGTGATGCGGTCTCCGATGGCCTGGCCGTAACATCCGGCGTTGCCGAACACGGCGCCGCCGACGCTCCCGGGCACCCCCGCGGCGAAGCCCAGGCCGGCGAGGCCCGCGTCCGCGAGCTGCTCGATGACGTCGTGGAAGGTCTCCCCGGACGCCACCGTCGCGGTCTCGCCCTCGATATCCACGCCGCCGACGCGGTTGTGGATCACCAGGCCGTCGAAGCCGCCGTCCGCCACCAGCAGGTTGGAGCCTCCCCCCAGCAGCAGAACCCGCGTGCCGTGGTCGTGGGCCGCGGCCAGCGCCCGGGCGAGGGTCGGCGCGTCCTGGACCTCGACCAGCCACCGCGCCGGCCCGCCCACGCGCAGGGTGGTCCGCTCGCCCAGGGGGACCCCCTCGAGCACGTCGGCGCCGATCTCGTTGGCCAGCTGTTCTCGCACGGGGTCAGTGTAGCAAAACCCTTTGACTACGCCGCCGTCGCCGGTGATAGGCTGGTCTGGGGAAGGGAAGAGGTGAACATGGCTTCCAAGCACGTGGAGACGGACAGCCTGGTCTTCCCCAAGGGGACGCCCGCGCTCTCCCACGAGAGCGGCGCCGAGGTCCAGGACGGCGCGTTCATCATCATCACCCAGGCATTCTGTCCCCAGGGCCACGATCTGGTCTCCGTGCCCGGCCCCCTGTTCGACGGATTCCCGGGCCTCTCGGTGCACGTGCGGGGCGACGGCATCGACGAGGTGATCACCCTGAGCCCCATGCACGGCGACGGACGCAAGGAGGGCGGCGACACCATCCCCGCGGGCGCGCGCTGTTCGTTGAGCTGCCCCGTCTGCGACACGGAGCTGCCGAGCATCGGCCGCTGTGACTGCCAGGCAGGAGAGTTGCACGCGGTAGACCTGGTCCCCAAGGCCGGCGGCGAGATCGCCGCGGTGTGCGACGTGTCCGGTTGCCGCCGGTCGCGCGTGGCCGACGGGCTGGAGATCCTGGCGCTGTTCCAGGAGACCTGATCCACTCCACCTCCGCCCGCGGGCGGCCCAGGACGTGACCATGAACCCGATCCAGGTCCTCGGTGGATTCGTGCAGGCCCACCCCTTCGGGTTGGTCGTCCTGCACCTGGTCGTGGTGGCCGCTGCGCTGTTCGCGGCGCGCGAGGACCTGCGCGACGAGTGGCGCAGGTCGCCCCGGTGGTTCCAGATCGGCGCCGCGGTGAGCGCCATGGCCGGCCTGGTCGTCGCCGCGCTGGTGATCCCCACCTTCGCGCGCCACGGGTGGGAGGGCCACGAGGCGTACTACTTCGACCTGTTCGTGGGCCAGGACAACGACGAGATGCACACGTCGGCGTTGCTCACCTCGCCGCTGCTGCGCCTGATCTACGGCGCCCTGGCCCTCGTGCCGGGCATGCCGCCCACCTCGATGGTGGTGGTCAGCCTGCTGGCGGGGGCGGCGACGGTGTGGGTGGCCGCGCAGCTGGGCCGCGTCCTCACCGGCAACGCCGCCGCCGGACTGGTCGCCGGGGCGCTGGTGGCGCTGCACCCTCACCAGGCCGTGTGGAGCAGCTCCGCCTATCAGGTGATCGTGCCGCTGCTGCTGGCCCTGTCGTCGCTGCTGTTCCTCGCGCTGGCCCTCGAGCGGGAATCGGGGCGGCTGTACGTGCTCGCCGGCGTGGTCTGGACCCTGGCCGTGGGCACCCGCATCGAGTACGCGTTCCTCGGCCCTGGCCTCGCCCTGATGATCCTCGCGCAGGGACGCGGCGCCCTGCTCCAGTGGCGGGCGTGGGCCGCGGGCGCGGCGGCCGCGGCGGCCATGGGCGCGCTGCACGTGCTGCGCCTCGGCGGTACGGTGGCCGAACGGGACGCGGGCGAGCCGTGGATCTACTACTGGGGTCACTTCCGCCAGCACGTCGCGTGGCCCGATCTGTGGCACCCCTACGACTCCGTGCTGACCTGGGCCGCCCTCGCCGTGGGCGCGGTCACCCTGGCGCGCACCCGCCGGTGGCGGACCCTGGCGGGGATGGCCGGGCTGGTGCTCACCTTCCACCTGCCCTACACCGTCTACTACGACTACACGACGCGGCACACGCTGCTCAGCGTCGCGCTGATGGCCGTGGTGGCCGGCGCGGGGGTGGCCGTGGCCTGGGAGCGCGGCGGCCCCCTGCGGATCGCCGCTGCGGCCATGGCGCTGGCCTGCGCGATCCCCTCGTGCGTGACCCTGTCCCAGCTGCGCACGCGCTACTACGGCGATCCGAGCATGCTCTACGGCGCGGTGGACGAGGACGCCTGGGACCGCGAGCTGGCGCTGACGGACTTCATGCAGCAGGGGTGCTACCTGATCACCGAGTGGCCGCCCCTGTGGGAGCGGACTCCGTGCGGCTCCCACGTGAACATGGCCGATCCCCTGGACCGGCCCGAGATCCTCGTCGAGCACGACGGCTGCGTGCTGTGGCTGTTCGACGTGGACAACGTGATGTGGACCTCGCGCGACGTGCACATGCGCGCCGCCAAGCTGCTGTGGCTGTACGACTGGGAGGTCGCCGGCTCCATCACCCTCGACGACGGCTACGAGGCGGCGGTTCTGAAGCTGGTGGCCGAGCCGTGATCGGGTCCGAGGTGACCCGATGCGCTGGCCCGACGTTGGAAGCGGGTAGGGACAGGAGGACGCGATGAATCCGACCCGCCCGTGGTGGACCCAGGTGACCAGCGGCGCCCTCGGCCTCGGCGTCGTGCACGCCTTCGTGGACTGCGCCAGCGGCTTCATCATCTTCCGTGACCTGGGGCCCAGCCCGCTGGATCGCACCCAGGTGGTCGCCATGGTCGTGCTGTACAACGTGCTCGCATTCGGCGGGCAGTCCCTGGCCGGCCTGGCCGCGGACCGCCTCGGCAACTACCGCGCCATGGCCGTGGCGGGCGCCGCGCTGGCCGCGGTGGCGCTGGTGCTGGGTCCGCACGCGCTGGTGCCCGCCGTCGTGGTGGTGGGCCTGGGCAACGCCCTGTTCCACGTGGGGGCTGGCGCGGACATCCTGCGGTCGTCGGGGGATCGCGCCGCCGACTCCGGCGTGTTCGTCGGCCCGGGCTCGCTGGGCCTCGCCGCCGGGATCTGGCTGGGCGGCCACCACGACCTGTCGTGCCGCTATTACATCGTGCTGCTGCTGCTGATCTCGCTGCCCGTGCTGCCGCTGGTGGCGCGCGCCGCCATGCCCCGCGTCACCCAGGGGGCGCTGCCGCGGGCCCGCGACGCCATGCTCGCGGCGCTGATCTGGTGCGGCCTGTTCCTCGTGGTCTCGGTGACGGTCCGGTCCATCGTCGGGGGCACCGTGGCCGGCACCTGGCGGGGTGTATCCACCGAGGTGATGATGGGCCTGGCCCTGGCCGCGTGCGCGGGCAAGATGATGGGGGGCTTCATCGCCGATCGGGTCGGCTGGGCCACGGTCAGCGTCGTCGCCCTGCTCGCGTCGGCCCCGCTGGTCAGCGTGCTGGTGACCCACCCGGCCGGCGCCATCGTCGGCATGCTGGTCTTCCAGATGACCATGGCCGTGACCCTCAAGGCCACCCACCACCTGATGCCCGGCCGGCCGGGCCTCGCCTTCGGCATCCCGTGCCTCGCGCTGGTCGCCGGCGCCCTGCCCGGGTTGCTGGGCTATGGCGGCTGGTTCTCGCCGTGGCCGCTGGTCCTGGGCATGGTCGTGCTCGCCGCGGCGCTCATCGCCGGGGGGCTGTACCTGCTGTCGCGCGCGGGGGGTGCCCTCGGGCCGTCGCCCGAGCTGGCGGGTCGGCTACTGCGGCGCTGACTCCGGCGCGCACGGTTCCCCGTACAGCGCCTGCCACAGGGCCGGGTTGAGGCTGCACAGCTCCACCATGGGATCGGCGAGCCGGTGCACGCTGGTGGGGAAGATCACCTCGGCGTCCACCTGCTTGAGGTAGTAGTGCGGCTGGCGGATGTCGGGCCGGACCGTCCAGGTCGATTCGTCCTCGGGGTTGTAGTACACCGACGCGACGCGGACGCGCTTGTGGTTCAGGTTGCGCCGCAGCACCTCCTTGAGCCGCGTGACCACGTCGTTGACCAGCCTGCCGGCGCGGAACGTGGTGTCGATGATCAGCACGTTGTGGTCGGCGTTGATGTGGTCCTCGAGGTACTGCATGCCGATGATCTGGTTGCGGTAGGTGATCCGCGTCGGCGACGTGTTGAGGCTGATGTGGTCCAGGTCCCGATCGTCGCCCGCCTTGCGCAGGTAGTACTTGTACGCCTCGTGCACCGGCAGCCCGGCCACCACGCCGCCGGGCCACAGGGCGATCAGGAAGTCGGGCTTCCAGCTGTCGTCGCGTGCCAGCTTGGCGCCCAGGCGGATGCAGTCGAGCAGGTACTGCCGTGGCTGCACGTACAGGTAGTCCCCCTCGACGTGGACGACCTCTGTCTCGCCCGGGTCGTCCCGCAGGGCGTGCCAGATGTCCTCGCCCTTCTCGCGGATCAGCGTGTCGTCCGGATCGTCCGGATCCACCAGGTCCACCAGCTCGTGGGGGTAATCGATCCACACGTCCGGCGCGATGTCCCGCACGCTGATCACGGGCAGCCCGTCGTACACGGCGCGCTCGGGCTTGCGGTGCACTGCGGCGACCACGATCTCCCGCGGGGCGTTGGCCCGCGCCTTGCTCCGCAGCAGCTCCACCACCTGCTTGACCGTGTTGCCGGTCTCGTACACGTCGTCGATGAGCAGCAGGCCGTCCTCGGGGCACACCACCTGGATCAGGTGCTCGAGGTTCTTGACCGTCACGCCGCCCTGCTGGCCGATGCCGGTGTACGAGCCCGTGGCGATGGTGGTGTGGTTGAGGAAGATGCCCCGGCTGCGGAAGTACGCGCCCACGCCCAGGCCCACCGGCGTCCCGCCGCGCCAGATGGAGATGGCGTGGCGCGGCCGGAAGCCGCTCTCGTAGACCTTGCGGCCCAGGCGGAAGCAGTCGACGAGGAACGAGTCGGGATCCACGTGGAGGAGGGTCGTCATTCGGTCTCCGATCGTTTTTGTTCCTCGGCCCGCCGCCCGTCGTTGGCCAGCAGGTGGCCGAACACCATGGCGGTGCCGGTGATGCCGAACACCACCTCGGGCAGCCGCCGGGCCACGATACACACCGCGGCGATGGCCACCAGGCTCAGCACGATCACCTGCAGGAGGCGGGACGCCTGCGCGCCCACCCGCGGGTAGTGCAACCACGGACAGTTCATCAGCAACCCGAAGACCAGCAGGGTCAGACCGAAGATCCAGGGGTGCTGAGCGGGCTCGACCCCGTACTGCATCGCCGTGGCGACCCCGGCGGCGAACACGCCGCCGGCCATGGTCGTCGGCACGCCGCTGTACATGATCGAGCTCTCTGCGATGTTGTACCGCGACAGCCGCACCGCGCCGCCGACGACGTACACCAGCACGGGCAGCAGCAGCAGCGGCTGGACCGTCTCGCCGGCCACCGCGCCGTAGAACACCAGGGCCGGGGCCACCACGAACGCGGTGAAGTCCGCGAACGAGTCCATCTGGCCGCCCAGGGCGCTGGACGCCTTGAGGGCGCGGGCCACGGCGCCGTCCATGCGGTCGAGCAACGTCGCGTAGAGGACCCACCAGGACGCGTCGAGGGCCCGGCCGTTCATGGCGAGCACCACCGCCACCAGGCCGCACGCCAGGGCGGCTGCGGTGACGGCGTTCGGAGCGATGTAGCGCAGGTCTTTCATGGGCACGAACGGGATCGGTCCTCGCTGCGAGGGGGCCCCGCGTGGGCCACAAGATAGCAGGATGTCCGGAGGGGATCGAGGGGCGCCGGCGGGGCTCAGGAGGCGCTGTCGGAGGCCGCGCGGACACCGTACAGGTCGATGTCGCCGTTGGTGGTGCCCAGCCGGATCTCGGTGGAGCCGCCGCCCTGGATCACCCCCTCGGCCTCGTCGTGGTCCAGGCTGCCCTGGAAGTCGAGGCCCTCGATGCGGACGTCGCCGTTGGTGGTGCTCGCCTGGAGCGTGGCCGCGGTGTCGTCGGGGATGCGCAGGCTGATCTCGCCGTTGGTGGACGACGCGTACCCGTATCCCCCCGCCGGCAGGATCAGGTCCATCTCCACGTCGCCGTTGGTGGTGGCCAGGTCCACGCTGCCCAGGTGATCGTCGATGCGGATCTCGCCGTTGGTGGTGCCGGCGGCGATCGTGCCGCTGCCGCGGCTGACCTCGATGGTGCCGTTGGTGGAGCTCACGTGGAGGTCGCCGTGCATGTCGTCGGCGTAGATCTCGCCGTTGGTGGTCTCCACCACGCCGTGGAGGTGGTCGGGGACGTACAGCACCATCTGGGTCGCGTCCACGTCCATGGGCATGTCCACGACGATCCGGGCCTCGCTGCCCGAGGTGACGATCTCCAGGGTCACGTCGTCGAACGCCTCGCGCGCCGCGTGGCGGCTCAGGCCCAGCACCTCGAACTCCGCCTGGACCCACAGCGTGTCCGTCGAGGAGTCCCCCTGGAGCTCGACGTCGGCGTTGGCCAGGTCCACCGAGAAGGTGTCGAGACCGTTGGCCGGCGCCTCGGCGCAGCGCGTGGTCATGACTCGGTAACAGCCGGTCTGAAGCAACATCGTCGCCAGCACGGCGACCAGGAGGTGGAGCAAGCGCGGACTCTTCATCGGATTCCCCTTTCGACCGTGCCCGACCCTCATGTTGTTGGATGGGCGGCGGACCGTCGATTACCGCCCCCTTACTTTCGGTTAGAGTAGGGACATGCGACGCATCACCGGCCCTTTGCTCGTCCTGGCCGGCGTCTTCGCATTCCACACCTGGGGGACGCTGGCGTGGCTGTCGCGCAACAGCCTCCCCGACGGCCTGCACAACGAGTTCATGCACCTGTGGCGGGCCGTGGAGCTGTTCTTCCGGTTCCGCGACATGGGGGGCGAGGGGACCCACTCGCTGCTCTTCGAGGAGTACTACCCGCCCCTGCTGCCGCTGGTGGCGGATCTCTTCATGGCCGTGGCCCCCAACCACGAGGACACCCTCGCGGCGTCCAACCTGGTCTGGCTGGCCCTGCTGCTGATCGCCACGTTCGCCCTGGGGCAGCGGATGGCGGGGCCCTGGACCGGCGCCCTGGCCGCCGCGCTGGTGAGCTTCTACCCGGCGATCTACGGCACCCTGCGCCACTTCGAGCCCTGCGTGGCCCTGACCGCCTGCTCGGCCGCGGCGCTGTGGGCGCTGTGGGCGAGCCGGGGGTTCTCGCGCGCGGTCCCCAGCGTGCTGTTCGCCCTGGCCCTGGCAGGCGGCCTGCTCGTGGACCGGCTGGCCACGGCGCCCCTGATGCTCGCGCCGGTGGTGGTGGTGGGCGTCCAGGGGTGGCGCAGGGCGGGCGCGGGCGGCCGCCGCCGGTTCCTCGCGCACGTGGGCGTGGCCGCGGCGCTCGTGGTGGTGCTGTGCGGGTACTACTACGGCCACTTCGTGGCCGAGCACCTCGCGGAGATCAGCTCGCAGGTCGAGGGCGAGATCGACTCCCACGGCGTGCACACCGAGGACCGGACGGTGCTCTCGCTGTCCTACTGGACGTACTACGTGCTGTCGTGGTTCGACACGCAGGCGGGGACCGCGCTGGCGCTGGCCGGCCTCGTCGCGCTGATCGCCGCGCTGGCCCTGCGTCGTCGCGAAGGGTGGCTGGTGCTCGTGTGGCTGCTCGGTGGGACGCTGCTGTTCACCCTGCTGGGCAAGAAACAGCCCTACTACACGCTGCCGCTGCTGCCCGGGCTCGCCCTGATCACGGCCCGCGAGATCACGGCGCTGCGTCCCCGTGCCCTCGCAGGTGGGATCGCGGGCCTGTTGATCGTGCTGGGGCTCCACCAGTGGTCGGCCCTGTCCTTCGACCGCCCGCTGCTGCCCAGCAACGGGCCGCTGACCTATCTGGCCGGCCGCAGCCCGGTGCCCGAGGACTGGATCGGCTACCGCTTCGAGCTGGCCCGCCCGTACACCGACCACGGCCTGCACTTCACCGAGGTGATCGAGACCGTGCGCGCCGGGGGCTTCGATCCGCGCCGTGACCGGGTGGCCGTGTTCGCCGACGGGACGGCGTTCTACGAGTCCTACCTGGTCTCCATGACCCGGCTGCACCTGGACACCTGGGCGGTGGAGGGCGTGCTGATCTTCCCCCAGGCCGTGACCGAGCACGAGCCGGGCACCGACTGGTTCGTCTACGCCAGCCGCGACGAGGACAGCCTCTGGCCGGGCGAGGCGAACATCGTGCGCACCCACGAGGAGTTCTACTCCTGGGAGGGCAACCCGGAGCTGCTGGACGCCGTCGAGCGCATGGGCCAGCGCGCGACCCTGCGGGCGACCTTCCCCATCGACAGCGGCGGCATCTTCCACGTGTACCGCCTCGAAGGGGGCGCACCGTGAGGGCCCGGCTGCTGTACGTCGAGGCGGTCCTGGCGCCGGAGCGCGGGGACGACTGGCGCGGCTTCTGGCCGCTGCTGGCGCTGCTGCTGGGGGTGGGCGTGGCCGTTCGCCTGGGGCGCATGCCCGTGGTCTGGGACTACTGGGCCATCGACTACATCTCCTACGTCTACGAGCACTACGAGGCCCTCGGCAGGGGCCTGCCCTGGCTCAAGCGGGTGGGGATGCATCCCGGCCAGTACGCCCTGGGCATGGCGGTGCTGTTGCGCCTGGGGGCGCCGCTGGGGCTGCTGTTCGCGTTGCCGCTGATCGCCTCCACCGTGGCCTCGGCGGTGGGCGCGCTGTGGGTGCGCAAGCTGACCTCGTCGTGGCCCGGGCTGCTGTTCGCCGGCGCCATCGCCGTGAGCCCGTACCAGGCGCACTACGGCATGGAGCTCAACAACTACCCCCTGTTCGGGATGGTCGGGGCCCTGTTGCTGGTGCTGTACTGGAGCTGCTGGCGGTATCCCGCGCGCGTCTGGCTCGCCGGCCTCGGGGTGACCGTCTGCGTGGCCCTGCACACCCACTTCTTCCTCGTGCCGTTGCTGATCGTGCTGGCCATCGCCCTGGCGGCCACGAGGCGGTGGCGGGCCCTGGCCGCCATGGGGATCGGGCTGGTACCGGCGCTGCCGGTGCTGATCCACTCGGCCGTCCTCGTGACCCAGACCGACACCTACACCGGCGATGTGCCCATGGGGTGGGTCCTGGTGCACGAGACCCTCGCGGCCTGGGTGGGGCGGTTCGGCACGGAGAAGAGCCTGGCGGCCATGTTCGCGGCCACGGTCGTGGGGGCGGGCATGGCCCTGGCGCGTCCGGCGACCCGGGGGCCCGCGGTGCTCCTGGGGGGGACCATCGCCTGCCTGACGGCGGTGTACTACGTGGGCTTCCTCACCGGGGCAGCGCGCATCTTCCAGACCCCCTACTGGGTGCTGCCGTCGTGGTGCGCGCTGGCGCTGATGGCGCTGGGGTTCGCCCACGCGCGCTGGTACACGTTCCCCGCATTCGCGGTGGCCCTGTTGCTGTGGCTACCCCCGGCCGCCACCCGCGCCCTGTTGCCGCGGTCCCAGTCCGAGGCGCCCGTGGGCGAGTGGTCCAGCGGCACCGCGCGATTGGGAACGGCCCCCAGGGACGGATCGGCCCTCGCCGCGTACATCGACGAGTCCTTCGGCCCGCGGGACGTGGTGCTGGTCATGTGGGATTTCACCTACATCAACGATCAGCCCCACCGCCACGATCCCAGCTACGACGCGTTCCCGCCGATGCAGGTGGGGCCCTGGGACCCCGAGAGCGTCAACACCGGCTTCGGATACCGCTTCCGCGGCGGCACCGTGTACTTCTTCAACCGGGTGCTGATGCGCGAAAGCGACGACGAGATCTCGCTGCGCGATTCGGTCCAGCGCTGGATCGACGAGGGCCGCACGACCCACATCGTCGTCACCAGCGTGGACCCCGAACTGCCGATGCCGAACGTCCGAGGGCTCCGCGAGTGGGTGGACCGATGTGGAGGCCGGTGGAGTGATCGTCGACTGGAAACGTCGCAGCTCATCGTGATAGAGCCCCCTCCGTGAATCGACCCCCGCCCGAGGTCCCCCCCCTGCGAATGTTCCACCTGTTGCTGCTGGCAGCCGTGTTCGCGGCCGGCCCGGGCTGCGAGGAGGAGGCCGATCGGCTCCCCGCCACCGCCTACGGGCTCGAGGCCGTCAACAGCGACACCAGCTTCCTGGCGTGCTGGCTGCAGTGGCAGACCGACGAGCCCTCCACCTCGTACGTGGAGTTCGGCGTGGGGGAGTACACCCACTTCGTCGAGGACGACGAGCTGGTCGAGAACCACGAGATCGCCGTGTACGGCCTGCGGCCGCTCACCGAGTACCAGCTCCGCGTCACCTCGCGCACCGCGGACGGCGAGCGCGGCCTCCCGGCCACGACCACCTACCAGACCCGCGGTGTGCCCTTCGACGACGCCCTGGTCGAGGTCACCACCCTGCGCGAGGACCTGATGGAGCCCGGCTGGACGCTGACCAACCTCGCGTTCTCCGAGGGCAACACCGAGGTCCTCGCCGTGATCTACGACGAGGAGGGGTACCCCGTGTGGTACCGCTACCTCGGCCACGAGGAGGGCCGCGCCGACGTGGTGGTCACGATGACCGAGGCGGGCAACGTGCTCGTGGGCGGCGCCGTCGCCGCAGGGCGCGGACCCGCGGAGATCTCGCTGGACGGCACCGTCCGCTGGGAGGGCTTCGAGCAGCCCGACGGGCTCGCCCCCGCGGGGTACATGCACCACTCGTTCAACAAGCTCGCCAACGGCAACTACATGGCCCTGCGGTACGGCTACGAGGACGGCCTGCGGGACATCATCGAGGAGTTCGACGCGGATCTGCACACCGTGTGGTTCTTCAACACGTCGGATCACCGCGACGTGCTCGGCGAGAACTACACCCACGGCAACCACGCCGAGGCCGCCCTCGACCAGGACGCCGTCTACTACAGCGCCCGCGCCGACAACTTCGTGGCCAAGATCGATCGGACCAGCGGCGAGATCCTGTGGCTGCTGGGGTCCGATCGGGACTTCGAGATGGCCGGCGGCGACGACACCGCGTGGTTCCAGCACCAGCACGCGCCGGAGATCACCGAGGACGGCACCGTCCTCGTCTTCGACAACGGCATCGAGGACCGCGCCTACTCCCGCGTCATCGAGTACGCCCTCGACGAGGACGCCATGACCGTCGACGTGGTCTGGGAGTACCCCGGCGACCTCGCCACGGACGAGTGGTGGCAGGGCAAGTGGGGGGACGCGGACCGCCAGCCCAACGGCAACACCCTGATCACCGCGGGCAGCCCGGACGAGGAGGGCGGGCCCGTCCGCATCTTCGAGGTCACGCCCGACGGCACCAAGGCCTGGGAGCTGTGGATGGAGCCGGAGGACCCGGAGCTGAGCTACGGGTTCTACACGGCGGAGCGGATTCCGGTGTTGCTGCAGGAGATCTAGGTATCCGGCCCGGGCGCATCGAAAGTCAACGCATTGTCAAAAATCATTCTGGTGTCGCGCTACCCGCGCGGGATATGCTGGCCATGAGGGAATCCGGGGGTGAACGAGGAGGGAACACCATGGCCAAGGTCTCGACGGGCGGCGACGGCGCATTCCGCAAGCTCGCTTACTTCGAACGCATTCGCAAGCGGCGCGCGTGGACCGCGAGGGTGACCATCCTCGCGATCATCCTCGGGCTGCTGGTGCTCAACGTCTACCTGATGTTCGTGTCCACGAGTACGATCGTGCTCAACATCGACATGGCGCGCATCGAGCAGAGCGACCAGGCCGATCTGGTCCACGCTCGTATCGCCCGTCTGGAGCGCCACGTCGCGGACATCGAGGCGCGACAGATCGCGCAGCTGCCCGACCTCCCGACGCCGTTGGAACCGCTGGTGGAGCCGCCTGTGGTGGACGACGAGGTCATCGCGATCGCGCAGGCGCCGTAGGGGCGCCCCCCGGTCAGAGCTGCCCCACCAGCACCGGAATCCGGTCCGACGCGAACCCGCCGGCCTTGGCGCCGTCCTCGCCCAGCATCCACATCTGCCAGACCTTCTGGCGGTCCTCGGTGAGTTCGAAGATGCGGTTCTCGCTGCCGCCCTCGAGCAGGTGGGGGACGTGGACGAGGGTGTTGCCGTTGGGCAGGCGGTCGGCGTCGCCCATGTGGAACGAGTACCACGGATCGTCGATGTCGTCGCCGGGGTACTCCCAGACGATGCTCGTGGTCATGGCCTGCTCGTCGATGGCGTAGCGCACGACGCGGGTCTGGTTGGTGGCCGAGGAGCCGTTGTCGTACATCAGGATGGTGCCGTCGTCCTGGATCTCCGGGGCGTGGGCCTCGTGGAACCAGCGGCGCTCGTCGTCGCCGTCGAACGCGAAGTCCCCTTCCACGCCCAGGGCCCACAGGAGGTCGCCGGTGGCGCGGTCGACCTTGTACAGGGTGTTGTGGCCGCGGGAGTTGTAGTAGGCCACGTCGTCGAAGAGCAGCCCGGCGTTGCCCCAGGGGTAGAAGGCGGGATCACCCACGGGTAGATCGCGGGCGTCCCAGGTCCACACGTCGGTGTTGTCGGGGGCGAGTTCGACCACGTGATCGTAGAAGAGGTTGCCGTCCTGGGCGTAGCGCAGGCCGACGTAGTTGCCGTTGTCGAGCCTCTTGAAGGAGTGGTGGTAGGCCCCGGGCGGGGTGGGCTCGTCGTCGGGGGGGAACGTCGGACCCTCCCAGACGACGTTCCCGGCCAGATCCACCTCCACCGGCGCGGTCTCGCCGGCCATGGAGCCGGCGATGAGGACGCGGTCGCCGTCCACGAGGGTGGCCTCCACGTCGGCCCGGGCCAGCTCCTCGCCGTGGACGTGGTACCAGACCACCTGGCCCTCCATGTCGAAGATCACGGCGGTGGCGGGCGCGTTCATGGTGCCCACGAGCATGTTGGTCAGGGTCCAGCCGGGCTGGACGAGTCCGGGCTCGTACACGTCGACCTCGGTGGTCAGCCCCTCGAACGGCAGCGAGCCGGTGGTGTACTCCGCCTCGCCGGCCTCGATCTCGTCGGCCCCCTCGGTCGTGGACAGGGCGCGCATCGTGTACGTCGCCTGCGGACGCATGCCGAACACCAGCAGCTCGTGGTCCGTGACGAGGTCGTCGTCCTCCACGAAGAACGCCAGCTCGCCGCCGGTGCCGAACTCCACGCGCGACGTCGCGGGCTCGTCGGTGGTCCAGCGGGCCCACGCGGTGAGGGTGCACGCGGGGTTGTCGGTGAGGCTCAGCGCCTCGGCGCCGCCGGGGGAGGAGTCGTCGTCGTCGGGGTTCTCGCACGCCACGAGCGCGGTCAGCGCAGCGGCGAGGGCAGCACAGTGGAGCACACGCATGGGGCCTCCTCGAGGCGGTACATTGGCCCGGATCGACTCGTGGTTGCAATGCCCAGGAGCACGCGCGACAGTGGGCAGGCCCTGGGAGGGAACCGATGAGCCAGACCTGTACGACGATCATCCTGTCCGCGATCCTCGCGCTGGGCGCCCTCGCGGGGTGCCGCGGCGGGGAGCCCGAGCCGCAGGGAGGAGAGGCCATGGCGGATCTGCTGCTGTTCGGCGGCGTCGTCCACACCCTCGAGGCCGACCACCCCACCGTGGACGCCATCGCCGTCCGAGGCGATCGGATCGTCGCGTTGGGGGACGAGGCGCTGGCCCTGCGCGGGGACGACACGCGGGCCATCGATCTGGGCGGACGGGCCGTGCTGCCCGGCCTCCACGACGCCCACGCGCACTTCATCGGGCTGGGCAAGACCCTGCAGAACCTGGGCCTGAACGGGACCGCGTCGGCGGATCAGGTGCGGGAGAAGGTGCTCCAGGCGTGCGCCGGAGCGGCCCCTGGAGAGTGGATCTACGGTCGTGGCTGGGATCAGAACGACTGGGAGGAGACCCGGTTCCCGAGCTGGAAGGACCTGCAGGGGTGTGACGACAACCCGGTCTACCTGTCGCGGGTGGACGGCCACGCCCTGTGGGTCAACGACGTGGCCCTGAAGCTCGCGGGCATCCACAAGGGCACGGCCGACCCGGACGGCGGGCGCATCCTGCGCGACGATCTGGGCATCCCCACCGGCGTGCTGGTGGACAACGCCGAGACCCTGGTGCTGGACCTGGTGCCCGCGCCGACCCACGAACAGCTCGTCGCGCGGGCCCTGCGGGCGCAGGACGAGTGCCTGCGGCTGGGGCTGACCAGCGTCACCGACGCCGGCGTGGACGCCGCGGGATTCGCCGTGTACGAGGAGCTGGGCTCCACGGGCCGGCTGAAGATCCGCATCCACGCCATGGTCCAGGGTGAAGCCGCCCTCATCGAGCAGCAGCTGGCGCTGGGCCCCCGGCCGGATCTGCACGACCACCACCTGAGCGTGCGCGCCATCAAGCTCTATGCGGACGGGGCGCTGGGCTCGCGCGGGGCGGCGCTGCTGGCTCCGTACAGCGACGAGCCGGGGCACAGCGGGCTCGTGGTCACCGATCCGGACGAGATCCACGCCGTGAGCCTGCGCGCCCTGCGCGCGGGCTTCCAGGTGTGCACCCACGCCATCGGCGACCGGGGCAACCGCGTCACGCTGGACGCGTATGCGAGGGCGCTGGACGACCTGCGCGCAGAGACCGGGACCGTGCCCGATCACCGCTTCCGCGTGGAGCACGCCCAGGTGTTGCACCTCGACGACATCCCGCGGTTCGCCGCGCTGGGGGTGCTACCCTCGATGCAGCCCACCCACGCCACGTCCGACATGCCCTGGGCCGGTGACCGGCTGGGGACCGGCCGCCTCGCAGGCGCGTACGCCTGGCGGCGCCTGCTGGACACGGGCACGCGGATGCCGCTGGGCTCGGACTTCCCGGTGGAGTCGCCCGACCCGCTGTGGGGGATCTACGCCGCGGTCACCCGCCAGGGCCACGCGGGCCAGCCGGACGGCGGGTGGCTCCCGGATCAGCGTCTGACTGCGGCCGAGGCCGTGCGCGGGTTCACCGTGGACGCGGCGTACGGCTCGTTCGAGGAGGACCTCAAGGGGACGCTGGCCGTGGGCAAGCTCGCGGATCTGGTGGTGCTGTCCAGGGACATCCTCGCTGTCGCCCCGGCCGAGATCCTCGACACCGAGGTGCTCATGACCGTGGTCGGCGGCGAGGTGGTCCATGGCTCGCTGGAATAGTCCTGTCCGGCCTGCGTATCTCCCACCGTACGCGTCGAAACGGAGGGACCCATGGAGATATCGGTAACCCAACCCCTGGAGCGCGCCTGGGACCGCATGATGCAGGTGTGCTTTCGCCCCTTCGATGCCGCGAAGTGGTTCACCCTGGGGTTCTGCGCGTGGCTGGCGGCCCTGGGATCGGGCGGCGGCTTCAACGGCGGAGGCGGCGGCAACGACAACAGCAGCGGTGGTGGCGGCGGCGGCCAGCAGGTCCTGGAGCTGATCAACCGCGGCTTGGCCTGGTGCGCCGAGCACGCGCTGCTCGTGACCGCCGGCGTGGCGTTGGTGTTCCTGATCATCCTGGGCATCTCCGCGCTGGTCCAGTGGCTGCGCAGCCGCGGCGACTTCATGTTCATCGACGGGATCGTCAAGGACCGCGGCGCGGTGGTCGAGCCGTGGCGGACGTACAAGACCCTGGGCGACAGCGTGTTCGCGGTGCGGTTCGGGCTGTCGGTCATCGCCGCGGGCTGGTTCTTCCTGCTGGTGCTGTACGGCGTGTTCAGCGCCTGGCCCGCCATGTTCGCGCACTTCGCCGCCGTGGGCCGCGACCCGTCCTTTGCCGAGCTGTTCCCCGGCGAGATCCTGATGCCGATGATCGTCCTGGGCGGCCTGACCCTGGCGCTGCTGCTGCTGCTGGGCCTGATCAACGTGGTGATCGACCAGCTGGTGGTGCCGGTCATGTACAGCCGCGACCTGACCGCCGGCGCGGCCTGGAGCGCCGTCCGCGCCGAGCTGCTGCCCGGGCACCTGGGCACGGTCGTGCTGTTCTACCTGGTCTTGCTCGTGGTCGGCCTGGGCCTGGCGTTGGTGGGCGTGGTGGTGACCCTGCTGACCTGCTGCATCGCCGCGCTGCCGTACATCGGCGCGGTCATCCTGCTGCCCCTGGCCGTGTTCAAGCGCAGCTACGTGCTGTACTTCGTCGAGCAGTTCGGCTTCGACATCTTCCGCTCCCACGACCCCCGCCTCGACGGCCTCGGCCCCTCCCTCTCTGCGCGCATCTGAAGACTCCCGCTTTCCTCGCGCACCCGCCCGTGAGAACCTCTGTGCCCTGGAGGATGTGGTGCGCTGGATCCCGTTCGCGACGATGGCCCTGGTTCTGGCGCTCCCCGCCGGGGCCGCCCAGGAGGACCTGACGAGGGAGCAGCTCGAGGCCCGCGCCGAGCGGGTCGTCGTGGCCGAGGTGTCGTCCCTGGAGACCCGGTGGGCAGGCACCGATCGGGGGGATCTGGAGACCGTGGCCTGGCTGGTCGTGGAGCACACGGCGGTGGGCGAGCACGAGGACGCGCTCGCGCTGGTGCTCGCCGGCGGGCACCGGGAGGACTTCGGCTCCTGGGTGCCGGACGAGCCCGTGCTGGTCGCCGATCGCCGCTACCGGCTGGTGCTGGCCCACGACGATCGCGGCCGGTGGCGGGTCCTGGGCGGCCGCGCAGGCGCCACCGCCCTCGAACCCCTCCCGTGCTACAGCATCAACGGCGTCGACTGGACCCACCAGGCCCACCCGGTGGAGGAGGACTTCTCCCTCAACGTCCAGTCCTTCCCCGACGGCATGGGCTCGGACGACGAGGTGGAGGAGGCCTACCAGGGGGCCCTCGACGCCTGGAACCTCGAGGGCGGCGCGGCGGTCTACGCCCCCTACGGCGGGCACACCACCAACAGCCAGTACGGCTCGGACAACGGCGTCAACGTCGCGATGTACACGTCGAGCACCTGGGGCACGGCGCTGGCGTTGGCCACCTACTACTACATGGGCGGCGGGCAGATGTCGGACTGCGACATCGAGTTCTACGGCCAGAACAACAGCGGCAGCGTGACGTGGCACTTCGATCTGGACAGCAGCGCCCCGAACCACGCGTTCGACTTCACCCACGTGGCCATGCACGAGCTGGGGCACTGCCTCGGGCTGGGCCACTCGAACCAGTCCGCGGCCATCATGTACGCCTACTCCAGCCCCGGCTCCGGTGAGTCCGCCCGTCACCTCCACTCCGACGACGTCGCCGGATTGCAGACCATCTACGGCGTGGCCACCGTGGATCTGGTGGTCTCCGACGCCTGGTTCGAGAGCGGCGGGGAGATCGACGACGGCGACGACGCCCTGGACCGGGACGAGGTCTTCGAGCTCCACGTGGTGCTGCGCAACCAGGGCAGCGGCACCGCCGCGGACGTCCTGGGCTTCCTCGTCGCGCCGGACGGTTGGGTGAAGACCGATCCCGATCCGGTCCCCCTCGGCGATCTACCCGCCGGGAGCTCCAGCGGCACCGTCGCCGACGAGCTGGTGTTCCCCCTGACCCTCCTGCCGGGGTGCGACGAGGACGGCAGCATCGAGCTGTCCGTGGAGATCGAGGACGAGGACGGCAACCAGTGGACCAGCGAGAGCTGGACGCTGCAGTACCAGTGCGAGGGCGCCCCGGGCGGTGATGACGACGACGACGACGACAACCGCCCCCACGGGGGAGGGATGGAGACCGGCGGCAGCGCATGCACGTGCTCGGCCCCCGTCGATGGCGCAATCCACGCCGGGGTGGGGGGTGGCCTCGCCCTGGCCGTGGCGCTGTGGGTGGCCCGGCGGCGACGGCGATGACCGCGCTGTGGGTGCGCGGCGCGGCGTTGGTGGATCACCGCGGCGCCTACCACGCCGATCTGGTCGTGAGCGGCGGGCGGGTCGAGGCGCTGGGCGTGGTCCGGCCCTTCGGGCCCTACGGTGAGCTGGACGCGTCGGGGCTGTGGCTGCTGGCGGGGACGGCCGAGTCGGGGCTGTTCGTGCCCGGGGAGAAGCTCCGGGCCGGCGCGGTGGCCGACCTGGTCGCCGTGGACCCGGACGCCCTGGACAGGTCCCAGGCCGGCGACGATGGCGCCGCCCTGGCGCGCACCGGCGGCCCGCTGCACGGCGCGGTGCGCTGGGTGATGATCCGCGGACAGGTGGAGGATCCATGAGCGAGGTGGGCCGGATGACCCGATGGGCGCTGATCGCGCTCGTGGCCGCCAGTGTCGCGGGACCGGGGCGCGCCGATCCCGTGGACGAGCGGCTGGACCAGGAGACCGAGGCGTTGCAGCGGTTCCTGGAGCTGCGCATGGCTCGCGCCGAGCTGCCCGGGCTGGTGTTCGGCGTGGTGATCGGCGGCGAGCTCGCCTGGACCTTCGGCGGCGGCGTGCGAGACCGCCAGACCGGCGTGCCGGTGGACCCGGACACGGTGTTCCGGATCGGCTCGGTGACCAAGACGTTCACCGGCGCGGTCCTGCTGCAGCTGCGGGACGCGGGGGTCGTGGACCTGGACGATCCGGTGGCCGACGCCGTGCCCGAGCTCGCCTCGGTGGTCGCGCCCAGCGCCGACAGCCCGGCCATCACCTACCGCCACCTGGTCACCCACACCTCGGGGCTGCCACGGGTGGGGGATCTGGACTACTTCACCCGTCCGGATCAGCCGGTGACCGAGGCTGAACTCCTCGCCGCCCTGGACGGCGCGCGCCTCGAATTCGCCCCGGGCACGCGCACCCGCTACTCCAACCTCGCCGCGGCCCTGGCCGGCCTGGCCGTGGCGCGGCTCACCGAACGGCCGTACCGCGAGCGAGTGAGCGAGACCCTGGTGCAGCCGCTGGGCATGACGTCCACCGTCTGGGATCCCGAGGACGTGGCCGAGGGGCAGCTGGCCACCGGCTACCGCGCCGACGAGGGCGAGCCGGGCCACCACTGGCGGATGGGGGTCGCCGAGGGCATGGGGGGGCTCTACGCGTCCCTGGAGGACATGGCGCGCTACACCGCGTTCCAGATGGACGCCTGGCCGCCTCGGGACGACCCGGACAGCCCGGTGCTGTCCCGGGCGTCGCGCCGCGAGGCCCAGCTCATCGCCGGGCACGCCAGCCCCCTGGGGCAGACCTTCGGCGTGGGATGGGCCGTGGTCCAGGACGACGCGCTGGGCCACCTGGTGTTCCACACCGGCGCCACGTACCAGTACGCCTGCTCGGTGTTCATGCTGCCGCGGCAGGGCATCGGCGTGATCGCGATGACGAACACCGGCGCCCCCGACGAGCTGGACCGGATGGCCAAGGAGGCCCTGGAGCGGCTCGCCAGCGCGTTCCCCGGCGGGGTCGTCGTCCAGGACGAGGCCCTCTCGTGGGGGTTGATCCGGGTCCAGCAGCTCATGGAGTCGCCCGACGACGAGCTCGTCGCCGAGACCTTCTCGCCGGTCTTCCTCAACAGCGTCCCGGCCCTGGCCGTGCAGCGGACCTTCGAGTCCCTGGGCCGCGTCGGGATCTGCGGCGATCCCGAGCTGGTACGCCTCGACGGTCCCGGGTGGGGCACCTTCCGCCTGACGTGCGAGAACGACGTGCTGCAGATCTTCCTGGTGGTGGACGCCACCGTACCCCACCGCATCCAGGGCCTGCGGATCACGTCGGAATCCGAGGAGGATGAGGTAGACTCCGACTCGCCATGACGACCACCACCTTCGAGCTCGACGGCCGCCAGGTCCGCGTGACCCACGACGAGGGGGAGCGCCTGCTGGATCTGATGCGGGATCGGCTGGGGATCACCTCGGCCAAGAACGGATGCGGCACCGGCGCGTGCGGATCGTGCACGGTGCTGGTGGACGGCAAGGTGCGCCGCGCCTGCACGCTGGCCCCGGCCAAGGTCGAGGGGCGGGCGGTGACCACGGTCCAGGGGCTGCCCGAGCCGCACGCCCTGGTGGTGGCCTCCTCCCTGGCCCACGGCGGCGCGGTCCAGTGCGGGTTCTGCACGCCGGGCATGGTGGTGGCGGCCACGGCCCTGCTGCTGCGCGATCCCGATCCGGACGAGGCCGCGGTGCGCAAGGCCCTGCGGGGCAACCTGTGCCGCTGTACGGGCTACGGGCGCATCGTCGCGGGGGTGCTCGACGCGGCAGCCCGCCTGCGCGACGGCCTGGGCCCGGCGCCGGCACCCGCAGGCTCGGCGGTGGGGAGCCCCGCCTGCCGCGAGGGCGACCTGAGCCGCTGCCTGGGAAGCCACCCCTTCGTGGACGACGTGCGCGTGCCGGGAATGCTCTTCGGCGCGCCCGCCCTCGCCGGGGTGGCCCGCGCGCGAGTGCTCGGCATCGACGCCAGCCCCGCGCTCTCCGTGGCTGGAGTGGCGCGGGTCGTCACCGCCGCGGACGTGCCCGGAGAGCGCTTCCAGGGCATGATCCACCGCGACTGGCCCGTGTACGTGGCCGTGGGCGAGGACGTGCGCTACGTGGGCGACGTGCTCGCCCTGGTGGTCGCCGACACCCGCCGCGCGGCCCGCGAGGGTGCCCGCGCCGTGGCCGTCGAGCTGGAGGCGCTGCCCCCGTTGACCACCCCCGCGGCGGCCCTGGCCGATGGCGCGCCGGCCCTGCACGCGGCCGGAAACGAGCTGTCGAACCCGCGGGTGGAGCGCGGCGACCTGGCGGCGGCCCGCGCCGCGACGGTCCACACTGCACACGACGTGTTCCGGGTGCCCACGGTGGACCACGCGTTCCTCGAGCCCGAGTCCTGCCTGGCGCTGCCCCCGTCGTGGGACGGCCCCACCCCGGCGCCTGTTCCCGACGACTGCGGTGGCACGCTGACGGTGCTGTCGGCGTCCCAGGGGACGTTCGCGGACCGGCGGCAGATCGCGGGCTTCCTCGGGCTGCGAGAGGCGGACGTGCGGGTGGTCCTGGTGCCGCCGGGCGGCGGCTTCGGCGGCAAGGAGGACCTGTCCGTGCAGCCCCACGCGGCCCTGGCCGCGGTGCTCTGCGATGCGCCGGTGAACGTCACCTGGAGCCGGGCCGAGTCGATCCTGGTGCACCCCAAGCGCCACGCCATGGAGGTCCGGATGACCGTGGGGTGCGACGCCGCGGGCCGGCTGACCCACTGCGACGCGGACGTGCTGGCGGACACCGGGGCCTACGCCTCCATGGGCGCCGAGGTCGTGGAGCGAGCCACGGTCCACGCCACCGGCCCCTACCGCTTCGCCGCGGTGCGCCTCGAGGGGCACACGGTCTACACCAACAACCCCCCCGCGGGCGCCATGCGCGGTTTCGGCGTGCCCCAGGTGGCCTTCGCCGTGGAGGCGCTGCTGGACCGCCTCGCCGACGCGGCGGGGTTGGATCGCTTCGACCTGCGGATGGCCAACGCCCTGCGTCCGGGGTGGGCCTTCTCCACGGGCCAGGTGATGGAGGACGACGTGCGCATGGTGGAGACCCTGCGCGCCGTCGAGCCCGCCTACCGCGAGGCGACGGCCGCGGGCAGGGCCGTGGGGCTGGCCTGCGCCATCAAGAACGTGGGCATCGGCGTGGGGGTCCCGGACGTGGGCCGGGTGCGCGTGCAGGTCCGCGGAGACCGCGTGACCGTGTACTCCGGCGCGGCGTGCATGGGCCAGGGCCTGGAGCAGGTCCTGCGCAACATCGCCTGTGGGGCCCTGGGCATCTCCGCTGACCGCGTGGAGGTGGTCCTGGGGGACACGGCCTGCACGCCGGACTCGGGCGTGACCACGGCCTCGCGCCAGACCTACCTCACCGGCGCGGCGTGCTTGCTGGTGTGCCGGGAGCTGGCCGAGGCCGCGGGCGGGGACCTCGGCAGCGTCCAGGGCCGTGAGTTCGCCGCGGAGTTCGGGCCGCAGACCCACCCGGTGTCCGACCCGAGACAGGAACCGCGCAGCCACGTGGCCTTCGGTTTTGCCTCGCAGGTGGCCATCGTCGCCGGCGACGGCTCCCTCGAGCGTATCGTCACCGCCCTGGACGCGGGCCAGGTGGTCAACCCCCTGGGCGTGCTGGGTCAGGTGGAGGGCGGCACCTCGATGGGGGTGGGGTACGCGCTGAGCGAGGGGCTGTCCCTGGTCGACGGCGTGCCCGCGGCGCAGGACATGGCGCGGCTGGGGCTGCCCAGGACCACCGACATGCCGTCCATGGAGACCATCACGGTGCCCGGCGCACCGGCGGGGATCGGCGCGGCCGGCAGTCCCCTGGGGGCCAAGGGGGTCGGCGAGGTGTGCGCCATCCCCTCGGCGCCGGCCATCGCCGCGGCGTACCGCGCGCAGACCGGACTACCCTTGACCTCGCTTCCCCTGGAGCTTCCGGGCAAGAAACGGCGCCGCTGATCTCGAGCAACGGAGAAGGACCATGACCGACACGACACTGGTAGGCAACGGGATCGTCTTCACCCTGGGGGATCCCGGTCAGGTGATCGAGGACGGCGCCGTGCTGATCGAGGGGGACACCATCGTCGAGGTGGGCTCCACCGACGACCTCTACGATCGCGCGGACCACTTCGTCGACGCCCGTGGTCGCGTGATCATGCCGGGGCTGATCTGCGCCCACCACCACCTGTACAGCACCTTCGCGGCCGGCATCGCCGCTGCGCCGGCGTCCAACTTCGTCGAGGTGCTCCAGAACCTGTGGTGGAAGCTGGACCGGGCCCTGGACCTCGACGACGTGCGGCACAGCGCCTTGATCCCCCTGGCCCGCTGTATCCGGTCGGGGACGACCACCATCATCGACCACCACGCCAGCCCCGAGGCCATCACCGGCAGCCTCTCGGCCATCGGCGGCGCCGTGGAGCAGGCGGGCATCCGCGCCTCGCTGTGCTACGAGGTCACGGACCGCAACGGCCCCGAGGGCACGCTGGCGGGCATCCGCGAGAACGCGGCGTGGCTCGAGGCCTGTCAGGGCCACGATCGCCTGCACGGCCTGGTGGGCCTGCACGCCGCCATGACCGTCGGTCACACGACCCTCGCCGCCTGCGTGGATCTGGCCAAGCAGGCCCGCAGCGGCCTGCACATCCACGTGGCCGAGGACAAGGCGGATCAGGTGGACTCCCTCCACCGCTTCGGCAAGCGCGTCGTGCAGCGCCTCGCCGACGCCGGCGGCCTCGGCCCCGACTCCATCGCCGTGCACTGCATCCACGTGGACGACGCCGAGGTGAAGCTCCTCGCCGACAGCGACACCACCGTGGTGCACAACCCCCAGTCCAACATGAACAACGCCGTGGGCTGCGCCGACGCCCCGGCCATGCTCGAGCGCGGCATCCGCGTGTGCCTGGGCACCGACGGCATGACCTCCAACATGTTCGAGGAGGCCCGCGCCTCGCTGTTCGTCAGGCACCACGTGGCCGGCAGCCCCTCGGTGGGCTTCGGCGAGACCGTCCAGATGCTCTTCGCCAACAACGCCGCCCTGGCCTCCCGATGCTTCGGGCGCCCCGTGGGCGTCCTCGAGCCCGGCGCCGCCGCGGACCTGATCGTGCTGGACTACATCCCCTTCACCCCGGTCACCCCGGACAACGTCTTCGGGCACCTGCTCTTCGGCGCGGCCGCCGAGCGGGTCGAGACCACCATCTGCGCGGGCAAGGTCCTGATGCGCCGCGGCGAGCTCACCACCCTGGACGCCGACGCCGTGGCCCACGCGGCCGGGGAGCTGTCGCCGAAGACGTGGGAGCGGTTCGGGAAGTTCTAGTTCAACAGGGGCCGGATGGCCTGGAAGTCCACGCTCTGGTCCTCCCACCGCAGCCCAGTACGGCGCAACAGCTCCTGCACCGCCCAGTCCGCCTCCGCCTCCGAGTAGGCGGGCTCGGACAGCAGCAGCCGTGCGATGTCCTCGACCCCGTGGGCGGTCTGCTCGTTGGGGTGCAGCTGCTCGAAGTGGGCCTTCCAGCGGTCGCCGTGGGTGTGGACGTGGCCCACGATGGCGTCGCGGGCCTGGTCGGCGAGGCCGCCGACCAGCTCGTCGATGCACGCGTCGTCGCCGGGGATCGCGTCCTCACCCTCGACCGGCTCGTCGGCGCAGAAGCCCTCGTAGCTGTTGGAGTACGTCAGGAGCTGGCTCGACGACAGGCCGGTGCTGTGCTGGTGAATCTGGATCTCGAGGCTCGCGTCGAGCTGGGCCTTGCACCGCGTCACCTCGGCACCGCCGCGCGTCTCGCTGCTGAACTCGAGCGCCACGTCGAACGCGCGGTACTCGCCGGTGACGGCCGCGTCGGCGCCCTCGTGGCCGTCGGACGTCACGCTGGCGTGGTACTGCGGATCGTCCAGGGAGTCCTCCATGCGCTGGCCCAGCGCCGCGGAGAAGGCCCCGGCGATGTCGCCCCAGCCGGTGACCGCGCCCTGGGAAGAGGGGGCGATGGCCACCTGGTAGTGGACGTGCTCGCGGGAGCGGGAGAGGGCGTCGTCCAGGCGTCGGGCCACGTCCACCCGATCGCTGACCGCCGCGGCCAGGACGTACTCCATGTACGCCTGGGCGTGGTAGCCGTAGCCGGCGTACTCGTCGCCCCTCGCCACCAGACGGTCCCCCACGGGGACGCGGTAGAGGTCGAATGCCTCGTCCAGCGCGGCTCGCGTGGGTTCGTGCGAGAAGGACAGCGACCGGGCGCGGTCCACCATCTGCAGCGCCTCGAGGTCTCTTCCGTTGGCGTGGGCCCGTGACGCGTCCTCGAGGAGGGCCAGGGCTTCGGTCTTTAGCTCGTCGTCACGGAGGCAGTCGGTCGAGGTCCGGAGCCTGGTCCGCAGGCCGTCGTCGCCGGGGTCGATCTCGGCCGCGACCTCGTAGCGCTGGATGGCCTGGCGGCAGTCCCCGGCTTCCATGTCCGCGTCCCCGCGGGCGACCAGCAGGGGGTAGACCCGCTCGCAGACGCCGTCGTGGACCTTCTTGATCGTCCGGTCCACCCGATACCAGTGGACCAGGTCGCGGTACTCGTCGAACAGCGCGAACCACGCCTCGTCGTCCCTCGCGGTGTCCGCGCTCGCGCAGAGCCGCTCGTAGGTGTGCTTGCCGCTGGTGTGGCGAACCCTCACGTCCTCGCGGATGTCGACGATGCGCACGGCCAGCTGCAGCAGCGCGTCCAGGTCGGCGATGTCCTGGCCCCGCTGCAGCAGTCTCTCGGCCAGCGCCAGATCGTGCTCCTCGTCCAGGGCGCGCTCGCCGAACCGGGCCAGCTCGGCGGCCGCGTCCTGGCGGAGTTGCTCGAGCTCCTGCTGGGCCACCTCGGCGGCGGCGGGATCCTGGCGCTCGAGCTTACCGGCCTCTCGCGCCTTCTTCGCGATCTCCTTCTCGAAGTCGGGCACCTCGATCTCGGCGGCGGCGGGTGCCGCCGTGGCCAGCGCGAGCACGAGTGTGACGATCCAGCGCATGCGTCTATCTTATCGCTCCGGCAGGCCCTCGATGAACTCCCAGCGCTCGTACAGCTCGGCGAGGTCGGCCGTGGCCCGCTCGAACGCGGCTTGCGTCTCCTTCACGGCCTCACCGCCGCTGCGGTACAGGTCGGGATCGGCGAGGCGCTCCTCGAGGGCGTCCTTCTCCGTCTCGAGGACCTCGATGCGGTCCGGGAGTTCGGCCAGCTCGAGGTTCTCGGCGTAGGTGCGCTTGCGCGGCTTCGGAGCCGCGGGCTTCGGCGCGGCCCGGGCCTTCCTGGCCTTTGCCGGCGCGGCGTCGGGCGTCCGCTGGCGGAGCCAGTCCTCGTAGCCGCCCACGTACTCCTCCACCCGGCCTCCGCCCTCGAAGACCAGGGTCGAGGTGACCACGTGGTCGAGGAATGCGCGGTCGTGGCTGACCAGGAGCACCGTGCCCTCGTACCCCAGCAGCTGCTCCTCGAGCAGGTCAAGCGTCTCGGCGTCGAGGTCGTTGGTGGGCTCGTCCAGCACCAGCAGGTTGGACGGCCGGGCGAACAGCCGCGCCAGCAGCAGGCGGTTGCGCTCGCCTCCGGACAGGACGCTCGTGGGGGACCGCGCGCGGTCCGGGGAGAACAGGAACTCCCTGAGATAGCCGATGACGTGCTTGGTCCCGCGACCGAACTTGATGGTGTCCGCGCCGTCGGCCACGTTCTCGGCCACGGTGCGGTCGTCCCGCAGCTGGGCCCTGAGCTGGTCGAGGTACGCGATGTCGAGGCGCGAGCCCAGGCGGACGGTGCCGGAGCGCGGCTGGAGCTGCCCCAGCAGCACCCGCAGCAAGGTGGTCTTGCCCACCCCGTTGGGGCCGATCAGGCCCACCCGGTCGCCGCGGAGGATGGTGGTGGTCAGGTCGTGGACGATGGGGGTGGTGTCTTCGTAGGCGAAACCCACGCCGCGGGCAGCCACCACGAGCTTGCCCGAGGCGTCGGCCCCCTGGATGTGCATCGAGGCCGTGCCCATCTGCTCGCGCCGCTGGCGACGCTGCTCCCGCATCTGCATCAGCGCGCGGACCCGGCCCTCGTTGCGGGTGCGGCGGGCCTTGATCCCGGTGCGTATCCAGACCTCCTCCTCGGCGAGCTTGCGATCGAACAGCGCCCGCTCGCTGCGCTCGGCGGCGATGGCCTCGGCCTTGCGCCGCTGGTACGTGGCGTAGTCGCCGGGGAACGAGGTCAGGACGCCCCGATCCAGCTCGACGATGCGGGTCGCCACCTTCCCGAGCAGGGCCCGGTCGTGGGTGACGAACAGCAGGCTGCCAGCGCGGCGGAGCAGGTACTCCTCGAGCCAGGTGATGGTCTGGATGTCCAGGTGGTTGGTGGGCTCGTCCAGCAGCAGCAGGTCCGGCTGGTCCACCAGGGCCCGCGCCAGGAACACCCGCCGCTTGAGGCCGCCGGAGAGCTCCGCGAAGTGGGCGTTGGGCTCGAGCTGGAGGCCCGCGAGCACCTCCTTGAGCCGGCGCTGGTACTGCCACGGCTCCTCGTCGGTGGGCCCCCCCGCGCTCCCCGCGACCAGATCCAGGACGTTGCCCTCCGTCACGGGCGGGACCTGCTGGCAGAGGATCGCCGTGCGTAGCCCGGGCTTGCGCAGGATCTCGCCGAGGTCAGGGGGCTCCTCGCCGTGCACGAGCCGCATCAGCGACGACTTGCCCGTGCCGTTGCGACCCATCAGGCAGACCCGCTCGCCCTCGTCCAGGCGGAGGTCCACCGACTGCAGCAGGGGGGGGCCGCCGTAGGCCAGGGCGACGCCGGACAGGGTGATGAGGGCCACGGACCCTCTCTACCCCATCCGGGGTACGATACTCAACGGAGGCGGGATGATGACACGAGCGATGTTGAAGGTTCTGATGTCGGTGTTCGGGCTGGCCGCGGCGGGATGCTGCGGCGCCTCGGACGCTGGCGCGGCGCCCTCCACCGGGCCCATCGCGCTGCCGGTGGCCGACAACGCGGCGTCGATGCCGCTGCAGGCCTTCGCCTTCCCGGGACCGGGCTACGGCGAACAGCTCGAGGCGGGGGCGTCCGCGCTGACCGACGCCCAGGCGCTGGCGTGCTTCGACGGAGAGGACATCTCCGCCGACGCCTCCATGAGCCTGGCCCTGGTGGAGGTGCGGGGCGACGGCGTGAAGTTGTGGGGCCGCGACGTGATGGCGCTGCAGGCGGGCGCGCCGCTGGACGACCAGAGGAAGGGGCTGATGTTGGCGCCCCTGTACGACGCGCTGCTGGCGCCGGCCGACGACATGAAGGCCTGGGCCGCGCGCGGGTGTACGCCGTGGGCGCTCGAGGGCGAGGAGGCGGAGTTCCAGGGGCGGCTGCTGGTGGCGGCCGAACCCGGCGTGCCCATGGATACCGTCACGGCGGTGGTCTACACGGCCGGTCAGGCGCAGTTCTCGCAGGTGGCGTTCTGGGTGGAGGACTCCGAACCTGTCGATGGCGCGGCGCCCTGGCCGATCCTGGGCCAGGGCGCGGATCCCTGGCCGATGGTGACCCTGGACCCCGCCGCCCTGCAGGTGACGGCGGGCGAGACCCACGTGACCCTGCCGTGCCTGGGCGGCCGCTGCGACCGGGTGTCCGACCACGACTGGGCAGGCCTCGAAGAAGCCCTGGGCGCCGCGTCGGCCTCGGACGATCCGGCCCTGATGATCGGCCTGCCGGGATCGGCTCCGTTCGCCGCGTGGGTGCGCGCGGCGGACATCGCGCGCGGCCTGTCCGAGCCCCAGTGGCCCGTGCTCGTCCAGCCCGTGGAGGACGTGGGGGTGGCGCTGAGCGTGGGGGATCACGAGGCCGCGCCGAGGCCGGTGGCCCCCCAGGGCCGTGTCGCGGTCCTGCGCGCGCTGCAGCCGCAGATCGTCGCTCCGGTGCTCGGTGAGGTCCAGCTGGCCGATGACGAGCTCGTGCGCCTCGTGAGCGGGATCTTCGGGGGCGAGGGGCTGGGATCCAGGGAAAACGCCCTGGAGGATCCGGCCGACCTCCCGACCATCGTCGTGAACTTCGGACCCACCTCGGTCGAGGGCCCCCTCGATCCGGGCACGGGGTCGGCGCGGTCGTGAAGCGCCACGAGGCGCAGCTCCGCTATGCGTACCAGAAGCAGGTCTCACAGGACTGGACCCTGTCGGGCAAGGTCGTGGTCTCGATGACGGTGGGCGGGGACGGCAAGGTGTCGTCGGTCCGGATCTCCAGCACCACCCTGGCCAACGGCGCCGTGGAAGAGGAGCTGGTCCAGCGATTCCACCGCATGGTGTTCCCCGCTTCCGACGACGGCGAGGCCTCGCGCGTGGATGTGCCCCTGATCTTCCGCACCGAGTAACGCCGCCATCCCCGCCCGGCTGGGCTACAATGCGCCCGCAATCCGGAGACACCCATGCCCGAACTCACCCACGCCCAGCTGAAGTCCGAGATCGAACGCTGCGAATCCTGCGAGCTGAAACCCTGCCGCGACGCGTGCCCCGTGCACTGCTCGCCCGCGGACTTCATCATGGCCGCGCGGGTGGGGGAGCCGTCGGACATCCTGCGCGCCGCGGCGCTGATCCTCGCCCACAACCCACTGGGGGGCATCTGCGGTGCAGTGTGCCCGGACACCCACTGCATGGCCGCGTGTACGAGGGCTGGATTCGACCGTCCGGTGGAGATCCCGTCGGTGCAGGAGACGCTGATCCGGCGCGCCCACCGGCTGGGCAAGCTCCCGGTCCTGGCCGAGCCGGCCGCCACGGGCAAGCGCGTGGCGATCGTCGGCGCCGGACCCGCGGGGCTGGCCGCGGCGTTCGCCCTGTCCCGGTACGGCCACCGGGTCCTGATCCTCGAGCGCGAGGACCACGCCGGCGGCGCGTGCAACCTGATCCCCGATCACCGCCTGGACCGCACGGTGTTGTTGCGGGACCTGGAGTTCGTGCTGGGTTCCGAGCGCATCGAGCTGCGGCTGGGCCAGACCATCGCCGACCCCGACAACCTCGTGGGGTTCGACGCGGTGCTGGTCGCCGACGGCCTCACCGAGCCGATCCAGCTGGGGCTGACCGGCGAGGATGCGGCGATCTACGGATGGGACTACCTGTCGAAGCCGACCCGGCTCGACGGCGCCGTGGCCGTGGTGGGCGGCGGCGCCGTGGCCGTGGACTGCGCGGTGACCGCGCGGCGGCGCGGGGCGAGCCGGGTGGAGATGTTCTGCCTCGAGAAGGTCAGCGAGATGCCCCTGACCGGCGTGGAGCGCGCCGAGTTGCTCGAGAACGGCGTCCAGATCAGCGGCCGGACGCGGCTCACGGCGATCCACGGCAGCGCCGGCGGTGTGGCCAGCATCGACACCCTCCGCGTGGCCTTCCCCGGCAGCGATCGGGCCCTGGCCGACGGCGAGGCGCCCTTCGACCCCCGCGGCGTCGAGGACGTGCCCGGCAGCGAACAGCGGCGCGACGACATCCAGCACGTGATCATCGCCATCGGCCACCGCTCCTCCATCCCGCGGGGCAAGGGGCGGTTCGTGGCCGGCGACTGCGAGTCCGGGCCCTCCACCGTGGTCGAGGCCGCCGCGGCGGGCAAGAACGCCGCCGCCGAGATCCAGGCGTTCCTCAGCGGCGAGGAGTACGAGCCCCCCGCGGACAAGCGCAAGTCCACCGTGACCGTCCCGGGCTACGACAGCCGGCCCGTGTCCCTGGAGACCGACTTCTTCGGCCGCACCATCCCGTCGCCGTTTTTGCTCTCGGCGGCTCCGCCCACCGACGGCTACGAGCAGATGCGCCGGGCCTTCGAGGCCGGCTGGGCCGGCGGGATCATGAAGACCGCCTTCGACGACGTGCCGATCCACATCCCGTCCGAGTACATGTTCTCGTTCGGCGACCGCACCTGGGCCAACTGCGACAACGTGTCGGGCCACCCCCTGGACCGGGTGTGCGCCGAGGTCTCCAGGCTGGTCGAGGAGTTCCCCGATCGCCTCGTCATCGCCTCCACCGGCGGCCCGGTCAGCGGCAACGACGAGGAGGACGCCGCGGTCTGGCGGAGCAACACCCGCAAGATCGAGGCGTCGGGCGCCGGCGGCATCGAGTACAGCCTGTCGTGCCCCCAGGGGGGCGACGGCACCGAGGGCGACATCGTGTCCCAGAACGCCGCCCTGACCACCAAGATCATCGAGTGGATCATCAGCGAGGGCGACCCCGACGTGCCCAAGCTGTTCAAGCTCACGGCCGCCGTGACCTCGGTCGAGGCCATCGTCATCGCCATCGGCGAGCTGCTGGCCCGCTACCCCGACGTCAAGGCCGGCGTCACCCTGGCCAACACCTTCCCGTCGCTGTCCCTGCGCCCCGGCGCCAGGGAGACCTGGGAGGAGGGCATCGTCGTGGGGATGAGCGGCGAGGGGGTCACCCCCATCAGCAACCTCACCCTGGCCAAGGTCTCCGGTCTCGGGGTCACCGTCTCGGGCAACGGCGGTCCCATGGACTACAAGGCCGCCGCCGACTTCCTCGCCCTGGGTGCCCGCACCGTCCAGTTCTGCACCGTGGCCATGAAGTACGGCTACGGGATCGTCGACGAACTCCACAGCGGCCTGAGCCACCTGATGGCGGAGCGGGGCGTCGCGTCGGTGGAGGAGCTGATCGGGGCCGCGTTGCCCGATCCGATCACCGACTTCATGGATCTGACGCCGGTCAAGAAGCTCTCCTCGTGCGACGCCGAGCTGTGCGTCTCGTGCGGCAACTGCACCCGGTGCTCCTACTTCGCCATCTCCATGGACGACGACGTCCACCCGGTCATCGACCCGGCCCTGTGCATCGGGTGCAGCATCTGCACCAAGAAGTGCATCAGCGGGGCGCTGAGCATGCGGGTGCGCAGCGACGCGGAGCTGGCGGTGTTGAAGGAGGACTGAGGCGGACGTTCGGAAGGGCTCGTACCGCCCTGGCGAGGTCAGGTCGGTCGCCCGCTCCTGGCTTGACGGGCCGCTCGCTGCCGTTCCAGCTCGTGCTTCGGTCCGAGGCGACGCGCCGTCGCGATGGAGATGCCCAGGCGGTACAGCGAGGCCACCTCGCGCAGGCGACGGTCGATGGCCTCGGGTGACATGTCGACTCTACGCCGGCGGGAGTCACTCATCGTCTACCTCGTCGATCAGTCCCAGGCCCGCCAGGTCGGCGCGGTCCACGGGGCGACCGGCCCACCGCTTCATCCGCACCAGGCCTTCGAGGGACACCAGGGAGACCCGGCGCCCCTGCCACTCGAAGACCTCCCTGCTCTCCCATACGTCGGAGAGGGGCTCGGGGACGACCAGGAGGTCGAGGGTGAACACGTCGGCCCCTTCGATCCGCGACACACGGTGGATCTCGCGGGCCCTGGGCGTCCCCGGTTCAAAGGGAATCCGACCCGCGTCCAGCGTGTAGCCCCGGGGCGCCAGGGCAGCCTTGACCGCAGTCAACTCCTCCCTGGGCACGAGGAGGTCGATGTCCTTCGTGAACCGCGGATGACCATGGAACGCGACTGCGATGCCACCACACACCGCGTACTCCACTCCCGCTGCCGTGAGCGCGTCGATGATCGCGCCGAACTCGTCGTACAGGTCCATGCCGTCATCGTAGCTCAAGAGTTGGATGGGAGCGACGCTGGCCTCAGCTCAAGACGGCCGCGATCCCGTCCAGGTCCGTACCGTAGTCCACCCGCCAGCGTTTCCAGATCCCGGGCAGCTCCGCGCTGTCCTCCGCCGGGTGCCCCAGATCGTCCAGGTGATCCGTGTCCCGCGGCTCGAGGTGGATGTCGATCAGCGCCCGGGTCCGTTGCCCGATGCCTCGCGACGTCAGCGCCAGGGCCACGTCCCGCAGCCAGCCCAGCCGCTGCTCGACGCTGCGCTGCCGGGCCAGGGCGACGAGGAGGTCCGCGGACATGCCGGGCTGCAGGAAGAACAGCCCTGCCAGGCGGTCGATGACCCTCGGCGAGGGGGTGGCCAGCGCCGAGACCAGCACCTCCTCGGGGGGGCGCACGAGCCACAGGTCCTTGCCTGGATCGCCGTGCACGTCCAGGCCGTACCACCGCAGCTCCGACAGAAGCGCGTCGTCTCCGGGCTGGGCCTGCCCCTGGAGCAGGTGGAGGATCGGCACGTCCAGGGCCCGGGCGAGCCGTTTGAGCTGCGCCAGGGACGGGGTCTTGCGGTCGCCCTCCCATTCCGAGATCAGGCTCTGAGAGGCCCCCAGGCGGGTGGCGAGGCGGGTCTGGCTGTAGTGGCGCAGCGACCGCAGCTCGCGCAGGCGGTCCCCCATGGTGGTTCCGGTCAGGCGGGTGTTCAGGGCCACGGCGTACCTCCCTGCGGTGGGCGTCCTCAGGGAGATTATAGATGAACTATCTAGTTTTCAGATGATTCACCGTGTCAGCGGGCGCTCAACCGGGGATGTCCTGGGTCATGAGGTAGTACACCGAGCCACCCCAGAAGGTGATCGATCGCCCGTCGATCTCCCGCGGCTCCATCACCACGTCCATGAACGTCAAGCCGATCTCGCTGTCCGCCGGCATCTGGGACAGGGCCGACGCGGGCACGGTGAACGCGCCGTCGTTGTCGGCCCAGCAGTACACCATGCCGGCCTGGTCATCGACGGTCTGCGCGGTGATCTGGATCAGGACCTGCCCTTCCCCCGAACCGGACCAGGTGACCTCCAGCTCGCTACCCACGTGGAGCGTCTCGCTCGGGTCCGGCGCCGTCAGCAGCGTCGGCGCGGGCAGGTACAGCGCGCCGGTCTCCTCGAACGCCGCCAGGTCGAGCCCGGAGCCGGCCAGGTCGTACGACGCCTCGAACTCGAACTCGGACGCCATGTACATCTCCTGGTAGTACGGGTCCTGACCCCCCGTGGGCGTCACCTCCCACGAGCCGGTCGGCCCCGTGAGCGTCAGCACCCCCGCGTTGAGCGGCTCCATCTCTCCCGTCATGGCGAGGTCGTCCCACGTGCCCACGAAGACCGAGCACTCGTCCATGGTGTCGGGCGGCTCCAGCGCGGTCTCGGGCATCGAGTGGATGTCGAGATCCCAGAAGAACGCCTGGAAGAACACCACCTCGACCCCCATCGACGTCGAGTACACCAGCATGACCGTGCCGTCCTGCGGCTCCACCGGCCAGGTCATGTCGTCGTCGTCGTCCCCGGTGGTGTCGTCGTCGTCGTCCGCCGTGGCGTCGTCGTCGTCTCCGGTGGCGTCGTCGTCGTCCGCGGTGGCGTCGTCGTCGTCGCCCGCGGTGTCGTCGTCTCCGGCCTCGTCGGGGCAGCCGGCGAGGGCGAGCAGGGCGGACAGGAACAGGAGATGGGTCAGTCGGGTCATGGCGTCTCTCCTCGGTTGGTGGAGCCGAGAGGCTTTCAACCGGCGTACCAGGACAGCGGGCATTTCGAGGGTATCAGGGCGCGGGTGTCGCGCGCCGGAGCATGGCGTAGGGGAACCGGTCGCCGTCGGTCCAGGCGTTCACCGCCGGCCCGCGCGTCGCGTCGAGGACCACGACCAGGTTCTGGTAGGGCACGTCCGGGGCCGGGGCGACCTCGACGAAGATCTCGTCGGGCCACTCGGCCTTGAGGCTCTTGCACAGATCGGCCAGCGCAGACGCGTCGGGCAGACCGTCCTCGCGCCGGATGGTCACGCCGCCGTCGAGGGACGCCGACTGCCCCCGCACCACGAGCTCCGTCGTCGTCACCTCCACGGTCAGACCGAGCCCGCCGCGCCCACCGGGCGGCTCCCTGGCCGGCAGCTCGAGGCGGACGCGCGCCAGCCGCTGGAGGTCGGTGTTGTAGCCCGCGACCTGGGTCTCCCAGATCCTCGCCGCGGACGCCGTCTGGAGCACCTGCTGCAGGACCTCCGCGTGCACGCGCCGGTCGGGCAGGATCAGCAGCCGGGCCGAGAACGGAACGCGCCGCCCGAACTCCCTCTCGTGGGCCGCGGCGCTGGACTCCCACGCCGCGTGCAGGGCGGTCAGCAGCGGGGATATCGTGCCGTCCGTCAGCTGGTCCGCCGGCACCCTGTGGTCCCGGAGAGTGCACACCGTCACGCCGTCGACGGCGATCCGGTCCTCGGTGATCCACACATGGGAGTAGGGGCCCTTCCACGGCAGCGTCGTCGCGTGAGTCCGGGGCAGCTCCAGCCCTTCGATGTTCGGCGGCAGGTGCCGGGATAGGTTGCGCGACACGATCTCCAGCAACTCCTCGAACCCCGCGCGCGTCGCAGCAGCCTGCTCGCTCCCGATGGCGTCGAGCCGCTGGTAGGCCGCGTCGAACATCGAACGGTACGCCCAGTACTCCCAGTAGGACATCTGATCGCGCATCCACGCCCGCTCCCCGGAGAACACCGCCTCCGGACCCTCGGCGTCACAGGCCTGGACCAGCACGGCCGTGCGCTTCAGCGGGTGCGCGCCGACCACCGCGCGCGCCGTGGCCTCGATGTCGCTGCGCGCGCACATGGCCGGGCAGCCCGGGTACGCGAGCAGGACGGCCCGCTCCTTCTCCGCGTCCGGGATGCGCTTCGACAGGGCGTCCCAGGCGTCGGGGCACGTGCCCACGTCCCATCCGTGGTCGCGCGCCCCCACGGCGAACACGCCGGCCAACAGCGGCATCTTCTGTTCCGACGAGGCGCTGTTCACGCCATCGACGATCAACTGCAGATCGTTCAACTCGGCCTCGTTGCCGAGCGCTGGCGTCGCGCCCAGGAGCAGGCTGACGGCGAGGATGGCCTGGCTCAGCTCCAGGAGCGGGATCGAATGCATGGGCCCCCCGAGATCGCTACACCGCCGACTTCAACCGCCTCGCCAGGTCCGGCACCTTGGCCACGGCCAGCATGGCCATGATCACGTAGACCTTGAAGTTGGCCTCCTTGGCCACGTTGACCCGGTGCAGGTCCATGACGCCGGGGGTGACCTCGTCGCCGATGTCGGCGGGCAGGCAGTGCATGTACAGCGCGTCGCCGCCCTCGGTCAGGGCCATGCGGCGCTCGTCGCAGATCCAGTCGGTGAACTGGGCGTTGCGGGTCAGGGCGCGCTGCTCGATGTCGCCCATGGTGGCCTTGTCGTTGGCGCGGTTGGCCTCGACGCGTTCCATCATCAGGTCGTAGGGCCCCCAGCTCTTGGGGTAGACCGCCACGGCGCCCTCGAAGGCGGCGTCCATGTCGTTCACGATCTCGAACTTGCCGCCGTGGCGGCGGGCGTTGGTCCTGGCGGCCTTGATGCAGGGGTCCATCAGCCGGTAGCCCTCGGGGTGGGCGAGGCTGACGTGGGCGCCGAAGCGGGTCAGCAGGGTCATGATGCCCTGGGGGACGGACAGGGGCTTGGCGTAGCTGGGGGAGTAGGCCCAGCTCATGGCGATCTTCTTGCCCTCGAGGCCGTCGGGGAAGTTCTCCTGGAGCCACATGAGGTCGGCCAGGGTCTGGGTGGGGTGGTCGATGTCGCACTGCAGGTTGACGATGGGCACCTTGCGCTCGCTGCCCGAGGCCTCGAGGTAGTCGTCGATGCCCGTCTGCAGGTCCCGCATGAAGGCGTTGCCCTCGCCCAGGATCAGGTCGTGGCGGATGCCCATGGCGTGGGCATTCATGCCCAGCATGGCGCCGGTCTCCTCGGCGGTCTCGCCGTGGGCCACCTGGGTGGACGAGCCGTCCACGATCACCGGGTTCATGCCCAGGCGGGTGGAGGCGCCGGCCCAGGCCGACTTGGTGCGGGTGGAGTTGTCGAAGAACACCGCGTAGGCCAGCTCGGCCGGAATCCAGTCAGTGCGGGCGCCCGCGCTGTCCAGCTCCTTGAAGGCGCGGGCCACCTCCAGCAGGGTGTCCAGCTCGGGTCGCTTCCAGTCCTGGGTCAACAACAGACTGCGTCCGTACAGCTTGCTCAGTGCCTTCTCGTCCATGGTTCTCTCCGTTCGCCCACGTCGGGGCCGGGGATCTTTACCCCATATCCGCGCGCGACGCATCTGGATATTCGTTGCGATTTGGGCTATTTCCGCCTGCACCCCTCCCGGAACCGGGGTCGGGGCGAAGGAGATATCGATGAGTCAGAAGGTCGTACAAGAAGCACGTCGGCGTACCGACGAGATCGTGAAGTTCCTGCAGGCCATGGTGGCCTTCCCCAGTCCCTCGTGCGAGGAGGGCGAGGTGGTGAAGTGCATCGTCGCGGAGATGGAGAAGCTCGGCTTCGACGAGGCCCGCGTGGACGGCATGGGCAGCGCCATCGGCCGCGTCGGCGACGGCCCCGTCCACCTGCTCCTGGACGCCCACGTGGACACGGTGTCCGTGGCGGACCGCGACGCGTGGACCGTGGATCCCTACGGCGGCGAGGTCAAGGACGGCTGCGTGTACGGCCGCGGCACGGCGGACAACGAGGGCGCGATGGCCTCGATGGTGTACGGCGCGGCCATCGCCCGGGACCTGGGCCTGCTCGACGGTGTGTCGTTGTGGCTGTCCGGCACGGTCCAGGAGGAGGACTGCGACGGCCTGGCCCTGCAGTACCTGCTGGAGAACTCGGACGTGCCCGCCCAGTTCGTGGTGCTCGGCGAGGCCACCGGCCTGGACATCTACCGCGGCCACCGCGGCCGCTGTGAGCTCCGTATCGACGCTACCGGCCGCTCCTGCCACGGCTCGGCCCCGGACCGCGGCGTCAACGCCCTGTACCGCGCGGCCAAGGCCGCGGTCGGGGTGGAGCAGCTCAACGAGCGCCTCGCCCACGACGACTTCCTGGGCAAGGGCACCATCGCCGCGACGTTCGTCGAGTGCCTCACCGGCTCGCTCAACACCGTGCCCGACTCCACGTCGGTGTACCTGGACCGCCGCCTGACCGTGGGTGAGACCCCGGAGTCGGCTCGCCAGGAGGTCGCCGACATCCTCCCCGAGGGCTGCTCCGTGGACGTGCTGCCCTACGAGGCGACCAGCCACACCGGCCTGAAGGTCACCGCCCCCAAGGAGTTCCCGACCTGGATCCTCGAGGCCGACCACCCCCTGGTCCGCGCCGGCGTGGGCGCCGCCGCCGACGTGCTCGACCGCGAGCCCGCCGTCAGCCGCTGGATCTTCTCCACCAACGGCGTGGCCTCCATGGGCCGCCTCGGCATCCCCACCATCGGCTTCGGCCCCGGCGAGGAGCGGTTCGCCCACGTGGCCGACGAGCGGATTCCCGTCGAGGACCTGGTGCTCGCCGCGGCGTTCTACGCGCAGCTGTCCCCGGTGCTGGGCCGCACGCTCTGAGAGCCCCGCTCCTTTCCCCCCTCGCACAGTCCAAATGAACAAAATAACGCCCGACATCCGATCATTCGGGGTAGAATATTGATCATTATGGCGCGAAGAACCACCATTCAGCACCCGTCTGTCCGCCGTATCCTCGAGACCCTGGGCGAGAACATCCGCCTGGCTCGGCTCCGGCGAGGTTTCTCCATGCAGCTCGTCGCAGAGCGAGCAGGGATGTCCCGCACGACGCTCCGTTCCGTCGAACGCGGTGACGCGGGTGTCACCCTGGGCGCCTACGCCAACGTGCTGCACAGCCTGGGCCTGCACGAAGGCCTCGCGAGCGTCGCCCGAGACGACGAGCTGGGGCGCAAGCTCCAGGACCTGGGATTGCCGACTCCCCGCAGGGCTCCCAGGAGGAACTCGTGAGCGAGAGAAAGTCGATCGAGGTGTTCGCCGACTGGACCGAGCTGGGCGGCCCCATCCTGATGGGGTGGCTCTCGGTCAGTCCTTCTCGGGGAAAGGAGATCTTCTCGTTCGAGTACGAGCCATCGTGGCTGTCCAGCCGTCACCACAGCCAGCTCGATCCTGCGCTGGGATTGTACGCTGGCGCGCAGTACCCGACCGCCGGACAACCCAGCTTTGGTGTCTTCCTCGATTCGGCCCCCGACCGTTGGGGGCGGGTGCTCATGCGACGGCGTGAGGCGCACCTGGCTCGTGTCGAGGGACGCCGTCCCCGCCGGTTGGCCGAGTCGGATTACCTGCTCGGCGTGTTCGACGGCCATCGCCCTGGCGCGTTGCGCTTTTCAATGGGGGGGCCGTTCCTCGACGACGACGAGGATCTCGCCACGCCGCCCTGGACCTCGTTGCGCGATCTCGAGCACGCCAGCTGGCAGCTCGAACGCGAAGACGCGGACTCGAATCCGGACCTCGGAAAGTGGCTCGCCATGCTCGTCGTCCCGGGCAGCTCGCTGGGTGGAGCGCGGCCCAAGGCGAGCGTGATCGACGAGCAGCAGCGGCTCTGGATCGCGAAGTTCCCCAGCAGACACGACACCCACGACGTGGGCGCCTGGGAGGGGGTCGTCCACACGCTCGCCCGGCGAGCCGGGGTGAGCGTCCCCGAAGCCCGAACCCGGCGGTTCGGAGCGCGGCTCCACACCTTCCTCAGCCGTCGATTCGACCGGACGGAAGGTGGGCGTCGGCTGCACATGGCCTCGGCCATGACCCTCCTGGAGCGGCGGGATGGTGACGACGCCGACGAGGGTGTGAGCTACCTCGAGCTGGCGGACCTCCTCACGCGGCTGGGGGGCAGCACTGCGGCCGATCTCGAACAGCTCTGGCGCCGGATCGTGTTCTTCGTCTGCGTCTCGAACACGGACGACCACCTGCGCAACCACAGCTTCATGCTCACCCCTCGCGGTTGGGTCCTCTCCCCCGCCTACGACATGAACCCCGATCCCCTCGGCGGAGGTCTCAAGTTGAACATCTCGGAGACCGACAACGCCCAGGATCTCGATCTCGCCCTGGAGGTCGCACCCCACTTCAGGCTGGGGCGTTCAGCGGCGACCGAGATCCTCGACGAGGTCCGCCAGGCGGTGCGGAGCTGGCCACAGGCCGCTGAGGTTCACGGGCTGGGGAGGCCGGAGCGAGATCGGATGCGGTGGGCTTTTCGTCTGGCCGACACCGGCGGATAGACCGCGGCCCCTCCCTCGCGTCTTGGAGGACTACTGAACCCAGATCTCGAACTCCGACGCGCCGGGGCAGGTCCGGTGGTCGTACCAGGTGCAGTACGGTTCGGGCAGGCCGCCGTAGTGGTGGGTTCCGCCCGGGACCGGCCCGATGTGGGTGTTGAGCCAGATGAAGCCGAAGTCCGCGTCCACGTACCACCGGGTCAGCGTGCCCTGGTGGCCGCTCTGGATGTAGTCGGTGGCGTCGGGGCCGGTGGTGGTGCTGGAGTTGCAGATGTCGCCGGCGGGTAGCGTCGTCCCGGTCTGCAGCGCACAGCTGCTCGGGTGCCACGACTGTCCCAGGAGCGCCCCCTCGTAGTAGACGACCACGGAGATGTCGTTGAGCACGGCGCCCGCGCGCATGTCGTTGACGACGTCGTCGTGGAGCTTGTGCTCGCCCGTGGCCCACGGCGTGATGGGGGTGGAGCCGTAGGCGTCGGGGGTCGTGGCGTAGACGTTCTCGATGATGCCGCTGTTGGTCGCGCGGTAGACCAGGGTCCAGCCGCCGCTGGTCATGTCGCAGTACACCTCGATGGCGTCGGCCGGGCCGGGCTCGCCGATCCAGTAGGTGTCGTCCGTGGCGGCGGGCTGGTCCTGGAGCACGTCGTAGCAGCTCAGCGCCGGGCAGTCGTACCCGCCGCCGAGGTCGCTGACGCCCTCGTCCGCGTTCCCGTCGCAGTTGTTGTCCACCCCGTCGCAGATCTCCAGGGCGCCGGGGTTGATCTGGTCGTCGCCGTCGTCGCAGTCCCCCGCGCAGCCCATGAACCCGTCGAGGTCGAGGTCCTCCTCGTCCGCGGGTAGCTGGCCGGCGCAGTCGTTCACCTGGCCGTCGCAGAGCTCAGGGGCGCCGGTGTAGGCGTCGGGATCCCCGTCGTCGCAGTCGCCGCCGCAGGTGGTCTGGCCGTCCAGGTCCAGGTCGAAGCCCTCGTCGATGTCGCCGTCGCAGTTGTCGTCCACGGCGTTGCAGGACTCGGCGGCGCCGGGGTGGATCTCGGGATTCGCGTCGTCGCAGTCACCGTCGCACTCGTTGACGCCGTCGCCGTCGTCGTCGGTGTCCCACTCGTGGAGGACTCCGTCGCAGTCGTTGTCGATGCCGTCGCAGGCCACCTCCTCGGCGTCCGGATGAACCGCAGCGTCGGTGTCGTCGCAGTCACCGTCCTCCACGGACCAGCCATCCCCGTCCTCGTCGGTGACCTCGCTGGAGTCGTCGTCGTCGCCCGCGGTGGTGTCGTCGTCGTCGCCCGCGGTGGTGTCGTCGTCGTCGCCCGCGGTGGTGTCGTCGTCGTCGTCCGCGGTGGCGTCGTCGTCGTCCGCGGCAGGGGCGCTGTCGTCGTCGCCGGCCTCGCTGCCGCAGCCCGCGAGCAGGAACAGGAGAAGGAAGCCCAGGAGGGTGAGGCGCGTTCGGGATGGCATCGATGCTCCTCTCGTCGAGGTCTCGGAGAAAAGGGACGTCCACGAGAAACCGGGTTATTCTCATATCTCGCTGAACCGTGAACGTCCCCATTATCTATCGCGCACGAGGGGAAAGGTCGCCTCATGTACCTACGGATGCTCTTCGCGTCCACGCTGACCCTGGGTGTCCTGCTGGGGTTCGTGGGCACGATCTTCCTCATCGCGGCGTTCTGGGGCGGGCTGATCCCAGCGGCGCTGATGATCGTCCTGACGGTGATGATCAACTTCGTCAGCTGGGCGATCTCGCCGTTCCTCACCGACCTGATCCAGGGGTGGGTGTACAAGCTGCGCAAGCTGACCTTCGAGGAGTTCGAGGAGGAGTACCCGGAGGTGGGGGCGTTCATCCGGCAGACCTGCAAGGAGAAGCGTATTCCCCTGCCGAAGATGCGGATCGTCCAGGACGACAACCCCACGGCGTATACGTATGGCTCCATCCCCCACAACGCGCGGGTCGTGGGCAGCGAAGGACTGTTCAGGTTCCTGGACACGGACGAGGTGTGCGCGGTGATGGCCCACGAGCTGGGCCACATCAAGCACCTGGACTTCATCCTGATGACCCTGGCGGCGACGCTGCTGCAGATCCTCTACGAGATGGGACACATCCTGATCCGGGTGCGCCTCGGCCGGAAGAACCCCCTGCCGCTGATCGGGATACTGTCGCTGCTGTTCTACTGGGTGGGCAGCTACCTGCTGCTGCTGCTGAGCCGAGCTCGCGAGTACATGGCCGATCAGTTCGCGGCCCGCGTCATGGGGGACCCTGCGCCGCTGCAGCGTGCCCTGGTCAAGATCGCCTACGGCATGGCCGAGATGGCCAACGCGGGCAAGGAGAGCCGGCTGCTCAAGTCCACCCGGGCCATGGGCATCTTCGACCACAAGGCGGCGACCACGGTGGGCAACGCCCTGCGCGCCACGGAGTACCCCACCGACGGCTCGGCTGCGCTCGAGGCCGAGGCCGTGCCGGTCACGGGCGGGGGCGGCTTCGACGCGGCCAAGGTGGCGCCGGTGATGCTGTTCGACCTGTACAACCCCTGGGCCAAGGTGTGCGAGATCGCCTCGACACATCCCCTGACGGGCAAGCGGCTGCGGGCGCTCAACGAATCCGCCGAGGGTCTCGGCAAGGAGCCGCTGTTCGACTTCCGTGCGGTGGACCGGGAGGGCCAGAACCTCGACAAGGGCCGCCTGTGGGGCAAGTTCTTCGTCGAGGTGATCATCTACTACGCGCCGTGGCTGGGCCTGGCCGCGGGGCTGCTGCTCACGGCCATCAGCGCGCTGGTTGTGCCCGACGCGCCGTTCTTCCCGCTGGTGGTCCTGGGGCTGGGCTGCGGCATGGTCCTCAAGGGGCTGTACCGCTACTCGGTGGGCCGCAACTTCGAGCCCACGACCATGTACGAGCTCATGTGCGACCCCTACGCCAGCCCGCTGCGGGGCCGGCCGGTGCAGCTCGAGGGCGAGGTCATCGGCAAGGCCCAGGCCGGGGCCTACTTCGGCGAGGACGTGACGCTCAAGGACCGCTCCGGCGGGCTGGTCAACCTCAACTACGAGAGCTTGATCCCGTTCTTCGGCAACCTGTTCTTCGCGTTCGGCAAGGCCAAGAGCGCGGTGGGCGGTCAGACGGTCGCGCGGGGGTGGTTCCGCCGGTCGGTCCACCAGTTCGTGGACCTGTCGGACATGGAGGTCGACGGAGTGGCGATCTCGTCGTGGACGCGCTTCTGGGGGATCTGCGGGGGGTTCGTGGTGGTGATGTTCGGGTTCATGGCCATCGTGCCGTGGGTAGGGTTGTTATGAGGACGCTGTTCGCACTGACCGCGCTGCTGTTGGCGCTCCCCGTCGGGGCCGCGCAGGCCGCCGATCGCCTCGCCGTGCTGGAGATCACCGGCGACGGGACCATCGTCGACGGGGAGCTGATCCGGCTGACCCAGAGGGTCCGAGACGCCGCGACGAGCCGCCTCGATCCGGGCCAGTGGAGCGTCATCGACGCGGTGGCCATGGGGGCGATGATCCAGGCCAAGGCCGCCGAGCTGGCGGGCTGCGAGGGGGACTGCGAGGTCGAGATCGGCCAGGCCATCGGCGCCGGGTGGGTCGTGTCGGGCAGCGCCATCGTCTTCGACTCGGCGTACTCGCTGACCCTGAAGCTGTACGACGCCGGTACCGGCGAGTTCCTGGGCAGCGAGGACGTCACCGCCGTGGAGACCGACGAGCTGGACACCGGGCTCGCCGAGGCCTGCGCGGCCCTGTTCGCGGATCCCGAGGAGGAGGCCGCCCAGACGGATCTGGACGACGGGCCGCCGCCGCGGGAGATGCGGACCCGGCGCGGCCCGAAGAAGGGCCCATCCGACGAGGAGGTCCGCGAGCAGATCGACGGCATCTCCGACGTCCCCGACCAGCGCGACGACGGCCCCCGGCCGCCCCACCGTCGCCTGTTCCGGCTCGGGTTCAACGGCTTCGCCGCCCTGGATCAGGAGGGCAACGGCGTGACCACCTCCACCGGCGCGGCGCTGATGCTGCCGTACCTGCACGTGATGGTGGGCCACGGCGTGGGCTTCCGCGTGGCCTTCGCGGCGTTGATCCACCGCGGCGACGGCTCGTCGGCGAACATCAGCTACTACGACCAGTACCAGGTCCCCGAATCCCTCACCGGCTCCACCGTACCGGCGTCGTTCCTCGCCGCCGGGGCGCTCGTGGAGTTCGAGTACGAGATCACCGTGGGCGAGGACTCGCCCGCCTACCCGTTCTTCCACCGTGTCCAGCCCTTCGTGGGCGTCGGGGCGGCGCTGATGAGCGTGCAGACGAGCACGGAGCTGCCCGAGGAGTTGAGCTTCCTGATCACGGGCGAGGCCGGCGGCACGGCCGATCCGGACGTGACGCCCCACGCCAGCCAGTTCCGCCCCGGCTTCGACGTGTTCGGCGGCATCCACATCAACCTGGCCGACGCCTTCCGCCTGAGCTTCGAGGTGGGCTACACCCGCATCGACGTGCCGGGCGAGCCGACCCTCGCCGGATCCACGGCCGAGCCGGTGGGCTTCCTCGTCGATTCGGCCGACGGGCACTACGCCTACCACGAGCCCTACGTCCTGGACGACCTGCGCCTCGGCGGCGGGTTCGCGCTGATGTTCTGAGGAGGCCGGGTGAAGCGCATCGGATTCCTGGCCTCGTTCCTGCTCGCCGGCGCGGCGCTGTGCGGGTACGCCCGCGCCGACTGCGCGGCCCTCGACGAGGGACAGGCGGCCCGCGCGCACACCCTGTTCGCCTCGCTGTACATCCACGACTGCTGCGACCGGACCCTGGACGAGTGCCTGGAGGCCCAGGCGGTCTGCGCGCTGGCGGAGCGCATCGCGGCGAACGTGTGCCGCCGCGTCGCCGCGGGTCAGGACGACGAGCAGATCGCGCGTGCGCTGGCCGGTCGGGCGCGGACGTTCCTCCCCGGATATCCGCTCGCCGAGGTCGACCTCTCGGAAGTGCCGGTCGCCGGCGATCCGGACGCCCCGGTGACCCTGGTGGAGTTCGCCGACGCGCGTGGAATCCACTGCGCCCGCATGACCCCGCCGCTGCTCGACGCGGTCGAGACAGGCCCCCTGGCCGGAAAGGTCCGGCTGGCCGTGGTGTTGTTCCCTTTGCGCAGCAACCCCCACGCCAAGGAGGCGGGGCTGGCGGTGCTCGCAGCCGCACAGATGGGCGCGCCGTGGGCGTACCTGCAGGACGTGTTCGACGGCTTCGAGACCTTCGCGGTGGACCAGCGCCGCGCGCGCGCCGAGGCGCTCGGCCTCGACGGGGAGCGCTTCGAGGCGCTGCTCGCGGAGCCCGCGCTGACCGAGCGGCTCGTGGCCGGCAAGCGCGCCGGACTGGAGCTGGGCGTGGAGGGTACGCCGACGTTCTTCATCGACGGGCGCCGGTACGAGGGCGAGATGGAGGTGGAGGAGCTGGTGGACGTGCTCGAGGAGGCCCACGATCGGGCCAAGGGGCGGGTGTACTCGCCGTGAGCCGGCGCGAGGGGAGGCGACCGTGACCATCGTCACTTCGGGGCTGATACTGGGGCTGGTGTTCGGAGTCGTGCTCCAGCGCGGCAGCTTCTGCGGCTCGTCGCTGCTGAGCACGGCCGTGCTGCACCGGGATCTCCGCGGCCTCGCCGGCATCGCCGCGGCCGTGCTCGTGTCCATGATCGGCTTCGCCACTCTCGCGCACCTGGATCTGGTGGTGATCAACCCCAAACCCATGCGCCTGGCCTCCGCCATCGCCGGCGGCGCCCTGTTCGGCGTGGGCATGGTCCTGGCCGGCGGCTGCGTGACCGGCACCCTGTACAAGGCGGGCGAGGGCCGCGTGACGTCGCTGCTCGCGCTGCCCGGCATCGCCTTCGGCGCGGTGGTGATGGACCACGGCGCCGGCACCGCGCTCAAGACCGCGCTGGTGCAGTGGACGAAGTCCACCCGGCCCCCCGCCGGCCTGGACGAGGTGGCCCAGCTGCCGTTCCCGTTGCTGGCCGGCGGCCTGGGGATCCTCGGCGTGGCGGTCCTTGGCGTGGCCCTGCGCCTGATGTGGAAGCCCGGGAGCGGTGGTGGGTCCGGCTCGTGGAGCCGCCGGAGCCTGTCCCCCATCACCGCGGGCGTGCTCGTCGGCGTCCTCGGCTGGATCGCCTACCCGCTGTCCACCGCTGCGGGGCGCAACTACCCCCTCGGCGGCATGGGCGGGGTCAAGGGCGCCTTCGCCTGGCTGACCACCGGCGAGATCGAGGGTTCGGCGTGGCTCGTCGCCCTGGTCGGCGGCATCGTCCTGGGTTCGATGGTCTCCGCCGTCGTTCAGCGGACGTGGAAGCTGCGCTCCGCCGACGCCACCACCCTGCTGCTCGCCCTGGCCGGCGGCGTGCTCGTGGGCGCGGGCGCCTCCATCGGCCGCGGTTGCTTCATCGGCAACGGCGTCAGCGGCCTCGCCCTGCTCAGCCTCCACTCCATCGTGTTCGCCTGCTGCATGCTCGTGGCAAACTGGGTGACGACCGTCGTGTACCTCAGGGGACTGCGATGAACCCGCGCCCGCTCCTCGGATTCGTCCTCACCGCCGCGATCACCCTGTGTTGGGCGCTCCCGGCCCTCCCCTGCGACGGGATTCCTCCGGAGCTGACCAGCAAGGACACCGTCGATCACCCCTACGAGCTCGTCTGCGGCCGCAAGACCGAGCAGGGCACCCTCCCTGCGGGCGCCACCCAGTCCCTGGAGGGCAAGTCCGGCTGCGAGCTGAAGCTGGGGGACAACCCGCCGACCAAGCTGCACACCGAGATGGTGTGCACCGTCGAGGCCGGCAAGCTCACCTGCGACCTGATCTGACGCCGGCCAAGCCGATGGGCTTCCTCATCGCGTTCGCCCGCGTGCGGCTCTGACCGGCAGACCTACCAAAACGGTCCGAAATCCGGATCGAACCGTCCGTTCGATGCTAGAGACTCTGGTTTGCGATCCGGATTCCGGATCGATCGGAGCGGTCTCCCGAGCTGCGAATCACGGCGTGACGCAGCAGCCGTCGGCGTTGACCCCCCAGCAGGCGATGGCGCCGGTGTCCGTGATCGCGCACGAGTGGGCGTGCGCGGAGGCGAGGTCGACGTAGGTCCCGGTGGGGGCGTCGCACTCGCCGTAGAGGCAGCTCCCCCAGCACGCGATGGTCCCGTCGACGCGGATGCCGCAGGTGAAGTGGGTCCCGGCGGCGAGGAAGGTCCAGGTGTCGAACACCGGCGGTTCGGCGGCGCCCTCGCCGTCGTCTCCCCAGCACTCGACCGAGCCGTCGGACTTCACACCGCAGGCGTGGTACACGCCGCCCGCGATCATCGAGAACGTCCCGTTGGGGGGCGCGCACTGGCCGTAGTCGGTCCCGTGCAGGCAGCCCCAGCAGGCGACCGTGCCGTCCGTGCGCAGGCCGCACGACGATCCGAACATGGCGATGACCTGGGTGTAGCTGCCGGGAAGGACATCGAGCCCGCCGAAGTAGTCGTAACCCCAGCACTCGATGGTCCCGTCTGCCTTCACGCCGCAGGCGTGCTGCCCGCCGGTGTCGAAGGACTGGAACACCGTGGTGGGGATGTCGTCCAGGACCGAGTTGGGGTAGCCCCAGCACTCGACCGTGCCGTCCGACTTCAGGCCACACGAGTGCTTGTCGCACGCCTCGATCTGGCTGAAGGTGCCCGCGGGCGCCGTGGCCTGCCAGTGGTCGTTGTTCCCCCAGCAGGTGACCGATCCGTCGCCTCGCAGGCCGCACGAGTGGGCGTAGTCGATCCAGTCGGCCTCGTAGCCACCGACCGCCGCGTCCGCCCAGGTCCCGGCCGCGTCGTCGTCATCCCCCGTCCCCGTGTCGTCGTCATCCCCGGTCCCTGTGTCGTCGTCCGATGCCACGTCGTCGTCCCCGCCCACGTCGTCGTCGTCATCGCCCGCGCACGTGCATTCCTCCCATCCGGCGCCCTCGTCGTTGCAGACCTGTGCGCCCGAGTCGCCGTCCGTGCAGGTGCAGGGTTGGGTCTCTCCGGGCTCGCAGGGCGTGCACGCCGCGATTGCGAATGCGAGGCAGGCGACCACCAGGCCGAGCAGCGTGTTCGTGGTTCCCATGGCACCCTCCCTGGGAACAGTCTACGCCGTCGGACGTCTTTTCGTCTCTACGCCTGTTCGCGAGTTCTTCTCAGTCGACACACTGCGACCCACGCCGCGCGCCGTCCTCCTGGCGCAGCAGATCCTGGATACGTTCGAGGCCCGAATCCTCCTCGGCGAGCCCGTAGGGCAACGCCTGGTGCCCGCGGCCGGGGCGCGCGCGGCGCGGGCGGCGTGGATCGAGGGAGCCCTCCCAGCGGAACTGCAGCAGGATGCGATGGTCGGTGTACGAGAAGGTGTCGGTGGCGTTGTCCACGGACGAGTTGCGGTGGGTCAGGCTGTACACGGCGCCGATGCGCCAGCCCTCGACCGGCGGGGTCCAGGGGCCCGCCTCGACACGGAGCATCGCGTCGCGGCGGACCAGGCCGTAGTAGGCCTCGGAGTGGGGGAACACGTCCACGGAGCCCAGGACGCGCGCCTTGATCATCGCGTCGTGGGGCAGGGGGACGCGCAGGCGGACGAGGCCGGTGAGGCCGCGGTCGTGGAAGGCCTCGTTGCGGGCCTGCTGGACCCGGCCGGCGGCCACGCCGGTGAGGTTCCAGCCGCGACCCAGGGGCAGCACCGCGGCCACGCCGCCGTCCACCTCGGTGCGGGTGCGGGGGAGGTGGGTGTAGATGCGGCGGCCCGCCCCCACGAAGACCTGCAGCCCACCCGCGACGTCGGCCTCGAGTTCGCCGCGGTGGGCGACCATGGACCAGCCGGAGTCGCGCAGGGCCAGGATCTCGTAGCTGTACAGGAGGCGCAGGCGGAAGCCGTCGGTGGGGCCGAACTCGCCCCCGGCGCGGCCGGCGAGGTCCACGTAGCCCAGCCCCCGCGCGACCTCGCCCAGGGGCGCCAGGGCCTTGATGCGGCCCTCGGCCAGGGGGCGGGCGTGGGGCGAGACCCAGGGCTCGGCTCGGATCACGCCGTCCGCGGCCAGCAGCGCCGAGCCCGCGCCGTCGAGGCCGGCGCCGGCGTCCTGGGGGGCGCTCTGGATGGCGTTGGAGGTGTAGCCGCCGCCGAGGAGCACGCGGCCGCCGAGGGGGTGGCCCGGGTTCCCGGTCAGCGAGCGGCGGAGGTCGTCGAAGAACGGCAGGTCCTCGGCGAACAGCTCTCGCTCACGGTCGCCGATCTCCTCGACGATCGCTGTAGCGGACGCCTCGTCTCCCTGCACGCGCGCCATGGCGGCGTCGAGGAGCGCCACCCGACCGGCCAGGGGGCCCTCGGGGGGGACGACGGCCGTGTCCAGCAGGTGCTGGGCGCGCCGCAGGTCGCCGTCCTGGATCAGCAGCCAGATGGCCCAGGTCCGGGTCTCGAGGTCGTGGGGCGCGGCCTCGACCGCCTCGAGCAGGATCTTGAGGGCCCACAGGCGGTTGCCCTGCTCGAGATAGGCTCGGGCGTGGAGCCGCAGGACGTCTTCGGGCGGCAGGGGCTGGGACGCGCCGGCTCCCCGGGGAACCCCCAGGGACACCAGCAGGACCAGCGTCAGGGCGACCCTCCCCGTCATGGCCCGGGCTCCCCGTCCGCGCAGCACCGGAAGCCGCGCGCCGAGGGGAACGGCCCGGCCGCCACGCCGTCGTAGGCGCAGGTGTGGGCCAGCGCCGGATCACCGCAGTTGAACGCCCCGCCGCGGAAGTGGTCGGCGCCGTCGTCCCCCGCAACCGCCTCCCAAACGTTGCCGCTGAGGTCGTACACGCCGAAGCGGTTGGCGCAGTCGGGGAACGAGGCCGTGGGCAGGACGTGGTAGTCGGACTCGCAGTCCCAGTAGCAGTCCGGGTAGACCCCGCACTCGGGATCGCAATGGGTGTCGACCGCGTTGCAGACCACCGGGTCGTAGGTGTCACCGTACACGTAGGCGGTCTGGTCCACGTCCGAGCACACCACCTCCCACTCGCGGGGCAGGCACAGCCGCTTGCCCGCCGCGGCGCACGCGGCCTCGGCGTCCATGGGGGTGAGGCTCCCGGTGAACCAGGGCACCACGCCGGGGCGGCTGAGGGCCTCGGACGTGTCGTGGCCGCCGAAGCTCGCGGTCGCGTCGGGCCGCGACGCCTCGTAGCGGTCCATGCAGTAGGACCCGCAGATGGCCGCCATCTCGCCGGGGCAGGCCAGCTCGGCGCTGTCGGAGCAGTCGAACTGGCAGACGTGGTCCACACACGCGAATCCGACCCCGTCGCAGTCCTCGTCGCCGCCGCACTCGTACACGCACTCGCCGGCGACGGTGTCGCAGAGCATCGGCGACGGGCAGTCGCGGTTCTCGTGGCAGCGCTCGGTGAGGGTGCATCCCGTGGCGAGGGCCAGCAGCAGCGCGAGCCAGAGGAGCCAGGGAGAGCGCGCGGGGAGCATGGGCGGAGAATAGCACGGCGCCGACCGGGCCACGCACCGCCCGTGACATACGGCGGGCCATTCCTATAGAGTTCCCGTGGAACACCCACCAAGAGGAGGAGTCTGATGACCGACACCACGAAGATCCTGGCGCTGCTGCTGTCCCTGCTGCTGGTCGGATTCGCGCTGCCCGCCTGCGACGGCGAGGCCGACGACGACGACGACTCCGCCACGGGCGACGACGACGACGTGGCCGACGACGACGACGCCACGGGCGACGACGACGACGCCACGGGCGACGACGACGACACGGTGGCGGCCGACGCCACCATCAGCGGCGTGATCGTCCGCGAGTTCTCCACCTGCCCGCCCAGCGGCGACGGGTTCGGCACCCTGTGCGTGTCCCTGCAGGGCGCGTGCGACGACTTCGGTACCGAGGTCGCCAGCTTCGAGCTGGCGGACGCGGACATGTCGTGGCCCACCAACGAGATCGCTTACGAGCTCACCGGGGTGGCCGACGGCGTGTGGCAGCTCTACGCGTGGCTCGACGAGGACGACGGCGGTTGCGCCGGCGGCGCCGCCACGGGCGACTTCATCGTGCTCGGCCTGTGCCTCGAGGTGGAGGTGGCCGGCCAGGCCGACGTGACCGACTTCGACGTCACCTTCAACACCAAGTTGTAGGCGCGCCGCGGTCCGGGGCGAATTCAAACCCCTGCTGAGGCGTCTTGGTACCGAAGAGAGACGTTGCAGGAGGCCCCGTGATCGCTGTTCGAACCCATCCCCTGATCGTCCTGATCGTGGCGCTGTGTGCGCCTGCCCTGTGCTCGGCCGAGACCGGCGACGGCAGCTTCGACATCGGCTACATCTGGACGCCGCACCTCCGCGGCGCGCTGGACTACCGCGATCTCGTGGCCGAGCAGCTGGGTACGGACGTGGAGGACCACCTGCAGATCGTGCGCGGCGGCAGCGGGAACTACGGTGTGATCTACGACCGCGACGGCACCGACGCCTCGGTGGCACGCGAGGTGGCCAACGCCCACCACCGGATCCTGCAGCGGGCCTTCGGCGGCAACGACCTGCTGGCCGACGTGCTCGCGGACCGCGGGTTCGAGCGCCTTCATCACGTGCGTTACGGCGCCTGTGACGATCCGCGGATCTGCGAGGGGAGGTTCGAGGAGGTGGCGTCGGCGCTGGGCGAGGACGCTGCGCGCGACCTGGTGGTCCAGCGCGAGGCCGACGGGACCTACTCGCTGGTCCACCGCATCTACGCCGACGAACCGGACGCGCGGGCGGCGGCCGAGGCGCCCGAGGTCGAGGCCCACTCCCCCGAGATCATCACGGCCTCGGACCCGGCCGTGGTGCGGGACAGCGCCTCGGCGAGCGTGGCCCCGCCGCCCGAGGACCCACCGATCGTGGCCGAGCCGGCCTCGGAGGAGCTCGTCCTGCGGTTCGATCGCATGGACCAGGAGCTGCGCGACGCGGTCAACGACCACATCCAGCGGCTGCGCCACGACGGCGTGGTGGACCGGGACGAACGGACCGCCTGGGTCGTGTACGACCTCGACGCGGACCGCACGCTGGTGGCCATCAACTCCGACGCCGCGCTCCAGTGCGCGTCCATGGTCAAGCCGTTCGTGGCCCTGGCGTTCTTCCACGAGGTCGAGCGCGGCCGGTTCATCTACGGCCCCAAGAGCAAGGCGCGGGCGGAGGCCATGCTCCAGAGCTCGTCCAACGAGTCCACCAACTGGTTCATCGACCAGATCGGCGGCGTGGCCCGCACTCGCAAGATCCTGCGCGCCCACTACGGCGACATGCTGTCCGGGGTCGAGCTGGTGGAGAAGATCCCCCCCGGCGGCGGCACCTACCGAAACCGCGCCTCGGCCGAGGACTACACCCGCTTCCTGCGCGCGCTGTGGCGCGACGAGCTGCCCCACTCCGACGAGATCAAGCGGCTGATGAACCTGCCCAACGGCGACCGCATCTACAAGGGCGTCCCCGAGATCCCGGCGGGCACCGCCGTGTACGACAAGACCGGCACCACGGCCCGGCTGGTGGGGGACGCCGGCATCCTCGTGGCCCGGGACGACGCAGGCGTCACCTCGCCGTACGTCCTGGTCGGGATCATCGAGAAGTCGCGCAAGCACCCCCGCCTGTACGAGTTCGCGCGGACCCGCGGCGATGTGATCCGGGAGGTGTCGGGCCTGGTGTACGACGATCTGAGGGCTGAGCGCGGGCTGCGGTAGCCGCCAGCCGGGATCAGCCGGTGCTGACCGACATCCCCATCAGCGGCCACACCACGAGCACGAAGATCGTCGTGACGATCATCAGGATGATCGAGGCGGGGATCCCCGTGATGAAGAACTCCTTGGAGGTGAACTGCTTGGACGCATAGGCGATGGCGTTGGGCGCGGCGCCGACCAGCAGCAGGAAGGGCATGCCGGCGGTGACCAAGGAGGAGAAGACCACCACCTCGGGGGCGACGTTGAGGTACGGCGCGATCACGAGGGCCACCGGCATGGATATGGCGATGGCCGCCACGTTCATGATCAGGTTGGTCATGATCATGACGAAGAAGGCGATGGAGACGACGAACACCCAGCCGGGGGCGTCGGCGAACATGGCCAGCCAGTTGATGGCGAGCCAGGACGCGGCGCCGGTCTGCCACAGGCAGTAGCCGATGCTCATGGCGCCGCCGAACAGCAGGATGATGTTCCACGAGGTGGACTCGAGATCCTCGAGCTTGAGGATCTTGAAGACGAAGAAGAGCACGGTGGCCAGCAGGATGATGGCGGCCTTGTCGATCTCCTTGAGGAGGTGGCCGTCGGGGAGGAAGGACCGAGAGGCCAGGGCCAGGATGGCGCCGCCCACGATCACCAGGGCGAGGATCTCCTGCATGCGGATGCGGCCGAGCTCGGAGTACAGGACCTTGGAGCGCTCCTTGAGGCCGGGGATGGTCGCCTGTTCGGGCTTGTACCAGACCATGAAGAACGCCCAGAGGATGATCGTCATCAGGGCGCCGACAGGGAACATGTAGTAGGCGAGCTCGAAGAACCCGACGTTCTCGCCGGTGATCTGGGTGTAGAAGCCCAGCGCCACGGCGCCGCGGGCCGCGCCCAGCAGGGTGATGATCGAACCGGCGCCGGCCACGAAGGCCATGCCCATGAACAGCCCCTTGCCGAACTTGGTCGGCTTGGGATCGTCGGTGTACAGCGCGTAGATGGCCACCAGCAGCGGGTAGATGGTCGCGGCCACGGCGGTGTGGGCCATGATCAGGGTCAGGGCCGACGTCAGCACGAAGCAGCCCAGGTAGATCATCGACGTGCGCTCGCCCACGATGGACAGCATCTTGTAGGCCAGGCGCTTGGTCAGGCCGGTCTTGGTGAAGACCATGCCGAAGCTCAACGAGCCGAAGATGAACCACACCGACGGCGCGAGGAAGTCGGTGAAGGACCTCCAGGCCCCCTTGATGGGCTTGATCTGCTCCCAATCGACGTCGGTGCCGACCATCTCCGGCGGCACGGGCATGATGTCCGGGCGGATGAAGAACATCGCCTGGACGACCCCGATGGTGATGGAGGTGACGCCGATGGGCACCACCTCTGTGACCCACCAGGTGGCCGCGAGCCCGAACAGCGCAAGTGCGGCCTTGCCCTGGGGCGTCAGGATGAAGTGCTGTCCGTTGGGGTCCACGGCATCGGGCCATGCGGGTGAGAAGTACACGGCACAGAAGATGGCGGGGCCTAGCAGGAGGAGCACCAGGCGCTTCACGTCGAAGCCGGTATTCGTGTCGTCGCTCATGGGGTCACCTCTGTTCGTTGGACCTCGGCGGCGTCTGGGCGCGGGAGTTTAGTGGGGAAGGGGGGACGTGTCAAAGACACGTTTGCTGGTATGCTTGGCCGCTCTCGAAATTGGGAAGGAAATCCGGTCATGCAGCCAGTGAGAACGCCCTCCTCGATGGCCCCCGACGGCACGATCCATCCGCTGCCCCTGCGCGAAGACTACCCCTCGGAATTGCAGCGGGTGCAACAGCTCGTGGCCGAGCAGCGCGAGCTGGGACGCGAGGTGGTCGTGGTGATGGGCATGGGCTTCGTGGGCCTGGTCATGGCCGCCATCGTCGCCGACGCCACGGACGAGAACGGCGAGCCCCGGTACTTCGTCGTCGGCCTGCAGCGGCCCTCGGCGCGCTCGTTCTGGAAGGTGCCGATGATCAACGCCGGCGTCTGCCCGCTGGAGTCGGAGGACCCCGAGGTCCCCGAGATCGTGCAGCGCACCGTGGTCGATCGGGGCACCTTCACGGCTTCGTTCAACGAGGAGGTCCTGTCCCTGGCCGACGTGGTGGTGGTGGACGTGCAGTGCGACATCATCAAGAAGGGCCTGGCCAACGTGACCATGGCCACGGTGGAGATCGCCGCCTTCCGCGCCGCCATCAAGACCATCGGCGACTACATCCCGCCCCACGCCCTGGTGCTGGTGGAGACCACCGTGCCGCCGGGCACCACCGAGAACGTGGTCTTCCCGATCCTCGACAAGCGCTTCAAGCAGCGCCAGCTCGGCACCTCGCCGGTGGTGGCCCACTCCTTCGAGCGGGTGATGCCCGGCCGCGAGTACGTCAGCTCCATCCGTGACTTCTGGCGCGTCTGCGCCGGCGTGGACGCGCGCAGCTCCGAGCGCTGCGAGGCGTTCCTGCGCAATGTGCTCAACACCGAGGAGTTCCCCCTGACCGTCCTGGACTCGCCCGTGGAGTCCGAGACCGCCAAGGTCATGGAGAACAGCTTCCGCGCCACCTGCATCGCGTTCTCGGCCGAGTGGGGGGACTTCGCCGAGGAGCACGGCGTGGACCTGGTCAAGGTCATCGAGGCCATCAAGATGCGGCCCACGCACCGCAACATGCTGTTCTCGGGGCCCGGGGTGGGCGGCTACTGCCTGCCCAAGGACGGCGGCTTCGGGCTGTGGTCCCACCGCTACCTGCTGGGCAGCAACCGCGACATCTTCGCCCTGACACCCCACGCCATCGACATCAACGACACCCGCGGCTTCCACGTGGTGGAGCTGGTGGGCGAGGCGCTGCACGAGTCGGGCCGCGAGCTCGAGGGCAGCCGCGTGCTGATGCTCGGCTGCTCCTACCGCGAGGACGTGGGCGACACCCGCTACTCCCCGTCGGAGCTGATCGTCCGCAAGGCGCACGAGAAGGGCGCCTACGTCTCGGTCCACGATCCCTACGTGCAGGTCTGGAACGAGATGCGCCACCAGGACAGCGACTACGACCACTCCCTGGCGCGGCACTTCCGGCGCCAGCAGGAGCTGTCCGTGCTCGAGGTCCAGCAGGACCTGCCCGCGGCCCTCAGCGGCGTGCACGCCGTGGTCTTCGCCGTCCGCCACGCTCTGTACCGGGACCTCGATCCCGACCAGATGGTCCGGTGGGCCGGCGGCCCCGTCGCCGTGGTCGACGCATTCGGCATCCTCGACGACGCCCGGATCGTGCGCTACCTCGAGCTCGGCTGCGCGGTGCGCGGCGTGGCCCGCGGCCACATCAAGCGCCTGGCCGAGCGCCTCGGTAACTGATCCCCCCGCCTTTTTTTCCCTGCGGCCCGCCGCCTGCGTTCTACGGGGCAACGGGTTGGGTGCCTCTCGAGGCAATTGGGGAAGTACCGGCGGGAGGGTTCCATTGAAACTGCTGTACCAGTCCCGGTCGACCTACGTCGTCGGCGCGGCGATCGTGTTGGTGGTGCACCTGGCGTTCGCGTATGCGGACTACACGATTGGCCAGGCGTTCATGGCCGGCGTCATGGGGGTGCTGACCTTCCTGGTGCTCCTCAGGGCGATGCGCGCCCGCCGCCACGAGCTGCCCATCCTCGCGTGGGTGGTGCTGCAGTACTACCTGTACTGGGCCTTCCCCATATTCTACGAGGGCAAGTCGCTCCGCCTGTTCCCGTTCTCGATGCTGAGCAACTCAGGCGCGATGACCGCGTCGCTGCAGGGCGATCTGCTGTTCGTGTCCACCGTCGTGGCGGGCTTCGTGCTCGTGGCGCGCGTGATCCCCCGGCGGAAGAGCCGGGCCACGTCGCCGCCGATCTCGCAGCCCTTGCTCCTCTCTGCGGCGTTCGCGTCCCTGGCGCTGTCGTTCGAGCTGATCTGGTACGAGAGCAGCAAACAGGCGTTCTACTACCCGGCGCTGTCCGTGTTCTCGCCGACGATGCTCCAACTGCTGATGATCTTCGAACGGAGCCGGCATCGCACGGCCCGCTGGTTCGACGTGGGATACGTGGTCTTCGTCGTCGCCTCGGTGTGCGTGGGGCTGCTCTCCGGCCGCATGGAGCGTGCGCTGTACCCCATCGTGGTGGCCGCCCTGGCCGACCTCGCGCGCACGCGGCGGGTACCGGCGGGGTTCTTCGCGGCCGTGGTGGTGATGATGGTCGTGATGCAGCCCGTGAAGCTGGCCTACCGCGACCTGATCGGCTTCCGGACCAACTACTACGAGCGGCTGTCCATCGGCGAGAGCCTGGACGCCATGAGCCGGAGCTTCGAAAAGGAGTGGACCGGCGGCTCCAGCGAGTCGGTGGCCGGGGACAACCTCTCGTTCCTCGGCGAGCGGCTCAACGAGCGCAGCTCCAACGCGGTGGTCCACTACCTCGTCCCCCGCATGGTGCCCTACGGTCGCGGCGTCACGCTGTACCCGGCGGCCTACGCGCTCGTCCCGCGGATCCTGTGGAGCAACAAGCCGTCGCTCAACGAGAGCGTGAACAATCACTTCGCGGTCCGGCTCGGGTTCCTCACGGACGTGGAGGCGCGCACCACCACCAAGACCGTGCCCATCTCCGCCGAGGCATTCTACAACTACGGCTGGCCGGGCATCGTCGGCGTGGGCCTCATCTGCGGGCTGATCTTCGCGGTGCTGTTCCGGGCGTTCCGATCCGGCAGCCGGCTGTTCTACGTCTGGCCGTTCTACGCGCTGATCGAGATGAGGCCCTACGACAACCTCGCCATGCTCGTCTGCGACGCCTTCAAGCCCATCGCCTTCGTGGCCTGCTGGACGCTGCTGTTCGAGGGGATCGTCTACTTCCGCCGCAGGCGGTCCGCGATCGCGCAAGAAAACGGTGAACCGGGGAGGATGGCGGATCGGTGGACCCCGACGTCCCCAACGCCCTTGCCCAACCGCGCCCTCCCACCCCATCCTAGGGAACATGAACTCGTTGATCAGCCACCTGCTGTGCGACGCCTGCGGGCGCACGTTCGACCCCGGCGAGATCCAGTACACCTGCCCTGACTGCGGTGACCTGGACGGTACCGTGGCCATCCACTACCGCGCCGAGGCGCGCGACACCCTGCGGGCGCGGCTGGCCCACCCTCCCGCCGGCGAGGGGATCTGGCGGTACCTGCCGATCCTGCCGGTGTCTGCGGCGCCCTCGTTCGCGCACCCGCCCTTCGGGCCCACGCCGCTGCTGCCGGCGGACGGGCTGTCCCCGGCCGAGGGGATCACCCTGTGGATCAAGGACGACGGCCGGAACCCTTCGGGGAGCTTCAAGGACCGCGCGTCCCTGGTGGGGGTCGCAGACGCCGTGGAGCGCGGCGCCACGGTCCTGACCGCGGCGTCCACGGGGAACGCGGCGAGCTCGGTGTCCCTGTTCTGCGCCTGCGCCGGCCTCCCGGCGAAGCTGTTCGTGCCCCACGACGCCCCCGCGCCCAAGGTGGCCCAGCTGCTGCTGTTCGGAGCCCAGGTGCTGGCGGTGCGGGGGACCTACGACGAGGCGTTCGACCTGTCGCTGGAGGCCACCGCCCGGTTCGGCTGGTACAGCCGCTCCACCGCGTTCAACCCGGTGCTGGGCGAGGGCAAGAAGACCGTCTCGCTGGAGCTGTTCGAACAGCTGGGCCGGCGCGTCCCCGACGCGGTGGTGGTGCCCGTGGGCGACGGCTGCATCATCGGCGGCGTCCACAAGGGGTTCGCGGATCTGGTCCACCTCGGGCTGGCGGATCGGGTCCCGAGGATCTACGGGGCCCAGGCTGACGGAAGCGCCGCGCTGGTGTCCGCCTTCGAGGCCGGCGCCGAGCAGGTCGTGCGGATCGAGCCGGCGACCGTGGCCGACTCCATCTCCGTGGGCCAGCCGCGCGACGCCCGCAAGGCGCTACGGGCGGCGCGCGACACGGGTGGAGCGTTCGTGGCGGTGCCCGACGAGGAGATCCTGCGGGCCATGCGAACCCTGGCGCGCGCGGGCGGCGTGTTCGCCGAGCCCGCGGGGGCGGCCGGCTATGCCGGGTTCGTCCAGCTCGCGGCCCGGGGGGCATTCGCCGAGGGGGAGTCCGTCGTGGTGCTGGTCACGGGCAACGGCCTCAAGGACGTCCGCGGCGCGCGCCTGGCTGCCTCGGCCTCCCCCGTGGAGATCGACCCGGACATCGAGCAGGTCGCCGCCGTGCCGCGCGACCCGGGAGAGGTGTGACCATGCGGCTGACGTGTGCACTCCTCGCGCTGCTGTTCGCCGTCCTCGGCTGCGCCGAGGAAGAGGACATGACCCCGGGCGACGACGACGACGTCACCGATACCCTGCCCGGCTGCGAGGGCGGCGTGATGGCCGCATTCACCGAGGACGAGATCGATCCACCCCAGCCGGACAGCGCGGACTACGCGCCGCCCGCCCAGGACACCCTGGACGCGCTGCGCGACGGGCTGCAGGCCTTCCTCGACGACGACCTGGAGGAGGCCGTGGAGCGTACCGGCGACGCCGGATACGAGGTCTGCGCCGGGACCGGGGACGAGGAGGACCTCGTGCTGTTCCGGCCCGCCGCGTCCGGGTCGGGCCACGCCCTGTTCGCCGTGCGGACGACTGCGGCGCGCCCGCTGATCCTCGGCGCGCCCCACGTCTGGCTCGAGTACGGCGTGCTGGACGAGGCCGTGGCCACCTTCGCGCAGGTGGCTGGCCGGGCGCTGATCATCGCCGGCAACCACCGCTGCTCCAACGACTCGCCCGCGGGCTGCGACGGCTCCACCTCGGTGTGCGGCTCCTCCGAGCCCTACCGCGAGTCGGACATGGCCCACGTGGTGGATAGCCACTACCACGTGGCCCACGAGGTGCTGGCCGACCACTTCGCCGACGACTGGGTGATGTCCATGCACGGCTTCTGGATGACCGGGGTGAGCGTGTCCAACGGCACCCACGAGCCCACCGGGCCCGACACGCCGGTGGCCCTGTTCGCCGGCGCCCTGATGGACGCGCTGCCAGGGGAGTACGTGACCGCGTGCAGCACCGGCACCGACGCCCCGCGGGAGGTGCGCTACTGCGGCACCACCAACGTCCAGGGGCGGTACGTCAACGGCTCGCCCGAGCCGTGCAATACCGAGGCGGCCGAGGCCGTCGAGCGGTTCATCCACCTCGAACAGTTCGTCACCATCTGGGCCGATCCCCAGCCCGTGATCGACGCGCTGGACTCGGTTCTCCCAACTTCCTGACCCAACCGCGGAACCTCCGCATCCCCTCGCGTGTCGTAGAAGACCGAGCGCCACGGGAGGAACCATGCGTACGACCCGGACCTGGATCTTCACGACTCTGCTGTGCCTGCTGATCCCCCTGGTCCCCTGGGGGTGTGCCAGCTACGCCGGGGACTTCTCCACGGCGGACGAGGCGCCGCAGTACAAGGGCCCCACGGGATCCAGCAGCCCGGCGAAGGACATCGGGCTCGTCGCGGGGATGGACGCAGACGCCTCGGCAGCCTTCGAGGACGGCGGGGCCAGGCGGAGCCTGAAGACCACCGACGCGCTGGAGGAGTACCGGGGCGAGGAGGACAGCAGCGAGACCGCGGCCGCGACCGGGGGCCGCAAGCTCATCCGCACCGGCGACATCTCGGTCAACGTGGACGACTACGCGCCGTTCCGCGAGGCCCTCGACGACCGCCTCGACGAGATGGGTGGCTTCGTCTCGGACGCCAACCTGGACCACTGGTCCGGCCGCGTCAGCTGGGCGACGCTGACCGTGCGCGTCCCCGCGAACCACTTCGACGAGCTCGTGGGCTGGGCCGAGACCGAGGTGGAGGTCAGCAGCCTCAACATCAGCACCCAGGACGTCACCGAGGAGTGGGTGGACGTCCGGTCCCGCATCGACAATCACAGGGCCACCGAGAAGCGGCTGCTGGAGATCCTCGACACGCGCACCGCCGACCTCGGCGACGTGCTCGCGGTGGAGCGCGAGCTCGCGCGGGTCCGCGAGGAGATCGAGCGCGCCGAGGGCCGCCTGCGCGTGCTGTCGGACCAGGTGGACCTCGCCACCCTGACCATCCACGTATCGGTCCGCAATCCGTACGAGCCCGCCGTGGACCCGCCCGGCTTCGGCCAGACCATCGCCGACGTGTTCCTGGGCTCCATCGAGATCATGGTCAACGTGGCCAAGGGGTTCGTCCTGCTGGCGGTGGGTGCCTCGCCGTGGTTGGCCGTGCTGTTCGTCTTCGCGTTCGTCCTCTACCGGGTCATCCGGGCCCTGGTCCGCCGCAAGAGCGCCTGATCCGCCCGGTGCGATCTCGGGTAGGCTAGTCCCCGTGTCCGACCGCCCCCACCAGCAGGCCGAGTTCGCCCTGATCGACCGCCTCGTGCGCGACGACGACGGGACCGACGCAGGGGTGGTGGTCGGGGTGGGGGACGACTGCGCCGTGCTCGACGTGGGCGGCGGCGAGCTGCAGCTGGTGACCACCGATCTGATGACCGAGGGGGTGCACTTCCTGCGGTCCGCCGATCCGACGGCGCTGGGCGACAAGCTCATGGCGGTCAACCTGTCGGACGTGGCGGCGATGGGTGGCCAGCCCGCCCACGCCGTGCTGGCCATGGCCGTGCCCGAGGACCTCGACGAGGGATTCCTCCGGCGCCTCTACGACGGGCTCTACGCGTGCGCCGAACGCCACGGCGCGACCCTCGTGGGCGGGGACACCACGGCGAGCCGTGGGCCGTTGACCCTGGCGCTGACGCTGACCGGCCGCGTGGACATCTGCCGCCTGCTGTTGCGCGACGGCGCCCGCCCCGGGGATCGCGTCCTGGTCAGCGGCTCCCTCGGGGACTCGGCCGCGGGCCTGGCCCTGGCGTTGAGCGGTGACGTCGCCGGCCTGCGCGACGAGGATCGGGCCCACCTCCTGGCCCGGCACCACCGTCCCGAACCCCGCGTGGCGCTGGGACGTGGCCTGGCCGGCATGGATGGGGTCAACGCGGCCATCGATCTGTCGGACGGGCTCGCGTCGGACCTGGGCCACATCTGCGATCGGTCGTCCGTGGGCGCCCGCGTCTTCATCGATCGGCTGCCCCTGTCCGGGGCGCTGCGGCGGTACTGCGAGGCAGCGGACGCGGACGCGGTCGAGCTGGCGCTGGCCGGCGGTGAGGACTACGAGCTGTGCGTGACGGTGCGCCCGGACGCCGTCGAGCGCGCCAGGGCTGCGGCGCGGAAGATCGGTCTCCCCCTCACCGACGTCGGTGAGGTGTGCGAGGGCGCGGACCGGGTCCGCGTGGATCCGCACGGCGCGGAGCACCCTCTGGTACACCACGGCTTCGAGCACTTCCGGTCCCCCCACCCCGATTAAGATTGACGCGTAGGCAGGTCTTTCTTTACAAGGAGCGCTCCGCTGACCCGGACGGGGTCGCGGCGTGCGGGGGATGCTCCATGGGTGGGGCGGAAGGGCAAGACAGATGAGAGTGACGTGGAAGTTCCTGGCAATCCTGATGGGGATGGCGTGGGTGCTCGGTTGTCCCGGCGACACCAGCGACGATGACGACTCCAGCGGCCCTGGAGACGACGACGACGCGACCGGCGAGATCGAGGGCGACGAGGCCGGCGAGTGCTCCGACGGCGCGGACAACGACCAGGACGGGATGTTCGACTGCGACGATCCCGGCTGTTACGGCAGCCCGGACTGCGAGGGCGACGAC
>CAYRNR010000003.1:0-119577 GCA_964425605.1 uncultured Rickettsiales bacterium | reverse complement strand
GACGACGACGACGCAGCGGACGACGACGACGACGCAGCGGACGACGACGACGACGCAGCGGACGACGACGACGACGACGACGCCACGGCCGAGGACAACGACGGCGACGGCTACACCGACGAGATCGACTGCGACGACAACGACCCCGCCATCAACCCCGGCGCGGCCGAGATCCCCTACGACGGCATCGACCAGAACTGCAACGGCACCGACCTGACCGACGTGGACGGCGACGGCTACGACGGCGGCGCGGGCGGCGACGACTGCGACGACAACGACGCCGCGGTCAATCCCGGCGCCACCGAGGTCGAGAACGGCGTCGATGACGACTGCGACGGCAACGTGGACAACCCGGCCCTGCCTTGCGGCAACCCGGAGTCCGAGAACAACAACTCGTTCATCGACGCCAACCAGCTGGGCATGGACGACGAGATCTGCGGCGTCATCGACATCGCCGGGGACAGCGACTGGTTCGGCATCGCCACCACGCCGTGGACCCAGGTGGATTTCGTCATCGACGCCTGGGACGACGGCTCCCAGCTCCAGTCCCTGCTGCAGATCTGGGACGACGACGGGCTCACCCTGCTGATCGAGTCGGACAACGACGGCTACGGCGGCGAGGACGCGGTCGCGAGCGTGATCTTCCCCTACGGCGGGACCTTCTACGCGTCGGTCACCGACGAGGACACCCAGGGCGGGTTCGACTACTTCTACACCCTGACCACCACCTCCTCGAGCCCCTGCGACAACACCGAGATCGAGTCCAACGACACCATGGCGCTGGCCGACATGCTGCACGCGTGGGGCACCCACTGCGGCGAGTCCACCGGCTGCGATCCGTTCGTGTGCGACCAGGACTACTGGTACTTCTACGTGTACGCTGGCGAGACCTGGACCTTCGACATCGACGCCCTGGCCGTGGGCTCGCTGCTGGCCGCCGAGCTGCGCCTGTTCGACACCGACCAGGTCACCGAGCTGGCCACGGACGAGAACATGCCCCTGTTGATCGATCCCTCGATCACCTACACCTTCGGCACCACGGGCACCTACTACATCGAGGTCAGCGCCGACTGGTACGTGGTCAACGACATCGGCCCGTACATGCTCGACGTGTACTAGAACCCGGCTACCCTGATCCCCAAGTCGCGATCCGACGCCCGCCTCCAGGTGCCACGCTGCCCCGTTGTGCCTGCGCGCTCGGCCCTCGCGTGCGAGATACTGTGGAAGCATCCTCGGACGCTCGTGTAGGGACAACCGGGCGCTCCTGAGCTATGCTGATCTGCGCCCCGGTGTGTCCCGGGGGTGAGGAGTGGACGATGGCTCGTTGGTTCGCAGTAGCGCTCGCAGCTCTTCTTCTGGCCGCGTTCGGTTGTCTGAATCACGACAACTTCGGCCTGGGCCAGAACCAGGGCAACACCGACGACGACGACTTCGGTGACGACGACACGTCGGTCCTCGACGACGACGACTCCTCCGACCCGCACCCCCCCGGCGACTGGGAGAGCTACAAGCTCGAGATCACCTTCGACGCCATCGGGGGCACAGGGGGTGGTGACGCCAACACCTACATCGAGCTGACCTACTTCGACGAGACCGAGGACTACATCTGCGGCCGTCAGCTCGCGTTCCGCTCCACGTACACCTACGGCACCAACCAGGACGACCAGATCTACGAGTGGGCCGACGAGGTCATCACCTTCGACTCCGCCGAGGAGACGGGCGGCGACTGCCCGTCGGACTACGACGTGACCCCCACCGAGTTGATGGAGATGTGGGAGTGGCAGGTCCACCCGTTGACCTTCGTCAGCTGCGATTCGGTGGAGGCCAGCGCCACGCTCGGCGCCGTGCCCGTGACGCTGGAGGAGTTCATCTGGCAGGGTGAGTGGGGCGACGGTACCTTCGACTTCTTCTGCGAGAAGATCGGCCCCGCGGCCGTGTATTTCTATCACACGGGTCCCCACGAGGGAGTCTGGCTGCGGCCGGGCCAACCGGGCGCCCTGGACGAGTACGCCGAGTTCAACTACTTCGAGCCGGCCGACAGCTCCAACGTCGATGTGTGGATGTTCTACGGCTTCTCGGTGGCCGAGGAGTACAACAAGGCCGAGCCCACCGCGGGGCTGGAAGGCCCGTACCGCGTCGTCCCGTTGTGGCCCTGGATCTACACCCGCGACTCCTGACCGGCCTTCCCGCCGTCCTCAGTCCCCCAGCGCCCCGTAGGGATCCACCACCTCACCCAGGTCCTGCTCGAGCACCGTGCGCCACCAGTGGCGTAGCTGCGCGTCGGCCAGGTCGTTGTCCTGGGCGTCCTCGTGGTCGGCGGGGAGGAACTCGCTCCCCTGGAGCTTCTCGTCGTACTGGTAGAGCACGCCGGTGCGCCCGTCGAGGTTGCCTGACACCGGCAGCTCGCTGGACGGTTCGAGCCCCTCGATCTCCCGGAGGATCGGGGGGGCGTGCTGGAGGCCGAAGGCGCGCGCCAGGGAGCGGTTGCACTCGTTGGGGATGATGCCGTCGTCGATGACCATGGTCATGAGCACGTCGCGTTCGCCGTCGAGCACCCGTGGCGCCCAGTTGGAGGCGTCCCCGCGCTCGATGGCCGCCTGCATCATCGGGAAGAACCGCGCCACGTCGCCCTCGCCGGTGCCGTCGGGCGACATGAGCGCCACCAGCGGCGCGAAGATCTCGCCGCGGTAGACGATGTCGCCCACGCGTCCACCGGGGACCGAGAGCTCCGCCGCGGTCAGGCTCGGATCCAGGGCCAGCAGGTGGGCGCCCATGATGCCGCCCAGGGAGTGGCCCGAGTAGTAGATCCGGTCGCCGTCCAGATCGGCCGCGCCGTCTTCGTCGAGATCCACGCCGTCGCGGATCGCCGCCACCAGCTGCAGCTTGTCCCAGGCGGCCTGGCGCCAGTGGTCGCGCATCTGCAGCACGTCCAGCGTGCCCTCGAGGCCCAGCCCGAAGAACTGGAAGATCCAGTACAGCTCGTACGCGTCGGGGTTGGTGGGGTGGTCGTTGTGGGACGGAGCGTCCAGCGCCGCCACCGCCAGCCCCAGCTCGGCCACCTGCGACGCGAACCCTCGCCCCTCGCCGCGGTCTCCGCCCAGGCCGTGGCCGTAGACGATCACGGGGCGCGGGCCCTGAGCGCCGTCGTCGGGCACGTAGATGTTCAGCTGCAGCTCGTAGCGGCGCTGCGCCACCGGCGTGGCGCCGAACTCCAGCGCGAAGTGCTGTTCCTCGTCCAGGAAGTCGTCCGCGGTCAGCACCGCCGGACACAGCAGCACCGTGCCCGTGGGCTCACACGGCCCCTCTACGCGGATCTCGGGCGCGGCCCCTCCGAGCACCGCGGCCACGGCGAGGTCCTCCTCGTGGATGGACTGGGTCGTGAAGACCGTGGCCGCGGCCACGTCGCCGGCCACCGCATCCACCGCATCGAGCAGCGCGGCGTAGCGGTCGTGCAAGCGCGCCAGGCGGGAATCCGCCGCCTCGCCGGCGAGCAACTCGTACAGCGCTGGCGCGGCCCACACCGGTTCGCCGCCGGCGTCCAGGACCTCCCGGGTCATCACGAGCCCGTACCGGCGTCCGGGCTCCAGCGGGAACAGCGGGTACACGATGGCCGTGGCCCCGTCGTCGGTCCACTCCACCTCGAACGGCTGCGGCGCTGCGTCGTCCAGCGCCACGAGGTTCGTCGTCCCTTCGTGCACCGTGGTCGTGTCCAGCGGCCCGGTGAAACGCAGGATGATCCCCGCGGTGGTGCCGAACCCGTCCAGCGTCTCGAGCCCGTCCACGATGTTGAAACCCTCGGGCAGCGACGCCCGCATCCACTCCTCGGCCTCGGGCTGGATGTCCACCACGAGGCCGGTGTACGAGTCCACCTCGTCCGCCGTGTGGAAGTCGTCGGGGAAGGTCGTGACCTCCACCAGCGGCTCGTACCAGCCGGCGGTCGCGCCGTCGGGGACCTCGTAGGGAGTTGTGGGCTCCTCGGCGGTGGTGTCGTCGTCGTCGGCGCCGGTGTCCGCGCAGCCGGCGACGACGAGCAGCGCGACCAGTCCGATCCAGGTGCGCATGGGCCTCGTCCCTCCTCGTGGTTCGGTCCCCTCAGCCTATCCCATGGACCGCCCCGCTTCCCATCGTTGTCCCACCGCTGCGACAGCCTGATAGGGTGTCGGGACAGGGAGGGTGACCGCAGATGATGAACGGATTGCGCCTGGTCGGCCTGGTCGCGGTGGTGTGGCTCCTCGGATGTCCGGATGGGGAAGAAGGGCCCGCGGACGACGACACGCAGGCAGATGATGATGCCGCGGGCGACGACGACGTGGGTGACGACGACGTCTCCGACGACGACGCATCGGACGACGACACCGGGGACGACGACGACTCCGGCGGGGGCGGCGGCGAGCTCGCGGACTACCCCTCCTCCACCGTCGCCGCGGCGCTGTCGGCCGGCGCTGGCGTGTGCCACGCCGAGGGCGCCCCGTGGGGCTACGCCTGCAACGTGGGCATGATGTCCATCTCCTGGGGCGCCCTGGATGGGCTGGGCGCCGAGGAGGTGGCCGAGGCCCTCGGCGCGTACATCGACGGCGTGGGTACGCCGACCATGCTGATGGTGCAGCTGGGCGGCCAGACCGAAACCGATCCGGCCCAGCCCTTCTACCCCTCCGGCAAGGAGGACCTCGACGGGTACATGCTCAACGTGGGCACCGCGGCGGTGACCCCGGACCTGGCGTGCGAGGCGTTCCAGGCCGATCTCGACGTGTTCCTGCCCGTGTTCGGTCAGGGCCTGCGCGCCGCCCTGGAGGATCCTTCGCGCCGGGGGCAGGTCATCGCCGTGATCGGCTGGCTCGGAAGCTACTCCGAGAGTCACTACTCCAGTGCGGGCGAGCCCTCCCGCGAGGACCTCGCGACCACCATCCCGAAGTTCCACACCCACGTCGGCGCCGTGGCCGAGGTGCCGGTGGTGTTCCACATCACGGGCCGCCACGACATCGCGGAGATCGTCTGGGAGGACTCCGAGCTGCTCGCCGCCGTCGGCCGCCATCACCTGTGGTTCAAGATCAACGGCTTCCACTGCGCCGAGCCCGAGGCGGGGGACTGCCTGAGCCAGGACTTCGCCGCCACCCAGGCCGACGTGCTCACCGAGCTGCGCCTGCTGGGTGCCAACGTGGGTTGGGAGCCCAAGCACCCGGAGCACTTCGGGGAGGCATCCCCCTCGGCCCAGGCCTCGGGGGTCGCCCTGTCCAGCGGAGCAGGAGCTTGCTTCGCGTGCTCCCAGAGCCCGGAGATGACCGCGGTGATGGACGGTCTGATCACCGGCCAGTTCCTCGCGCCGGAACCGTGGTAAAGGGTACTCACCGAGGAGGTCCCACCCATGAGACGAACCTGGCTGCTGTCGTTCGCTGCGGTGCTCTGCGCGGCGTCCGTCTCCCTCACGGCCTGCAACCGCGCCGAGAGACAGCGTGAGGCGCTGCGCCAGGAGCTCGACACCGAGTTCGAGGCGGACATGGCCACGACCCTGGGCGTGGCCCACGATCTGTCCGTGCTGATCGAGGACCTGGCCCACGAGCACGACCGCAACGACAAGCGGCACGCGGAGCTGGACGAGCTGCTCGCCGGGGTGGAGCTCGACGACGAGGACAGGGCCGTCCAGGCCAAGCACGCGGCCTGGGAGACCGAGCACCGGGCCCTCATCGACGACGCGCGTCATCAGATCGAGCGGTTCGACGAGTCCCACGAGCGGCACGAGGCGGCCGAGGCCGCGCACGCCGACGTGGCGCTGGAGCAGATCCGCGAGGAGCACGAGCAGTTCGAGCGGGAGCTGACCTACTTCGAGGAGAAGCTCGGGTCGATGACGCAGGAGCTGAAGACGGCGCAGCAGCAGATGGTGACCGTGTTCGCGGACCATGACGCGATGCAGGCCAAGTACGGGAAGTGAGGCCCGGGCGAAGCCGGCGCCGCAGGTTCAGGGCGCCAGGCCGTCCAGGACCACGCGAATGTCCTCGATGGACCGTAGCGCGGCGTCCTTGTCCGGTGCGTACAGCGAGGTGGCGGTCCAGCCGGAGCCGAAACACCACGAGTAGCTGCCGTCCACGCACTCGGAGACCACCAGATCCACCTGCAGCGTCACGCCGATGGGGCTGTTCCGGAGCAGCCACGACGTGCGCAGCACCGGATCCGACGAGTCCACCAGGGCCGTCGTCTCCGACGGATCGAGCAGGGCCTCGGCCGCGGTCAGCTCGAGCACCTCGTCCACGGTGAGCGAGGGGTACAGAGCCGCGGCCTGCTGCGCAGGCCGGTCGTCGAGGAAGGTGGGCACCTGGATGCCCGAGATCCCCACCTGCCACGCCCGCCCCGACGGGCAGGTCTCCAGCGGGTCGATGTACTCGCTGCCGTCCTCGAAGGCGCAGTTCGAGTAGACGATGGGGTTGTCCAGGAACAGCACGCCCTCCTTGAGGGACCACCACGCCACCGTCGCGGCCACGTCCAGGCGCTCGTCCCGGCTCCCGGCCAGCGCGGGCACCACCTCGCGGCCGAAGTACTCCAGCCAGCCGCAGGCGGGCTCGTCCACGGGGTGGCCGTTGACCATGGGCTGGGAGCAGTCCAGGGGCTGGGCGTCGTCGTCGTCACCGGGGTCGGTGGTGTCGTCGTCGTCGCCGGTCGCGTCGTCGTCGTCGCCGGTCGCGTCGTCGTCATCCCCATCGGTCGCGTCGTCGTCGTCCCACTGGGGTCCGGGTGGGTCGTTCTCGTCGATGCCGGGGCAGCCTGGGAGGAGGGCGAAGGCCAGGACCAGGACGATGGGGTAGGTGCGCACGGGAGCCCTCCTCGCTGAGAGCCCAGTCTATCCCACCCCTGTCCAGATCCATGGAATCGGGTTAGAATACGGATGTTATGTAACGATCGTCATCTCGAGGTGATTCCATGCCCCCGAAGGCCAAGATCTCTGCGGAAGCGGTGCTCGACGGCGCGTTCGAACTCGTCCGCCGGGAGGGCATGGACGTGCTCACGGCGAGGCGGCTGGCCCAGGAGCTCGGCTGCTCGACCCAGCCCGTGTACCGGGCGTTCGCCTCCATGGACGCGCTGCGCGCGGCGGTCATGGAGCGGGCCGAAGCGGTGGCCATGGGCTTCTTGATGCCCGCGGACGCCGGCGACCGGGGATTCCTGCAGATGGGGTTCGGCAGCCTGAAGTTCGCCCAGGAGGAGCCCCACCTGTACCGCCTGGTCACCCTCGAGGGCGAGGCCCTGAAGGACCTCCAGCAGGGCAAGGCGCCGCCGGCGTTCGTGCTCGCGCAGATGCGGACGGAGCCCACCCTGGCGTCGCTGTCCGACGAGCAGCTCGCGCGCATCCACGCGCTGATGTGGTTCTTCAGTCAGGGACTGTCGAGCCTGTTCTTCTCGGAGGCCCAGGAGGATCCGATGGCCAGGGCCCAGGAGTACCTGATGCTCGCGGGGAGGGCCGTGATCGGGTTCGAGCTGAACTCCAACTGAGGGGATCAGACCGTCTCGAGCAGCTTGCTGTAGGTGCGCATCTTGCCGCCCATCATCCACCGCACGATCCTGCGGTTCAGCCCGGGGATGCGTCGCAGCCACAGCAGCGCGGTCTGGACGAGCCAGGTCGATCGGTCCCGGGTGGGGAAGTCGTACAGGCCGTTGTCGCGGTAGAAGCGGTGGTCGGCGGACATGATCCCGCGGTACGAGTAGATGAGATCGCGGAAGTTCTTCTGCGCACCCACGCCGCGGAACGTCGCGGGCGAGACCCAGGGCTGCTCGATCCACCGATCGGCGGTCTGCGCCAGGCTGACCAGGATCCGCGTGAGCGCGTCGCCTGAGGCGTGCTCGTCGGTGACCACGCCGAGGCGGTGGCAGCCACCCACCTCGATGTGCGCCTCGATCATCTCCCGCAGGTTGGGCAGCTGCGCCAGCGGGCCGGACACCAGGAAGCCCACGGCGCTGCCGGCCATCACCGGGCGGTGGCCGTTGCTGAAGAAGCGGTCGATGAAGGTCTTCATGCGCGCCGAGAAGAAGCGATCCCGGATGGCGCCGGCGTAGACGACCACGTCCGCGGGCTTGACCCGGTCCTCGAACGCGGCCTCGTACTCGTCGCGGTACACGCACGCCGCGCCGTCGGAACACTTCATGCACCCGAGGCAGCCGCCGTCCATGCGCAGGTGGGCCAGCTCGATCCGATCCACCTGCACCGACACCGACCGCTCGAACACCTCGATCATCCGGCGCAGGTTGTGGTCCTCGGGGCCGGAGTCGTCGATCACCACGATCCGTCCCTGTCCGGTCCCGATGGCCGGGTCGGGCAGGCTCGGCTCGTACCGGAACCCGGACGCCTCGACCGGCGGAACGACGGCGTCCAGCACGGCCTCACCCTCGACGCGCCGGAAGAAGTCTCGCGCGAACCCCTCGAGGTTGGCGCGCCCCTCCTCTGCGAACAGGTCCTGGATCTCCGCGGAGAAGCCGCGCACGTAGGACATGCCCAGGTCGCAGCTGATGCCGTGGAGGTAGTCGTGGGCCGTGTGATCGTAGTGGTGGGCCGAGGTGGACAGGGCCGTCGCGACCTTGCCCTCGAAGGTCCCGGGCTCGGCGCGCTCGATCGCCAGCTCGATGAACCGCTTCATCTGCGCGGGTACGAGCATCAGGTAGACGGGGAACGCCCACACGATGGCGTCCGCGCGCTCCATTCGTTCGAGGATGGAGTCCAGCAGGTCCGCGTCGCGCTCGATCTTCCGGATGCGGCGGCTCACCTCGATGTACTCGAACTCGTGCTCGGCGAAACGCTTGCTCAGGTAGCTCACGGACTGGGCGGTGACCCCCTTGTTTCCGGACGGGCTTCCCTGGATGACGACGATGTTCATGGTGTGTTCCCCTTCGATAACGTCTGTTATGTAACAAGTGTTATCGTTCCTGCCGGGGACGTCAAGAACAAAATCCGCATCGACCCAACCGGCAACGATCCGTACGCGGTGGACATGGGCGCGGGGACCGACTGGCACGTGGGTACCGTGGGGGTGGAGAACACCAACAACATCGAGTACCACCCCGCGTGCCCGTAGGCCGGCCCCCGGCGCAGGGCGCTACATGCCGGGCTGGATCTGGACGTGGGTGGAGATCTGCTCGCGGACCGACGCCAGCTGCTGTGGCGCCGCCGACCCATCTCCGATATCCATCGCGGCCATCGCAGAGGCCGCGTCGAGGTAAGCGGCGGCCAGGTCCAGCTGGGCCGGGGTGAGGGCGGTCTCGGCCAGCCAGGAGTCCACGGTGGGAGCCAGGGCGACGTGCACCTCGCCGGGCCAGCGCTCGTCGTAGCGATCCTTGATCCGCCACAGCAGCTCCTCGAGCGCCTCGAGGCAGTCCGCCGCGCCGACCTCGTCGATCACGTGGAGTTCCTCGGGACGAACGATGCCCGCCCGGTCGAACATCTCGCCGCGGTCGGCCCGGATCGCGCCGCACAGGACGGTGGCCCGGATCTGCGCCCAGTACTCGGCGTCCGCCGCCCAGGCTTCGAGGCCGTGCGAGACGATCGTTGGGTGCAAGGTGGCGGCGTCGCAGGCGTCGCCCACGCCGTCGTGGTCCCCGTCGCTCTGGCCGGGGTTGGCGTCGTCGGGGCAGTTGTCCACCGGATCGAGCACGTCGTCGTCGTCGTGATCGAGAGTGTGCGAGACCAGCGTCAGGCCGAAGTCCGACGCGTCGGCCGGGTCCACGTCCATGGCGATCTCGAGGGCGACGTGGTCCCCGTGGAGGGGATCGCCGTCGGGCGTGTTGTCGACGACCACGTTCCCGCCCGGGTCCACGGGAGGGGCGCCCGATCCGAACTGGTCGGCGAGCCAGTCGTCCACCGCGTCGAGGGCCGACTCGAGGGTCTCCTCGAGGAAGGCGCGGAGCACGTCGTCGAGCACGCCGACGACGAAGGCGACCGTCTCGACCTGGTCCCAGAACGAGCCGATGCTGCCGAACGTGTCCCAGACCAGGGATGCCTTCTCCGAGAGCGTCATGGCGTCGATCGCGTCGCCGAGCTCTCGCTCGACCGAGTCGGTGTAGCGGACGTCCAGGTAGGAGTACGGGTACGAGCTGGGCAGCCCCTCGTCCGCGTCGCCGTAGAGGATGTCGTGGTACGTGCTGGAGTCCACGACCTCTTCTCCGCACCAGCTGCTCGCCGACACCTCCATCCGCGGCCAGTCGTAGGACGCCGTGGCGCGGTCGAGGTCCACATGGAGGGTCAGCGCGTCGAACTCGACACCGGCCAGGGAGAGGGTCACCCCCTCGACGGTGCGGGGCACGCATTCGCCGTAGAACCGGCGGTGCCACAGGTTCACCTCGTCGAGGGTGACCTCGGGGGAGCCCAGCGCGAGGACCACCTCGAAGCCCGTGTCGTCTGCGGTCGCTGTGACGTCCGTGATCTCCACGGACATCGAGTCCAGCGCGGCGATCTGGACCTTGGAGCATTCGTCCCACTCGACCAGGTACTCGCCCGGCTGCAGCTCGTCCAGGGTGACCGCAGCGACCAGCCCGGCCACGGCCTGCTCGGTGAGCGTGTACTGCAGGACGCCCCAGTGGACCGCCGTCGGGAGCTGGGTCTGGAGCAGGGGGCTCGCAGTGCTGCCGTCGAAGGCCATGGTCTCCAGCGCCTCGACCAGGTCGTCGGAGAGGGCGTCGACCTCGTCGCGCAGCGCGTCCTCGTCCAGGGCCGCGCCGTCCTCGTCGAAGGTCAGCGTCAGCGTGCGACCGGACACGGCGTCCGCGGCGCCCTCGATCCACCCGCTGGTGTCGGTCAGCAGGCCCTCGGAGTCGGACAGCAGCAGGGCCGCCTCGATGGCGATCGGGCTGGACTCCCATTCGCTGTCCAGCGTGTCCATCAGATCGGGGACACCAGCGCTGCCGCAGCCGCACAGGACCGTGGCGGCGAGCAAAGAGGGAAGGCGGCGCAGTCCTCGCATCGGCCAGGTTGGTTTCGTGGTCATCGCGGTACTCCTTTTCGATTGCCCGCACACGCTCGGCGCGGGCTGTTTCCAAGGCGAACCGCATCGACGCCACGATCGGCTCAGGTTCTCGTGACGAACGACCCCCGGGCACGGGAATTCCCTCGCTCGCGCTCTCCTCGCGGCGATACAGTGGCCGCACCTCGGGAGGTGTGGGAATGCGGACGAGAATCGGACTCGTGACCTGGATGGGGATCGCCGTGATGTTCCTGGCCGGCTGCCCCGAAGCGGCCGACGACGACGACGCGACCGCCGGCGACGACGACGACGTGACGGCGGATGACGACGACGACACGACGACCGATGACGACGACGACTCGAGCGAAGCTGGCGACGACGACGACAGCTCGGTGGGGGACGACGACGACTCGGCGGGCGAGCCCGTCCCGGTGTTGCCCGTGGAGGGGGTGGCGACGGACATCACCCTGGAGGTCTACTCCGACGGTTGGGGTCACCTCGTGGACACCCTGCACCTGGACCAGGAGGGCCCCATCGTCCTCGACGTGTACGAGGAGGATCCCTACAGCGATCCACCGGAGTACTACGCCTACGCGAGGGCCGGCGGGTTCTACACGGAGCTGTACCACGGCCTGCTCGGCGACACCCTCGAGATCGATCTGGACGCCGTGCCGGTGGCGGCCCACGCGGTGACGGGCGTCGTGTTCGGCGAGCAGGGGTTCTTCGCCGACCACTACTGTATCGACCAGGAGATGGAGATGACCGGGCCCGGGGGCTTCACGACCACGGTGACCACCGACGAGCAGGGGCGGTGGGGCCTGGGCAACCTCGCCGAGGGGAGCTACGACCTGGCCTTCGAGCTCGAGGAGATGCCCTTCGGGTTCACCGCGTTGAACGGAGCGGGCACCGACTACGTGGAGTACAGCTTCATGGAGCCCTGGCAGGGTGCCGCCCCCAACCTCTACCTCTACCCGGAGTCGGCGCAGGACGTGCAGGTCACCCTGAGCTTCCCCGCCGGGGGGCACGTGACCGTGTCCGAGCCCGAGTACGGCAGCGGCTGGGACGTGCACGTGGAGCCGGACGGGACCATCGACGGGGCCTACGGCTACCTGTTCTACGAGGCCGCGTTACCCCAGGAGTACGACACCTCGATGGGGTGGATCCTCGACGGGCTGGACCTGGAGGACGAGCTCCGCACCCTGCTGACCGAGCTCGGCCACGCCACCAACGAGATCGACGACTTCGTCGAGTTCTGGGTGCCCGAGCTCGAGGGCTACCCCTGGTACGCCGTCTATCCCCAGGATCCCGAGGCCTACGTCCAGCTACACATCACCCCGGCCCCGGCCGCCATCATGCGCACCCTGTGGGTGTTCCACCCCCTCAACTACCCCATCAGCCTGGTCGAGCCGCCGCCGCCCACGCCCATGCAGCGCGACGGGTACGTCGCCGCGGAGTGGGGGGTGCTGCAGCCGTTCTGACGTCTCGTCAGCCCATGGCCTTCGCGGTCATCGTCCATACTCCGCCGGGGCCTGCGCGTTCCCTTGGACAGGTCGCGAGAGACCCTGATACCGTCGATACGAACACGAAGTTCTTCTGGGAGGAGGGGTCATGTACATTGATCCCGACCTGATGGTGGACCTGTACGTGGGCGATGGCACCGACTACTACTGCCTGACCCTCGACAACGTGTACCCGAGTCCCCAGCCGCTGCAGCTGTGGACGAGCCTCAACAGCTGGGCCAGCGCCATCGCCAACCCGCCGTCGCTGTTCATGGACACCGACGACGCCAACAGCCTCGTGCTGGGGATCGACCTGGCCGACATCAACCTCGACGGGTACACCGAGCTGGAGGCCCAGGCCGCGGCCAACCTGTACGGCGCCAGCGGCTACGACGACTACGCGCCCGACGCGGGGTACGTCACCTTCTCCCACGTGGCCGGTCCGAGCATGGAGACCCAGACCATCCTGGTGGACGACACGGCTGGCGGCGACGGCGACCACGTCGCCGAGGGTGGCGAGCTGGCGCGGCTCGAGGTCCTCTTGATCAACGAAGGGGACACCCCGACCGGCGCCAACCTCACCGCCGTGTTCACGCGCGATGCGGGCAGCACAGCGTCGTTCTCCGTCCTCGGCGGTACGGTCACGTACGGCGGCGGTACGCCCATCGGCATCGGCGCGACCGCTGTGCCGGATTCCGACGTCCGGGTCGACCTCGACGCCGGCGCCGTTGCGGGCGACACCGTGGTGCTGCAGGCCGATCTGACCGACGACGACGGCAACGCCTGGACCATCGAGACCCTGCCGCTGCTGGTCGGTGTCGAGGCGGCGGACATCGCCTCCGGCGCGCCGCTCGTCTCCTCGTCGTCGATCCTCACCGGCGACACCGATCTGCTGAACAACGACTACGACCAGCCCCTCGCCTGTACCGGCTACAGCGCCATCGGCGACGAGGGTGTGTACCGCCTCCAGCTGACCAGCGGCCAGGAGCTGACCGCCTATCTGATGTACGAGACCTATCCACCGGACGCGACGCTCTACATCAGCGACGATCCCACGTACCCCGACGTGAACTGCCTAGCCGGTGTGGACGACGTGATCCTGGACTCGTACGAGACCCTGGAGTTCACGGCCCCGACCACCGGGACCTACCTGCTGGTGGTGGACAGCTTCGGGTATTCGGGTGGGGGACCGTATTCCCTCACCGTGAGGTTCTGACATCATGAGAATTCTAGGACTGACGGCCACGTCGATGGCCCTGCTGATGGCCCTCGGCTGCGATCCCACCGGCGAGATCGTCGAGGACGATGACGACGCCGCCGGCTCCGAAGACCTGGACGGCGACGGTCACAACGACGTGGTGGACTGCGACGACAGCGATCCGCTGACGTATCCCAACGCCCCCGAGCTGTGCGACGGCATCGACAACGACTGCGACTACATCGTGCCCGTCAACGAGATCGACCACGACGGGGACGGTTCGGCCGAGTGCGACGGTGACTGCGACGACACCTACGCGGGGTCCTACCCGGGCGCGGTCGAGGGCTGCGACGGGCTGGACAACGACTGCGACGGAGTCGTGCCGGAGGACGAGCTGGACGTCGACGGCGACGGATTCGCCGAGTGCGAAGGCGACTGCGACGACGCCGATCCCGCCTTCTCCCCCGACGCGGTGGAGACCTGCAACGCGCTGGACGACGACTGCGACGGGACCTCGGACGAGGGCTTCGACGTGGACGGGGACGCGAACACCACCTGCGGAGCCGACGGCGTTCCGGGCACCGAGGACGACGACTGCGACGACGCCAACGCGCTGCTCCACGCCCACGACTGGGACGGCGATGGGGTCGATAGCTGCAGCGGGGACTGTGACGACGCCGAGGCCTCCATCTTCCCAGGGGCGGCGGAGGTCTGCGACGGGATCGACGACAACTGTGACGGGGACCTGTTGACCACCGAGGTCGACGAGGACGCCGACGGCTATCTGGCTTGCGAGGAGTGCGACGACCACGACGCGTCGCTCACCGCCGGCGACGCCGACGGCGACGGTTTCAGCACCTGCGACGGCGACTGCGACGACTCCGACGCGGCGCTGAATCCTGCCGACGCGGACGGCGACGGCGAGACCACCTGCGAGGGCGATTGCCACGACTTCGACGCGTCGCTGAGCAACGTGGACGCGGACGGCGACGGTTGGGGGACCTGCGCAGGGGACTGTGACGACACCGACGCGACGCTGAACCCGGGCGACGCGGACAACGACAGCGTGAGCCCCTGCGACGGCGACTGCGACGACGGCAACGCCGCCACCTACCCCAACGCCGCCGAGATCTGCGACGGCGAGGACAACAACTGCAACGGCGTTCCCGCCGCGGACGAGGTCGACGGCGACGGCGACGGCGTGCTGCTGTGCGAAGGCGACTGCGACGACGCGGACGCGGCGGTGTACCCGGGCGCCCCCAACGCCTGCGATGGCGTGGACGACAACGACTGCGACGGGTTGATCGACAGCGACGAGGCCGACGCGGACGGGGACGGCGTGAGCGAGTGTGACGGTGACTGCGACGACACGGACGCCGCCATGAACCTGGCCGACGCGGACGGCGACGGGGACACCAGCTGCGGCGGAGACTGCGACGACGGCGACGCAGAGCTCCACCTCGGAGACGCCGGTGGGGACGGATGGAGTCCCTGCGCCGGCGACTGCGACGACGCCAACGCCAATCGATCCCCGGGAAACACCGAGCACTGCGAGGACGGCCTGGACAACGACTGCGACGGCGACGTGGACGGCGACGATCCCGCCTGCCAGGGTCCGCAGGACGCCGACGGAGACGGGTGGGACGATGACGAGGACTGCGACGATGCGGATCCCGACGTCAACCCGGGCGAGCTCGAGGTCTGCGGCGACGGCATCGACAACGACTGCGACGGCGTGGACGACAACGGCGTGCTGGGCAGCTCGCCGGGCTGCCCAGGCGAGACGTGCTGGGACATCCTCCAGGCGGGCGCGGCCGGAGCGAGCGGGGAGTACTGGATCGCGCCGGACGGTGACGCGGGCAATGCCTGGGAGGCCTGGTGCGACATGGTCGGAGACGGCGGGGGCTGGACCAAGCTGTTCTCGTCGGACTTCCCGACCTACTGGAGCATCTACGCCTGGGAGACCGGCGGCTCAGCAGCGGGCCCGGACTACTCCGTGCTGGCGGAGCGCGAGCACTTCGCCGACAACGACACCTACACCTTCCGCGTGGAGGTCGGCAGCTTCGGGTACTGGAACACCGAACCTCGCGATTACTACACCATCTGGTCCCAGGACCACGATCCGTTCACGGACACCACCGACGGCTCCGACTACGTCTTCATCGACGGAGAGGTCCCGTACCACTACCTCTGCGATCCCTTCAACGGACTGCACGACCGCCATTACGTGGAGGGCTCGTTCGGCGGCATCCGCTACGCCATGACCTCCAACGTGGACTCCAACGACAGCCTAGCGTGCTGGGGCATGCAGATCGTCCCCATCTTGCAGTACGGCGGCGGCTACCAGGATCGGTACACCAACCAGGATCGCGAGCACATCTGGCAAGCGCTGTGGGTGAGGTGATCCTGATCCAGGGGGGAGTCGGACCGTAGGGTGGTGTACCCTGGCGCACCATGCCCCGGTACCACCAGCGCCGCCCCAAGCAGACCCTCACCGACCCCGCCGTCATCGACGCCATCATCGACCGCGGAGAGCACCTGACGATGGCCATGGCCCGCGACGGCGAGCCCTACCTGGCCACGGTCAACTACGGCTACGACGAGGACCAGCGGTGCTTCTTCTTCCACTGCTCGGTCAAGGGCAAGAAGGCCGACGTCCTGCGCGCCAACCCGCGCGTCTGGGGCCAGATCCTCGAGGACCTGGGCTACCGCGATGGACGCTGCCTCCACGACTATCGAACGGTGCAGTTCTCCGGCTCGGTGACCTTCGTGGACGATCTCGCCGAGAAACGCCGGGCGCTGCACCTGATGATCGATCAGCTGGAATCGGACCCCGGAGCGGTCAAGGCGCGCTTCGTCACCGACAAGTCGGTCAGGGGCGTGGGCATCGGCCGGATCGACGTGGAGGCCCTCACGGCCAAGGCGGGCAAGGGGGTGTGAGAGGGGGACGCCGGGACGAGGAACGTTGGGCGCATTGTGGAATAGATCGGGCAGGCCGGTTACATTGGAGACAGGGAGCAGGAGCGAATCTTCGCCGGGGTGGGAATGAACCAGGACGATCGTTGGACCTTCCGCCAGTGCGTCGACGCGAACGCGTGCAGCACCGACGTGGAGCCCAGATTTGCGCAGCAGGTGCTGGGTGAACCCGTTGCCGTATCCCTGACGGTCCTCCACGGATCTGGACGGCAGAATCTGTACTACGTGGACCGCGAGGGCGCCGTGCTGGGCCGCGGGAGGGATGCGGACGTCCGGCTCACCGAGCCCAAGGTCTCGCGGCACCACGCGCGTCTGCGCTGGCTCGACGGCCAGTTCTGGATCGAGGACCTCGAAAGCTCCAACGGCACGTACATCGACGAGGTCGCATTCACGGGCACGGTCCGGCTTCCCCGGACATGCCTCGTCCGTCTCGGGTCCGCCGCCCTGCTCCAGTGCGTGCAGCTCGACGAGAAGGGAGCCCACTCGATCCGGAGGCTCCACAAGGAGCTGTTCGTCGACACCCTCACCGAGACCGGGAACCGCCGCCTGCTCAAGCAGCGGCTGCGCGAGGAAGCCAGCTACGCGCGCCGGCACGAGCAGACCATCGGCCTGCTGTTGGCCGATCTGGATCACTTCAAGCGCGTCAACGACGAGCACGGCCACCTGACCGGCGACCGTCTCCTGGCCGAGATCGGTCGGGTCCTGCGCGAGACCATCCGCACCGAGGACTCCGTCTTCCGCTTCGGCGGCGAGGAGTTCTGCGTTCTCGTGCGGGACGGCACGTCCGAGGGCCTCATCCGCCTCGGCGAGCGCATCCGCACCGCGGTCGAGGCCCTCGAGATGCCCACCCAGGGTGAGCCCGTTCGGATCACGGTGAGCATCGGAGCCGCCCTCTACGGCCCCACCGAGGCCGCCTCCCGCGCGACCCTGGCCGACGACGACCCCGAGGACAGCGAGGACGGCGACATCCTCACCAACAGCATCCTGCTCTCCCGCGCCGACCAGGCCCTCTACGAGGCCAAGGCCAGCGGCCGCAACCGCGTCGTCTTCTTCGGCTGACCTCCCTCGGAGCGTCACTTGGTATCCTGGAGCCGGAACTCGAGGGGGCGACCATGCGACACCATCTCTGGGCTCTTCTCACCGCTCTGACGATCTGCGCCTCTGTGGGCTGTCCGCCGGGTGATGACGACGACACCACTGCGGGCGACGACGACTCCACGGGCGGCGATGACGACGACTCCACGTCCGCGGACGACGACGACGACTCCACCCCTGGGGACGACGACGACTCCGCGCCTGGCGACGACGACGACTCTGCGGGTGACGACGACGACTCGGTAGCGGTGGATGCCGACGGCGACGGATGGGCGTCGGACGAGGACTGTGACGATTCCGATCCCGACATCCATCCCGGCGCCGACGAGGACCCCCTCGACGGCGTGGACAGCGACTGCGACGGCGTCGAGGAGGGGCCGTACACAGAGGTTCTCCTCGGCCTCGCCGATGCCTTGCTCAGAGGAGCGCCCTGTGACCAGGCCGGGATCGCGGTGGCCGGGGCGGGTGACGTGAACGGGGACGGGTACGACGACGTCCTGGTGGGGGCCACCCAGATGCTCCACGGCTGCGCCGGCCGCGGCACGGCCTACCTCCTGTACGGTCCCGTTCTCGGCCTGCTCGAGCTGACGACCGCCGACGCCGACTTCCCCGGGGAGGTCTACCTCGACAGCGCCGGGGAAGCTGTCGCCTCCGCGGGCGACGTCAACGGGGATGGGTACGACGACCTGTTGATCAGCGCCCCCAACCACAGCGACGCCGCTGCGAACGCTGGCGCGGTCTACCTGATCCACGGCCCGGTCTTCGGCACCCGCACCCTCGACACGGCGGATGCCAGGCTGCTGGGCGAGAACCACAACGACTTCACCGGGAGGGCCGTCGCCTCGGCGGGCGACATCGACGGGGACGGCCTTCCCGACCTGCTCGTGGGGTCCGCCTGGAGCAGCTACGCGGGCGCACAGACCGGGGTGGTGTACGTCGTCAGCGGCACCGTGTCGGGGACGCTCGACCTCGGTGCGGCCGACGGCTTGCTCACCGGGGAAGGTCCGGGGCACTTCGCCGGGTACGCCGTGGCGGGCGCGGGCGACATGAACGGCGACGGCCAGGACGACGTGTGGGTGAGCGCGGTCGCCTACGACCACATCGGCGGCGACGGCGGTGCCGTGTACCTGGTCCACGGCCCCCTCTCCGGCACGCGGGATCTGTCGACCGCCGACGCCGTGCTCGAGGGCAGGCCAGGCGATTTCGCCGGCTGCTCGGTCTCCTCCGCCGGTGACGTGGATGGCGACGGCAATCTCGACGTGCTCGTGGGCTCCTGCGGACTCAACGAGTCCTACTACGACGCCGGCGCGGCCTACCTGATCCACGGTCCCGTGTCCGGGGTACTGGATCTGTCGACCGTGGACACGCGATTCCTCGGCGAGAACCTGTACGCGGACGCGGGCTTCTCGGTCGCCGGGGTCAGGGACACCGACGGCGATGGCCTCGACGATCTCCTCGTCGGCGCCCCGGGCACCGAAGTGGGCGGTTCCAACGTCGGCGCCGCCTACCACTTCCACGGCCCCGTGACAGGTCCCCGGTACCTCTCGTCGGGCAGCGTCACCTACGTCGGCGAGGGCTACACCAGCCACACGGGCCAATCCGTGGCCGGGGCCGGGGACCTGAACGCGGACGGCCACGCCGACATCGTCATCGGCGCGTCTCGCGCCCAGAGCCTGCACGGCGCCGCCTACCTGATCTACGGGCGGCCCTGACCCACCCCTCTCTCTCTCAAACTCCCAGGACCGATCCGAATCCGGATCGTTACACCCGGAGTGGGGGGTGACCGAAATTCGGACGGTGGCGACCGAAAATCGGTCGCTCGAGCGTCCAGGCGAACACTGCACCACGCGGCGTACATCGAATCACTAATTCGGACCATCCGACATCAGCCACCCGATGGACTCGTCGCGGCCGCCCTCTGCCTCGGCGATCCGCGCCTCCGGCGTGGTTTCGACAGCCCCCTCTCCCTCTCCGACCGACCCATCGATTCGATCCGCCATCCGGATCGAGTCGGGTTGTCTTGGTGGAAGACTCTCTGAGTAGATCCGGAATTCCGGATCGAATCCGCGAGTCAGCTGGGGAGGTCGGTGAGGACTCTGAGCCAGTCGCGGACCTGCTTGAACAGCAGGTACTCGTCGAAGACGCGCTTCTGGGCGGCGAGGCCGGCGGTGTGGCGGAAGTCGGCGTCGGCGAGCATGCGCTCGAGGGCGTCGGCGATCTCGGCGGGATCCTCGGGATCGTGGACGAGGCGGCCGTGGACGCCGTCGGTGATCTGGGTGCGGAGGCCCACGGCGTGGGTGCCGAGGACGGGCAGCGCCTTCCACATGGCCTCGGTGGCGGTGAGGCCGAAGCCCTCGCGGATGGAGTTCTGGACGACGAGGGAGGAGCAGCGCTGGATGGCGTTGATCATGAGGCCGTGCTGGGGCATCAGGACCACGGCGATGTCGGCCTGCACGGCGGGGGGCAAGCTGGCGTACACGGCCTTGAGCTCGTCCATGACCTCCATGCCCTCGGGATCGTCGGCGACCTGGGTGGGGTCGGGGCCGCCGAGGACGAGGCGGGTGAGCTGGACCGTGGGATCGTCGGAGCGCTGCTTGAGCAGGGCGAAGGCCTTCATGAGCCCGGGCCAGCCCTTGAGGCGATCCCAGCGGGAGATCTGGGTGACGATGGGGCGGTAGCCCAGGCCGATCTCGTCGGGGATCGTCGCCGCGGTGAAGGTGCCGTCGGCGGCCAGACGCTTGGCCTGGACGGGGTAGGGCTCGGTACCCACGGGGGTGTGGGCGTGGGCCAGGCCGGCGTTGCACAGGACGCCCATGACCTCGGGGGCGGACAGCTCGCGGTTCTTGTCGCTGAGCGGGTCGATGGCCGGGCAGATGAGCGTGGAGTTGTGGCGCAGGTAGCTCGGGATGTACTCGTCGGCGGTGAAGATGGTGGCGTCGTAGGTGCTGACGTAGGGGCGCAGGAAGCTCCACGCGGCGCGGGTGGCCTCCACGTGCTCCTCGGTGCCGATGTGGCAGCGCCAGACCGTGGGGACGCCGGTGCGCTCCTTGATCATCGCGCCCAGGGCCGCGGGCTGGGGATCGTGGACCACCAGGATGTCGTTCGCGGCGATGCGGCCGGCGATCTCGTCGGCGTTGCGGCGGTTGATGTCCTCGAACAGCGCGCGCTCGGCTTCGCCGAGTTCGGGCGTGCCCGCGCCGTGGATCAGGTTGTGCAGGTGCTTGGTCAGGTCGAAGAACGCGGGGCGGTCCGCGCCGATGACGAACCAGGTGTTGTCCACCCCCAGCTCGGTCAACACGGTGCAGAACTTGGGCAGCATCTCGGCCACGCCGCCGCCCTTGGCCGTGGAGTTGGTGATCCACACGCGCTTGCCGGCCAGCTGGGGCACCAGGGCCCCGGCCTCGTCGCGCAGCTGCTGCACGGCCGCGGCCAGGTTGGCGTGGGAGGCGAAGTCGTCGAGGCCGAAGGGCTCGTCGATGATCGGGTAGGAGATCATGGGCTCACTCCGTGGTGAGGATGGAAAGCGAACTCGTACGCGCGCGCGAGGTCCCGGTCAAGGGAAACCGGTCCTTCAGTCGAGTTCCCTGGCACGCACCGACTCGAGGACCAGTTGTCCGTCGATGACCTGGAAGGAGGAGCGCAGCGCGACGTAGTGATCTCCCGACCGGATCAGGACGGTCACGTCGTCGACACGCGGCACCCAGGAGTACGCGGTCCCCTCGATGGCGCCGCAGGCTCTGGCCAGATCCCCTCGGTTCATCTCCGTCTCCCGGCGCAGCGCTGGAGGGAATTCCTCGGGCACCTCGTAGACGGGGACGGGGCATCCGGGGTCGGACAGCGCGTCGGTGAGCCTCGTCAGCCCGGCTCCGAGCTCCGGCGCGACGATGTGCAGGTCCTCGGACATGCCGATCCCTGCGCTCTCGCGGACGGACACCTGCATCCACCGGACACGGCCCTCCGGAGATACGGTGACCAGGGAGCGCAGGTACAGCGCGGGTGAGGCGTCGTGCGCCGTGGCTTCGAGCTCCAGCGCGGTGATGACGACCTCGATCTCCCCCATCGCGGCGACGGCCTCGAGGGTTTCCGATTGGGTCTCGGTGATGGGATCGGACACCCCGGTGCCCGCGTACCAGCGGGGCTCCACGGGCTGCCCCTGCGCTGCAGCGACGATGGCCTCCGCGGCGTCGAGAACGACGATGGCGAACGCCCGGTCCAGCCGAGCGGTGCGCCGCTTGGCGTCGGCGCCCTGGGCCAAGCCCAGCGCCAGGGAGAGGACCAGCAGGAGGTTCACACAGGTACGCGTCGTCATCCGGCCTCCCCGTCAGCCCGCTAGGGCCCCCACGATCTTCCCTGAGAAGACCACCACCAGCACGATGAGGCCGAAGTAGCCCACCAGGGCGCCGTAGATGGGCAACCAGGGGCGCTCGCGGTCCCAGAACCCGGACCACTCGATGAGGGTTTCGTCCAGGCGATCGGACTTCGGCGGCGCGGTGACCAGGCTGATCCCGGCGGCCACCACCACGGCCACGACCACACCGAAGAGGTTCCACCACATCCAGTAGATGGACTCCACGCCGATCCAGATGACGATGTTGAACACCACGCCGGCCAGACAGCCGGAGATCACGCCGGGGCCGTTGGCGCGTCGCCAGAGCACACCCATCAGGAACACCGCCAGGATTGGCCCGTAGAACGCCGAGCCGACCTTGTTGATGCCCTCGACCACGGTGTCGGAGATACCGCCGGCGAGGAAGGCGAAGCCGATGACCGCGGCGCCCCACAGCACCGTGGTGATGCGCGACCACTTGAGCATGGCCTTGTCGTCGAACTCCCCGCCGAGGCGCTCGACGAAGTCGCGCATGGTGGCCGCGGACAGGGAGTTGATCGAGGAGTCGAGGCTGGACATGGCCGCGGCGAGGATGGCCGCGAAGATCAGCGCCCGGACGCCGGTGGGCAGGTACATCAGCACGAAGCGCGGGATCAGGTAATCCCAGCTCTCGGTGCGAGCGTAGTCCGCGGTCACGGCCTCGCGCAGCTCGGGGATGGCCATGAACGCCGCGCCCGCGGCGATGCCCAGCACGATGTACAGCACGGTCATCGGGAAACGGGCCAGGCCGTTGAAGATCAGCGAGCGCTTGGTGTCGGCCAGGGTCGGGGCCGACAGCTCTCGCTGGGCCTGGCTCTGGTCCACGCCGTAGTAGCTCATGTAGAGGAACAGCCCGCCGATCAGGAATCCCCAGAACGGGGTCTTCGCGCCGTCGCCGAGCCCATGGGACGGGTCCAGCGCCACCGCCCGCTCGGCCGGGAAGACGGCCATCATCTCGCCGAACCCGCCGGCCAGGTGTGCGGCGTATCCCACGCAGATGGCCAGGCCGCCGATCAGGATGCCCATCTGGATCACGTCGGACCACACCACCGCCGACATGCCGCCGAGCATGTCGTAGATCACCGTGACCACGCCGATGAGCAAGATGGTGCCCCAGATCGGGATTCCCAGCGCCACGGACAGCACGATGGCGCTCGCGTAGACCCCGATCCCCGTGGCCAGCCCGCGGCTGCCCAGGAACACCCCCGACAGCATCAGCCGGGTGGCCAGGTCGAACCGCATCTCGAGGTACTCGTACACCGACACCAGCTCGAGCTTGCGGAAGTGGGGGATCAGCAGGACCATCACCGCCAGCATCGCCAGGGGCACCGCCAGCTCGTACTGCAGCCACGTCAGCCCGCCGCCCTCCTTGAGCGCCACGAACGCCGGGATCGAGATGAAGCTGATGGCCGACGCCTGGGTGGCCATGGTGGAGATCCCCACGGCCCACCACGGCAGGTTGCGGCCACCCACGTAGTAGTCGTCCTGGTCGGACTGACCGCGCCCCAGCCACGCGCTGAAGCCGATCATGCCCAGCAGGTACCCGATGATGATTACCCAGTCGATGGCGTTGATGGCGGCACCTCCCCGTGAATCCGCAGGTCTACGAGGCTCCCGAGTATATCCAACGATCCCGGACACGTAGCCGATCGTTCACCAAGCGCGTCGGTATTGACCCTTCCTCGCGGGGGGGCGCGCCGTGTATATAGAAGGAGCACTCATGGCTCGGAGGCAGGGACTCGTGCGCATTCAAGCCTGGATCATCGTCGCGGCAACGTTCCTTCTGTTCATGGGGTGTCCGCCGGACCCGCCCACGAACAACATCCCGCCGGACTACGACGGTCCGGGCTCGGAGGCGTGGGGCTCCGAGGACATCTCGTGTGAGACCCAGGACGACTGCCTGTCCGGCGAGGTGTGCCTCGACAGCATCTGCCAGGTGGACCGCTGCAGCGAGGGCCTGGACGAGTCCAACCCGCCCATCGGCCAGTCGTTGACCTTCTTCCAGGAGAACGAGGTGGCGGTGGCCGACTCGTCGGCGTACGAGGGGTCCTTCTACATCGACGGCTACCAGCCCGGCTCCTACTCCATGGAGTACGACCACTCCTGGGGCATCGGCTCCGACCAGATCCGCGACCTCGCTGGCGGCAACCTCAACGGCAACCGCCCGGAGGTCTACGCGGCCATCTCCCCCAGCCGCAAGGGCGTGGCCCTGGTGCAGGGCCAGAACGTCAACTGGGAAGGCCTCGACTTCTACCCCGTGGCCGTGGCCGTGGGGGACACCGACGGCGACGGCCTGGACGAGGTGGTGGCCATCGACGACGGCGTCGAGATGGCCGTGTGCGACGTCAACCCCTTCTCGTGCACCTACTGGGGGTTCGACGACAACGCCATCGAGCAGGTGGATGTGACCGTGGGGGACATCGACGGCGACGCGGTGGAGGAGCCCATCGTCCTGCTGGACTACGACGGGTACCGCTACTTGCACGCGACGAACCTCGACGCCGAGTACTCGGGCCAGGTGCCGTCGTGGAGCATCAGCGTGGACGGCGACCACATGCGGGTCGCCTCGGCGGACCTGGACGGGGATCGTTACGCAGAGGTGATCGCGTCGCTGGACGGCGGCTGGTGGGGCTGGTTCGACGACGGGCTGGCCGTGTACTCGGCCACCGACGACGGCGAGACCGGCGAGTTCGCGCCGTCGTTCGGGCACGAGTTCGACGGCTACGCCGACATCATCGACGTGGCCGCGGCCGACACCGACGGCGACGGCACGGCCGAGGTGTCCGTGGTGGCCGAGAGCGGCCTGCTGATCATGATGCGGGCCAGCGGATTGAGCTTCCAGCAGCGGTTCAACCACCAGCTGGACGTGACCGTGGAGCCCGTGTGCGTGACCATGGCCGACCACGACGGCGACGCGCCGCGCGCGAAGCTGGTCCAGGGCCCGACGCCGTGCCAGGGCGCGGTGGTGCCGGTGAACATCCTGATCATGCCGCCGTACCACGCCGACCACGCCGCGGGATTCCCCAGTTCGGTGATGTACGGCGACGTCAGCTCCACCAGCGAGTCCTTCTCGGACACCGTGTCCCTGGGCCTGCACGTGGACGTGGGCGTGGGTGCCAGCTTCTTCGACATCTTCAAGGCCGAGGTCAGCGAGAGCGTCTCGTGGCACGTCAGCCAGACGGTGACCAACACCAGCGCCATGTTCGTGGGCGCCCGGTACTGCATGCGCGCGTACCCCGAGACCTACGGCCCGTACTACGCCGGCGTCGTGCTCTCGTGGGGCTGCTTCGACGGCTACGTGTACGAGGTGGACGATCCGTCCAACCACGTCGGCGGCAACGGCGAGCAGTTCGCGCTGGTCGTGCCCACCGGCGGCAGCGTCTCGCTGTGGTCGTCGCGGCGCTACAACGCCCTGGCCGAGGCCCTGGGCGGCCTGCCCATCATCGACGTGCCCTACGCCGTGGGCACCGTGGACACCTACCCCACCGCGCCCGAGCGGCTCGACGGCTCCGCCATCCCCGACGCGGACAACATGTTCCCGTCGCCGGGGCACTACACCGTGTCCGACGTGGGCGAGACCGTGTGGTGGATGGGCGTGGAGACGTCCGAGTGCAACGACACGACCATGAGCATCGAGATGGGCGCCTCGGCCAATATCTCGGTGGCCGGTATCAAGATCGGCGGCGGCGCGAGCATGGGCTGGGGCGAGGGCTACTCCCTCAAGACCGGCACCCAGGCGACCTTCGCCGGGTCCATCCCGACGCTGCAGGACAACCCGGACACCCCCGAGGACGAGTACGCCACCTACGCGTACACCGTCACACCCTACGTGTACGTGGAGCACTACGAGACCGAGGATGGCGGCGAGGGCGCGTACTACGTCCAGACCTACACCCAGCACCACTGACAACCCACGCTCGTGTAGGATCCCGCGAATGCGACACCTGCGCCCCGTCCACACGCTCGCCCCGTTCGCGCTGGTGATCGGGCTCCTGGGCTGCGGCGAGATGCTCGCGCCCGGCGAGTGGGGCACCTTCCGCTACTTCGGCCAGCTCGACGGCGAGACGCCCATGCGCATCCTCCCGCCCATGACCGATCGCGACGGCAACGTGTACGTGCTGCACGGCAAACCCTCCTGGATGGGCTCCACGGTGTACGTGGGCCATCACCTCGGCGGCTGGTCCGGCGGGTGCGAGATGCACAAGGGGGAGGATCCCTCCGAGATCCTCCACGGCTTCGTGGGGCGGGCTCAAGATCGGGCCTGGTGGTGGTCGGGCCTGGCCCTGGGCAAGGTGTCGGGCGACACCGGCATGTGCCAGCAGATCGTCGGCTACGACCTGGTCTCCGAGGCGGAGCTCGACGTGATCGCGGCGGTGCCGTGGGTGGAGGAGACCCCCTCGCGCACGACCATGCTGGCCATGGTCCGTGCTCGCAGCGACGCGCATCCCTACATCGTGGTCATCGACCTGGATCAGGACCAGTACACGTCCTACATCAGCTACGACCCCGACGGCGCCAGCGAGATGATCGTCGTGGGGACCGGCGGGAGCACGCGGCTGCGCCAGGGCTACATCGTCATGTCCTATCTGCGCAACGAGGTGAGGGTCTCCGAGGCGCTGGCGCTGGACCGCGACGGGGAGATCGTCTCGACCATCCCCGTGGACCTGGGCGCCGACGTGGAGCCGTACTCCATCCAGGGATTCCTGCAGGTGTCGGACGCCGGCCTGGTCGCGGGCCTGACCGACGATGGACGGCTGCTGATACTCACCGACAACAGCGGCGGTCTCAAGGGCATCGACGGGTTCGATCCCGTGGGGATACTGCTGTGGGACGGCGAGCTGTGGGTCACCGGTACCGAGGGCGGCGCACCCGTGGTGGCCCGGCTCGACGACAACGGCAGCCTCGGCTCGACCAAGACCTTCTCCGCCGCGCAGGACGCCAACGGCAACCTCGGCGGGACCATCGAGGTCCTCGACGAGCGCTCCGATCCCAGCAGCGACCGCACCTGGAGCGACGTGCGCTCCGCCCTGTCCAGCCATCCCCTGCTCAGCTCGCACCCGCTGGACGTGTACACCGAGGGCAGCACGGGCTGGCTCGTGGCGGGTCCCGGCTACTCCGGACCCACGGAGGACATGACGTCCGTGGCCTTCGCCCCCGTGGGGGTGTCCGTGCCATGAGACTCGGGCTCCTCGCGCTGGTCCTGGTCCTGCTCGCCTGCGCCCCGGCGGAGGCGGCGTCGCGGTTCCGCGTGGGCGGTTACGTCTCTCCAGCCTTCCAGCTGACCCTGCGCCCCAGCGCCCAGCCCGTGGACCGCTGGGACGTGGGGCTGGGCAGCAGCCAGGCCGGGCTGATCTTCGTGGGCCGGCCCGTGGATCACTGGCAGTTCAAGATCGACCTGGTCATCGGCTCGGACCTGGTCTCGGCGCTGACCTCGGTGGAGCTGGTGGACGTGGACAACGACGGCGACGTGGACACCACCACCACGTCCGTGGCCAGCGCCCTGTCCAACATCGTCGAGGAGACGACGATCACCTGGGCGCCCATCGACCAGATCCACCTGCGCCTCGGGCGCATGCGCATCCCGTTCACGTCCCAGTCCCAGAGCCACTACATGTCCCTGATGTTCCCCACCCGGTCGGGGGCCAACGAGGCGTTCCTCAAGGGCACGGACCTGGGCGGGCTGGTGGAGTTCGATCTGGGCCAGGAGCGCTTCCTGGCCTCCCTGGGCGTGTTCAACGGCACGAACCTCGGCGCGGGCACCGGCAACGTCAAGGGCATCCTGCTCACGGGCCGCATCGACCTGCAGCCCCTGGGGGCGTTCGGCTTCGCCGAATCCGATCTCGAGCGAGACCGCTCCTTCCGGCTGGGGATCGGCGCGGGGCTGGTCTACAACCCGTACTCCTCGTACGACTCGGCGGGCCACGCCGACGTCATGGTCCAGGATCTACGGGCCAGCGTATCGCTGCGCATGGCCGCGGGCGGCTTCATCTTCGTCGCCGAGGGCCTGTTCCGCCGCCAGGTGGACACCCTGACCAACCGGCCGATCACCGCCACGGGCGCGTACGGGCAGGTGGGCTTCAACACCCCCGTGGGGCTCGAGCCGGTGGCCCGGGTCGGCTGGGCCGTGCTCGACCAGTCCTTCGACCCGCGGCACACCCTGTGGCTCGAGGGCGGCGCGAACCTGTACCCCGCCTACCGCGACGAGCGCCCCGACTCGGTCCGCGTGTCCATCCTGTACGCCGGCGAGGACCGCATCACGGAGCTCGAGTGGGCCCACGGATTCATCGTACGCATGCAGGTGCGCTTTTAGTCGCCGACACACCCGCCTATACTGCGTCCGCCCATTCCCCGGAGGACGCTCATGGATCCCCAATTCGAGACCGAAGGCATCATCTATCTGGACAACGCCGCCACGGTGTATCCCAAGCCGCGCCAGGTGCTCGACGGCGCGCTGGATCTGTACAAGAAGTACGGCGTGAACCCCGGGCGATCGGGGTATGACCTGTGCCTGGTCGGAGGGGATCTGATCGAGCTGACCCGCAAGGAGCTCACCGCCTTCTTCGGCGGCACCGACTTCCACCGCCTGTGCTTCGCCTACAACGCCTCGGACGCGCTGAACATCCTGATCTTCGGCATGGCCAAGCAAGGCGATCACGTGATCTCGACCACGGTGGAGCACAACTCCACCATCCGTCCGCTGAACCACCTCAAGCGCGACGGTGTGATCGACGTGGAGTACGTCCCCGTGGGCTCGGACGGCCGCGTCGATCCCGGCGAGATCAAGGCGCGCATCCGCCCCAACACCTCCATGGTCGTGATGAACCACGGCTCCAACGTCATCGGCGCCATCCAGCCGGCCGTGGAGATCGGCGCCATCTGCCGCGAGCACGAGATCCACCTGGTGCTGGATACGGCCCAGACCGCCGGCGTGGTGCCCGTCCGCATGGACGAGATGAACATCTCGGCGCTGGCCTTCACCGGCCACAAGTCCCTGCTCGGTCCCACCGGGATCGGCGGGCTGTACGTGGCCGAGGGCGTCGAGGTGAAGCACACGCGCGCGGGCGGCACCGGCGTGAAGTCCGCCTACCCCTACCAGCTCGAGGAGTACCCCTACCGCCTCGAGATCGGCACCGCCAACGTGTTCGGCGTGGTGGCCCTGCACCTGGCCCAGGAGTACATCGCCAAGCGGAACATGGAGGACATCTACCGCCACGAGATGGCCATCTTCACCCGCATGCAGACCGGCCTGCAGGAGATCAAGGGCGTGACGCTCCACGGCACCACGCAGCTCGAGCACCGCCTGCCCGTGCTCAGCGCCACCGTGGAGGGCTGGGACGCCGCGGATGTGGGCACCATCCTCGACGGCGACTACAACATCGCCTGCCGCACCGGGCTGCACTGCGCGCCGCTGATCCACGAGCAGCTCGGAACCGCCCCCCGCGGCACCGTCCGCCTCAGCATCGGCCCGATGAACACCTTCGAGGACGCGGACGCGGCCGTGGAGGCGATGGGACAGATCGCGGCGATGAAGCAGTAGCGGCCGCTACCTCCCGGCCACCCTCACCGTCGCCGCCCCCCGCCGCGTCACCCGCTCGAACGAGTGCGCCGGTCTGCCCACGACGATCACGGCGTGGACTTTCTCGTCCCTGGGGATGCCGACGATCTGCTTGATGCGGGGTTTCTTGGTCATCGCTGCCACGGCGAAGCCGACCAGGCAGGTGCCGTACCCCATGGCGTGGGCGGCCAGCAGGATGTTCTGGCTGGCGAGCAGGGCGTCCTCCACCGGGGTGGAGGCGCCGGGCTCGGAGCCGACGATGATCGCGGCGGGGGCGCCGCGGAACAGCAGATCGGTCCCCTGCTCGTCGTACTCGCGAATCCCGTCGCGGATGCGCTCGTAGTAGGTGGAGCGGTAGGTGTTGAGGGGATCGCCCTTCATGAACCGCGAGGCCAGGCGCGCGCCGCGCTTCTCCACCATCTTGTTGAGCTTGCGGAAGAACCCGAGCACGCCGTCGCCGAGCGTCTCCAGGGCTGCGCGGTCGGGCACGATGGTGAACGCCCACTGCTGGCTGTTGGTGCCTGACGGCGCCGACATGCCGATCCGAACCAGATCCTGCAGCACGCCGAGGGGGACCGGCGTGGACTCGAACTGCCTGCAGGAGCGCCGGGATCGCATCAGCCGCACCAGTTCCTCGGTCGGGTACTCGCCGTGGGGAAGCCACGTGTCCACCACGTCCAGGGTGCGCAGCGCGGTGAAATCGCCGTCCACGAACCCCACGTCGATGGCGCCCTCCGGGCACACCGCGGCGCAGTGGTCGCACCCCATCGAGTTCTCGCCCGTGGCCACGGCCTTGCCGTCGATCAGCTCCAGGGTGTCGCGGGGGCACTCGGCCACGCAGCGGCCGCAGCCGACACAGAGATCCGGATCGACGGTGGTGGTGTTGAGGCGGTCGCCGCGGCCGGTCTCGCCGGGTCGGTTCTGGGGCATCTGGGCCTCCTGGTCGTTCTGGGCCGGCCATTGTCCCAGAGTCGCGCCGGATTCGCGATGGAAGGAACCGAAGCGCTGGCGCGTTGTACCCCCGAGCGCCCCGGAAAAGCCCCGATGTCCTCCATCGGGGATAGGAGCGCGCGTCATGGGACATATCGTGGAGTTCTTCACCCTGGGAGGGCCGTTCATGTACGGCATTCTTGGGGTCTGGGTGGTGGCCCTGGCCATCATCCTCGAGAGGGTCTTCTTCGTCTTCTTCCGCTACAACCTCAACGGCTCGGCCTTCATGGCCCAGATCCAGAAGCTGGTGGCGGCCAACAACATCGATCGGGCGATCAAGCTGTGCAATGCCGAGCAACACGCCGCGCTGAGCCGGGTGCTCAAGGCGGGGCTCGTGCGGGCCAACCGCAGCGCCAAGGAGATCGCCGACTCGGTGGACGAGGCCACGCTGGAGGTGCTGCCCCAGGTCACCCGGCGCACGCCCATGCTGGCCATGTGGGCCAACGTGGCGACGCTGACGGGGTTGCTGGGCACCATCTCCGGGCTGATCCAGGCGTTCAAGGCCGTCAGCGCCGTGACCGCGGAGCAGAAGCAGGCGCTGCTGGCGTCGGGCATCTCCGTGGCCATGTACACCACCGAGTTCGGGCTGATCGTGGCCATCCCGATCATGATCTTCCACTCCATCTTGCAGTCGGGGACGACCCGCATGATCGACGACATCGACGTGTACTCGGTCAAGCTGGTGCACCAGCTGGAGGCGCGGGGTGAGAAGAGGGCGGCCGAGAAGGTCCGTCAGTCGTAGCGGTCCCCCTCCACCAGATCGGTGCCGGCCAGGCGGCCCTCGTCGAACCGCAGCGCGAGGGTCATCGGCGCCACCAGCCCCGAGGTCTCGTACTCCCAAGTCCCCCCTTCGCGGCCGTCCGGCGGCCCCAACCACGCCTCCGCGTCCGCTTCGGTGGTCCCCACCGGAACCATCTCGAGATCGTGGATGATGATCGCGGCGTGGAACCGGCCCAGGCGCTTGCCACGGATACGGAACTGGTCGAGCACGATGACCCGGGCCTCCTCCGGGCGCAGCCGGGACAGCACGTACAGGGCGGCGGGATCGGTCCGCTGGAGCAGGGCGCGGTGGGCCTCTTCCGACAGGGGCAGCGCCTCGGCCAGGGGCACCCCCGTGATGGCGATCAGGGCCTGCTCGAAGGCGTGGTGGCGGGGGAACTGCCCGTCGGCGAGCTCGTTGGGGTACGACGTCTCCCAGCCGTAGAACTCCCTGGTGTCGAGGTAGTGGCGGCGCAGGGCCGATACGGCGCCGTCGTCCCGGACCAGCCCCAGCAGCAACGCCGCGAGGGGGGACCCCTCCTCGAGGCGCGGCCGCAGCGTGTCGATCACCCGCTGCCGCTGCGCGATGAAGAAGGCCTCGTCGTCGCGGTCCCAGTAGTACTCCCAGCTCCCCTCGGTGTGGCCCAGATCGATGTTGAGGGTCTCGGGCCCGCCGTCGAGGCTGCGCAGCTTGTGTGAGATCAGGTAGTGCAACCGCTCCTCGGCGGTGAGCCACGCGCGGTAGGGCTCCTCGTCGATCTCGCCGAAGCAGCCCACCTCCGGGGCCTCGCCCACGCGGCGGCCCGTCTCGAGGATCCGGCGGGCCGTCTCCTCACCGGGGGCGAGGACACGCAGCGCGTGGGCCGGGCCCCAGCAGCCGCGACCGGGGCCCATGGCCGCGAGGGAGTCGGAGAGGGCCCCGGCGAGGCCGGCAAGCTCGCGGTCCTTCACCGCCATGGCTGCGTAGTGCACCACCTGGTCGTGCTCCGAGAGCAGATATCCGGGGAGCAGCTCGCGCGCGAGCTCGACGTCGAGGGCCTCGAAGCATTTGCCCATCAGGTATTGGTAGCACGCACCTGCGGTGTAGGCCTCGACGACCGCGTCGCAGCCGGACGCGCCGTACGCGGCCAGCTGGCGCGCGGCGCCGTTGCGTAGCTCGAACTCGGGGTTGGAGAGGCGGGACACGAGGGCGTCCATCGAAGCGTCTGGTGACCGCGGCGCCCCTTCCGCGGACAGAGCGAGGGGTCCGAGGGTCAGCGCCGCGATCACCAGATTGCGAGAGAGCTTCATGGACCGCAGAACGTACGACGGCCGGGAAATATTTCCGGGGACACGGATCGGATCGCCGTCCGCAGGGGAGCTGCGGCTCAGGGCACGTCGACGGTGAGCCTGCCGGCCCAGATGCGGCTGATGTCCGCGTGACGACAGTAGTCCTCGACCGCGACGGTGGGATCCTCGTCCAGGGTGAAGCTGCCGAGATCGGTCCCGTTGACGGTGATCCCCAGCGCGTCGCCCGCAGAACCCGATGCCGGTCCCGAGGGGCCCTCGAGCCAGCGTATCTCGACCGCGCCGACGCCCGCGGCCTCGATGTCGACCACCCCGTCGTGCCAGAGCCCCTCGATCCGGGACGGGGGCGCGGTGACGTGGATCGCGGCTGCGGGGTCCGCGGAGACGTCGAGGCCGGCGAGCCAGTAGGCGTCGGTGTCGCGGTCGCTCTTGATGGCGCGGCGGACGTGGCTCGGGTCCAGGGGGCGCTGTCGCAACAGCAGCCAGTCCACCATGTCGGCGAACTCCCCGTAGAACATGGTGCCGTGGCCCTCGCCCTCCTCGCGCCAGTACTCCACGTCGAAGCCCCAGCCCTGCAGCATCTCCACGGCCTCGTCCACGTCCTCGACGGGGCAGAGGTCGTCGTCGGTGCCGTGCACGACGAGCATGCCCACGGTCTCGAGGTTGCGCCACAGGTCCTCGTGGAAGCCCGCGGTCCCGGCCGACACGGGCAGGATCGCGGCGTACTGGTCGGTGGAGAGCATGCCGTGGCTCCACGCGGCGTTCCCCTCGGCCGAGACACCGCCCGTGTAGATGCGGGAGGAGTCGATGAAGTAGTGACGCCGCAGCTGGCGCAGGATCTCGGCGATGATCTGCTCGTGGTCCTGGTAGGCGGCCACGAGCTCGAACTCGTCCGCGTAGACCACCTGGTCGTAGTACTCCTCGTCCCCCAGCTCCGTGTAGAGGCGGTTGAACATGTTGTCCTGCACGAAGAAGAAGGGCTGATCGAGGAGGTCCGCCTTGTACGGCATGATCTCGCTCTCGAGCTCGTCGGCGGGGTGGCCCGGATCGAGGAACAGCGGCAGCGGCTGGCTCGGGTCGGCGGTGTACTCGTCAGGGACGTAGAGGCTGTAGTCGAATGCGGTGGCGTCGAGGAGCTCCGTGCGCAGCCCGAGCTCGCCGACCGGGTTGCCGTGGGAGAGCCCAGGGGTCCAGGCGTCGAGCTTGAACGACAGGTCTGCAGCGGCCAGCGCCTCACGGACCGCTGCGGGCTCGGCGCCGCGGAGCGAGGCCAGCCCCTCGTCGGTGCAGCCGCTCTCCACGACCGCGATCACGTCCTCGACCGTGACCTCGTCCCACGCCGCGCCCGTGGTGTCGTCGTCGTCATCCGCGACGTCCCCCGTACAGGCGCCGAGGGCGAGGGTCGCCGCGAGCAGCGTCGTTGCGATCAGCGCCCTCGAAACCCCTCGGCCGCGCCCGTGTTTCATGGCCCACCTCCGCCTCGGACTCTACCACGCGCCCCGGCCCGTCCGGCCTGGGCCGCGGTTCGCTCCTGCGACCCCATGGGGTACGCTCGAGGTATGACCAACCCCCTCGACGATCCCCGCCTCGGTTCCGCCATCTTCTTCCCCCGGCCCGACATGCCCTACGGCCCGCCCGCGCCCGGCGCTTCGGACCGCATGGTCGAGGCGCCCGGAGGCGCCCTGCTGCGCCTGCGGGAGTACCCGGGCCCGGACGGCGCCCCGCCGATGCTGTTCTTTCACGGCAACGGCGAGACGGCCCGCGACTACGATGCCCTGGTCGCGTCGTACCAGGACCTGCCCGTTCGCCTGGTGATCGCCGAATACCGTGGCTACGGCCCCTCGACCGGCCGCCCGTCGCTGTCCACGTTCCTCGACGACGCCCACGTCGCCCTCGACGTGGTGAGTCCGGCCGGCTCCCCCGTCGTCGTGATGGGACGTTCGCTGGGCTCTGCGCCCGCCATCGAGCTCGCCGCGTCCTGCCCCGACCGGGTCGCCGCGCTGATCGTGGAGAGCGGCTTCGCCCGGATCGTGCCCCTGCTCGAGCTGCTCGGCGTGCCGGCCACGCACGTGGGGATCACCGAGGAGCACGGCCCCGGCAACCTGCGCAAGATGGCCTCGGTGGCCCAGCCGACCCTCGTCCTCCACGCCGAGCACGACGAGATCATCTCCATCCGCGACGCCGAGCTCCTCCACGGCGCGTGCGCCGATCCGGATGCCGAGTTCGTCCGGGTCCCCAACGCCGGCCACAACGACATCCAGATGCGCGCCGGCGTGAGCTACTTCGAGGCCATCGGCCGGTTGTTGGCGCGGGTGAGCTAGCCGCCGTGCGCCGTCCGCTCGAGGATCTCGCGCTTCATCCCCGGTGACAGGTCGTTGAAGTACGCCGAGTAGCCGGACACCCGCACCAGCAGCCACGGGTTCGTCGAGGGATCGTCCATGGCGGCGCGCAGCGCGGCGCGGTCCAGGGTGTTGATCTGCAGCTGCATGCCGCCGCGGTCGAAGTAGCCCCGCAGGAGCCCCTCCACCGCGCCCGCGCCGGAGTCGCCCTGCAGCGCGCCGCCGTCGAGGGTGAGGTTGACGTTGATGCCGTTGCGGGCGCGACCGACCAGATCGAGGCTCGCCACGGAGTTCAGCGACGCCGTGGGCCCGGCGCGATCCAGGCCGGAGGAGGGGGACAGGCCGTTGGCCAGGGGCTGGCCGGCGCGGCGGCCCGAGGGCAACGCGCCGATCCGTTCGCCGAAGGCGCGGTGGGCGGTCACGGAGTAGAAGCCGGCCCAGTACTTGCCGTCGCGGGTGTTGGTGTGGCGAGCCAGGGCGTCGGCGAACAGCGCCATGACCCAGTCGACCCAGCGGTCGGCCGCGGGCTGATCGTTGCCGTACTTGGGCGCCCTGAGCAGGTATCCCTGCAGCGCGCCGTGGCCCGCGAAGTCGGCGCGCAGCGCCTTGATCAACGTACGCATGTCGCACCGGCGGTCGCGGAAGACCACCTGGTCGAGGGCCGCGAGGCTGTCGCCGATGTCGGCGACCCCCACGCCCTGGACGCCGCTGCCGTTGTAGGTGACACCCCCCGACGAGGCGTCGGTGCCGGACTCGAGGCAACCCTGGAGCAGCGCCGAGGTCAGGGGGGTGGGGTGGTGCAGCGCGTTGGCGCGCTCGATGGGCTGGAGGTCGGCGACGAGCTGATCGACCATGTGCTCGATCTGGACGCGCAGCAGGTCCGCGAGGTGTTCGGCGCTGACGCAGTCCCCGGCGGGCGGCGTCCGGGCCCCACCGCGGCGGGTGCCCAGGGCCCACTCCAGGCACAGGGGCAGGTTGACCAGCGCGGCGTCGGTGGACGCAAAGGAGCGTCCGCAGGACACGGGCTCGACGCAGCCCACAGGGGAGTAGTCCCGGGCGTCGGCCAGGGCCGTGCCGCGGCCGGTGAGCATGGGCACGACACACTCGTCGTTCATCAGCGAGGGGGCGCCGGAGCCGTCGCGGAGCATGGCGGCGATCCGCTGGACGTAGCTCGTGGGGCTGCCCGCGTGGATGCGCGCGTGGTAGTTGGGCTGACGCATCCGCAGCCCGTTCATCGTGTCGAGGAACAACCAGGTCAGCTCGTTGGTGGCGTCGTCGCCGCGCGAGTCCGTGCCGCCCACCACCACCACCTGGCCGTTGAACAGCCCGCCGTGGAAGCGGGTGATCCGCCGCGAGAACACCGGCACGATCTCGCTCATCTTGACCGTGAAGCAGCCGATCAGCTCCCGCGCGGACTCCTCGTCGAGGTGCCCCGCGGCCACGTCGTCGATGTAGTACGGCAGCAGGATCTGGTCGAGCCGGCCCGGGCACACCGAATTGTCCAGGCTCTCGGTGTTCAGCGCGATCTGCGCCAGCAGCAGCGACTGCAGGGCCTCTTGCAGCGTTCGCGCAGGGCGTCTGGGGACGCGGGAGCACACGTCGGCGATGTGCTCCAGCTCCTCGCGCCGCGCGTCGTCGTCCTCGGCCCGCGCGAGGTCGGCCGCCAGCGCCGCGTACCGCTCGCCGAATGCCGTCAGGGCGTCGCAGGCGATCTCCACCGCGCGGTAGAAGTCGCCGCGCTCCAGCGGGGCTGCCGCGCGGCGCCTGCGCGCCTCCTCGGCGACGCCCTCCGCGCCCTTGCTCAGCAGCTTGGCGTAGTCGGGCACGATGTGGGAGATGCCCCCGGTCTCGTTGATCAGGTACCGCTCCCCCTTGAGCTGGTCGCGCACGAAGCGCAGGGCGCGCACGGGCGGGAACGCCTTCGCGGCGAGGAACCGGCGGCTCCAGAACGGCATCACCTTCAGCGCCAGGGTCCGGCGATCGGCGGGGTCCATGTACAGGGGGTTGAGGTCCCGGCTGCCGAACGACAGCAGGTCCTCGCACTGGGACACGCCGTGCAGCTCCGGGAAGATGGCGCCGCCGACCCGGTACGAGCTGAAGTTGCCCACCAGCAGCTCGTCGTCGTGGATGGCGATGGTGCGATCCGCCAGCATCGCCCGCAGGGCCTCGGCCTTGCGCACGGCCACGGGCTCGCCGCCGTGGGCCGGGTCGCGGAAGTAGCGGGTGACCGCCACGGCGCGCTCCACGCACACCGCCGGCCTGGCGGACTGGACCGCGTCGCGCAGCCGTCCCACCCGGCCGGAGATCCGGATCGGGTCCGCATCCCCGTCCCCGGGGCCGCCCTCCACCTCCACGGTCACGCCGAGGTCCATCAGGCTCGCCCTGGCTCGCTGCAGCGCCTCGCGGGCGTCCTCGGGCCCGATCCCCAGCCTGGGCAGGTCCGCGCCGATGCGGTCGATCTTGTCCTCGCCGGCGCGGTGATAGGGCATCAACCGCAGGCGGTCCGCGCCCAGCTCACCCAGCACCTCGGCCAGGGCCGCGAGGTTGTCGTCTCCGTCGTTGTGGCCCGGGATCACGGGGGTCCGGAAGACCACCTCGGCGCCGGTCCCGAGTAGCCGCCGGGCGTTGCCCACGACGGTGCTCAGCGGCCGGCCGGTGAGCTCCTGGTGCAGGGGCGCGAGGCCGGCCTTGAGGTCGAAGTAGAACAGGTCCGTCAGGGGCGCGATGCGCTCGATCGAGGGCCCGTCCACGGCCCCGCTGGTCTCGATCACCGTGTGCAGGCCAGCCTCCCCACACGCCTTCAGCACGGCCTCGGCCGCGGCCCGCTGCAGCAGGGGCTCCCCACCGGACAGGGTCACCCCACCCCCGGTGGCCTCGAAGTACGGCCGGTCCGCCTCCAGCAGCGCCAGGACCCGATCCACCGACCACGGCTCCCCCACGACACGCCGGGCCTCGGCCGGGCAGGCCTCTGCGCAGGCCCCACACGCGCGGCACAGGGCCCGATCGAAGTGCCCGCGCACGACCGCGCCGTTCGGGCAGACGTCCGAGCAGGCGCCGCAACCGATGCAGCGGTCCTCGTGGAGCGCGAGCTGGGCCCCGTGGGCGAGGGACTCGGGGTTCTGGCACCAGCGGCAGCGCAGCGGGCAGCCCTTGAAGAACAGCACCGTGCGGATACCGGGACCGTCGTGCACGCAGAACCGCTGCACGTCGAACAGCTGCAGTGCCGGCTCGTTCCCACCCATCTCTGGAGAGCCTACCATCCGGGGGGCGAAAATGACCCTTGGCGTCGTCGCTGCATGCGCCATACTGATGCGCGTGCCGAGGAGAGGAGTGGATGATGAGTGAGCGAGCTGTGGTGGTCCTGTGTCTGATCGCGTCCTGGTTGGTCCTGGGGTGCTCGGGGCAGCTTCGGGTGCGGGATGATGACGACGCGGCCGGCGACGACGACGATGCCGTGGGCGACGACGACGATGCCGTGGGCGACGACGACGACGCCGTGGGCGATGACGACGACGCCGTGGGTGACGACGACGATGCCGCCGATGACGACGACGACGTCACCGATGACGACGACGATGTCACCGATGACGACGACGACGACGACGACAGCCTGCCCGCCCAGCCCGGCATCGTGTTCACCGTGCCCAGCGGCGACCTGGCCGGTACCTACGAGTACTACGAGAACGCGTTCTGCGGCGATTACGCCGGCGAGCTGCTGCTGTTCGCCTCGCCCAACCACAACTACGAGATCGGCTTCGAGCTCCTGGCCTACCAGCAGCCCCAGCCCAACGACCACATGACCTGGCAGTTCGGCATCTACTGGTGGGATCACGAGGACTGGGCGTGGGGCGACGGCGGCCCCCACTGCACCTTCGACACCGGCCCGGAGGCGTGGCCGCACACCACCGGCTTCTTCGAATGCGAGGAGCTGTACTACGAGCCCCAGTTCGGTCCAGCGTTCACCTTCCAGATCACCGATGGGGCTGTACGCTGTCCCTGACCTCGTCCTTCAACGGATCGCCACCGCCAGCTCGACGTCCCGGTCGCTGATCGGCCAGCAGCGGTTGTCCAGGACCAGGGCCCAGCCGCCATCGTCCAGGGGGATCTCCAGCTCCTCGCCGTTCGTCGCCAGCGCGACCGCGTGGGCGTCCACGACGTCACCGTCCAGATAGGCCTCGAGATCCCCGCCGCGGATCAGGAACAGATCCACGACGCCACCGTCCAGCGCCGCGGGGAACGTGTGGCCGAGCTCGTACCCCTCGGTGAGGTAGTTGGTCCGGCGCTGCACCGTGCGGTCCAGGACCAGCTCCACCTCGAGCGTGCGGTCACCGCCAGGCGGAGCCCCGGCGTCGTTCAGGCCGCGGTCGCAGACCTCGTCGAACTGGTAGTCCTCGAAGAACTCGGTGTCCCCGCCAGCGGCCACGACGGCGGTCGACTCGCCGCCCAGGTCCCCCAGATCCGGGTGGTCGAGCTCGAACCCGTACCCCAGATCGTCGCCCAGCTGCAGCGTCGCCCGGCCGTCCAGCCCGGTGTAGCCGAACGTGGCCTCCCAGTACCCCGACTCGGCCGTCGTGGCGATGACCCGCACCCCCTCCACCGGCGCCCCGTCGGCGTCCTCCACGTCCACGTGCACGTCCACGTACTCGGTGTACAGGTCCGACGGCTCGATGGCCTCGTCGCCGCGGAAGCGGAACACGTGGGCCACCTCCCCGAGCACGCCGGCGTTGTCGTACGTGTCGTCGTCGAAGATCTCGGGCCAGTCGATGTACGGGTAGTTGGGGTTCGATCCGATCTCGCCCATGCTGTTGTCCCACATGATCCACCGGCCGTCCCACAGCTCGTTCCACTCGTGGTCGTCGGCGCGGGCCGAGACCGAGACGGTGGGGATCAGGACGGACTTGGCCGCGGCAGTGGTGAGGATCGAGTACTCGCCGCACGACCCGTACCCCGTGTCGTAGATGTCCACCGGCAGGATCAGGTTGTCCATGTAGTTGAACTGCATGAATGACTGGATCCAGTACCCCAGGGCCTCGGCCGCCTCGAGCACCGTGGCCGCGTCCGCCACCGCGTCGAGGGCCGTCTGCCCGTGCAGGTCGTCCTCGAGGAACAGCGTGCGCCACCACCAGCCGTCCACCCGCATGGGCAGCTCGAGGTAGGCCCGCGGGTAGACCACGTACCAGTAGTAGTCCTCGGGCTCGAGCTCGTAGGCGCCGTCCTCGCCCACCAGCTGCAGCGTCGTCAGCCCCGGCTCCACCTCCACCAGCGACGCGTACTGCAGCAGCCCGTCGGTGGCGTACACCCCCTGGGCGTTCTCGACCAGCAGATCGGCGTCGCCGCCTTCGACCATCCACGTCAGGAGCTCCGGGGCCGTCGCCGCGATGGTCCACGCCACCTCGTCCACCAGGACCTCGTCCACATCGAGCACCAGGGCCGCGAGGGTGTCGGCCACGCCGCCTTCCACGCTGGCCAGCGCCCAGGCGAGGTCCTCGCGAACCCACTGCGGGGCCCGCCCGGCCGCCGCGGCCGCGTCCCCGTCGAGGTCCAGCAGCGGATCGGCCACGGGATCGGCCTGTAGCACCTCGTCGATCCGCACGACGAACCGCCCGCCTCCCTCCAGCCGGATCGCCGACGAGAAGGTGGCGCCGTCCGTCGCGTCGTCGTCGTCGTCCGCGGCAGAGTCGTCGTCCCCCTCCACGGCGTCCTCGCATCCGGCCGCCCCCAGCAGCAGCGCGCAAATCACCCAGCACCATCGATCCATGCCTGCCCTCCCGGTTGTCCCACGGTGGATCGAGATTATCATTGGCCACGGAGATCACCCGATGATCGAGCTACTCGCCTTCGACGCGGACGACACCCTGTGGATCAACGAGCCGCGGTACCTCGCCGGTGAGCGCAAGCTCGCGCGCATCCTCGCAGACTACCTCCCGGCCGAGGAGGTGAAGCGCGAGCTGTACGAGACCGAGACCGGCAACATCCCGATCCACGGCTACGGGGTCAAGGCCTACACCCTGTCCCTCATCGAGGCGGCCCTGCGCTGCAGCGACGGCCGCGTCTCCTCCGCGGGCCTCGCCGAGCTGATCGATCACGGCAAGGAGATGATGCAGGGCCCGGTAGAGCTCTTCGACGGCGTCGAGGCCACCCTGCGCACCCTCTCCGCGCGCTACCCCCTGGCCCTGATCACCAAGGGCGACCTGTTCGAGCAGACCGCGCGCATCGAGCGATCGGGGCTGTCGCACTTCTTCCGGTACGTCGAGGTCGTGGGCGTCAAGACCGAGGACTCCTATCGGCAGCTCCTGGAGCGCTGGGGCGTGGATCCCGCCGGCTTCGTCATGGTCGGCAACTCGCTGCGCTCCGACGTGCTCCCGGTGATCGCCCTGGGCGGCCGCGGCATCCACATTCCCTACGCGCTCACCTGGGCCCACGAGGAGGTGGACGAGGCCGAGGCCGCGGCGTCGAGCCACGTCACCGTGGAGCGGATCGAGGACGTGATCGACGTGATCGGGTAGGGGCGCCCGGACAGCGGCTCAGTCGCAGGGCAGCCGCAGGCCGCGGTTGATCCGCTCCACCTCGAAGCGGAATCTCAGCTTCTGCTCGCCCAGCTCGGCGGCCACCTCCACGTCCGTGGTGCAGTACTCGTCGTCGGTCTCCATGTCGGCGTAGGGGTGCACGTCGATCTCGAACGACTCCCCCGGAAGGACCTCCACCGGTTCGACGTCGTCCACCGGGAGGATGATCAGGGGGTCCTCGCAGTCGTTGGTCCCGAGCAGATCCAGCCACGCGCAGTGGGCGTATGCATCGATCTGCAGGCACTCGCGGTCGGGGGTGATGGTGACGGCGGTCGCGGTGCCGTACGAGCAGCCGCAACCCAGCAGGATCACGGGGGCCGCGGCGGCCGCGACGAGCAGGGGGAGGGCCAGGAGTCTCGTCAACCAGGTGATGTCGTGCATGCCGTCCTTCGTAGCAACATCCGGACCAGTCGACCGGGACTCATGGGGTGCCCGGGCAGGTGCCGGGCAGGTTCGCGTCGAGCCACAGCAGCCGGGCGTCGATCCAGTCCCTCAGGTAGCCGATGTCCTCGTCGTAGGTCGCGCCCACGAAGTAGTTCGGCCACAGGTACTCGCCCAGGACGGGCCAGCGTTGATGGTCCCTGGGTTCGGCGTCCTCGAGCTGGGCCAGCTGCTCGTCGATCAGGGCGTCGATGTGCTCCATGGCCAGGACGTCGCCGCGCAGCTCCTCCCAGCGGCAGCGCAGGTCCGCGGTGAATGCCTCGTCCTCCATCAGCCGCTCCCACCACGGCGTGTACTCGTCGGGCCACTGGAAGCACCAGTTGGTGTAGGCCACCAGCCCCTCGATCTCCCAGCCGTCGCAGTAGTCCACGTTGCCCAAGGCGATGTTGAAGTCCCACAGGGGGCCCATGTACAGCAGGCCGCCGTCCGGGTCGGCGGCCTTGTGGTAGTACGAGCTCTTCTTGTACCCGTCGATGTTGCGCGAGATCTCCTGCACGATGGCGAAGTCCACCCACGACGGCACGTCGATCCAGGCGCGGTAGCCCAGGGCCGGATCGGCGAAGTCGGGGCCGAGCATCACGGTCTCGAACGCGTCGACCCAGTCCCTCAGGTAGGCGTGCTGCTCGTGGGTGATGTCCTCGTGGCGCGGGTAGTGGTGGTCCCAGACGATCTGATGGGCCGACGTCCAGCCCTCGTTCTGACCCGCGCCCTCGCGCTTGAAGATGTACCCCCCGGTGAGATCCCCCTCCGCTGCGGACTCGGCGGGCCGGGCGATGTCCACGCGCCCCGCGGCGCGTTTGATCTTCTCGATCACCACGTAGACCCCCTGGTACTCGCCGGAGACGAACAGCTCGACGATGCGCGTCCGCGGCTGCCAGCGGCCCATCTCGCTGCCCAGCCGGTACACCAGGATGTTGCGCAGGAACGTCTTGTCACTGTAGGGCCCGTACAGGACCCAGTCGGACTCCTCGGGCATGCCCAGGATCGTCACGTCGGTGTCCTCGCCGTACAGGTCCCGGGCCTCGAAGTTGTAGCTCTTCTTGTCGAAGACCGCCGAGGTCTGGCCCCGGATCTCGATGCCCACCGAGCCCACCCAGGTCCGCGGCGCGTCGTCGAGGTCCTGAAGCGTCCCGTCGTGGTCCTCGATCAGCTGGAGCTCCCCGTCGATCTTGAAGTCTGCCGGGATCGGCTCGTCCACCTCCACCAGCACCACGGGGGGGACGTCGAACGGGACGTACTCGGCGCCCGGGACGTGCTCGGGTTCGTCCGCGTCGTCGTCGTCCGCGTCGTCGTCGTCCGAGGTGTCGTCGTCTGGCGCGGTGTCGTCGTCCGAGTGGTCGTCATCGTCGCCGCCGGGCGAGCCGCCCGGGAGAACGCTCCCGCTGCCGGTGCACCCGGCTGCGAAGATCCCCACCATCAGGAAGAACCACGGTCTCATGGCAGGTCGATCATACAGGCCCGCCCGTGGGCCGGATCCCCTGGACGAGGGTCTTTCTGATGTAATCCCTCCATGAGAGTCATCCTGGGGGGCCTGCTCGTCCTTTCTTCCTTCGTGTTCGGCTGCAGCGGCGACGATCCCGCTGCGGAGGCCTCGGCGGGGCTCGCGCGCCAGTTCCACGAGCGCCTCGACGCGATCTCGGCGGAGCCGGATGCGGTGGCGCCCGAGGGCTGGCCCGAGTGGGAGGCGGATCTGTTCGTGGTGGGATTCGACGGTGTCGGCGCGGACCTGGCCCTGGACGACGACCTGCGCGAGGCGCTGGAGGCGTACTGGTACGGCAACGAGGTCGCCGAGGTGGCGACCGACGCCAGCCTCGCCGAGCAGGGACAGCAGCTGGCCGCGTCCCACGCCCGGATGTCCGAGGCGTTCGAGGCCTACGCCTCGGCCCTGCGCGCACGCATCGAGGCTGACGGCGACGACACGGCCGCGCGCGGTCTCCTGGCCCTGTCGGCCTACTTGCACCTGTCGGCCACCCAGAGCCTGTACTTCCAGTATCCGCGCTACGACATGCTGAACAGGTCCCTGCTCGATGGATCACTTCACCTGGACACCCCCCACTGCACCCTGTTCGACGACTCCCAGGGCAGCGCCGAGTGGGTTGGTGGGTGTGGTCTGCCGTCGAAGCAGCGCAGATCCGCCGAGACCGACGTCACCGAGCTGTGCGTGGACCTCGTCAAGGAGATCCTCGAGGAGCAGCCGGACTCTCCCTGGGCGGAGACGGTGAAGGCGGGTGGGCACTTCGGGAACATCCGCGCCACCCCCGGCGCTTCCTTCGAACTTCCCAGCTCGACGGTCACCGACTTCCCGAAGTTCGGCCCCAACATCGTCATCACCACCGAGTCCATCTCGGTGGACGGGGACGAGGTCGTCACCTTCGAGGACGGGCCCGCCGCGGACGCCGAAGCGCTGGGCATCCGCTTCAAGGCGCTGGACGACCGGTTGCGCAGCAAGGTCGCAGCCGAGCGCGATCCCCGGGCCGACGGTCCCGCCCACGAGCCGGGGAACTACATCATCCAGGCCGACAGCGGTGTGCCGTGGGGGCTGCTGCGCGACATCGTCGACGCGGCCGCGCGCCACGGCCTCGACAAGCCCAACTTCCTCGTGATGGGGGCGACGCCCAACCCCCTCCTGCGGTACACCCGCCTCTTCGCCATCCACACCCAGCACCTCGCGTCGGCGGGCGGCCCGAACATGCCCCTGCTGGCGGTTCGGACCGGCGGATTCGAGATCCGCAGCCCCCGTCGCGTCGAGATCCCGACTCTCCCCGGCGGTACCCGTGACCATGAGTCCCTGCAGCGGCAGCTGCGCGAACTCCACGGCGCTGCCGGCTTCGACACGGCCATCGCCGTCTCGGCCGATCCTGGCGTGTCCTTCGACACCCTCGTGGCCACCCTCGACACCCTCCGCGAGGACGGCTGCGACGACGACGGCAAGTGCCTGAGCCTCTACCCCGAGGTCTGGCTGGTGACCGGCGAGCTCCCCTGAGTCAGGGCTGTTCGGCCAGACGCAACCGCACCTCCACCCTCGGACCGGCCACCTTCGCCTCGCCGAATCTGCCCCAGTGGTCTCGGAACACGAGGCGTGTGTCGCTCGTTTCGATCGGCTCGAGGTAGCTGTCGAGGTGGCTCGTGAGGTGCTTCAGGGCGGTCCCGGCCGCGGCCGCGCTGGGGAGGAGCACCGAGATGAGGGTGATCGGATCGCCGCCCTCGACCGCGTAGTCGGCGGCCACGGCGCGCTTCGCGCTGGCCAGCGAGAGGATGTCGCCCGAGCCCAGGGTGAACAGCTCCGACAGGGTGAAGGGGCCGGCGATGACGCGTTCGGAGAGGTGTATGCGGCCCTCGCCCGGCAGCGCGGCAAAGGGATCGACCGGGTGAGGCTCCGGGGCCAGCTTGGCGATCTGGCGGGCGAGTTCGGTGGAGACCGGGTTCAGGGAGGCCAGCCCGCTGGGGTTGGTGCTGATCACCAGGAGGTTGCCGACCACCACGGTCACCTGGCGAGGATTGGTGCTGTGGCGCTGGAGGATGCCGGGGTTGGGTTGCTCGCGTCCGTTGATCCGGATCAGGTAGATGCCCAGGGCTGCAACGGGATCGTCCATGACGTAGATCTCGGCGGTCACCGCCTGGCCCTCGTCGTCACGGAAATGCTGGATGTGGAGGTGGTCGAAGCCGAGCTCCAGGAAGATCTCGGAGCCGCCGTTGATGTGGCCGAACAGCTCGGCGCCGCGGTACACCTGCGGGTCGCCGTCGCGGTGCCAGCCGGGCAAAAAATCGTCCGGGGGCAGCAGATCCCCGGTGTCCGCGAGGGCCGCCAGGGGAGCGGCCAGGACCAGGCTCGCCAGCAGCGCAGCGATCCTCACGCGGTCACCTCCAGCAGCTCGATGCGGTCGGGATCGGCGACGCCGAGGCCAAGCCTCTGGCCGTAGTGCAGGTACTCGGTGTAGCGGGGGTGCTCGTCCACCTTCATGCCCATCTCCTTGCGCTTGGCCAGCACGTGGCGGTGGCACGTCATGTCCAGGGCGAAGGGATCGGTGGCCAGGTACATCGAGCAGGGCTGGTACACGTACTGGGCGTCGAGGGCGGGGCCGCCGCCGTACTGGGCGCGCAGGGCGTCGGCGACGTTGAGCACGAGCTTGTCGCGGACCCACGGCGCGGCGAGGACCTCGGTGCACACGTCGAAGAACAGCGGCTGGTGGAGCCGGCCGGTGTTGCAGATGGCGGCGTAGCCGAGGTTCTTGGTGGCCACGGAGATGCCGTGGCCGGTGTTCTTGACCGTGGGCAGGTTGACGATCTTGGTCAGCTGCTGGGTGACGAGCTTGCCGAAGAAGGACTTCTCGCCGTTGAACACGTGCTGGTTGAGGTAGTACTCGTCGTCCTTGTAGCCGGGCACGCCCTTGCCGACCACGCCGGTGGCCAGGTAGTAGGCGTCGGGATCGAAGCGGTCCTCGCTGATGTGGCGGCCCTCGGCGGTGCGCCAGCTGTCGCCCTCTTCGTCCATCGTCTGCAGCGCCTCGATGCGGACGCCGGGGAAGCTGTCGATGGTGTAGCCGGCCTCCTTCAACATGCCGGCGAAGCGGTCCCAGATGACGATGTTGCCCCGGGGCAGGCCGTTGTCGGCGAGCCAACGGACCACGGCGTCGGTGAGCTCGAGCTTGGTGCTGATCACCGGCGCGCCCACCGGGTTGACCTTGAGCCCCACCACGTCGTCGGCACGAAACAGCATCGCGAAGGCCTCGGCCGGTGTCTTGCCCGTGAGGCGGGCCAGGCCCGCGTCGAGCATCTCGCGTACCACGGCCCCGTCCACCGACTCGTCGGTGGCGGCGCGCGCGTCGGTCACCTGGACCACCCGGCCCGGGAAGGGCCCGGGGATGGCCGCGTCGGACCGCGCCACGGCGGTGAACTCGTCGATGTTGGTGCGGAGCTCCTCCTTGATCGAGGGCACGGTGTCGGCGCGCGCCGGCACCCCCAGGACGGCCCCGCCGGCGAGCACGGTGCACGCGCCCAGGCCCTTGAACACGTCCCGCCTCGTGGGTGGTGACGGCATGGAGTCGTAGCGTCGGGTCATGGTTCCTCCGGGTCCCCGTCTCGGCTGCGATGGCACCCCGCGCAGCGCGCCGCCCAGCATAGCAGCTGCAGCGGCAGGGGCCCCTCCGCCGGCTGCAGGTAGCCTCGACGCAGTTTCGCAGCCCCACCTCGTTGCTGGACGTCGCGCGTGATCGGGGGTACGTTTTGGGCGCCCACGTTCTTTACATGGGCTTTGCGAGAGGACACGAGATGACCGAGCGAATCCTGTACAAGCGTCGGTTCCTGTTCTGGGGTCTGCTGATCGGCGCCGCCGCGATCCTGATCCCCGTGGCCATGAACGTGGAGACCGCCGACGCCCTCGGCGGTGGGCCCGACGGGTTCGGGTACAGCTGGACCGACGACGTGGGCTACAACTACGAGCAGGGCAGCAGCGGCACGGGGCTGACCAACGACGGCCAGACCGTCGTACCCATCGGCTTCGACTTCGAGTTCTACGGCCAGGTGTACTCGGACATCACGGTGTGCGCTGACGGCGTGCTGCACTTCGACGGCAACGTGCCGGTGGACAGCAACAGCGTCTCGCTGGCCGTGACCGACGTGCGCGGGATCTTCCCGCTGTGGGACAACCTCAACCCCGGCGCCGGCGGCGACGTCCTCATCTCCACGGTGGGCACGAGCCCCAACCGGGTGTTCATCGCCGAGTGGCGCAACGTGCCCCACTGGTTCAACAACGCGCCGTACTACTACATCGGCGACGGCTCGTTCGTGGTGAAGCTGTTCGAGGAGGACGACTCCATCGAGTTCCACTACGCGGACGTGAACTACGGCGATCCCATGTACGACTTCGGTGCCAGCGCCTCCGTCGGCATCGCCGATCCCGTCCAGGGTCACTACCTGCTGGTGAGCTACGGCGCGGCGTCACTGTCGGCCAACTACGCCCTGCGGTTCGATCCCCCCGCCACCTGCGTGGACGCGGACGGCGACGGCTGGACCGACTGCGACGGGGACTGCGACGACGCCAACGTGGACATCCACCCCGGCGCGGCCGAGACCTGCGACGACGGCATCGACTCCAACTGCGACGGCCAGCCCGACGAGTACGCCGACAACGACGGCGACGGGTTCGCCAACTGCGACGGCGACTGCGACGACTTCGAGGCCGACGCCTTCCCGGGCAACGTCGAGGTGTGCGACTGGATCGACAACGACTGCGACGGCTGGATCGACAACGGCTTCGACCTCGACGCCGACGGCTGGACCACCTGCGAGGGGGACTGCGACGACACCAACGTCGCCGTGCACCCGTCCGAGGCCGAGGTCTGCGATCTGATCGACAACAACTGCGACGGCAACGTGGACGAGGGCCTCGACGCCGACGGCGACGGCTGGACCGTGTGCGCGGGTGACTGCGACGACGCCGACCCCGACATCTCGCCGGGAGCCATCGAGCTGTGCGACGGCCTGGACAGCGACTGCGACGGCGCGCCCGAGTCGTACGAGTTCGACGACGACGGCGACGGCTACCTCGAGTGCGAGGAGTGCAACGACGAGGACGCGTCCATCTACCCCGGCGCGCCCGAGACCTGCGACGACGGCATCGACTCGGACTGCCTCAACGACCTGGAGGAGACCGAGGAGGACAACGACAACGACACCTACTCCGAGTGCGGCGGCGACTGCGACGACGAGAACCCGGACATCAACCCCGGCGAGGAGGAGATCTGCAACGCCGAGGTGGACGACGACTGCAACCCGGCCACCGACGAGACCGTGGACTCCGATCTCGACTCGTACACCATCTGCACCGGCGACTGCGACGACTTCGACGCCGGCGTGAACCCCGACGAGGAGGAGATCTGCGACTCCAAGGACAACGACTGCAACGGCCTGGTGGACGACGGCATCGACTACGACCACGACGGCTTCTCGGGCTGTGACGCCGAGGACTGCGACGACTACAACGCCGGCACTTACCCCGGCGCCACCGAGGTGCCCTACGACAACATCGACCAGGACTGCGACGGCGAGGACCTCAAGGACATCGACGGCGACGGCTTCGACGGCGGCGCGTACGGCGAGGACTGCGACGACACCAACCCCGCCGTGAACCCCGACGCCGACGAGAACTGCGAGAACGGCATCGACGACAACTGCAACGGCATCGCCGACGAGTACGACGACGCCTGCACCGGCGCCGGCGACGACGACGACATCGGTGACGACGACGACGGCTCCGTGGACTGCTCCTGCGACGCCGCCAGCAGCGCCGGTCCCACCGGCGCGACCCTGATCGCCGCGCTGGCCGCGCTGGTCGTGGTGCGCCGCCGGCGCTTGAGCGCGGGTCGCTGAGCCCCTCCCTACTTTCCTGTCCCCCCGTCTTCAACCGCCGTGGTCCTTGGCGTAGGATCGCCGGATACCCACGCCCGGGTGCCACGTTGGAGGACGGACCATGACCGAGATGATCCACTACAAGCGCAGGTTTCTCTTCTGGGGCCTGCTCGCCCTGGCCGGCATCGTCGCCATCCCGCTGCAGGTGGAGCGCGCCGACGCCCTGGGGGGTGGACCGGACGGCTACGGCTACAACTGGACCGACGACGTGGCGTTCTCGCTGGTCTCGGCGTCGACGTTGCTGCCGCTGTCGGACGACGACTTCGCCGAGGTGCCCATCGGCTTCGACTTCGATTTCTACGGCCAGATCTACGACACGGTGACCATCAGCTCGGACGGCGCGCTGCACTTCGACGGCCCCGTGGCCCTGGACAGCACCAACGAATCGCTGGCCATCGCGGCCTTCCGCGGCATCTTGCCGTTGTGGGACAACCTCAACCCGGAAGCGGGCGGCGCCGTGCGCTACGAGACCATCGGCACGTCCCCCACCCGCGAGTTCCTCGTGGAGTGGGTCAACGTCCCCCACTGGTACAACAACGCGCCCTACTACAACATCGGCGACTGCACGTTCGAGGTGAAGCTGTTCGAGGAGGACGGCGCCATCGAGTTCCACTACCAGGACGTGCTGTTCGGCGACGCCGGCTACGACCTCGGCGCCTCGGCCACGGTGGGGATCGTCGACGACGTCCAGGGCTACTACCTGCAGGCCTCGTACGACGCCGCCAGCCTGTCCGCCAGCTACGCCCTGCGCTTCGATCCGCCGCTGCCTTGCTTCGACGCCGACGGCGACGGCTGGGGCGTGTGCGACGGCGACTGCGACAACCAGGACGCCTCGGTGCACCCCGGCGCCGAGGAGATCTGCAACGACGGCATCGACCAGGACTGCGACGGTATCGACGGCACGGGCGCCGACGTGGACGCCGACGGCTTCCTCGACTGCGGCCCGGACACGGACTGCGACGACACCGACGCCGCGGTGAACCCCGCCGCGGTGGAGGCCTGCGACGGCCTGGACAACGACTGCAACGGCTGGGTCGACGACGGCTTCGACCTCGACGGCGACGGCTGGACCACCTGCGAGGGGGACTGCGACGACGCCGATCCCGCGGTCCATCCGGCCTTCACCGAGCTGTGTGACGGCGTGGACAACAACTGCGACGGCACCGTCGACGAGTCCGCGGACCACGACCTCGACGGCCTGACGCTGTGCGACGGCGACTGCGACGACACCGACGCCACCGTCTACCCCGGCGCGCCCGAGCTGTGCGACGAGCAGGACAACGACTGCGACGGCGACATCCCCCAGGACGAGATCTACGACGGCGACGGCGACGGCTCGGTGTTCTGCGACGACTGCGACGACGGCGACCCCATCACCTACCCCGGCGCCCAGGAGATCTGCGATCTGATCGACAACGACTGTGACGGGTTCGTGGACGACGGCCTCGACGCGGACGGCGACGGGATCACCGTGTGCGCGGGGGACTGCGACGACACCGACGCCACCATCTACCCTGGCGCGCCCGAGCTGTGCGACGAGCTCGACAACGACTGCGACAACCAGCTCCCGGCCGACGAGACCACCGACGCGGACCTCGACGGCGTGGTGGAGTGCGAGGACTGCGACGACAACGCGGACTACACCTACCCTGGCGCGCCCGAGCTGTGCGACCTCGCCGACAACGACTGCGACGGGATCATCGACGAGGGCCTGGACGCCGACGGTGACCTGCAGACGCCGTGTGCGGGGGACTGCGACGACACGGACCCCACCATCTACGACGGCGCCATCGAGCTGTGTGACGAGCTCGACAACGACTGCGACGGCGATCTGGCCGAGTACGAGGTGGACGAGGACGGCGACGGCTACATGGCCTGCGCCGAGTGCGACGACGCCGACGACACCGTCCATCCCGGCGCCCCCGAAACCTGCGGCGACGGCATCGACTCGGACTGCCTGGACGACCTCGAGGCCACCGAGGAGGACAACGACGGCGACGGCTACGCCGAGTGCGAGGGCGACTGCGACGACGAGGACGCGGCCCGCCACCCCGCCGCCACCGAGATCTGCAACGGGGACGTGGACGACGACTGCAACCCGGCCACCCTCGAGACCGCCGACGTGGATCTGGACACGTACACCATCTGCACCGGCGACTGCGACGACTTCGACGCCGCGGTCAACCCCGACGAGACCGAGGTCTGCGACGGCAAGGACAACGACTGCAACGGCCAGGTGGACGACGGCATCGACTACGACCACGACGGCTGGTCCGGCTGCGGTGACGAGGAGGACTGCGACGACTACAACGCGGGCACCTACCCCGGCGCCCAGGAGATCCCCTACGACAACATCGACCAGGACTGCGACGGCGAGGATCTCAAGGACATCGACGGCGACGGCTTCGATGGCGGCGCGTACGGCGAGGACTGCGACGACAACGACCCCATGGTCCACCCGGACGCCACCGAGATCTGCGACAACGGCCTCGACGACGACTGCGATGGCATCGCCGACCAGTACGACGACGACTGCACTGGTGGTGACGACGACGACTCCGCCGGAGACGACGACGACTGCTCGTGCTCGGTCGACCGCGCCACCCCGGCCGCGGGCCCCTACGCCGCCCTCGCGCTCGCCGTGTTGATCGGGATTCGCCGCCGGCGCTGACGGCCTACTGAGACAGCATCCTCCGCACGTCGTCCCGTGACGCGACGCCCTTGCCCTGCGTGACCCGGGAGATGGGGTCGGCGAGGGTGAGCAGCTCGTGGTCGGTGATCATGTCGTCCAGGCACGCCTGCTCGCTGGCCACGTCCAGGCTGTTCAGGGCCTCCTTGGTCAGCTTCCCCTCGGACTGCGCGCTCGCCGCCATGGTCATCAGCTGCTCGGTCATCTGGCTGTTGACGCTGTGCTCGATGGAGTCGAAGCGCATGCGGATGGTCTCCAGGTCCACGGGCGCGCGGTGGATCCTGGGCTCGCGGCTCTCCAGCACGTAGTACACCAGCAGGATGCCGCCCAGGCCGACCAGCAGGACCGCCCAGTAGATGCCTTGCTTGCGCTTCATCCGTTGCTCCCGTGGGTCATGGGGCTACTCGTCCTCGTCCGGGTCCGGCGGCACGGGGTGGGGCCCCTCGTCGAGCCGGCTCTCGAAACCGAGCTTGGAGTCGGCCGCGTCCTCCTCCTTGGTCAGGATGTGCAGCTGCTCGCCCTCGAGCCGGGCCATGAACGCCGTACAGGCGCTGTCGCCGGTGAGGTTGGTGGCGGTGCGGAACATGTCCAGTAGCCGGTCCACGCCGAGCACCAGGGCGATCCCCTCGGTGGGCACGCCCACGGCCGTGAGCACCATGGCCAGGGTGATCATCCCCGCGCCGGGTACCCCCGCGGCCCCCACCGAGGCCAGCGTGGCCGAGACGATGATCGTCAGCTGGTCGGCGAAGCCCAGGTCCATGCCGTAGATCTGCGCGATGAAGATCGCGGCCACCCCCTGGTACAGGGCCGTGCCGTCCATGTTGATGGTCGCGCCCAGGGGCAGCACGAAGCTGCTGACCTCGGGGCTGACGCCGAGGTTGTCCTCCGCGCACTCCTTGGTCACCGGCAGCGTCGCGGACGACGACGACGTGGAGAAGCCCAGCAGCATCGCGGGCCGGATCGCCTTGATGAACGGGATGAACGGGAGCTTGGCGCCGAACTTGACCACCGATCCGTAGGTGATCGTCAGGTGGATCGCCAGCCCCGCCAGCACCACCAGCCCGTACACCCCCAGCGCCAGCAGCACCGACGGCCCGGTGCTGCCGATCACCTTGAACAGCAGCGCCGCCACGCCGTAGGGCGCCAGCTTCATGACGATGTGGACCAGCATCACCATCGCCTCGTTGAGGCGGTTGAACAGCTCCACCACAGGCTTGGACTTGCGCGCCTTCATGAACGTCAGGGCGATGCCCAGCATCAGCGCGAAGAAGATGATCTGGAGCATGTCGCCCTTGGCCAGGGCCTCGATGGGATTGTCGGGCACGATGGCCAGGAGCTGGTCTGTGAGCGACGGCGCCTCCGCGGCCTGTTCCACCGTGTCGCCGGCCGCGGACTCGTAGCTCGCCAGGAGCGACGTGCGATCGTCCTCCGACAGCAGCTTGCCAGGCTTGATCAAGTTGGTGAGCGTCACCCCGATCACCAGGGCCATGGCCGTGGTGAGCACGAAGAATCCGACGGTGCGCGCCCCGATGCGTCCCAGCTTGCGGAAGTCGCCCAGCGAGGCCACGCCGACCACCAGCGAGAAGAACACCAGCGGCACGACGATCATCTTGATCAGGGCCAGGAAGAGCCGGCCGATCCACTCGGTGGAGTTCACCAGGATCAGGCCGATGGGCGCGTAGCGCCGCACCTCGGGCACCCGCTCGATCACCCACCCCTGCAGCTCCTCGCCCGCCTCGATGGTGGAGGCGCCCTCCACGCCGTCCGCCTGGAGCCGCAACAGGTCGCCCGTGGTCAGGACCCACCGCACCTTCAGCCACGTGGGCTCGCCCGGCCGCTCCTCGAGCACCCGCATCCGCTTGACCCCGTGGGCCAGCTGGATCGGCGTCCCGCCCTCCGGGCTGCTGAACACCAGGGCGTTCTCTTCGTTCAGCTCCTTGGCGTCGTCCAGCTCCTCGTGGGTCAGCTCCACCCCGTCGTCGGGCAACAGGAACGAGTTGGGGCCCACCAGGAAGCCGAGCACCACGCCCACGCCCATGCCGATGAGGATCTTCGTGTACAGCTGCATCGGATCTCCCGGTGGTTTCCCTCGAACGGCGATCCTATCGCGTGCGCAGGGAGGGGGCCACCCGGCCGATGTCGTGCTGGTAGCGAACGTGGTGCGGACTTTCTATACTTCGCTCAGATCGTACTGGGCGGGTCGAGCCACTTTCGAAGGGAGTCCACATGCACACGGGATGGAGATTTTTGATTGTGGGGTGCGTTCTGGCCTTCACCATCACAGCGATGAGCGGCGAAGCGGCTGCTCGCGACCGCCTCCTCGGGATCGGCTGGGGTGGCGCCTGGGGTGTGCAGGTCGACAAGGACATGGACATCTTCTTCGAAGCCGGGGACAAGGCCTACTTCGCCTTCGACGCGAACTTCGAGATCAGGCTGTTCCCGACCAACGACATCTCCATCGACTTCAGCTTCGACATCGGCGAGACCATCCGCATGTACGAGGATTGGCCCGACGATGCGACGAAGTCCTCGCTCGACGTGGGCGCGTTCAAGGTCTACGCCCATTTCTGGGTGCCGCAGGGAGACGGCAAGTTCTTCTCGGTGGCGCCGTTCATCGGCCTCCGTGGTTTCGACTGGGCTGGCATCGCCACTGCCACCGTCTTCGAGATCGGCTCGCGGATCGGCGGAGAGGTGTATATCACCGACGAGATGACCATGGGCTTCTACGGCAGGCCCAGCTTCCATGTCACCGGAAGCGCCTACGACTACTGGGGCATGTCCGATTCCGAATCGACCCCCGGCTTCGAGGCGGTCTTCGAGATGACCTGGACCGTGCACCTGCCCATCCCGCGCCCCGAGTAGTTGCTCGCCTCGCCCCGACGCGTCCTCCTCGCTCTCACGGTATGCGCTGCTGTCGGTACCCCCGCCGTGGACGTCGAAGCTCGTCAGCGCACGGTCGGCCTGGGCTGGAACGCCGCCGCCGGCCTGCTCGCCGGCGACGCCGAGGCCGGCTTCGCGTGGGAGGCCGCCGCGCCCGAGCTGCGCCTGTTCCTCTCCGACGGCGCCTCGCTGGACCTCCAGTGGGACGTGGTCGGCATGATCCGCGCCCGGGCCGAGCTGGGCCGCGGCGTGTACCTCCAGCGCACCTACCTGCACCTGTACGCCTCGCCTGCCTCGCGCGCCTCGTTCGCCGTGGCGCCGTACCTGCTCACCGGCATCGGCGCGGCCGACGGCGCCACCTACGGCACCTTCGGCGCCGGGGCGCGGGTCGGCGCGGACCTGTTCTCGTACAGCGGCGCGTTCGGCCTGGGTCTGTACGCCCGGCCGGGGCTGGTGCTCGCCGGCGTGACCGGCGTGCGTCCGGCCGCTGGGTTCTCCCTGCTGATCGAGGTGACCTGGACGTTCTATCCGCCGGCACGTTCCCCGCGGGACGACGCGGCCGACTGACCTACTCGAACGCGATCTGCAGTCCGATCCGGACGGCGGGGTATCCCACCTCGAAGCGGATGGCGAACTGCTGCGAGAGCCGCACGTGGCCGCCGAAGGTCCACTCGAACAGCGGCGTGCTCAGCGCCCCGAGCTGGGTCGTGTCGGTGGAGACGTACGCGCCGCCCTTGATGGAGGTGAACGCCTCGAAGGCGGGCGTGATGTAGAAGACCCACTTCACCCCGCCCATGGGCGCGACCACGAGGTAGGGCGAGCTGTTGAAGCCCGGCAGGATCAGCCCAGCCCACATGAAGTCCACGCCGAACTCCACGAAGAACGCCTCGTTGATGGAGTCGATGAATCCCCGCGGCGCCACAGGCACGGCGAGCTGCACCCCCGGACCGAAGGCGCCGTGGCTGCCGATGCGGGCGTAGACCGCCAGCTCGGCGGCCTTGTGCTTGGCGTTGTCCTCGATGATGAGCTCGTCGGCGGGGCGCTGGTCCGGATCCGGCTCGTCCTGGGGCTCCTGGGCTCGCGCAGGTCCGGCGAGCAGCGCCAACGCGATCCCGAGCAACAGCAGCCGTCGGTGGTGAGACATGGCGCCAGGATACCCCCTCGGCCGCACCAGGTCAGTTACCCCGACGCTACCCTGCGCAGCTTGAAGATCTGTCGCCGGATGCGGCCCTCCATCCGGCGCAGCCGGTTGGTCAGCATCCGCGGATCGGGCCGCGCCGCGAAGCGTCGTTGCCGGTCGAGACGCGCGAGCACGTCGGCCGTCTCGCGCGCGATGAGATCCTGCTCGGGCGCCGGCACCTCGCGCCAGCCCCCGGCCCGATCCGGGCGGAACAGGTAGCACGCCGGTATCCCCAGGAACGCGCTCAGCTGATCCAGGACCGCCGCGTCCACGGCCAGGTCCTCGTATCGGACCACTGCGATGCGCGCGCCGTGGCCCTCCATGGCGTCGATCACCGAGCCGTTGCGCTGAGCCCAGTGGCGCGCGAACGCCTCGGGCTGCCCACGGAATCCGCGCCACCGCCTCACGTGGGAGTGGTAGCAGTTGACCGGGTCCCGGTAGGTCCACGCCACCCGCACGTCGTGGTCGCCCCACTCGCGCAACACGTCGTGGACCGCCCGCGCCTTGGTCTCGTTGATGGGCTTGAGGACGACGGGCCGGGGATCCTCCTCCAGCAGCGCCCGGACCTCGGCCTCGGGCCGCAGGTCGAGCTCGTGGAACCACGGGCTGTCCATGCTCTCATTGAACGCTCGCACCTCCGCGCTGCTGGACAGGGACTTGAACAGGGCGTTCGTGCCGGAGCGCTGGACACCCATCAGGAAGATCACGCGCGCCATCGTGGCCAAGCATACTCTTGTGCGCGCCTGGGTGATCTGCCACCGTCGGGGTTGTCATGGCCGCGCCCCCGACCCAACCCGTCGCCGCCTACCTGATCGGCCGCTACCCCACGGCGTCGGAGACCTTCGTGTACAGCGAGATCGCGGCGCTGCGGGACGCGGGTGTCGACGTGCGCGCCTGGACCCTGGAGCCCCGCGACGGACCGGATCACGACATCCTGCCCGCCGACCTCGTGCAGGCGATCCCGCGCGCCCGCTGGGGCCGTCGCACCCTGCCCGTGCCCGGGTTCCTGGAGACCGTGTGGGCCGAACTCGGCGGTCGCCCCAAGGATCTGCGCCGCGCGGCGTGGTGGGCCCGGCGCCTCGCCGACGACGGCGTCGGAGTCGTCCACGCCCACTTCCTCGGTCATGCCGCTGCCGTGGCCGCGGCCGCCTGCCGCATGGCCGGCATCCCCCTGGTCGTCACCGTCCACGCCCGCGGCATCCACGTCCCCACCGCGCTGGGCCTGTGGACGCTGCGCAGCGCCACCCGCGCCATCGCCATCTCCGAGGACGGGGCGCGCGCCTGCCGCGATCGCGCTGGTGCGGACCCGATCGTGCTGCCCTTGGCCATCGAGGAAGCCGTGCCCGCACCTCCCTCCAGCCCGGACCACCTCCACGTGCTCACCGTCGCCCGACCGGCGCCCAAGAAGGGCTACGCGACCCTCCGCGAGGCCCTCGCCGGCCTGGAACTTCCCTGGCGCTGGACCGTCGTGGGCGCCACCGCCGACGAGATTGGGGGCGCTCTACCCGACCTCGAAGCGCTCGGCGTCCTGCCCCGCCCCCGACTCCAGGCCCTCTACGACGAAGGCGTCGACGTCATGGCGCTGCCCTGCCGCGTCGCCCCCGACGGCGACCGCGACGGCGTGCCCGTCGCCCTGATGGAGGCCATGGCCCGGGGGGTCACGGTGGTGACCACGGCCGTGGGGGGGATCGGCGAGCTGGTGGAGGACGGCCGCACGGGATTGCTCGTCCCTCCGGATGACCCGATCGCCCTGCGCGCGGCCCTGGCGCATCTCGCTGGAGACCCTGCGCTGCGACAACGGCTCGGTCGCGCGGGGCGCGAGTACGTCAGGGCGATGCGCGGGCCGGGCACCCGCGTGCACGAGCTTGCTGCGGTGCTGGCTGGTATCGTCGACGAGCCGCCCTGAAAATATCGACCTATCCAAACGAACCGAATTCCGGAACGAATGGAGAGGTCTTGGGGGAAGAGTCGGGATTTTGATCCGGAAGCCGGATCGTTTGGGCAGGTCTGTCAGTCCACCTTCATCGGCCAGGCGAGGATGCCCGCGCGGCGGAGATCGGTGAACAGCAGCCGCCGCTCCCACTCGGCGGCGTAGTGGAACTCGGGGGCCTGGGCGCCGGCGACGATCTCGGTGGGCAGCACCGAGGTGACGGCGCCGGTGGAGTCCACGGTGAGGATGCTGACGTCGTCGCCGCGCCAGGCGATCCAGGAGCCGTCCACCTGCAGCGCGGCAAAGGTCCAGCCGCGGTCCTGCTCGGACAGGTGCTCGAGGGTGGCGGCGTCGACGGCGTAGGGGCCCACGTAGAGCAGGGTGCCGTCCTCGGAAAGCGCGGCGTACTGCAACCGGGTTTGCTTGGGGATGAGATCGGCGACGGGGGCGGCCGTGTCGAGGGTGTCGGACGCGTCGGGATCGATGCGGGTGATGCGGCCGTCGACGCTGCGCACGGTGAGCACCTCGTGGGGGCCGACGAGGACCTCGAGGCGGCCGGACTCGTCCTTGTCGAGGACCTCGCCGCCGAGCTCCCAGCGGCTGACGACGGTACCGTCGGTGGGATCCACCTCCACCAGCTCGTTGTCCCAGCCGTGGGTGACGAAGAGGGTGCCGCGGCCGGGGTGCAGGGCCATGTCGGACAGGGTCAACGAGGTGTTGGTGGACAGGCCGAGATCGTGGGTGGCGAGCTCGTCGAGGGTGTCCAGATCCAGGGCGTGCAGGTCGGCGTCGAGTTGATCGAGGACCCACAGCTTGCCGTCGGCCACGGTGGGGACGACGGGCCAGTGGAAGTCGAGGGCGGCGTGCAGCGACTCGCCCGTGTCCATGTCCACCCACATCAACAGATCCGAGAGTCGGCCGCTGGCGTAGACGCGGCCGGGGCGCGCGGGATCCACGGCGAGGGACTCCACGTGCAGGCCCGTCTGGACTCGGTGGGCCAGCTCGCCCGTGTTCGCGTGGACGGCCCACAGGTCGGACGAACCCTCGGAGTTCATCCACACCAGGTCGCCGTCGAGGCCGCCGTAGCCGCTGTTCTTGCCCGTGGGCAGGGGATCGCCGACCCGATCGAGGTCCGCGTCGTAGCGACGCAGCTCGCCCCAGTTGGGCTCGTCGCCGCCGATGCGGTCGAGCACCAGCACGTCGTCGCCGTCGACCAGGACGTCCCAGTTCTCGGTGCCCTCCTCGATCTCCACCGGCTCGCCGCCGTCGCAGGACGCCCGCCCGACCGTGGTGTCCTGGGTGATGACGAAGTCGCCGTCGGGCAGGCTGGCCAGGGTGTTGCCGACGGTGTGGCCCATGAACGGCGAGGTGCAGGTGTGCACCAGTTGGAGGGTGTCGACGTCGCGCACGTCGATGCGGCCGCCCTGCATCAGCACGCCGAAGGTGTCGTCCTGGCCCATCTCCACCTGCAGCGGCGCCACCTCCACGCCCTCGGTCTGGGTCACCTCCAGCAGCTCGTCGAGCACCAGCAGCGTGTAGCCGCCGGTCTCGAGCTCGCCGGTCACCAGCAGCCGGTCCTCGTCGAGCCGCAGCAGGTCCGTGGCGCCGGCGAGCCCCGCGTCCACCGCGCGCATGTGACCGCTGTCCGCCTCGATGCGCAGCAGGGGAGGGGGGCCGGCGCGTAGCTGCCAGACCACGTCCGGGCCGTCGCCCTTCAGCCGTAGCGCCGACGAGGTGGACTCGTAGCGCGGCAGCACCCGGATGAGCTCGGCCGCGTCCAGGTCCACCTGGGCCACGGTCCCCAGCAGGCGCGAGAGGCACCACGCCCTGCGCGACTGGACGTCCACGTCCACGTACAGCGGCAGCAGGTGGTTGGACTCCCCCTCCTCGAGCAGGTAGTGCTCCAGGGCCGTGGGCTTGTCCGGCGGGACGACCGAGTCGTCGTCCTCCTCCTGGCACGCGGGGGTCGTCAGCAGGGCGAGCGCGAGCCAGGTCGCGGCGCGGAGTCGGGGGCGTGGTGAGTGCATCAGTGGATGGTCTGCGTCAGGTCCACCATGTCGTCGTCCCCGGTGGGCAACGTGAAGTAGAAAGTGGCGCCCTCGCCAGGGGCGGATTCGACCCACATCTCGCCGCCGTGCTGGTCGACGATCTTCTTGGCGATGGTCAGGCCGATGCCCGTGCCGTCGTACTCCTCGCGGCTGTGCAGGCGCTGGAAGATCTGGAAGATGCGCAGCTGATCCTTGGCGGCCATGCCGATGCCGTTGTCCCGGACGCAGAACACGCTCGCGCCGGCACGCTCGGTGATGGTGATGCGGACCTCGGGGCGTTCCTCGCTGCGGAACTTGATGGCGTTGCTGACCAGGTTCTGCAGCAGCTGGACCAGCTGGCTGCGGTTGCCCGTCACCGTGGGCAGCTGGCCACGGGTGACGCTGGCGTCGGCCTCGCGGATGGCCACGGTGAGGTTGCTCAGGACCTGGTCCACCACCGAGTTCATGTCCACCCCGGCCAGGGAGAGCCCCCCGCGCCCGAGGCGGCAGTAGCTCAGCAGGTCGTCGAGCAGCTGTTGCATGCGCTCGGACCCGTCCAGGGCGAAGTTGATGAACAGGTTGGCGTCCTCGTCGAGCTCCTCCCCGTACCGCTGGGACAGCAGCTTGAGGTAGCTCGAGACCATGCGCAGCGGCTCGCGCAGATCGTGGGACGCGGCAAAGGCGAACTGCTCGAGATCCTCGTTGGCCGAGCGAAGCTCGGCGGCCTGGGCTTCGAGCTCCTTGCTGCGCTCCTTCTCCCAGCGCAGACGCTCCTCGATGAGCATGCGCTGGTACTCGCGCTCGCGCCCGAGCTCGTCCAGGGCCGTGAACTGCAGCACCGTCTGCCGGCCCACGCGCAGGCGGCAGCTCGACGGCAACTTCACCCGTCCCTCGATGGGCGCACCGTCGACGAACGTGCCGTTGGAGCTGCCCAGATCGCGGATCCAGAAGTCGCCGCCGTGCATCCGGATGCTCACGTGGGCGCGGGAGATGGTCGTGTCCATGAACACGATGTCGGCCTCGTCGCCGCGGCCCACCACCCCACCCTCGGGCCCCATGTAGACCACGCGACCGGCCTCGGCGCCGCTGAGGACCGACAAGGTGGCGCCCACCGTCGTGTGCCCGGGCGTCTCCTTCTCCACGGTCCCGACGTCGACGGACGTGACCTCGTCGATCTCGGTGTTCGGGCCCCTCAGGCTCCATTTTCGGGGACGAGACATGCCCACCTCATAGCTCGTGAGTCAGTTTAGGGCATCGGCGCGCAAACGTGGGCAAGTTGGCGTCTCAGGTCCATGACCAGCTCCTCTGCGGCCCGCAGCGTGATGGGCTGACGGTGCTCGATGCTCAGCAGGCTGGGGGCCGATTGCAGGCGTTGCAGCCAGCTCCCTGCCAGGGCTGCGGTGGGCGGCGCAGAGGCCGGCCCCTTGAGCTGGACGGCCGCCACCGGCCGCAGCCACGCGGCCGCGAGGGCGTCGAGGTCCAGGCCGGCGTCGAGCAGGTGCCCCGTGTCCAGCACGACCCCGAACCGCTGCGGATCGTCCAGCGCGTCGACGAGCCGGCCCACCTCGTGGGGATCGGCCATGGCGGCGCAGCGCTGGGGGCTCAGCGGCTCGACGAGGATGCGCACGCCGTGGGATTCGGCCCACGGTGCCAGCTCGGCGAAGAACGCCAGCGATCGCTCGAACGGGTCGTCCACCACGGTCTGGCCGAACCCGCACACGGTGATCACGTGGCGCGCGCCGAGCCTCGCCGCGAGCGCCACGGTGTCACGCACGTGAGCCCGGGCCATGGCGCGGACTTCGGCGTGGGGGTGGAGGGGGTGGAACCCGTGCATGGCGTAGGCCTGCACCGAGACGACGGGCACTCCGGCTTCGCGGTACGGGCGATCGTCGAACTCGTCGCCTTGGGTGCGGTTGGCCACCTCGGCGGCCAGCTCCAGGTCGGCCATCCAGCGCAGACGCTCGTGCAGCGGCGCGCCCGTCAGCGAGTCGATCACGTAGGCGAGGTCAGGGGAGGCCACGCGTCGAGACTATCCCGGCAGCCGGGCCGCGTCACCACACCTTGGCGCCGTTGTTGTGGTCGTCCACCATGCGCGGCATCATCACCAGATCCACGATCTGGCCCACGAAGAACAGCCCGCCGGTCAGCAGCCAGATGATGCCGCTGATGGGCCGCCCCACGTAGAAGCGGTGGATTCCGGCCAGCCCCACGAATCCCAGTAGCCACAGCAGGTAGGCCGTCCCGACCCCGCGCTGGACCCTCATGACCTCGTTGCTCATGTCGCCTTCCCTCGGACGGTACGTCCGGCCATGTCATGGGATACGCAGCAGCGCGCCCGGACATTTCAATCGCTGTTCCGGCCCCTTCTTGTCGCAGTGGTATGATTCGAAACCAGTGGGGGACTCCGATGACCGTGCGCCACCTCCTGTTCTGGCTCGTCGCGCTCTCTTTCACGCTGCTGTGCGGCTGCCCGGACGAGGCCTCGACCGAGCACTGCGACGACTTCACCGACAACGACGGCGACGGCGAGATCGACTGCGACGACAGCGACTGCGCCGATTGGCCAGGCTGCAACGAGGGGGACGACGACACGACCGGTGACGACGACGACGACTCCGGAGCGACCGATGACGACGACGACTCCGCCTCGGCCGGGGACGACGATGACACCACCCCGTCGGACGCCGATGGGGATGGGTGGGACTGGGATGAGGACTGCGACGACCACGATCCCGAGATCCACCCCGGCGCCGACGAGGTCTGCGATGGCGGCGTGGACAACGACTGTGACCCGGCCACGGACGAGGATGTGGACGACGACGGGGACGGCCTGACCGAGTGTCAGGGCGACTGCGACGACTCGGATCCCTCCATTCCCATCCCCCTGGCCGACCAGGAGGACATCTGCGACGGGGTGGACAGCGACTGTGACGGCATCGAGGAAGGTCCGTGCACCTCGGTCGACCTGTACGCCGCAGATGCCAAGCTCAAGGGCGGGCTCCACGACAGCGCCGGGTATTCGGTGGCTGGGGCGGGCGATGTGAATGGCGATGGGTACGACGACGTGCTCGTGGGCGCCTTCCAGGTGCACAACCACTACTACGACGCCGGCACCGCGTACCTCGTACATGGCCCCGCCTGGGGAGTGATGTACCTGTCGTACGCGGACGCCACGTTTCCCGGCGAGACCGACCTCGACTATGCCGGGGATGCCGTCGCTTCGGCCGGTGACGTCAACGGCGATGGGTACGCCGATCTTCTGATCGGCGCTCCGGACAACAGCGAAGGGGGCACGTGGGCGGGGGCGGTCTACCTGATCCACGGCCCGGTCACGGGAACACGCCCGCTCGCCACCGCGGATGCCAAGCTCATGGGGGCGGCGGGTTTCGACCACGCGGGCAGCGCGATCTCATCCGCCGGCGATGTCGACGGGGACGGGCTGTCCGATCTCCTCGTGGGCGCATACATGGTCAACTACAACGGATCCATGTCAGGCGCCGCCTACATCGTCAACGGCACGGTCACGGGTACCTTCTCTCTGTCTGCGGCCGATGCCGTGCTCGTGGGCCAGGCGACGATGCACAGCGCCGGGTACGCCGTCGCGAGTGCGGGGGACATGAACGGTGATGGTCTGGACGATGTGCTGGTGGGTGCGCCCTACTATGGCAGCGGTGGTGCCGTGTACCTGGTCCACGGTCCCATGGTGGGCACCCTGGATCTGTCCGTCGCCGACGCGACCCTCCTCGGCGCGCCGGGCGCCAGCGCCGGCTGCTCGGTCTCGTCTGCGGGCGATGTGGACGGTGACGGGAATCTCGACGTACTCGTGGGCGCCTGCAGCGGCAGCGAGGGCTTCGAACACGGCGGCGCCGCTGTCCTGGTCCACGGTCCCGTGGTGGGTGATCACGATCTGTCGGTGCTGGATACGCGGCTCATCGGTGAGAGCGAGCATGCACACGCGGGCAGCTCGGTCGCCGGGGTCGGTGATATCGATGGCGATGGCTTCGACGATCTGGTGGTCGGGGCGCCCGGCCACGAAGTGGGCGGCGACGATCTCGGGGCTGCCTATCGGATCAACGGTCCCGTCTCTGGCCCCCGATTCCTGTCGTCCGGCAGCATCACCTTCATCGGGGAGTCGGACAACAGTGAGACAGGCTACTCGGTGGCGCGGGCGGGCGACCTGGACAACGACGGATATGCCGACTTCATCCTGGGTGCGTACGCCGACGACGGGGGACGGGGCGCTGCGTATCTGATCTACGGAGGACCCTGATGACCATGCGCCATCGGATGGCCGGGCTCGTCGTACTCTCCATCATGCTGACCTGCAGCTGCCCCGGCGAGGTCCCACCCGAGAACTGCCGGGACGCCATCGACAACGACGGCGATGGCGCGATCGACTGTGACGACAGCGACTGCGCCAGCTGGTCGGGCTGCGACGAGGGTGACGACGACGACACCACCGCGGACGACGACGACACCACCGCGGACGACGACGACACCACTGCTGGAGACGACGACAGCGGTTCGGCCGGTGACGACGACGACACCCTCGGGGACGACGACAGCGCAGCCCAGTGCGACAACGCCGGGTATTGTGCGGGGGACTATCTCGCCGAGACCGAGGCGGACATGGAGGCGATCGCACTGTGTGAAGTCGTTTCCGGCGCCCTCGGGTTCGACGGCCAACCCTGGCTCACCAGCGTCGACCTGCCTTGCCTCCTGGGCGTGGCTGGTGGCCTGACCATCCGTGACAACGCCGCTCTGACCCACGTCGCCATGCCCGCCCTCACGTCCGTGGGTGGCGACCTGAACATCGAGGGAAACAACGCCCTGACCAGCCTCGACCTGCCCAGCCTCTCGAACGTGGCCGGCGACCTGCAGAACCAGGACAACTACGCCCTGACCAGCTTCGACCTGCCCAGCCTCTCGAACGTGGCCGGCGACCTGATCCTCTACGACAACAACAGTCTGACCAGCCTCCACCTGCCCGCGCTCGCGGACGTGGGCGACGACCTGCGGCTCCAGTACCTCGATGACCTGACCAGCTTCGACACGCCCGCGCTCACCACCGTGGGCGGCTACCTGTGGTTCCAGTACAACCGCAACCTGACCAGCTTCGCCATGCCCTCCCTCACGACCGTGGGCATCGACCTGTACCTCTACGACAACGACGCCCTGGCCACCCTCGACCTGCCTGCCCTCACGAACTTGGGGGAGAACCTGTGGCTCCAGTACAACGACGGTTTGACCAGCCTCGCCCTGCCCGCCCTCACGGAGGTGGGCAGCACCCTGCGCATCGAAGACAACGACGTCCTGCCCAGCCTCGCCGGTCTCTCGAACCTGGCGACCGTGGGCGTGGACCTGTACATCCACAGCAGCGACAGCCTGGCGAGCCTCGACCTGACGAGCCTCACGACCGTGGGCGAGGAAGTGTACGTCCGGGACAACGCCGGCCCGATCCGCTTCGATCTGCCCGCCCTCGCGACCGTGGGCGAAGACATGTGGTTCTACAACAACACCGGGATGATCAGCGTCGACCTGCCCGCCCTCACGACCACGAGCGGCTACCTGGACATCGAAATTGCTCCTGCCCTGACCAGCCTCGCCCTGCCCGCCCTCACCGAGGTGGGCAGTAATTTCACACTCGACGAGATCGTCTCCCTGCCCCGCGTCGACCTGCCCTCCCTCACGACCGTGAGCGGGGACCTGCGCATGAGCGACGGCGCCGTCCTGACCAGCCTCGACCTACCCGCGCTCACGACCGTGGGCGCCACCTTGTCCATCCGGGACACCGCCGGCTTGACCCACTTCGAACTGCCCGCGCTCACGACCGTGGGCGACGGCTTGTGGATCAAGGACGACGACACCCTGACGACCTTCGCCATGCCCGAACTCACGACCGTGGTCGGTGTCATCTACATCACGGACAACATCGCCCTGGTCGGCTTCGACCTGCCCGTGTTCCAGCACGCGGAAGACGACCTGAGGATCGAGGACAACGCCGCCCTGCCCCTCATCGACCTGCCCGCGCTCACGACCGTGGGGTCTGTACTGCGGGTCCAGAACTGCGACGCCCTGACCACCTTCGACATGCCCAACCTCGCGAGTGTGGTTGGCCCCCTGTGGATCGAGGACAACGCTGTGCTGCCCAATCTCGACGGCCTCTCCGGCATCACGTCCGTGGTCGACGACCTGAGGATATCCGACAACGCCGCCCTGACCAGCCTCGACGGCCTCTCCGGCATCACATCCGTGGTCGACGACCTGGAGATCTACGACAACGCTTCTCTGCCCAGTCTCGATGGCCTGTTCGGCATCGCGTCCGTGGGCGACAACCTGGAGATCTACGGCAACGGCGCCCTGACCAGCCTCGACGGCCTGTCCGGGCTCGCGACCGTGTACGGCGACCTGGAGGTCTACGACAACGACTGCCTGGACCAGACCGGAGTCGTCACGTTCGTTTCAGGACTCACCGTGGGCGGGGCCCTCGTCACGACCAACAACGGTTCCCTCCATCCCTGCAACTGATGGGAGTCCCATGACCATCCGCCATCTCTTGGCCTGGCTTCTCGCGCTCTCGCTGATGTTGCTGTGCGGCTGTCCGGACGAGGCCGCGACGGAGATCTGCGACGACGCCACCGACAACGACGGCGACGGTGCGATCGACTGTGACGACAGCGACTGTGCCAGCTGGCCGGGCTGTGAGGAAGGCGACGACGATGACTCCGCCACAGCCGATGACGACGACGCAGGAGATGACGACACCGGCTGTATGGACGACGACGACTCCGGAGCATCCGACGACGACGACGACGACGACGATGACACCACCCCGACGGACGCCGATGGAGACGGGTGGGACTGGGATGAGGACTGCGACGACAACGACCCCGAGGTCTACCCGGGCGCCGACGAGGTCTGCGACGGCAAGGACAACGACTGCGATCCCGCCACGGACGAAGACGTGGACGACGACGGCGACGGACTGACCGAGTGTGAGGGTGACTGCGACGATTCGGACGGGACGATCCCGAATTCCGGCGTCGAGGACACCTGCGATGGTGTGGACAGCGACTGTGACGGCATCGAGGAGGGACCGTGCACCGCGCTCAGTCTCTTCGCAGCAGACGCCAAGCTCAAGGGCGCCCCATGTGACAACGCCGGCACGTCGGTGGCTGGCGCGGGCGACGTGAACGGCGATGGGTACGACGACATACTCGTAGGAGCCTACGAGTACGTCCACGGTTGTGACGACCCTGGCACCGCGTACCTCGTGCACGGTCCCGTGTCGGGGGTGATGTACCTGTCCTATGCGGCGGCGTCGTTTCCCGGCGAGGACTACTTCGATCAGGCGGGTGATGTCGTCGCTTCGGCGGGTGACGTGAATGGAGATGGGTACGACGATCTGCTGATCACGGCTCCTGGCCACGACATGGTGGGCGCGGTCTACCTGATCCACGGTCCGGTATCGGGGGAGCGCCCGCTCGCCACCGCGGACGCCAAGCTCACGGGTGAGGCCTGGGCCGACCTGGTGAGTTCTTCGCTGTCGTCGGCGGACGATGTCGACGGGGACGGGCTGGCCGATCTCCTCGTGGGCGCGTGCAACCACGACTACAACGGCTCGGGTGCTGGAGCCGTCTACATCGTCAGCGGCTCGGTCACGGGCACCGTCTCCCTGGCCGCGGCCGATGCCACGCTGGTGGGGTCGGCGACCATGGACTGCGCCGGGATCTCGGTGGCGAGCGCCGGGGACATGAGCGGTGATGGCCTGGACGACGTGCTGGTGGGGGCGATCGGCCATGGCGACGGGGGTGCCGCGTACCTGGTCCACAGTCCGATAGCGGGTTTTTGGGATCTGTCCAGCGCCGATGCGACCCTCGTCGGCGCTCCGGCCACCAATGCCGGCAGCTCGGTCTCACCCGCCGGTGACGTGGACGGTGACGGCCATCGCGACGTGCTCGTGGGAATGCGCTACGGCAACGGGGCCTTCGAAGACGCCGGTGGTGCGATCCTGGTCCACGGTCCGGTCACGGGCGACATCGATCTGTCGGTCGTCGGTGCCCGATTCTTCGGCGAGAGCGAGGATGCCTTCGCGGGCTACTCGGTCGCCGGGGTCGGGGATACCAACGGCGACGGCTTCGACGATCTGGTGGTCGGAGCGTACAAGCACGAGGTGGGGGGCGACGACCTCGGGGCTGCGTATGTGATCCACGGTCCCGTTTCGGGATCGCGATTCCTGTCGTCCGGCAGCATCACGTACCTGGGGGAATCGGACTGGAGTTACGCTGGCTACTCGGTGGCCCCGGCGGGCGACCTGGACAACGACGGATACGCCGACATCGTCGTGGGTGCGATGTACGACGACGGTTGGCGCGGCGCCGCGTATCTGATCTACGGGGGACCCTGACCCCCCCTCGTCTCCACGTGGGCGTCACCCGCGCGCTGTCGGCTCACCACCGCGAACAACACCGCCCCCAGCACGATGGGCACCACCGTGGCCAGCACGGCGACGCGCTGGTTGCCCGTGCCCGAGGCCACCAGCCCGAAGACCAGCGGGCCGACCACGGACGAGGATTTGGCCACCAGGGTGTACAGGCCGAACGAGAGCCCGGCCGACTCGTCGGGGTACAGGCGCGAGTAGTGGGCGCGCATCAGCGCCTGGGTCGAGCCGATCACCAGGGCGCTGCCCAGGGACAGCGCGGCGAAGTGGGTCAGGGTCGTGGCGCCTGCGAGCCCGAGCAACAACACGATCCACAGCACTGCGGTGCCCAGGATCGTCGGCACGCTCCCCCAGCGCCGGGCCACCTTGCCCATGGCCCAGGTTCCCGGGAACGCCAGCAGCTGGACCGCCACGTACAGCCCGCCGATGGTCCGGATGTCCAGCTGCAGGGTCTCCCGGGCGAACACCGCGGAGAAGAACATCACCGTGACGACGCCCTCGTTGATCAGCCAGAACGCCACGAGGGTCTTGAGCAGCCGTGGCTGAGCCACCGCGCGCGCGGCGTGGGCCAGCTTCAGGCGCTGGGGCGGCCCTGCGTCCGAGGGGAGCAGCGCCAGGGACAGCGCAGCGAACGCGGCGAAGAACGCCGCCGCGGTGACGAACCCGCGCGTGGTGGGCGAGGCGGAGGCTCCCTGCACGGCCAGCACGAGGACCAGGCACACGACACCGCCGAGGTACCCGAACCCCCACGCGAAGCTCGAGGTGCCCTCCCGGTCCTCGCCGAGGTGGGACAGGTACGAGTCGCACACGGCCACCGACAGCACGTACAGAGCGTGGGTACCCACGAACAGCAGCGCCACGAACAGCGGCGCAGAGGAGTCGCGCGCTGCGAGCAACGCCAGGCAGGTCATACCCAGCGCGGCCGGCGCGACGCACATGGCCAGGACCGACCGCCGCCTGAGTCGGTCCGCCGCGTACCCCACCAGCGGCGCCGCCACGGCCGCCGCGATCACGCTCGCCGAGATGCAGGCCCCCCAGTAGAAGTCCGCGCGGGGATCGTCGGCGAGGAGCCGGTCCTTGAACGCGATGGGCAGCAAGAACGTGCCGAAGACCACCACGTACCCCGAGTTGGCGAAGTCGTAGAGGAAGTACCCCCACCGCGATCTGCGCTGCTGACCCATGAGTGGGGATCGTGTGACACCCGGTGCACCATGATCAAGAATGGACGTGCCCGTGAGCGACTTACCGCCCTTCGATCAGCTGTTCGAGGACCTGGGCCCCATCGGGGCCGGAGGCATGGGCGAGGTGCGCCGCGTGCGGGAGCGGAGCCTCGGCCGTGTCCTGGCGATGAAGGTGATCCAGGCCCGGCTGCTCGAGGACGACTCGGCCCACGCCCGCTTCGCCGAGGAGGCCCGCACCACCGCGTGGCTCGAACACCCGTCCATCATCCCGGTCCACCACGTGGGGCGGCTGCCCGACGGGCGGCTGTACTACACCATGCCCGAGGTGCACGGGAAGACCCTGTCCGAGGCGGTGCGCGAGGTGCACGAGGCCGCGGTCGACGCCCGCTGGCGGCCCACCACCACCGGGTTGAGCTTCCGGGGCCTGGTGGAGAGCTTCCGCCGCGCCTGCGATGCGGTGGCCTTCGCCCACGAGCACGGGGTCGTACACGGCGATCTCAAGCCGGACAACGTGATGATCGGCGGCCGGGGCGAGGTCTACGTGCTCGACTGGGGGCTGGCGCGCGTGCTCGGGGACGTGTCCGGGGGGCCCGGGCCCGAGCCAGCCGCGCGCGCGCTGCTGGGGATCGAGGTGGCCCTGGAGGAGGACGAGCGGATCGTCGGCACCCTGGCCTACCTGCCCCCGGAGCGGCTGTGGAACGCGGCGCTCCAGCGGTCGGGTGACGTGTACGCCCTGGGCGCGATCCTGTACGAGATCCTGGCTGGCACCCCCCCGTACGGCCTGTGCGACCCCAACTCGCTGCTCCAGCGGCTGGCGTCGGGGCCCCCCGAGCCCGTGGACGAGGTGGCCCAGGCCGCCGACGCCCCCGAGCTCCCCGGCGAGCTCGTCCACATGGTCGAGTCGGCCATGCGCCGGGACGAACAGCAGCGCCCGCTGAGCGCGGCTGCCCTGGCGTTCGACACCAGGGCGTGGCTGGACGGTTACCTGCAGGAGCAGCGGGCCATGGAGCTCGTGGCCGAGGCCGAGGCGGTCCACGGGCAACTCCTCGACGTGCTCCAGGAGGCGGAGGAGGCCCGCGAGGAATCCCGGCAGCTCCTGACGGGCCTGGCGCCGACCGCGCCCGCAGCGGACAAGCAAGCCGGGTGGGACCTGGCGGCGGCCGCCGACGCGCTGGAGATGCAGGCGGCCCGGCGCGGCGCCGAGTACACCCAGACCCTGCACGCCGCGTTGAGGGTCTGTCCGGACTACCCGGCCGCGCACGAGGCGCTGGCAGGGTACTACCAGGCCCGTCACACCCGCGCCGAGCGCGACGGGGACCGCCCGGCCGCGGAGCGCTACGCAGCTCTGTTGCAGGAACACGATCGGCTCGGCGCGCGGCGCTCGTACCTGCGCGGCGATGGCTCGGTCGACCTGGACACCCGCCCGGAGGGTGCCCGGGTCGAGCTGCTCCAGTACGTGGAGCAGGGCAGGAGGCTCGTCCCTCGCCCGGTCCGGGTCCTCGGTGCCTCACCCCTCGTCGACGAGCCCGTGCCCATGGGCAGCTACCTGATGAGGCTGCACAGTGAGGGGTACACCATCGTGAACTACCCGGTGGAGATCCGCCGCGCGAGCCACTGGGACGGCCTGGCGCCGGACGCCTCCATGGAGACCAGCGTCGTCGAGCTCCCCGTGGCCGGCGCGCTGGGGGACGGCGACTGCTACGTCCCGGCTGGCTGGTTCCGGTGCGGCGGCGATCCCGCGGCGCCCGGTTGCCTGGAAGCCGGGCGGGTGTGGCTCGATCCGTTCGTCGTCCGCCGGGATCCCGTGACCCACGAGGAGTTCGTGGCGTTCCTCGATCACCTGGTGCGCGACGGGGACGAGGCGCGGGCGCTCGAGCTGGCGCCGCGCATCGGCGCCAGCCCGACCAGCGACCGCGGAGAGCTGCTCTACGGCCGGGCCGCGGCCGGTGGATTCTCCCTCGAGGGAGGCAGCGAGGCCGTGGACGTGCGCCCGGATCGTCCGGTGGTCTGCGTCACCTGGGAGGCCGCGGATGCCTATGCCCGCTGGCGTGCCGCGGAGGAGGGGCGCGCCTGGCGGCTCCCCGGCGAGCTGGAGTGGGAGAAGGCGGCCCGCGGCGTGGACGGGCGGTTCTTCCCCTGGGGCGACCACCTGGATCCCACCTGGTGCAACATGCGCGACAGCCACGCCACCCGGCCGAGCATGTGCGCGGTGGGTGAGTTCCCGATGGACACCAGCCCCTACGGCGTGCGCGGCATGGCCGGAAACGTGCGCGACTGGTGCTGCGACGCGTTCGATCCGGCAGGACCCGAGCTCGTGAACGGACGCTGGACGTACACACCACCGCCGGCCACGGGCGTCCCCCGCGTCGGCCGCGGCGGCACCTGGTGCGTCAACCCCGTGGGCCTGCGCGCGGCCTACCGCGCCTGGTTCGCCCCGTCCTTCCGCTGCGACGACTCGCTGGGCTTCCGCCTGGCCTGCTCGTATCCTGACGGTTGGAACCTCGACTGATCCCGGAAGGCCCATGAACACCGAACGTGACGACACGCTGCAGCGCGTCCGCAAGGAGCGCGATCTGTTCCTGCGCCTGCTCGAGCTGAGCAGCCAGGACGATCTCACCGACTTCCTCAGGGCCGCGCTGCACCTGGTGCTGGACCTGGCCGGCGCGCGCAAGGGGTACCTGGAGCTGCACGACGGCGACGACGGCCCCCCACGCTGGTTCATGGCCGTGGGCTGCACCGACGAGGAGCTCGAGGGGATCCGCGAGGCGGTCTCCCACGGCATCATCGCCCGCGCCATGGCGTCGGGGCAGACCATCGCCACGGCCTCGGCCCAGACCGATCCGCGCTTCAGCGGCTACCAGAGCGTGCAGGTGAACCGCATCGAGGCCGTGCTCTGCGCGCCCATCGGCGCCCGCGACGCCGGCGCCCCGCAGGGCGTGCTCTACCTCCAGGACCGCCTCTCCCCCGGCCCCTTCGACGGCGACGACACGCGCCATGCCGAGCTCTTCGCGCGCCACCTGGCGCCGCTGGTGGACCGGCTGCTGCTGCGCCAGGACGCCCTGGATCGCACCGATCCCACCCGCCCGTGGCGCGAGAAGCTCGACGTGGAGGGCTTCGTGGGCCGCAGCGCGGCGGTGGCCGAGGTGCTGCGCACCGTGGCGCTGGTCTCGCCCCTGGACATCGGGGTGCTGATCAGCGGCCCCACCGGCACGGGCAAGTCCGAGATCGCGCGGGCCATCCACCGCAACAGCCCCCGCTCCGACGGACCGCTGGTGGAGATCAACTGCGCGGCCATCCCCGAGACCCTGGTGGAGAGCGAGCTCTTCGGCGCCGCGGCCGGCGCCGCGTCGGGCATCACCCGCAAGATGGTGGGCAAGGTCGCCGCCGCCGACGGGGGCACCCTGTTCCTCGACGAGATCGCCGAGCTCCCGCTGGCGTCCCAGTCCAAGATCCTCCAGCTGTTGCAGTCGCGGGAGTACTTCCGCCTCGGTAGCTCCACGCGTGAGGTCGCGGACATCCGCATCGTCGCCGCGTCCAACCGCGATCTGGAGGACGAGGTCCGCGAGAAGCGGTTCCGCGAGGACCTGTTCTTCCGACTCAACGTCGTGCCGCTGCGCATGCCGTCGCTGGCCGAGCGCCCCGAGGACGTCCCCCTGCTCGCGGAGATCCTCCTCGAGCGCGCCGTGCTCAAGCACCGCCTGCCCCACCTCCGGCTGTCCCCGGGGGCCATGGTCGCCCTCGCGTCCGCCGAGTGGCCCGGCAACGTGCGCGAGCTCGTCAACGTGGTGCAGCGCGCCGCGGTCATGGCGTCGGGCGACACCTCCGAGGTCATCGAGCCCCGCCACCTGTTCCCGGGCCAGGTCCCCACTGCCGCGGCCGCCCACGACTCCTCGGCGACCTTCCAGGACGCCACCCGCCAGTTCCAGCGCCAGCTCCTCGCCCAGACCCTCGAGGCCACGGGCTGGAACGTGTCCGAGGCCGCCCGCCGCCTCGATCTGGCGCGGTCCTACCTGTACGACCTGATCAAAGCGCACGGTCTGCAACGGGGCTAGGGAGCCAGGCTCCAATCGAAGAACTCGACGATCTCCTCGGCTCCATGGGAGGTCGTGGCATGGTCGTAAGGCACACTCAAGATGGGAGCCTCGCTGGTCGAGAAGTCGTTGACCAGCTCATGGTAGGGGTAGATCGACGGCGCGGTCTCGTCGAGCAGGGCGAACCACTCCTCGGTCCACAGGCCGCTGTGGTACCTGCCGCTCAGATCCGAGACCAAGGCCGAGAAGCCCGGCACGACGCGCACCGAGAGGTTGCAGGCGATCGCCCCCCCCGAGTGACCGATCAGCCCGATTCTCTGGTCGTCCACGGAATCCAGGAAGCGCAGGTACTTCAGCGCAAGGGTCGCCTCGTATGTGCGCATGGCCATGAAGGTGTACCCCTGCAGGAGCAACCCCACGGTCGTGTCGCTCTCGCAGGGACCCACGTCCATGGCGCGCTGGGACAGCATCAGGACCGCGTATCCGTTCCGTGCGAGGTGGATGGCGTTGTACTCGTCCCGGTAGCGCATCGCGTTGTCCTCGTGCCCATGGATGGCCACGACGGCGGGATGCGGCTCCTTGCCTTCCGGGACGAGGAGGATGCCGTGGAAGGTGCCGACGTAGTCGTCGTCGAAGAGCAGCTCGTACTCGGCGTACGTTCCGTGTTCCGCTTCGCTGATGGTCCGGACGATCAACAGCCGCTCGTCGATCCCGTCGAGCAGGAAGTCCACGTTCATCGCCCCGCGCAGCTGCGCGGCGAGCTCGTCGGGCTCCAGCGATTCGACGACCGTCGGGATCTCGCCCGCTTCGATGGCGTCGAGCTGGGCGCGTAGCTCCTCGCGGGTGATCGGCGCAGAGTACTCCTCAGCGCGTTCGGACAGGGACATGTACTCCTCGTTGCAGCACGCGTCGAAGCAGCCCCATTCGGCCCCCGGATCGGCTTCCTCCATGATGTTGAGGTCGTCGGCGCCCGTGGTGTCGTCATCGTCGTCGGTCGAGCCGCTGTCGTCATCGTCGTCATCTTCGCCCGTGTCGTCGTCGCCCTGGGACCCGAAGCCACCGGGCTCACCGGGACATGCACCCAGCAGCGCGATCAGGAACACACCCAGGACAGCCAGCAGGTTGCGGATCGTGATGGCCGGGGAACGACGGAACTTCGCGGTGGGATTGGGCACGATGGATATTCTAGGCGTGCGCGGACTGGGGGAATCGGGGATACCAGATTTTCCTGTTGGCGTTTGGCAAATCACAGGGAAAACTGAAATAAGAGCATAAATTTTTTTGGCAATCGGAGTCTCATCATGTTCGGTCACGCTGCGAAGCTCGGCATCGCCTCCCTGGTCATCGGTGGAATCGCCCTTCAGACGGACGTCGTGCGAGAACCGGCGGAGTCCGTGGTGGACTGGGCCCAGTCCACCATCGTTCAGGCGGAGATGGACGGCATGGCCAACGCGGTGCGGATGGAGCGCCACACGGGAGGCCCCATCCCGACCCAGGAGAATCTGGCGGGATTCCTGCGGCTGAACATGAAGACAGCGCCCGGACAGAACCGGAGCGTGGCCGAGGACCTCTGGGGCAACCGTTACCGGATCGAGAACTACGGCGACGGATTCAGGTTGATCTCGGCGGGACCGGACGGTGTCTACTACAACGACGACGACGTGCTCTCCGGCTACGACTGGGACTGAACTCAATCACGAAGCAGGTGATAGACGGGGAAGGTGCCGTACCCCTTGGGCAGGGGTTTGCGGCCGGCGTACTCGCACGCGAAGTCGTCGAGCCCCTCGGCCGCGGCGAGGGCGGCGAAGGCTCGGCTGGCGTAGACGCGGCCGGGCGGGGTGATCTGCTCGATGCGGGCCGCGCGGCTCACGTGGTGGCCCATGAAGGTGAACTGGCCGGTGAGGGGATCGGTCAGCGAGTGGGAGGGGCCGGCGTGCAGACCGACGCGGGTCCGTAGATCGGGGGGCATCCCGGCGGCCTGCCAGTCGGTCCTGTGGAACAGGTCGGAGAGCTCCAGCGCGAAGAGCCCGGCGTCGCGGACGGTCAGGAACACCATGTACAGGCCGTCGCCCCAGGTGTTCTTGACGACGGGGGCGTGGGCCGAGCGATCCACGAGCTCGGCGATCTTGCCGAGGTAGTGATCACCGAAGCGGCGCAGCTGCACGTCGTCGAGCTGGCTGAAGCGGGCGGTGTCGGCGAACAGCAACGAGACGATGCGGTGCTCGCTGGTGGAGCGGCTCGTGGGGGCCTCGGACGCTGCGGTGTCCTCCTCCGGCAGGGCGAGGATGCGCGAGTCGAGGCCCCGATCCCGCCAGAAACGCACCGTGGCGGCGACGCCGTCGTGGTCCTCGTGCCCCGACCAGGCGGCCATCGGGGTCAGGGGTGCGCCCAGGTGGCGTGCGCGGAAGGTGGCCAGGCCGAGGGCGGCGCGGCGGGCGTAGTCCACGGCGGCGCGATTGTGCAGGGCGTGGCGCCGGCCCATCACCTCCACGGTGGCGGCGGCGTCGAGGACGCGCTCGAAGCGTGAGGCCCATCCGCGGACCGGATCGACGCGGTGTTCGCGGAACTCGTCCACCGGACACGGCAGGACCAGGTGCAGGTCCCCCTTGCGCGCGACGATGCCCTCGGCGAACAGCAGCTCCGGGCCGGCGGCGGCGGAGGTGTAGCCGTAGCGCACGTCCAGCTCGTCGAGCAGGTGGGTGAGCTGCCCGGCGAGCTGGCCTGGATCGGCGGCGGTGTCGGCCATCCTGGGGCCGACGAACACGGCCACGCCGGCGTCCGCGCGATCGAGGAGGGCCTCGTCGTGGAGGTCTTCGTCCTGGTAGCCGGCGCCCTGCCGTCGCGCGAGGAGGCGCTGGGCGCGGTGACGTGCTCCGCCGCGGATCAACGCGCGTCCGAGCCGGCCGGCGAAGCGGGAGCCGCCCTGGGGCCACCGCTCCAGGGCCTCGGAGTAGACGTCGCTGGCGATCAGCGGCTCGCCCGCGGCCTCGAGGGAGGCGCCGAGGCGGCGGTAGAACACCGGCGTGAGCTGTCCCTGGTTGGCGCGCCGGCCCTCCCAGATGGCGAGCAGGTCAGCCAGCCGCGTGGGGAGCTCGAACTCCACCTCCTCGGTGACAGCGGCGGGGGAGACCTGGGCCACGGGGATGCTCGGCGCGGTGATCCGCTCCAGGGCCCACTGGGCGAACAGCCGGCTGCCGGCCTCGAAGCGGTTGGGCGCCATCTCGCGCACGAGGCCGTTGACCAGCAGCTGGTCCAGGGCCCGCTCGACCCGGTCCACGTCGCCGGCGAAGACCTCGATGGCGGTGTGCTTCTTGAACAGCGCCCGAGACGCGACGACCTCGGCGAACAGGCGCCGGGCGTCGTCGTTGCAGGCGTTCCACCAGCGCTGGAAGTCGCCCCGCCGCTCGCGCAGGAACTGCTGGCCGATGCGCTCGACGGTGTCGCCGCCCGGCTCGCCCGGATGCTCCCACAGCCGAGACAGGACGTACTGGGTGAGGTACGGGTGTCCGCCCACGTCGCGCAACACGTCCGCCTCGAGCTGTGCGGGGAGGCCCTCGGGGAAGCCCACGCGGATCAGCTCGCGCAGGGCGTCGTCGTCCACCAGCCCCATCTCGACGAGGGTCACCACGTTGTAGAACGGCGATCCAGCGGTGTTCCACAGATCCACGCTGGACAGGGTGCCGGCGATCATCACGTTGACGCGCTGACGCAGGTCGCTCTGGCTGATCAGGAAGCGGTGGTTGGTGAAGAAGTGCTTGGACCAGTCGTGCTGGCGCAGCTCGTCCACCTCGTCGAGCAGGATGAACAGCTGGAAGGAGTCGTCGTGAGCCATCGCGCGCTTGAGCGCGGCGACGAAGTGATCGAAGGCGAAGTCCTCGGCCACGTCGCCCCGGCGAAGCTCGCCCACGGCCCGGCCGAGGCCCTTTGCGGTGTCCCCGTCGAGGCGCGTGCCGAGTTCGTCGAGCACCGCCGCGAAGATGGCGCTGCGGCTGAGGCGGCCGAACTGCTGGGCGCTGAGGAACACGGGCACGACCACGCGGCCGGCCGCGGTCTCGGGGCGCTGCGCGAGGGTGCGGCGGACCTGCTCGAACAGGGACGTCTTGCCGATGCGGGTGCCGCCGAGCACGGCGAAGGACTCACCCCGGCGGGCGCGGGCGGCGATGTCGCGCACCGTGTCCCAGCGGCCGACGAAGAGGTCGGGATCGTCCACGGGCTGGTCGTAGCGGTAGGGGGCGTCGCCGTTCATGCGTCGATGTCCAGCCTGCGGACGCGGATGTAGGTGCGGAAGAGGCGCATGGTGAAGCGGTACTGGTCGCCCCGGCGGTGCAGCAGCGAGTACTGCTCGAGGTTCTGCAGCTCCTTGTCGAATGCCTCCACGTCGCCGAAGTGGCGTTCCGTGCGCTGCTGGAGATCGGCTCGGTTGATGGCGCCCTCCTCGTCCGCGGCCACGGCGTCCAGGATAGCCCGCTGACCGGCGTTGAGGTAGAAGCTGAGGATCTCTCCGAAGTACCCCTTCTTCAGCGTCAGGTAGCTCTCGGTGGCGGACCGCACGGTCTGACTGTCGATGGTGACCGGGCGCGCGTCACCGACCACCTTGGCCGTCTCCGAGCACAGCTGGCGGCAGACCATGGGGTGGCCACCGCTGAGGTCGTACAGGGTGGCCAGGGCGGTGTCGGTGAAGCTCAGGCCCATGCCTGCGCCCAGGGTGGAGACCATCTCCAGGGTCTCCGAGGAGCTCAGGGGGCCCACGTAGAGCTCGGACAGGTACTGGAAGATGGGGTTGTCGCGGCCGCCCCAGCGCCCCTGGAGGCACAGCCGCGCGTCCGCGCCCACCACGGCGAAGCCGAACACGTCGCGGAAGTCGGTCTGGTGGAGGCCGCGCATCAGGCGGAAGAACGTGTCGTAGTGCTCGAAGCCGGGGTGGAACGCGCCGTGATCCAGCTCGTGGGGGATCAGGTGCTCGATCTCGTCCACGAGGAAGAACAAGGTCGTGATCGACGTGGTCTCGAGGATCGCGGCGCGCAGGGTGCGGAGGTTGGCCTCCAGCCCGGTCATGGCCGTGTCCTCGGGGTCGATGGGTCGCAGCTGGGGCGCCTCGATGTGGGGGAACTTGGCCTTCCAGTCCTCCACGGCGCGCTCGCACAGCAGGTGGGCCAGGGAGACGCACGACGCGGCGGCGACCTCCTGGAGATCCACCATGGCCACCACCGAGTCCGACAGGTGCGTGCGCAGGCGGTGGGCCAGGGAGGTCTTGCCCATCTTGCGGATGCCGAACAGCCCGAAGACCTCGCCGCGGTGGACCTTGCGCACCAGGGTGCGCAGCACCTGGCCCCGGCCGAAGAACTCCGCGGGATCGAGGACCGGGTCCTTCTTGTCGAACAGGTCCTCGCCCAGCAGCCACTGGGAGCGCAGCTGGGTGAGGGCCGCGCGGGTGCGGAACTCGGCCACGGCGTCGCGCAGGGTCCGCTCCTCCAGGGGCAGCATGTGCAGCTCGGGCCGCTCGATCATCGAGGTCATGATCAGCTCGGTCGTGCCCGCGCTGGGCCGCGCCGCGCTGACGAGGATCGCCAGTCCGGCGCTCCCGTGGGTGGCCATGTCGCGGCGGAAGTCCAGCACGTCTTCGGGGGTCGGGGCCCGCTGGAGGTAGATGCGCACGCGGGCGTGGTCGAACTCCCGCCACCAGCCCTCGAGGGGCTCGCGCGGGTGGGCGAAGATCAACTCCACGAAGCCGTCGCGGGTCTGCTGCACGGGGCGCGCTTCCAGCCCGAGCGCCGCGGCCATCAGCTCCACCACCTGGTAGGTCTCCAGATCCTGTACGAGGGTGAGCGCGTAACGAGCGGCGAAGGAGCGGGTCTCGGTGATCTCGAAGGCGCGCTGCAGCGCCAGCATGGCCAGCGCGTGCCGGCCGAGCTTGCCGTGGATGCCCGTCAGCGCGAGCCACAGGAACCCGTCGGACGGGTTGCGACGCGCGTACTCCTCGAACGCGGCCTCCACCGCCTTGAGGTACGGGACGCTCTCGTCCACCGCGTCGGCGGACGCCAGCAGCTGCTCGCGGCAGTCCTTGCCCTCGAGCATGTCGGCGATGGCCGAGGTGACCACGGCCACCGACGGCTCGGTGGTCAGCTCGTAGAACTCGCGCATGCGCTCGGCGATCATCGGCGCGAGGTCGGGCCGCCGCTCCGCCACCTTGAGCAGCGCCGGGTAGAGGTACAGGATTCCCCCCGCGGGTGGGGAGGTCCAGATGATGTGCTCCTCGAGGTCCGTCTCGAGCAGGGCGTCGGTGAGGCAGTCCACCGCCTCCGGCGTCGGGTGCTCGGCCACGGCCCGCTCGGCGTACTCGATGGCCTTGCCCGCCTGCCCCGAGTCCATCTCCGTCCGGGCCAGGGTGACGAAGAAGCGCAGGCGTGGATCCGGCAGCTCGATGGTGGCCTCGTAGATGGTCCACGCCTCGTCGTCCGTGCGCCCGCGCTGGGAGTGGGCGAGGGCGAGGAAGGGCAGCAGCGGCGTCTTCGGGTTGACCCTCACGAGCTCCTTGAGGGTCCCGTACAGGTCCTCCTCCACCAGCCCCAGGGAGCGCTGGGCGTCCAGGAGGCTCACCACCTGCCCGGGGCCGAGGTGGACCGCCCCGTTGAGCTCCAGCAGGGAGTCGCGGACGCCGCGCATGTCGCCCACGCGGGACGTGTACTCGAACAGCTGTTGCAGCACCTGGGGATCCCGCGGCCACTGGCTCTGGGCGCGGCGCAGGATCTCGCGCTCCTCGCGGAAGTTCTCCTCGCGCTGGTGGATGCGCGCGATGCGCAGGTAGGGCTTGCGCCATGACGGCAGGACCGTGACCAGGTACGTGTAGGCCGCCAGGGCCAGCCTCGGCTTGCCCACGGCCATGAAGAAGTCGCCCTGCAGCAGGACGATGACCACCAGGGCCAGGCCCATCAGTGCTGCCAGGCCGAGCCACCGCAGCAGCCCCTGCAGGGACTCCCCCTGGGCCCGCTTGCCCGCCACGAACTGGAGCAGTTGCTGGGCCTGCTCGTGGCCCGGTTCGATGGCCAGGACCGTGTCACACGCCGCCTCGGCCTGGTCCCAGTCGTGCCCGGCGATGGCATCCTGGCAGCGGTCGAATTCCCCCTCGAGGCGGTCCTGACCCGCGGCGAGCCGGGCCCAGGCGCGGCGGCTGCGCAGGTCCCAGTCGTCGGGGTAGAACCGCAGGGCCGCCGTGGTGAGCAGCAGCACGTCGCGGGCGTAGGGATCGGTGAGGGGGCGCTGCAGGGCCAGGGCGCGCAGCTGGCGGCCGATGGCGTCGGTCCAGCGGCGGACGACGGCGGCGTCGTCCTCGAGCACCTGCTGGGCCCGGAAGAGGTACAGCTCGCCCTGCCGGAAGTTGCCGCCGGTGAGGAGCCGGTCGCCGATGACGTAGTACGCCGTGGCGATCACGACCGCGTCGTCGGGCCGGCAGGCGCCGGGTCCGACCGCGAGCAGCCCCACCAGCTGATCGCGGTCCACCTCGCAGGCCTCGCGATCGGCGGCTGGCACGCGCTCGCGGCAGTCCCGGGAGAGGTCCACGAGCAGCTCGGTGATGCGCGGGATCCACGTGGCGTCCGCGGCCGCGTCGGGCTCCGCGCAGGACGGCAGCAGGAGCAGCTCGGCGAACGGGGGTTCGTCCGGCGTGGGGTCCAGGCCCTGCGCGAGGATCGGGGCGGGGCCGAGGGCGACGACCAGCGCTGAGACGAAGTGGAGGGGCCAATTACCCACGGCTTCATGGTACGGGCGCGGGTTCGGGAGGGTCAACGAGGGGGGCTAGCCGGGGAACAGGTTGAACGGGTAGGCCACCTCGTAGGTCTCGCCGATGGCGGGGAAGGTCCAGCGGCGGATCTTCGCGGCGATCTCGGTGCCCAGCCGGTGGTTGCCGGTGGTGTTGCGGTCCACCCGGACGTCGTTCACGCTTCCATCGGCGTTGACCACGATGAGGACCTCGATGGCGCCGTGCAGCTCGGGATCGGCCTTGAGGTGCCGCTCGTAGACGGCCTGGATGCGGCCCTTGTTCCTCTCGACCACCGCGGTGACCGACGCCACCTCCACGCCGTCGTCCACGAACGGAATCTCGGGCTCGAACATGGGCACGACCTCGCGCTGGTCGCGGTCGGTGTCGCCGGCGTTGCCGCCGGTGAACCCGTCCTCGTCCTTGAACGTCCGCGGGCCCTCGGGGCCGCGTCCCTCCTGGCGCGTGCCGCCCTCGAATCCTTCGCGGCTCGCGTGACGGATGTCCCTGGAACGACCGAGGGCGTCATCGAGGTCGGCCACGAGCTTGTCCCCGGTCACCAACTCGTCCAGCACCGTCATGCCGTTGTTGTTGTCCGATCGCGTGGCCAGGAAGGCGGCGCTGAGGCCAGTGCTCTCGAGCTGCTCGCGGCGATCCTGGCGTCTCTCCTCGGCCGTGCGGGTGTCCACGGGTTCGTCCGGCTGTCCCGGGTCGTCGGCGTGGTCGTTGTCGTGTCCGCCCGCCAGGGCGTCGTCGTCGGGGTTCGGCTCGTCGTCCGGGGTCGCGGGCTCGTCGCCGGTCGGGTCCACGTCGATCTCCTCGGGATCGGGCATGTACTCGTTGGGGAACCACACGTCGGCGATGCGCTCGGGGATCTGGTCGATGTTGACCTTGCCCGGCGGCGGCTGGGACTCCAGGTAGAGGTAACCCGCGATGTTGACCACGAACGAGAAGACCACGAAGCAGGTGAACACCCAGTCCACCTGGCCGAAGCTCATGGGGCTGAAGTTCAGCACCACCCGGCGGGGCTCGGGCGGCGCCTGCACGAACTGGAACAGCACGGTGACGTCGCCGACCTGGAGCTTGCCGCGGTTGGACGGCGAGAGCTTGATCCAGTGCACCGAGCCCTTGTGCCGCGCGGCGCGGGCCTTGAGCTGATCCAGGGAGCGCACGGCGCCGTCGGTGAACACCTTGCCGCGCATCCCGTCGTCGTAGGCCAGGTAGTACCCGTCCGGGCGGGCCACGAACAGCTTGTGCCGTGGCGGCAGGTGGGACGGCGGCAGCACGAACGTGTTGCGCTCGGACTCCCCCACCGTCACGTCGTGGCCGGAGCGCACGAGGCGCTCGTCGACGATGCGCGGCCCCTGGATGATGCCGATGCGCAGGACCTTGTTCGCCGATCCTCGAGGTGGGCTCTTCCGGGTGCCCTGGAGCCGTGAAATCAAGCTGGCCATCGTCGTCGTCCTTTCCGTCGTCCGGGTCGTGGTGGGTGCCGGGCTCTGTTCGGGAGTACTGCACGGGGCGGGCCAAGATCGCAGAACTCAATTAAATCAAGTGGTTAGCTTCTGGGTCGGATCGGGACTGTCCGGGATTGCGGACACCTGTTCGAGGGGCCCTGTCAGGGGCAGCGGACGGGGCGAGCCTGTCCCCTGGTGTTGCGCTGCAACATTTGAACTTGACCGATTGTGCGAGCGCACATAGAGTGCCGGGAGAGTCCGGGCGAGTGTCCGGCGAGGAGGGTCGCGAGATGATTCACGGGAACTGGCTGAGCCGATGGTCCGTGTACGCGCCGGACAAGCCCGCCGTGGTGGAGCTGGAGACGGGGCGGGCCGTGAGCTACCGCGAGCTGGACGGGCGCGCGGACCGGGCGGCGCGGCTCCTCGTGGAGACGTTCGGCGTGGGCCGCGGCGACCGGGTGGCCGTGCTGGGCGCCAACCGCCTGGAGCAGGTGGAGCTCTATTTCGCAGTTGCAAAACTCGGCGCCGTGCTCGTCCCGGTGAACTGGCGACTGACCGCCGAGGAGGTGGCCTACGTGCTGGGGGACAGCCGGCCGGACCTGCTGGTGTACGGCTCGGACGTGGCCGCCACGGTGGCCGCGCTGGGGGAGGGGCTGTGGACGGCGCGCACGCTGGCGCTGGACCCCGCCGAGGGCGAGGACGGGTACGAGGCCCTCCTGGCTGCGAGCTGCGGCGACCCCGTCTCCACCGAGGGGATCGACGAGGACACCCCGGCGATGCTGCTGTACACCAGCGGCACCACCGGGCGCCCCAAGGGCGCGGTGTTGACCCACGGGACGATCACCTGGAACGCCGTCAACACCGCAGCGGGCTGGGACCTGCACCACGACGACGTGACCATCAGCCACACGCCCCTGTTCCACACCGGCGGCTGGAACGTGCTGACGCTGCCGCTGCTGCACCGGGGCGGCACCGTGGTGTTGACGCGGGCCTTCGACGCGGCCGCCACCCTCGACGCGGTGGGCCGGTACGGGGTGACCGTGCTGTTCGCCGTGCCCACCATGTTCCAGATGATGCTCGACAGCGATCGGCTGCCGCACGCGGACCTGTCCACGGTGCGGTTCTTCATCAGCGGCGGGGCCGCCTGCCCGGTCCCCCTCATCGAGGCCTTCCAGGCGCGCGGCGTGGTGTTCAAGCAGGGCTACGGCCTGACCGAGGTGGGCCCCAACTGCTTCGTGCTGCACGAGCGCGACGCGGTGCGCAAGGCCGGCTCGGTGGGCTTCCCGACCCTGCACCTGGACACGCGGCTGGTGGATGGCGAGGGCCGCGAGGTGGGCGCGGACGAGGTGGGCGAGCTGCAGCTGCGCGGTCCCACGGTCTGCGCGGGGTACTGGGACGACCCCACGGCGACCGCGGGCGCCATCGACGGCGAGGGGTGGTTCGCCACCGGCGACCTGTTCCGCCGCGACGGCGAGGGCTACCACTACGTGGTAGGGCGGCTCAAGGAGATGTTCATCAGCGGCGGCGAGAACATCTATCCCGCCGAGGTGGAAAGGGTGCTATACGACATCCCCGCGGTGATCGAGGCGGCGGTGGTGCCGCGGCCCGACGCGCGCTGGGGCGAGGTGGGGCACGCCTTCGTGGCCCTGGGAGCGGGCCAGGGGACCGTGGCCGCCGACGAGATCCTGGCCGCTTGCACGCAGCACCTGGCGCGGTTCAAGGTGCCCAAGGCCTTGACCGTGCTGCCAGAGCTGCCCAAGGGGTCCTCGGGCAAGATCCTCAAGCGCGAGCTGCAGGATCGGGCGGCCGCCGCGGCAGGGGGGGCGGGACGATGAGGAGCAGATCCGTGGGCGAGGACGACAAACGCGATCCCGTGCAGGAGATGACCTCGTTCTGGGCCGACGCGGCTCAGGGGTACTCCGACGCCTTCCAGGCGTTCTGGGATGCGGCGACCGACGCGTCGGGCCGCTCCGAGCCGGCCGCCGACGCCGCCGGTTCCTTCGAGCAGATGGCCGACCAGTGGCAGCGCGGGCTGACCACCTTGACGTCGTTGCAGCTGCGCTTCGTCGAGGGATTGCTCGCCGACGCCCCCGACGCCATGGAAGCTCGGCTCGACGCCACCACCTTCGGCCAGCTCCAGCGGATGACCGCGGCGCGGTGGGAGGAGGAGCTGCAGCGGGCCGCCGAGGCGCCTGCGGAGCTCTCGGCCCGCGCGTCGCAGATGGACACCGAGCGCGTGGGGCGGCTCTGGGAGGGCATGTGGGCCGAGGTCCTGCGCGATCTGCAGTCCCTGCCAGGGGACGCATTCCAGGTGGACCTGAGGCCACTGGCCCGGGCCTGGGGACAGGTGCTCAGCGGCGATCCCGACCCCGGCGCGCGCCAGATGGTCGAGCGGTTCGTGGAGTCGGCCGCGGTCAAGGCGCGGCTCGGCAGCGAGTACTACGCCGATCCCGACGCGACGGTGGTGGGGCAAGCGCCCCGCGAGTGCGTGTTCGAGCAAGGCCGGATCAAGCTGTACCGCTACCTCGCCCCCGACGGGGTGCCGGCGGCCGACGCCGAGCCCGTGCTGCTGGTCTACTCGGTGATCAACAAGCCCTACATCCTCGACCTGGTGCCGGGCTACAGCTTCGTCGAGCACCTGCTGAGCCAGGGCCTGGACGTGTACCTGATCGACTGGGGTGATACCGAACCCGGCGATCGCGAGACCACGCTGGACTCGTACATCGATCCCGGCATCCGCGGCTGCGTGGACGCCATCCGCGAGCGCACGGGCGCCGAGCAGGTGTCGCTGTTCGGGCACTGCATCGGCGGCAACCTGGCGCTGATGTACGCGGCGCTGCACCCGGATGATGTGGCGCGGATGGTCATCCTGACCACGCCGATCACCGCGGCCGAGGGCGGCGTGGTCGGCCTGTGGACGGACCGCGACGTCTTCCCGGTGGACGCCATCGTCGAGGCGTACGGTCACATGCCCGCCAAGCTGATCCGCTACACCTTCATGGCCATCAAGCCCTACTACGAGGTCATGAAGTTCAAGCTGTTCCTCGAGAACCTGAACAACGACGCGGTGATGGACCTGTTCTACCCGGTGGACCGCTGGGCCAACGAGAACGTGGACATCCCCGGCGAGGTGTTCCGCAAGTTCATCACCGAGGTGTTCCACGACGAGCGGTTCGCCCGCGGCGAGACCCGGATCAACGGGCGCAAGGTGGATCTGGGGGCCATCACCTGTCCGCTGCTGAACCTCGCGGCGACGCGGGACTGGATCGTGCCGCAGCCCTCGGCCGAGGTGCTGGGCGAGCTGGTGGGCAGCGAGGACAACCGCTTCGTGCCCATCGAGGGGGCCCACGTGGGGATCATGATCGATCCGCGCAGCCGGACCCACTGGGCGACCATGAGCGACTTCCTCGGCGGCGGGGTGGGCGAGTGATACGTCCCTGGGCTCTGATCTCGGTCGCGGCGCTGCTGGGCTGCGACGCCAACTTCTACGAGGACCCCGTCGACGACGATCGACGCGAGTGGGGCGGGCAGGACCTGCCGGCGGCCCCGTGCGTGGGAGACGGTGACGGTATCGTGGGGTACGACGAGGTGATGGTGGATACGGACTCGACCCTCCTCGCCGCGTTCGTGGTCAACCAGCCCGACACCACGGTCGGGCTCGAGGGGGGCTCGTGGGATCTGTCCGGCGTCGTCCCCGAGTTCGACGAGGTGATCTCCGTCGGCCCGGCGACTCTGACCGATCGCTGGTACGCCGAGCACTTCCCCGCCGATGCATTCGACACGCTGCTGGACTCCCCCAGCGGCATGATGGGCGTGTACCGGCTCGACGACGCCGGGTCCGCCCTGATGTTGCTGGGGATCGCGTCGCAGGCGCCCGGCGAGTACCTGGTGTACGACCCGCCGGTGCCCATGCTGCGTTTCCCCCTGGCGGATGGAGATGCGTGGTCCTCCGCAGACGCGACGGCCGAAGGAAGTGTCGGCGGCGAGACCTACCCCCAGGACCTGGGCATCGACGGCGTGGTGTCGCTGATCCACACCTACTCCATGGAGGTGGACGGCGTGGGCGCCCTGAGCCTGCCCATCGGACAGCTGGACGCGCTGCGGGTGCGGGTGGAGCACCGCCAGGAGGCCCACAACAGCGTCGCCGGGCTCGTGGCCGCGGACAGCAGCCGCGCCATCCTGTACGTGGCCGAATGCCTCGGCGTCGTGGCGAGGTTGCGCAGCCTGCCCGACGAGGCCGAGCCCGACTTCACCGAGGCGACCGAGGTGCTGCGCCTGGGATTCGACGAGGAGCTGATGCCGTGACGCGCTTGCTGCCCATCGCCTTGACGTGCCTGCTGCTGGGGGGCTGCGCCCTGCGCTATCAGGAGGGGACGCTGGACTACTCCGCGGCGACGGGCGAGGTGCTCGAGGTGGACGGCGCGGAGATCCACTACGAGGTGCGCGGTCCGGCGGACGGCGACACCGTGGTGCTGATCCACGGGTTCGGCTCGTCGCTGCACACCTGGGATCTGCTGCTGCCGGTCCTGGTCGAGGACCACCGGGTCGTGCGGCTGGACCTCAAGGGCTTCGGCCGCTCCAGCAAGTACGAGGGGGACTACTCCCCCACGGCCCAGGCCGAGGTGGTGCTGGCGCTGATGGACCACCTGGGGATCGAGCGGGCCCACCTGGTCGCCCACTCCATGGGGTCGCTCGTGGCGATGGTGGTGGCCCTCGAGGCACCGGATCGGGTCCAGCGGATGGTGCTCACCGGCGCGTGGGTCTACGAGGAGCAGGTGCCGTGGTCCCTGCGGTCGTCGCGGACGCCGGGCATGGGCGAGACGATCTTCGGGCTGTGGTACGCCGAGAACCTCGAGTGGCGGTTCGGCCTGAGCTTCCACGAACCGGACCGCTGGATCTCCGAGGAGATGCTCGTGCGAGCCCGCCAGACCCTGTCCCAGCCCGGCGCGCGGGCGGCGGCGCTGGCGACGATTCGCTCCCTGGACCTGGTCCGCTGGGAGTCGGAGTACGGGCACGTCGAGGCGCCGGTGCTGCTCGTGTTCGGCCGCGACGACCAGGTCGCGAGGCCCGAGTACGGCGAGCAGCTCGCCGCGCAGCTGCCCCACGCCGAGTTGGACGTGGTGCCGCGCTGTGGCCACTTCCCGATGCTGGAGGCCTCGGCCCACTACTCACGCGCCGTGCGGCGCTGGCTGGCGGGAGGTGCGCCGTGAGGTGGGCCCTGCTGCTCGCGGCGTGCATCGCCGTACCGTGGTCCGCGATGGCCGAGGGGGAGCGGCGCCGCGTCGAGGTCCCCGAGTGGATCACCCTCGACGGGTATCTGCGGGGCCGCGCGGGGCTGTTCATCGACCACGACCTGGACCGGGGCTCGACGCCCACCACGGGCGAACCCCTGTTCCCCATCCCCCCGTCCGGCGGCCAGGTGGTGGGCTCGGCGGACACGCGCCTGCGCCTGGACCTGGGTATCCACGTCGGCGACGTGGTCACGGTCCACGTCAGGGCCGACGCCCTGGACAACCTGGTGGCGGGCTCCACTCCTGAGGGGTTCCCTCGCACGCGGTGGACCCCGATGGCCTGGGCCAGCACGGGCCAGGAGGCGCCGGCCTCGGGCACCAACGCCTTCACCGACAGCATCCGGTTGAAGCGGGCCTGGGGCGAGGTCCTCACCCCCGTGGGCGTGCTCGTGCTGGGGCGGATGGGCCTGCCGCGCTGGGGGCTCGGCGTCGTGGCCGCCGGCAGCGACGGCCTGGACTGCGACTTCGACGACGACGTGGACCGCGTCGGGTTCGTCACGTCGTTCCGCGAGCACTTCGTCGGCGTCAGCTTCGACCTCAACGCGGTGGGTCCGACCTCGGCCAGCGGCTGGGGCGGCGAGACCCGCGGCCGCGCCATCGACCTGGAGCTCAAGGACAACGTCTACACCGTCAGCGCGGCCCTGGGGCGCCAGCACAGCCCCGAGGCCCTGGACCGACGCAAGACGTGGGGCCGCACCACCTTCGACTACGGCCTGTACGTCACGTATCGCTGGCAACAGGCCGAGTTCCCGGGGTTCTATCTCCAGGGCCTCGACGGTGAGAACGGCGAGTGGGGCACCGAGGACGCGGTCGAGCGGGGCGTGAAGGCGCTGGCGCTGGACCTGTGGCTCAAGGTCCAGACGCGGCGGTTCCGCGCCGAGCTGGAGGTGGCCTATCTTCGCGGCCGCGTGGGCAACGCCTCCATGGACGCGGGTGTGGAGCTGCCCCCGATCAGCTCGTCGCAGTTCGGCGGCGCGCTGCAGCTCGAGGTCGAGGCCGTGCCCGCCAAGGTGGACGTGCAGCTGGAGCTGGGCCTCGCGTCGGGGGATCCGGCCCCGGGGCTGGGGGTGGCGCCCCCCCTGGATCAGGTCTCCAGCCAGCCCGGCGACCTCGACGGCCCGCAGTTCCACCTGGACGACGACCTGTCCATCGACAACTTCCGCTTCCACCCCAATCACGTCATCGACGTGGTGTTCTTCCGCCAGATCGTCGGCACGGTCACCGACGCGTTCTACGCCCGCGCCGAGCTGAAGCTGCATCCCGCCGAGACCTTCACGCTGGGCATCGCCGGTATCCCCTCGATGGCGCTCCAGGCGAGCTCCACGCCGTCGGGGCACCGGTTCTACGGCTTCGAGGTGGACCTGCACGCCCGCTGGCGGCCCGCGCCGGGGTTCGAGGTGTGGGGCGATGTGGGCGTCTTCCTCCCCGGCGGCGCCCTGGACAACACCGTGGCGAAGCTCGACGCGCGCCCCGCGCTGGGGACTCACCTGATGATGGCGTTTCCTTTCTAGGAGGAGATCGAGATGACCCTGCGTCCCCTCCTCTTCTTCGTCGCGTTCGCCACCGGCTGCGGCACCTCGGTCCCGGCGGACGATCCCGGCGAGCCGCCCCTGGCCGAATGCAGCGCCGAGCTCGACGGGATCATGACGGCCGACGAGATGCCCGTGATCACCGGGCTCGAGGTGAGGTACGTCCGCAACCTCCCCGGCCAGCCCGTCGAGGTGGACGTCGACGGCACCCTCGCCTCGGACGGCGGCCGCCTGTGGGACTTCGCGGACGGCCCCGCCGACGTGGGCGCGACCCTGGTGCTCGAGGAGCCCGCTGATCTGGCTGACGCAGAGATGTTCCCCGGTGCGACCTACGCCGCCCCCATGCTCCTGGAGTCCCCGGAGTTGCTCGGCTGGTTCCGCCTCGACGAGGGCGAGCAGACCACCCTGTCCATGGTCGGCATGGCCACCACCGGCGACGCGCCGGCCGCGAGCCGCACCGAGGTGGTGTACGACGAACCCCTGGTGCTCTACCGCTTCCCCTTCACCGTCGGGGACACCTGGGACCAGACCGTCACCTACCGCGACGCCCTCGCCTTCGGCATCCCCAACCAGGGCGTCGAGCGCTACCAGTTCGAGGTCGACGCCCGCGGCACGATGCGTCTGCCCGGCGGCGTCGAGGTCTCCGACGTACTGCGCGTCCGCGTCCAGGTCGACCAGACCCTGGCCCTGGCCGCCGGCGATCACACCCGGACCTACCACCAGCTGCTGTGGCTCCGGCCCTGCTTCGGCGAGCTGGCGCGCGTGGTGAGCGAGGACCCCTCCTTCGAGACCGTGGAAGAACTCCGCCGCTACTACCCCTGACCGTCCGATTTTCGGTCTCCCCGTCCGATTTTCGGACGCCCTCCCCTGGACGTCCTGCCTCCAATCGATGTGCTGCGGCCCGATCTGCGCGCTGGCACGCCGGTTGCTCTCCCCCGTCCTCGAACCTTCATCGAGGAGAGGACACGAACATGAGTCTACGAAGGCGGATGAGACGGTATCGGGAGCGTATGCCCAGGATGTCGGACCTGGTGGGTGATCGCGGGGCGGTCGCGCGGAGTCGGGTCCCTTCCGGCGGCGCGTGGATGACCGAAGAGGAATACGAACGGCGGAAGGAGGCCCTGGGCTCGGCCGAGGTGCACATGTCCATGTGCCACACCTCCGGGACGATGTACCTGAGGCTGGTGGATGGGCGCTTCCGCGGCCTGCCGCGGCTGGAGAGCGAGGCGCGCCTGGCCGAGATGCAGCAGATCCTCTCCGCCATGGGAGGACTGGTGCCCGTCGATCCTGCCCTTCCCATCCACCGGCGGCTGGAGTTCCTGGACAACGTCCTGGACTTCGAGATGTGCCAGCCTTGTGGGTGTGGCCGGGCTCGCGGTGCGGCGGTGGCCGAGGCGTGATGCCGATGCCGCAGGATGGCCCGACGCGGCTGGAGCGAGGCGAGCGGTGGTCCAGGTCCGAATTCGATGCTAAATTCAGACCGAGAGGTCTGGCCATGAAGCTCGAAGAAGACGTCCGCTCCGTCACCTACCTCAAGAACCGCGCTGCGGACCTGCTCGAGCAGGTCAACACGACTCGCCGCCACGTGGTGATCACGCAGAACGGATCGGCCCGAGGCGTGCTCCTCGACCCGCTGAGTTTTCAGCAGATGCGGGACGCACTCGGTCTGTTGAAGCTCGCGGCCCTGGGAGAGGAGGACATCCGGCAGGGCCGGGTGGTCGAGCAGGACGAGGTATTCGACGGGCTGCGTGCCAAGCTCGAGGGTACGGGTCGAGGGGGCTGAGTCCGTGGGAGACGACCATCGGGTGATGTGGAGCGAGGGGGCCATCGCAGACCTCGAGTCCATCGTCGGGTACATCGCCATGGAGGATCCCGACTCCGCGCTCCGTATCCTGGATCTCCTCCGGGCCCGTGCGGCGGCTCTCGAGTCCATGCCCCGGCGCGGCCGCGTCGTTCCCGAGCTCCAGCGCCACGGAATCGGGATCTATCGGGAGCTCGTCGAGCCACCCTGGCGAATCCTCTTCAGGACGGGCCAGGAGACCGTCTGGATCCTCGCGGTCATCGACGGCCGGCGCAACGTGGAGGACCTGCTCCTCGAACGACTGATGGGTTGAGCTGCTCGGTGCCTTCGCCCTCCGGTGTTAAAGTGTTGCGGCACTGGAGGTGGGCATGCGCAACGGGTTGATGCTGTTCTTGGTTCTCGGGATGACGTTCGCACTGGGCGCGTGCTCGGAGTCCGAGGGGGACGACGACGCCACCGCGGACGACGACGACGCGACCGCGGACGACGACGACGCCACCGCGGACGACGACGACGCGACCGCGGACGACGACGACACCACCGGCGCGGCGGACGACGACGACTCGTCCGGGACCGGGAGCGATCTGCTGGCCAACTTCCCCGATCCCTGCAAGCAGTGGACAGCGGTGATGCCCCTGTCCGGCGAGGAGGGACAGCTGGCCGCCGCGCGCCTGACCCCGCCCCACTGGCCGTTCAGCGTGGACAAGGTGGTCTACCAGCTGCTGCACGGCGACCAGGATGGCGTGCAGTGCAACGCGGAGTACCCCCACCGCCTGGAGCTGTTCACGGCCGAGGGGCCCGCCCCGGCGGCCGAGCCCGCCGACGTCCTCGTGATGGTGACCGAGGAGGACGACGTCCAGGGGACCGAGCGCATCGTGGTCGTGGAGATCGATCCTCCGATCACCATCGAGCAGGACGAGGACCTGTTCGTGGCCGTGGAGCTCACCGGCAACTACCCCGAGGTGGGGTGCCTGTCCATGTGCACCGACGGTGTGACCCACGACGACCGCAACTACTGGAGCAACGCCACCGAGGCGCCCTACTCCTGGGCCGAGCTGAGCGGGTATGGCGTGATGGGCAACCTGGTGGTCGTGGCCTACGGTGTGGAGTGAACGACCCCCTGGGGCGGGCCGCGCCGGCTCTGTCCTGCTGCTCGCCCTGCTGATCGGTCTCGGGACGGCCTGTTCGGGCACCGACGACAGCTTCGGCGGCGACGACGACACCCACGGCAGCGATGACGACGACGACACGACTCCGGCCGATGACGACGACGACACGACCCCGGCCGATGACGACGACGACGCGACTCCGGCCGATGACGATGACGACAACGACGCGACTCCGGCCGACGACGATGACGACAGCGGGGGCGAAGCCGACGACGATGACGACAGCGCGACCGACGACGACGACAGCGGGGGCGAAGCCGACGACGACGACTCGAGCCCGCTGACCGTCGCGCTGGTGGACACCGGCAGCTCCGGGGTCGCACCCATCGAGAACATCCTCACCGGCGAGGGGCACACGGTGGAGCGGATGGACTACGCCACGGTGGAGTCCTCCCTGGGTGCGGGCCACGACGTGCTGGTGTACCCGGGCAGCGGCAGCGGCGTCTGGGCGGTGATCGGCGACCCGGGCCTGGCCACCTCGATCCGGGACTTCGTCGCCGCTGGCGGCGGCTACATCGGCGTGTGCGGCGGGTCCATCGTCGGGGCCAGCGACCTGGTCTACAACGGCAAGCTGCTGCCGGGGCTGATGCTCGGCCTGCTGGACGTGGAGGCCACGTACCACGACGACTACGCCGCGTACGTGGGCAACATGGTCGAGCTGCAGCTCCTGTCCTCGACAGCGCACGACGCCCTGCCCGGGATCTCGGTGGGCGACGTCGTGGCGGGCGACTACGCGGGAGGCCCCTCCCTGGCCAGCTTCACCGAGGACATCGTGCTCGTGTACGACGAGGATCTGGATCCCGGCCTCGCGGGCTACGAGGTCAGCGGGACCGGCGCCCTCGCGGCGGGCGAGTACGGCGCGGGCCGCGTCGTCCTCAGCGCCGTCCACCCCGAGTACAACCACCCCGACGTGCTGCTCGACCACCTGGCCTGGGTGCGCCCCTGAGCCGTCCCTGACCCCGGACCGTCACGTTCTCGCGACTCCCCCACATCCAGTGGGTCAGAGCCATGGAAACACACACCACGTACTGCAACGTCTGCGGCTGGATCGCCGGGGGAGGGACGTGCGATGCCTGCGGCGCACCGCCCGGCGAGGTCCCCGAGACCCGCGACCACGAGAACCTCTCGCTGCTCGCCGGACCCCAGCCAGAGAGCTACCCCCACCTGCGCACCGCCTTTGCCGCGTGGCGTGGCCAGGACTGGCCGCGCATGGTCGGCCAGTGCCTGGAGGTGCTGGGCGTGACCGCCCTGACGATCACCCGGCGGGACGACGGCCCCTGCTGGACCTTCGTGCAGGACTCGGCCGCGGTGTACATGCACATCCGCGAGGACGAGGCGGTCCTCACGCTGGAGTCCCCCATCGTGTGGATGCCGCAGACCCAGGGCGTCCCCCTGATGCGCGCCCTGCTGGAGCTCAACGCGTATGCCATGGGCAGCTCCCGGTTCTGCCTTCGGGGCGATCGCGTCGTGCTGCGGTTCGAGGACACGCTGGCCAACCTCAACCCACCCAAGCTCATCGACGCGGTGTGCGAGGTGGCCGTGCTCGCCGACGACTACGACGACCAGCTGTCGGCCATGTTCGCGGCGCGGATGATCGGGCCGGTGGCCCAGAGCGAGAACCTGGACTGGAGCTTCCTGGGCCAGCCGCGCCGCCTGACGCTGCCTGACCAGGGATTCGCGTACTCGACGCCGGCGGAGGCGCCGGGGCCCCCGGTGGACCGGGTCGTGATGGGCGAATCCTCCAGCTCGTCGGGCTCCCGGCGCTGGGGCGCGCGTGGACCCCACGCTCCCACCCGGGTGGCGGAGCCGTCCGGAGATGAGCGCCCGCGGCTCCAGGATCGGCTCGAGGCGGCCGAACAGCTGTGCGATCTGCTGCGGGAGTCCCAGCAGATCGGGCTCGCGTTGAGCTTCAAGGAGCAGAGCGAGGAGATCCACTTCGTGATGCTGCAGCGCGCGCTGCTGTTCCGCGCCCAGCGCGCTTTCACGGAGTTGTGCCCGGGCGCCGTGGCGCAGCTGACGTCCAAGGCGGGGCGCGTGCTCTCGCCCCTGTTCCAGGGCGAGGACGGCAAGCCGCACGGGCTGATGAGCCTGGGGCTGGAGGACAACGCCGAGCTGGCCATGCCCGCGGCCCTGGCCGTGGGGGAGGCCTGTGACGCGCTGCTCGCCACGGGCGGCCTGTCGGACTTCGGCGATCCCGACCAGGCGGAGCCGTTCCGCACCCGTATCGACACGGTCCATCACTTCCGCGGCGCCATGGAGGCCCTGGAAGACGGCCCATCCGACAACCAGTACGTCCACTTCCTGCTCGTGGGCATGCTGGCCGAGATCCTGCTGCGCGCGTCCCTGCCCGACCGGCTCGCGGACACCGCGGATCGGGCGTTCCGGCTGGCCAGCGAGCGGGGACCGGACCCGCAGCAGACGCGCCAGCTCCGGGAGCTGATGCAGGGGTTGATCCGATGACGGACACCAGAGGCGATTTCTGGACGCAGGTCCGCTCCGCGGTGGTGGGTATCGGCGCCGGCGCCAGCTTCGGCACCGGGTTCACCGCCATGCCCAACGGGCTGGTGGTCACCAACGCCCACGTGGTGGGCTACCTGCGCGAGGTGACCCTTCGGGCCTTCGATGGCACCGAGGTGCCGGGCAAGGTGGTGTACGCCGACGTCCGGCTGGACATCGCATTCGTCATGCCCCTGGAGACCCTCCCCGCGAAGGCGCTCGCCCTGGCCCACGACACGGCGCCGGCGGTGGGGGAGCAGGTCGCGGCCGTCGGGCACCCCCACGGGCTCTCGTTCACGGTGACCCGCGGCATCCTCTCGTCGGTGGACCGCGAGGTGCGCGGGGTGCCGTGCCTGCAGACCGACGCCGCGCTGAGCCCAGGCAACAGCGGCGGACCCCTCGTGGACACCGCGGTCCGCGTCGTGGGGGTCAACGCCTCCGTCCGCCGGGACGGCCAGAACCTCGGCTTCGCCGTGCCCATCCGCGCCTTTGTCGAGCCGCTGCGCCAGTACGTGGGGCCGCCCCGGGAGATCCTCGCCCGGCGCCCAGTGTACTGCTGCCCCGAGTGCGGGACCCGCTACCCGGCCACCGAGCCGCGATGCCTGGGGTGCGGCGCGCTGCTGCCTTTCATGAGCCCCGGCCTGGACCGCGGCCAGCGGTTCGCCGCAGCCGAGCGCCGTATCGCCATGCTCCTGGCGCGCATGGGGTTCAACCCCAGCGGGGCCCGGGTCGACGACGGGTGCTGGCGCCTCGAGCACGACGGCGGCGAGATCTGGGTCCGCCTGGAGCCCCAGGGCCGCGTCGTGTACTTCGTCGCCGACCTCGTGCGGTTGCCCCGGCACAACCACGAGCCCCTGTATCGCCTGCTGCTCACCGCCAACGACCAGACCACCGGTGCGTGCTCGCTGGCCCTGGATGGCGACGTCGTCACCCTCTCTCTGGCCGAGTTCACCGCCTTCCTCAACCTGCGCGAGGCCACGGGCTCCCTGGAGCACCTGATGGCCCTGAGCGCGCGGCTGCGCGCCGCCCTCACCGAGCGATACGAGGCGCGCCCCGCGCCGACGGGGCTGGATCGGGTGTTCGTGACCTGATCCCTACAGGTAGGACAGCCACCACCAGTCGCGCCTGGAGCGCTTGAGCGCCCGCCAGGCGGAGCACGCGGGCCACAGTATCGCCAGCAGCGCGAGCCAGGCTCCGTAGATGAGCAGCAGGGACAGCGGTTCGTCGGCGGGGATGTGGGTGTCGCCGTAGCGCAGGCTCGCGTGCAGGATGCCCAGCGCGTGGATGAGGGGCAGGTGCAGCAGGTAGAAGAACATCGGCACCTGACCGAACACCAGCAGCGCCTGTGACGACGGACCCTTCCAGCGGGCCAGCAGCGGTACCAGGGGCAGCGCGAGGCCCAGGGTCATCAGCTGGAACATCAGCGACGGCGGGTACTTGCTGGGGTTGAGGAAGGCTGCGGCCGTGGCCCAGTTCCCCCGCTCGTGGGAACTCCAGGGCGCGGGATCGCCGAAGCCGTTGAGGGCGCGCAGGGCCACGAAGGCCAGGACCGCCACGCCGCCGATCCACAGCAGGTGCCTTCGCTTCCCGGGCTCGGCCAGCCAGTCCGCGAACCCGAACCCGCAGGCCATGACCGCGAACCAGGGCACCACGGCGTAGCTCAGGTGGAACTTGTGGCCGAGCAGTTCGACGCCGCTGGGCTGGCAGAGGGGGCCGAGCAGGGGCAGCTGGCCGGATACGGGGAACAGGTGCAGCAGCAGCGTCAGCGCCACGCCGATCACACCCACGGCGCGGCGCGGCAGCCAGGCCACGGCGCCGAGCAGGACCATGGCGCCGCCGATGGCCCACAGCACACCCAGGTGGGTGAACTCGAAGTGGAAGTACCAGCTGAAGCTCACCCAGGTGCCCTCGAGCACCATCAGCCACAGCCCGCGGGTGATCAGGAACCGCAGGGCTTCGCCGCGCGGCCGCCGCTGGGAGTACAGCGCCACGGCCACGCCGGCCAGGAACACGAACGTCGGCGCGCAGAAGTGGGAGATCCAGCGGGTGAGGAAGAACGCCGCGCTCGTGGTGGACAGGTCCTCGGGGACCGTGCCCAGGGGCTGGAAGAAGTCCCGGGTGTGGTCCAGGGCCATCAGGGCGATGACGCCACCGCGCAGCAGATCGATGGCTGTCACCCGCGAGGGGCGCGGCGCGCTGGAACCATCGGGGCGGGGCCCCCCCGCGTGCGTGGCGCTGTCCAGTCGGTCCTTCCTTTCGGTCCGGGGATCGTCGCAGCCGGGTCTCGTCGTCTAGCTCCGGCCCTTGCCCAGCCGGTCGAGCAGGGCGTCCATGCGCGTGCGCAGGTCGCCGAGATCCTCGCCCTCGCGTGCCGTCGATTCCTCCGACGGGGCGGCGTCCTCGGACGCAGGCGGCTCGGAGGGCTCCGCGGGCGCGGCGCCGCCTGCGGCGGCGGGCCAGCCCTCGAACATGGCGTTCATCTGTCGCTGCCAGACGCTGCCCGACGCGTGGAACTGCTTCATGGCCATGGAGAGGAACGAGGCGAAGGGACCCTGGAGCATGGTGCCCTGCACCTTGATGATGTGGTGCAGCATCTCCACGGGGATCATGTCCAGTCGATCCTGCTCCTCGAGCAGCACCTGGGTCAGGACCTGGCGTGTCAGGTCGTCGCCTCGGTTGGCGTCCACCACCTTGACGGTGTTGCCTGCGCGGATCATGCGCGCGAGGTCGTCCAGGGTGATGTACTTGCTGCGCCGCGTGTCGTACAGGCGGCGGTTGGCGTACTTCTTGATGAGGACCGGGTCGTCACTCGCACCTGCAACGGGCGCCATCGCGGGGATCCTTTCGTGAACGCGAACAAACTAGCGCTGATCGAGGCCCATGGCAACATCCAACTTGTGTTGCAATGCAAAAAAGACTTGGCTGCCGACCCCCCCTTCGGCTAGGGTTGAGACCGTTCGGGATGTTGCAACTGCGAAAAGGAGGGACGCCGTGCTGGACGGGAGCGGAGGTTTCGGGCCCCAGGCCATGATGGGGATGGGACGCCAGGCCGTGGACGCCTGGTGGGAGACGCTGCTGCAGAACCGCGAGCGCCTCGAGCAGCTCGCGCGGCAGCTCCACGGCCTCCACCCGGCGTCGGACGATGCGGGCGTGGGCAGCCACGATCTGGCCTCGGTGGTCGAGGCGCTGACCCTGGTGGAGCGGCGCCTGGACGACCTCGACGAGCAGGTGACCACCCTGGCCGAGGGCATGGCGGAGCTCGTGCGGCACCTGGAGGCGGCGCAGGGGGAAGGCAAGACGGGTGAAGGCTGATCGCGCCCTCGCCCTCCCCGCCGCCGTGGCCCTGGCGTCGGTGATCGCCGCGCCCTGTTCGGCCACCGGCGAGTTCGATCCCACCGTCGCCGCCGCCACCTGGGACGAGACGTCCACGGTGGCCCAGGACCTGGACGGACTGCCCGTGTGGGATCGCGTTGAGCGCCTGGTGGACGGCGACACGGTGCTGTTCCAGCAGGAGGACTTCGCCCCGGGCTGGACCTGGGACGACGCGTCGCCGGTCTCGCCCCACGTGGCCACGGCGTTCGGCTCGAATGCGCCCCACTCGGGGACCTTCCTGCTGCACTACGCGCCGGGCTGGTCCCTGGCCGATCGATCCAGGCCCGTGCTGCTCGTGCCCGGCGCCGGCGCCGCGGCCACGGGCGTCATGCCGCCGCTGGCCCGCCAGCTCGCCGCGAGCGGCTGGTCCGTGTTCGCCATCACCTTTGCCCACCCCCACGGCGACAACTACCAGCAGGCCGAGCAGGTGGCCAACGCCGTGGCGCGCATTCGCGAGGTGACCGGCGCCGAGCAGGTGGACCTGCTGGGCCACAGCAAGGGCGCCATCCCCTCGGCGATCTACCTCAGCCACTCCGCGGGCCTCGACTGGGGCGCGAACGGCGATGAGCGCGGGGCCCGCTACTCCCAGCGCGGCACCCCGTTCCGAGGTGACGTGCAACGTTTTGTCGCGGCGGGCGCCCCCCTCGGAGGCGCGGACACCTCCTTCCGCTGGACCTCGGCCCACCTGGCCACGGGCTATGGCAGCGATCCCCTGTCACCCTGCCCCTGGCAGACCTTCTACCCGTACACCACCGCCAACCTCTTCGTGACCGAGGACCTGCGCGGCGTGGACCTGTGGCCCGACAACGGCGACACCTTCCCTGGCCAGGCGCAGCTGCTGGCGGCGTGGGACGGCCAGTACGCCTTGCCCGGCTCGGACCCGCTCCTGGGGATCTACGCGCTGCAGCAGGACTGGTGGACCACCTACGACGGCGGCCTGGGTTTCTACAGCGCCTCCGAGGGCCTCGACGACGCCATCGCCGAGGCCGGCGGGCTGCTGGACAAGTTGCACGGCGCGGGGCTGGATCCCACCGTGCAGGTGGCCGTGCTCGCCGGCACCAATCCCCTGATCTGGGTCGAGGGGCGCGAGACCCTCGTGGACACCTTCGGCGAGGATCTGGCGGACTTCCTGGGTCAATCCTCGAGCTTCTACGCCACGTTCGTCGCCGACGTGATCGGGCCGCGGTTCCCCGGGTTCGAGCTCGACGCCGACGAACTCGCGGGCGTGACCAGCGGCGAGCTGATGTTCGGCGAGATCTCGGGCCGCAGCGACGGCGTGATCTTCACGGCGTCGGCCCAGGACTTTCAGGGGCTGCTCTCCCGCGGGGCGATCCTGATGGAGTCCCGCGAGGCCGACCTGGCCCACATGGATCTGCTGTTCGCCGGCCAGGAGATGGGCCAGTGGCTCGTGGACCAGGGCAACGACGATCCAGCGAACCAGGCCTACATGCGGTCGCTGGGCGAGCGCTACCTCTCCGAGGACACGTTCTCGTGGTACGAGGCGATGCTCGGCGACGACGACGACGACGACGACGATTCTGCCGGGGACGATGACGACTCTGCCGCGGGCGACGACGACGACTCCGCCGACGATGACGACGATGTCCCGGGCGACGACGACGATCCGTGGGGCGACGGCTGCGAGTGCGCGGCGGGCGGGCGAACGACCGCCGGTCCGGCGATGGCGCTGCTGATCGTCCTGGGGATCGCGAGACGGAGAATCCGATGAATCCCGCGGTGGAGCTCCTGCAACGGCAGCGACGGTTCCTCGACGCCAGCGTGCTCAGGCGCAACCCCGGCCCGTCGTGGCACACGCCCCATCGGATCGCCCTCGAGGAGGACGCATTCCGGCTCCGGATCTTCGAGCCCGAGCGCGCCACGTCCGACGTGCCGCTGCTCATCGTGCCCCCCGAGGTGAACCGCTCGCACATCGTCGACTTCGGGCCGGGCCAGAGCCTCGTGGCCACGTCACTGGAGGCGGGCCTCCCCGAGGTGGCGGTGATCGACTGGCGCAGCGCTCGCGGGCGGGCGCGAAGCCGCACGGTGGACGATTCCCTCGGCACCATCCTCGACGCCATCGAGGCCCTCGGCGGCCGTGCCCACGTGGTGGGGCTGTGCCAGGGCGGCTGGGAGTCGGCCATGGTCGCCGCCCGCGTCCCCGAGGCCGTGGCCAGCCTGACCCTCGTGGCCGCCCCCATCGACTTCCACGCCGGCGACGGCGTGCTCGGGCACGTGGTCTCGACCCTGCCCATGGCCACCTACGCGGCGCTGGTGGCCTCGGGCGGCGGAGCCATGCGCGGCGAGCTCATCTCCACGGGCTTCGACAACCTGCTGCCGCTGGAGCGCTACTTCCTCAAGTGGTGGCGGGTCTGGCAGCAGCTCGACGACGACGAGGCCATGGACCGCTTCCACCGCCTCGAGGACTGGTACCGTTGCCCCAAGGACCTCCCCGGCCCCATGTACCTGCGGGCCGTGCGCGATCTCTTCAAGGGCAACCACCTCGTCCAGGGCCGGTTCGTGGCCCTCGGCGCGCCCGTCCAGCTGTCGGAGATCCGCTGCCCCCTGGCCCTGGTCATGGGCAGCCGCGATCACATCACCCCCCCGGCCCAGACCCGCGCCGTGCTCGAGTACGCGCGCCCCGAGCGGGTCCTCGAGCTCGAGATCCCCGCCGGCCACGTGGGCACCTTCATGGCCAAGGGGCCCCTGCGTGACCACTGGCCGGGTGTCCTGGCCTGGCTGTCCGCCCCCCTGACCTAGAGACCCCGCCCGATGGCACGAGCGTTGCAACCCCCATCGGTCCAACCATTAGGAGAGACCGATGTTCCAGACCATTCGACCCTTGATGACACTTTCCACCTTCGCCATCGTGATCGCCCTGAGCGGGTGTCCCGAGGAGGACCCGAACCTCGATGAGGGCGCCAGCGCCTACTGCGAGGAGACCCGCACCGCCGTGGCGCTCGACGAACAGACCGCGCTGGGGTTCTCCGCCCAGGAGGTGATCGACGCGCTGGTGTTCGCCCACGAGACCGATCTGGACTACGCCGACGGGACGATCGCCGCGTTGACCCTCGACCTGATCCACGACGGCGGCGAGGCCCGCTACGTCGACTCCGTCGCGGTCTACCCCGAGGGTGATGAAGAAATGGACCTGGGCGCCATCCTGTGCGAGGCGTACGTGGAGATCGACGTCACCGTCGACTTCGTCACCGACGACGGCGTCTTCGACGAATCCTGGGAGCTTCCGCTGCAGGCGACGGCAGCCGACGCCGCGAGCTTCGGCCTGAGCGATCTGACCCCGGACGACTTCACCGGCAGCTACGACTTCCTGGCCTTCGATCCCGCCGACTTCGACGAGGTCACCACGTCGGTCTGGGCGGCCTTCGACATGGGCGGCCCTCGAGGCGAGATCTCCGAGATGGCCACCTCCGAGAGCCAGGACGAGGGCGGCGAGGGTGTGGCCTCGGCCGAGAACCAGTCCGTGGCCACCTGGGACGGCGAAGACCTGATCTGAGCCCCTGGGCTGGGTTATCCTGGCTCCGGGAGGCGCCCAGCATGACCTCGGAGTCCGGACGTTCGGTCGGCATCGCGGTGGGGGGATGCGCCCTGGGTGGTTGTCTGGTGGCGGTGCTGGCCGTGGCGGTGCTGCTGGGGTGGGGGATCACCGAGTACAACCGGATGATCAAGCGGGCCAAGCGCGCCGAGGCGCCCGCGAACCTCGATGGCATCCGAACGGCGGAGATGGCCTACCGCGCCATGTTCGACACCTTCACGGCCATCCCGCCCACGTCGCCGTCCATCCCCCAGCAGCTCACCTACGTCGATCCATCGGCGGAGCCGGCCCTGATCGCGCTGGGCTGGACGCCGGACGGGATGGTCCGCTGCCGCTACTCGGTGACGCTGGTGGACGGCCCGGACGGCGAGGGGGACTTCGAGGCGCGCGCCGAGTGTGATCTGGACCAGGACGGCGTGCCCTGCCTGTACCGGGCGAGCGCCTCGGAGCGCGCCTGGCGGGTCACGGACGAGGACGTCCTTTGACCGGGGACTGCCCCGGGGGAATCGTTCCGCGCGCGAGGGGTTGAATCCACACGATGACGACACCGACACGCTTCGCCGGGATCCTGCTCGCCCTGATCACGCTGCTCGGCGGCTGCCGCACCGCGTCCCGGTCGCCGACGCACCTCGCGTTGCCCGAGGGGCCGCTGGTGCACGATCGGCGCACGGACCGTACCTGGACCGACCTCAGCCCCCAGGCCATGCCGTGGGACCAGGCGAGCGCCTACTGCTCCCAGCTGCCGCCCGCCGGGCTGTGGCGTCTGCCCCATCGCCCCGAGATGGAGGCGCTGTTCGACGACGGCAACCTGCGGCTGCCGTTCCTGCCGGTGCCCGACGCGGTGCTGTTCACCGGCGAGGTGGTGCCTGGCCGCGAGTCCGACCACGTCTGGGTGGTCAACCCGGTCAACGGCCACATCTTCAACGGCCAGGGCCACACCGGCTACGTGAGGTGCGTGCGCGCCCTCGACGCGAGCGCCGAGCAGGCGCTGGCCGACGAGGCCCGGCAGAGGTGGGGGCGCAACGCCGACGTGGTGGACACGTCCGGGCTGACCGACGCCGACGCCCACGTGCTGGGCCGCCCGGACGCCCCCATCACCGTGTGGTACTTCTTCGACTTCTGCTGCCCGTTCTGTTCCCGGGCCCACGACACCTTGATCCAGCTCGTCGAGCAGGATCGCCGCGTTCGCGTGGTCTACAAGGCCGCTCCGATCCTCAGCTACCACCAGGAGGCCGAGCAGGCCCACGCGGCGGCGTACGCGGCGGGTCTCCAGGGGCGGTACTGGGACATGGCCGAGCGCCTGTTCTCCCAGAAAACGACACACCGGATGGACCCCGACGGGTTCGCCCTGGAGGCGGCCGCAGCGCTCGGCCTGGACACCTGGCGGTTCGAGCAGGACTACCGCTCCGCCGAGACCGCCGCGCGCATCCAGCGGGAGCTCGAGCAGGCCCGCTCGGTGGGGATCAACGCGCTGCCGACGACCTTCGTCGGCGACCAGCGCATCTCCGGCGCGCGGCCGCTGGAGGACTTCCAGGCCGCGGTGGACGCCGCGGGTAAGTAGCCGGTAACGAGTTTGTCCTGTCATTGTGGTCCCAGTCCGATACGATGACCGGGCGCGCAGAGGAGTGGACCGTCAGGTTGGGGATATCCATGGGACGTGAGCTCAGATTCCGCGCGCTCCTGCCCTTGTTGCTGCTGATCGCCGTCTCGGGATCGGCGTGCAACCACGCCAAGCGGATCACGCCGATGCACGCCTACGGCACCGGCGACGTGCATCTGGCGCTGCAGCTGCAGCAGGAGCGCGTGCTCGAGGACGACAACGACAGGGCGCTGGAGAACCTGCGCCTGGCGGCGATGGCGCTGTCGGTGGCCGACTGGGAGCTGGGCGAGCGGGCGCTGCGCAGCGCCACGAGCGAGATGACCAACTTCCAGGCCGACGGCGAGTACGCGGCGTGGGTGATGTCGGAGTCGGACAAGGAGTGGAAGGGCGAGCCCTACGAGAAGATGGCGGCGTTCCTCGAGTTGGGCATGCTGTTCTGGCGGCGCGGCGAGGAGGGCAACGCGCTGGCGTGCTTCAAGCAGGCGCTACTGGCGGATACCGGCACCACCCAGGAGCGGTTCCTGTCGGACTTCATCGCCGGGTGGGTGCTCCAGGCCATGGTCTACGAGGAGGTGGGAGAGGACCACAACGCCCGCCAAACCATCGACAAGGGCATCGACTCGGTGTGGAGCCGGTCCACGGTCAACGTGCTGACCGACGTGCTGTGGGAGACCCCGGTGGAGGGGCTGGACGAGGAACTGGCCGACGAGGCGCGGGGTGTGTTCGCGTCGTCCATCGGCGCCGGCGTCTCTGCGCACCCGCGGGATCCCAAGGAGGCGGTGCGCGCTGCGGTGGACCACGCGTCGAACAACCTGCTCGCCCAGCAACAGATGAAGAAGGTCGATCGCATGGGGCTGTTCGAGCCCTGGTCCAAGAAGGACTTCGAGCGGGTCGGCGCCGCGATGCCGGCCGTGGCCGACGCCTGGCGCGAGCAGACCTTCGCCCTGCCGGACTCGGTGACGCTGCAGGGCGAGGCGTTCGCGCGCTCCATGGCCAGCTTGATGGTCGATCCGCCCAACACCGTGGTCCTGGTGGAGTGGGGGCCGGGGCCGGTCAAGACCCGCACCGGCGAGTACGGGCACATGCTGACCATCGTGCCTCGCGACGAGGTCCCGCCGCCCGGACCGGCGGACCTGCTCATCGACGGCCGCGCACCGGACATCGCCTGGATGGACAGCCTGAGCTATCAAGCCACGACCCGCGGCGGGCGGCGGGTGGACTCGTACCTGCGCGGCAAGGCCGTGTACAAGGATGTCTCGCTGGGCCTGGGCTACGCGTTCCTCGTCATGGGGGACGCGGTCCTCGATACGGCGGCTCGCGGTGATTCCGGCGCCGGCGTGCTCGGCGCGATCCTCGTGGGGATCGGCATCGCCGCGGCGACCTCGGGCGCGGCCGCCAACCCGGCCGCCGACATCCGCGCCTGGGATTTTGTCCCCGAGGAGTACTACCTGCTCACGGCCAACCTGCCGCCCGGCGATCACGTGATCGATGTGCAGGGGGTGTCGTTCCCCATCACCGTGCCGGAGCACGGCCGCGCCGTGGAGCTGATCACGCGCGACGCCCGCCGCTTCGGCCCCGAAGCCGGCGGCTGGTACATGCCGCCGGCCTCGGAGACCACTGAATGAGCCGGGGTTTCAGCCCGGAAGGAGGAGCCATGCGCCTAGCCGCAATCCTGATGACGTGCCTGCTCTTCGGGTGCGCCACCACCCGCCCCACCACCTACGTGGACCCCGACGCCTACGGGTACGTGGAGGGCACCGGCATCGAGGCGCGGGACGCCCGGGCGGTGGCCTCGGAGATGGCCCGCGAGCTCGTGGGGAGCCACGTCATCGGCAGCTTCACGGGGGTGCCGCGCATCGCCATGCTGCCGGTGGAGAATCGTTCGTCGCAGATCTTCGACGCGGAGATCCTCACCGCGCTGATCACCGACACGCTGATCCAGAACGCCGCGGGCAAGATGGCGTTCCTCAACCGCGACGACATCGACCAGATCGTGCGCGAGCGCGAGATGAAGCGCTCGGGTCAGCTCGACTCGTCGGGGTCGACGGCCCTGGCCGGCGCGGACTTCTTCCTCACCGGTGAGGTGCGCTCCCTGTCCGCGTCCACGGCCGAGGCGCGCAGCGACTACTTCGTCATCCGGTTCCAGCTCACCGACGCCGAGTCGAGCATCATCCACTGGTCCAACTCGTACGAGTTCAAGAAGGAGGGCTCATGGGGCGTCATGTACCAGTGATCCTGGCGCTGGCGATCGTGGCGAGCTGCGCTGTCGGCTGCTCGTGGCGGCCGCTGCCGGCGCAGGGGCTCCCCGGGGTGGAGACCGGGCACGACGTCCTGGCGCTGGACCCGGACGCCCACGGCACCGTGGCGCTGCGCGCCAAGCAGGTGACCTACAAGGCGGACGGCCGGATCGTCGTGGAGCTGGACATCGCCAACGTGGATCCGTCCTGGCGGACGGTCACCGTCCAGATCCAGACGCGTTTTCTCGATGATGCTGGGGTGTATTCGGGGGACGAGAGCCCCATGGAGATGATGGTGCTGTCGCCGGACTCGACCGTGCACTACGAGTGCGCCAGCCTGACCCCGGCGGCCAGCTACGTGGTCCACATCAAGACGCCGTATTGAACATCCCGTAGAACCGGTCCATCTCCTTTCGGCCCGTCTCCAGCGCCTTGAGACCCAGGTCGAAGCTCGCCGCCTGCATCTCCTGGCCGGCCTTGCGCCACGGCTCCATCCACTCGTCGAGCTCCCCGTAGCTGTGGTTCATCGCGGCCTCGGCCAGCTTGCGGCTCTCCGCGTGGACCTCGAGGGCGTTGTCGAAGGCGGCCGTCGCGGCCTGGTGCTGCAGCTTGGTGAGGTGTCCCGGATCCATCATCTGGTTGAACAGCTCGGTCATGGTCTCGCTCCCCTGGGCCCCGGCGGGGCTGGTCTCGGTCTTCGTGGTCTTCTTGGTAGTAGCCATCGTTTTGCCTCTTCGCGTTCCCCTCGCCCCACGTTCGAGTCCCAACCTATGTGCGGTTGCACAATGTGTCAAGGGAGAAAATGTTGCGCCGCAACAAAGCTGGAGGTAACCACGTGAAAAAACGAAGAAAATGTCTTGAGCGGGATGGTGCGAAGCGGAAAAGAGTGGGGGCTATTCGGTGGCGATCCGGATCTCGACGATCCTCGAGCCGCGCTCGATCTCGAAGACCAGCTCCTCGACGTCCTGGAGCGAGGCGTAGGCCTCCAGCGCCGACTCTGGACCCACCATGGGGAGGTCGTTGACCTTGCGGATGATGTCCGCGCTCTGGAACCCGCAGGACCTCAGCAGCGAGTCCTCGCGGATGCTGTAGAGCTTGAACCCCAGGGTCTCGCCGTCGGTGTAGTTGGGGATCACCCGGGCCTCGCGGGACAGGGCCTCCCAGTCCAGCGCGTCGAGTTCGGGGAACACATAGGCGCCGTCCCGCTCCTGGCAACGCTGGTCCGTCCGCTCCACCTGGCCACGGGGCCCGCCGCGGCGGGTGCGCCGCGTCCGCGGGGCCTCCAGCTCGTCGAGCCTCTCCTGAAGCTGCGCCGCGGTCGCGCCGAGCTCGTCCACCTGGATCTGCAGCTCGTCGAGCCGCGCCTCGTGCTCGTCCACCTCGGCGCGGAGTTCCTCGTCCGGCAGGCAGCAGGCGGTCAGGGCCAGCGCGGGCAGCAGGGGCAGACAGGCGCGCAGAGGGATGTCGCTCTTCATCACGGCTCCTCGGGTGGCTCGAAGGTCTGTGCGTCCATCGCCCGCAGGAAGGTCCCGTCCGGCGCGTAGACACCCACGCAGTGGTCCTTGATCCGCCCCGCCTTCTGGGACTGGACCATGAGCTCCGGGGGAGCGTCGGGGACGGCTGCGCCGTAGACACGGGCGATCGCGTCGCACTCCAGGGGCGCCTTGTCCCCGAAGTTCACCTGGCAGACGATCATGGTCATCTCGTCGGAGTCGATGGCCTCGATCTCCTCGCGGTCCTCCTCGCCGACGAAGTTGGACACCGCCCCCAGCATCTCGCCGAGGTTCATCACCGAGGCGGTGTCGCAGCCGGCCGCGCGCAGCTCCTCGGTCCCCGGCGCTTTCTGGGCCTCCATGGCGATCTCGTAGGTCTCCTTGACCCCCTCGATCATCTTCTTGCCGTCCTCGCCGCCAAAGAACATCGCCGCCTTGATCCCCGTGATCACCAGCACGATCCCGCCCACCAGGATCACGAGCAGGGCGGCGGCGGCCATCACGTAGATCACGATCACGAGGCCCGATTTCTTCTTGCGTTCAGCCATGGTTCCCCTCTCCGTCGAAGACCGCGTCGGAGGCCTCTCCGAGGCGGTCCAGGTAGCTTCGTTCGAGGCTCAGGCCGCGGCGCATCTCGCGGATGGCGATGCCTGCGGCGCAGAGGTGCCCCGCGACGACCACCGAGGTGGCGTCGAGGTCGTCGTCGGGGGGGCCGGAGACGGTCAGGGTGTGCCCGTCGAGCCGCAGGTCGTGATCGGGCAGCGCGGCGCCCAGCGCGGGCAGGCCGGGATCGCCCGGGCCCAGGTGCCACTCCATCACCATCGCGCGGGCGGTGACCTCGGCGACGGTGCCCTGGTGGGTGCAGCGGCCGGCGTCCATCATGATCACCTGGTCGCACACCATCTCCAGCTCGGCCAGGTTGTGGCTCGAGATGAGCAGCGTGCGCAGGCCCCGATGGCTCGCCAGCAGATCGCGCAGCGACGCCACCTGCATCGGGTCGAGGCCGCTCATGGGCTCGTCCAGCAACACCAGCTCGGGCTCGCCCAGCAGCGCCGTGGCCGCGGCCAGCCGCCGTCGCATGCCGTGGGAGAGGGTGCCGATACGGTGGTGGGATCGATCGCCCAGGTTGAGGGACTCCAGCACTCGCTGGGACTCCCGTCGCGCGGCGCCGAAGCCGTAGCCCTGCAGCAGCCCCAGGTGGACCAGCAGCTCCTGGGGCGTGTGGGAGACGCCCAGCTCCGCGTCCTGGGGCAGCAGGCCGAGCCGCCCCTTGAACTTCTCGGGGTGGAACGCGCCCTCGCCGAGGATGTCGATGGTCCCCTCCTCGTGGTCCAGCAGGCCGCACACGGCGGCGAACGCGGTGGTCTTACCCGCGCCGTTGGGCCCGATCAGCCCGCAGATGCTCCCGCGCGGGACCTCGAAGCTCAGCCCGTCGAGGGCCTTGGTCCGCCGCAGCAGGCCGTAGCGTTTGACCACGCCGTCCAGTACCAGTGCGGGTCTCACAGGTCCCTCCTGTGGAAGAGGGGGAAGCCCAGAGCGGTGACGGTCATCCCCAGCACGACCAGCACCGCCGTGGCGATGGCCCACTGCGGGAAGGGCTTCCACAGCATCCACATCCACTCCTGGGGCAGCGCGTACTGCAGCGGACCCCAGAACCACCACGCCCAGCCGTCGGCCAGCTCGAAGGCCAGGCCCGTCACCATCCAGCTGCCGACCACCGCGATGAGCCCCAGCACGCGCGCCACGTTGGGCGAGGTCGTGACCTGGGAGAACGCCACGCCGATGCCCACGAACGGCAGGGTCAGGGCGATGACCAGCGGGGTCACGGACAGCAGCGTGACCGCCAGCTCCATCGGATCGTTGCCCACCATGGCCGTCATGCCCACCACCCAGGTGCCGGTCACGGACAGCAGCGAGGCCGCCGACATCAGCAGGACCTGGCCCAGGAACCGGCCGAACACGAACTCCAGCCGCCCGGTCCGCACGCACTCGTAGCGCAGCGCCCGGCTGCGCAGGTCCAGGGCGATGCACTCGGCCGCGGTGGTCACCGCGAGGAAGGGGATCAGCAACATGGCGAGCCAGACGTGGAACCACGTCAGCAGCGGCCAGCGCATCAGGCGCTCGATCACGTCGGAGTCGTCGGAGACCATCTCGCCGACCAGCTTCTCGATGTCGCCGCGCTCGATGAGCTTGTCGGTCATGGCGCCCGGCTTCTCGGTGGCCGGCACCATCAGCACCTCGGCCGCGGCGGTCTCCATCGCCAGCAGGCCGCGCGTGAAGATATAGGCCCCGCCGGCGGTGGCGGTGAGGTACAGCGCGCACAGGGCGATGGCCCGCCAGGTGCGCAGGTTGCGCAGCAGCTCGAAGCGCGCCACGAGCAGCGTGTCGCGCAGCGAGGTCAGCGCCCTCACAGGTCGAGTTCTCCCAGGGTGCTGATGATGTCGGGGTCGATGTAGGAGAACGGATCGTAGGCCTCGTCGTCGATGTCCACGCCCTCGCCGACCACGCCAGCCACGTTCTCGTCCGCCTCGATCATCACGTCGAGCAGGTCCGCGGCGTAGGTCATCATGTCGTGGCGGGTGATCTCCTCGCCGCTCTCGAGCTGCTCGACGAGCTCCTCGGTCAGCCCCATCAGATCGTCGTTCATCACCTCCATGGTCTGATCGAAGGTCTCGAGCTGGTCGTCGGTGGGATCCGCTTGCTCGATGAGCGCCGCGCGGGCCTGGGTCCGACGGAGATCCTGGGCCGTCACCAGGGCGTCGAGCTCTCGCCGGACGTCCTCCTCGTCCCACTCCTCGGGCGGCTCGTCCCCGCCGCCGAAGTCGATCTCGAACTCGACGCCGCCGTCCTCGCCCTCCTCCTCGGCCGCCGCGTCCTCGCCGCCCTCGTCCGGTTCATCGAGCTCCTCGTCCTCGTCGAACTCGAGCATCCCGCCGGGGCGGCCCTGCATGGCCGCGGCCAGTCCCCGGCCGATCCCTCTGGACGACGAGCAGTCCCGCGCCTCCAGCTCCTCGATCCGGAGCTGGGCGTCGTGGACCTCGGGGCGCTGCGACAGCACGCCGATCAGGACCCCTGCCATCAGCGCCAGCGAGATCCCCAGGATGATTTTCATCGGCTCTCCCTCCACGGTTCGCGCGGCCGTCGTGGGTGTACCACGCGCGAGGCCTCCGTTTATTTCCTCTCGCTCGTCACTCCAGCGTGGCCAGCTCTGCCGCGACATTCGCCGTCCGCTCCTGGATGAACTGCCGTAGCGAACCCTCGTTGGCCTCGATGCGCTCGCGATCGGTCGCCGACACGTGGGGCAGGACGAGGTCGGTCAGGGCCGAGAGGCGGTCCTCGAGGTACTGTGCGGCCAGGATCGTTGCGCCGAGTTCGCGGTAGCGATCGAGGTAGGCGTCCTGCTGGCCGTCGAGCACGATCATGCGGCGGACCAGGGGCCGCTCGGTACCCTCGTCCTCGTGGGGCGGCGGGTAGTAGTCGGCGTGGGCGAGGTTGAACAGCACCGACGCGGACGTGCCCATCTGGTTGTAGGTGGCGTCGGCGTGGGGGTTGAACGCCAGGTCCAGGTCCCACGGTATGAACGCCATCCTGTCCGCGCGCAGGTCCTCGTACAGCCAGAAGTTCTTGGGGCGCTGGGGGTACGCGTCCCAGTTGGCGATGAAGTTCGACACCACCAGGTACGACCGGAAGGTCTCGAGGTCGAAGCGGGTCGCGAACCAGGCGGCGAGCTCGTCCTCGGGTAGCTCGTCGAGGTCGGCGATGAAGGCGCGCAGCACCGCGTAGTCGTCGGGCGCGACCGTGTTGTTGGTCTTCTTGGAGTAGTGGCAGAAGTAGTCCTCGTCCGCGTCGCCGAGGACGGTGAGGTCGGCGAAACACTGGGGCTCGTAGGGGATGTCGAAGGCCGCCTTGTACAGATCGCCGTCGTCGTGGCCGAACTGCTCCCACAGCCAGCGCTTGTCGTCCGGGTCCTCGTACCGCAGGTAGATCCCCTGGTACTCGCCGTTGAGCTGCAGGATCACGTGCTGCGATCCGGGCACCGGCACCCCGGCGAACCGCATGAGGTCCATGGCCAGCTTCTGGATGAAGTGGGGCTCGTAGTTGAGGTTCCACTCGCGACGCCCCAGATACGGATCGTCCGCGTCGAACTTGACCTTCCAGTTGCGCAGGCCGTAGCCGTTCATCACGTTGAGCAGCGCGTACGCGCCGCGGTAGTTCAGGTCCACCTCGTGGGCCACCCCGTGCTCGTCCACGAACACCCCGCGCTCGTCCGGGGCAGCGAAGGGATCGTCGTCGAGGCGCTGCATGGCCGCCGCATCCAGCTCGATGTTCAGGGTGGGGACGCCGGACGGCAGGGCGTAGGGGTCGTACTCGGGGGGCTGCCAGGCGTCGGGGACGTGCTCCAGCGGGGCGCCGTCGTCGTCGTCGTCCAGCACGTGGACCGCGTCGTCGTCGTCCAGCGCGGCGCCCGAGGGATCGCCGCCGCACGCGATCAGGAGCAGGCACAGCAGCGGGAGCGGACGCATCATCCGACCATTATGCCGGTGGGGCGCGTTCAGAGGGGAGGGATGCTCAGCAGGTCCCGCGCTGCCGTCGCCGGAGCCGTGCCCGGGAAGCGCTGGAGCACGTCTTCCAGCGCAGCGCTGGCCTCGTCCTCTCGCCCGAGGGCGCGCAGGGATCGCGCGAGACGCAGCCGCGCGTCGGCCTCCAGGGCGCCGAGCCCTTCGGGGGAGTCGAGGAACGCCTCGAGCAGGGCGACGGCCTCGGCGTGCCCGTCGGGCTGCGCCTGGAGGATCACCGCGGCCTCGTACCGCGCCCGCGAGGCGTCGGAGCCGGAGGCCCTGGAGACGACCTCCCTCCACGCGCCGATGGCCCCGGCCGGATCGCCGCTGCGGCGGCGAGCGGTGGCCAGCAGGGCCCACGCGTCCACGTGCTCGGGATCCGTCGCGACGAGGGCCTCCAGGTCGGCGAGGGCAGCGTCCGGATCGCCGGCGAGGAGGCGGTGCCGCAGATCGTCGAGGCTGGGCTGGCTCGCCACCTCGTGGAGCGGAGCAGGTCGCTGTCCGGCGTCGGCCAGGGCGACGTCGGGGAGCACCTCGGTGGACGGTGTGACCGCCTCCGCGGGCGTCCATGGCTCGAGGCTGAGCAGCCGATCCAGCTCTCGATCGTCCTCGTGGAGCCGGGTGAACTCGGCCGATCCCCGGGAGTCCACGCGCAGTCGGCGCGGAGCAGTCACGTGGAAGGACGCGGGTTGGCCCATCACGTCCACCTGTCCCTCGTCCACCACCACGACCACGTCCCCTGCGGGCAGTCGCGTGACCGAGAACCTCGTGCCCCGGACCACGACGGCGCGATCTCCGGCGATCACGTTGAACGCCTCCCCCCCAGTGCGGGGCTCGACGTGGGCCGCGAAGGTGCCGCGGTCGAGGCGGATCTGGACCTCCTCCGTCGTCGCGCTCTGGACCACGACCTCGCTGTGGGCGTCCACGGCCAGCAGGTCGGGGCCGAGGCGGGTGACGAGGCGGCCCTCGCCGCTCACGGCCAGGGTCTCCTCACCGGCGACGGTCTCCCCCTCGCTGTAGACGACGAGGGCTTCGTGGTCGGGAGTCGACCGCGTCGGTCGCTCTCGCAGGGTCAGGCTCACCGCGAGCAGGACCAGCGCGGCCGCGGCGAGGACACCCTGGCGGACGCGCGCCCGGCGTCGCTCGCGCAGTCGCGCCTCCACCAGCATGGCGAAGCGGCGCGAGCTGTCGGCGCTCGCGGTATCCGTGGACCTCTCCTCGGACCACTCCCGCAGCAGCCGGTCCTCCCGCTCCCAGGTCTCCCGGTCGCCGTTCATGACCCCTCCTCCTGCGTCGCCTCGAGCCGTTCGACCGCGTCGCGGAACGCCGCCCGCGCCCGGTGGAGGCGGACCCAGACCGTGCCGACGCGGATTCCGAGGATCCCGGCGATCTCCTCCCCCGTGAGCCCCTCGACCACGTGGAGCACCAGGACCTCCCGCTGCCGAGCGCCCAGCTGCGTCATCGCCCGCTGGACGAGCTCGCCGGCGGCCAGGCGGTCCAGGGCGTCGCCGCGCGTCGCCGTGGCCGTGCCGGTCCCCTCGCCCGGGTGCTGGCGCAGCAGGTTGCGGCGGAACCACGTCCGCCGGTTCCAGCCCCGCGCGTGGCGCACGGCGATCCCGCAGATCCAAGAGCGCAGGCGATCCTGCTCGCGGTAGCGTTTCGCGGTCTCGGCCAGGGTGATGAACACCTCCTGGCTCAGCTCGTCCGCCTGCTCGGGGGTCATGTCGGGGACGACCCGCAGCAGCAGCGATCCCACCATCCGGCCGTAGCGCTGGTGCAGCGGCCCCAGGGCCCGCGTGTCCCCGCCGGCGAGCCTGCGCATCAGCGCGGCGTCGGAGATGTCGTGGACGGTGGCCAGCTCGGTTCGCGTCATGGTGCTCGTGGGTACCATGCCGTCAGGGGGCCCAGACCTTACACGTGCGGTGGCGATTCACGGCGAGAACCTCACACCCAGCAGGGCGAATCCGTCCAGCTGCCCCGTGTCCAGGACGACCTCGGTATCACTGGACCGCTTCACCACGTCCCTGGCCGGGAGCCAGGTGATGCCGACGTGGAGCACGAGATCTGCGCCGGCCGAGAGTCGGAGACGGGCGGCGGCTCCGGGCGAGATCCTCAGCTGCGTGAACGCCGCAGCCACGGGGCCCGGCACGACGACGCGGTGGCGCACCACCTCGACGGCGAGGGTGGGGCCGCCACCCACCACGTCTCCGCCGGGCAGCCAGGACAGGCCCAGGTGGCCGCCAGCGATCAGCTCGTTCGGTTCACCCGAGAACAGCGCGCGCATCCCGACGCGGAACACACCGCCCAGCCCGATCCAGAGCCGACCCGCGAGACGGCGTTCCAGCCGCACCAGCGCTCCGGCGCGCGGATCCGGCCCGGTACGACCCGAGAACGAGCCGGTGATCCCACCATGGAGGCCCACCGCCCACATCGCGACAGGGGGCGCGATGGGGACGGGTTCGTCAGCGACCGGCTCCTCCGTGGTGATCGGCGGCGGTGGTGGGGATTCGGGAATCAGCGCCGTGGCGAGCACCTCGCGCGCGGCGAGCGCCAGGCGGGCCTCCGCGCCCTCCCCGCCGTCGACCTCCACCATGCGCAGCACGGCGCGCCCCTGGTTGACGAAGAGCAGATTGAGTCTGGGTGAGGCGGGCTCGCCGCGATCCAGCCACACGGCAGCGAGCACGACCTCGTCGGCCATCAGGGGCTCCAGGATCTCCATCTGCCGGGCGAGGCTCTCGTCGGCGAAGGTCGCGAGCCCGGCCGGAGCGGATCGAAGGACGATCCCGTCCACGGCCAGCTCCAGCTCGAGCGCGAGCCGCTGCTCGAAGGCCCGATCGTCGTCCGTGCCAGCGACGGAGAGCAGCAGCAGCGTGCGTGACGCGTCGGCGGATCCGGCGACGGCCAGCGCGAGAAGCCCCATGAGGGGGACGAGATGCCGCCACGCCGCGCTGTGCGCCCGTCCCGGCGGGATCATGGGGGACACCCCAGCCCGTACCAGCTCGAGAGCTCCGCGCCGGGGCAGCGCAGCGCCACGCCGCTGGCCTCGTCGATGGCGTCGAGGAGGTCCCCGGCCACCTGCTGGAACGGCTCGCCGTCGGCGTCCAGCAGCATCATCGCGGCGAGCTGGGCCGACGCCCAGTCGCCGTCGGGCCACAGCACGGTGATGGCGTCGATGTAGTCGAACAGGTCGGTAGAGGTGATCGTCTCGTCGTAGCAGTTCCCGACGCCGACGCCGTCCTCGAGGCCGTCCACGTGCGCCGCCACGGCCTCGGCGCGCTGGAGCGCCGTGGCGCTGCCCCCCAGACAGTCCTCGATGGAGGTGCCCTGGCAACCGGCCATCACGTCGGCGACGCCCTCGTACCAGGGACCGTACAGATGCAGCAGCGCCGCGACCTTCTCCATGGCCCTCGGATCGGTCGCTCCGGCGAACCAGGCGTCGGGATCCGCGGCCCCGGCCCCCTGGAGCTGGGCGTATCCGACGGTGGCGTACCAGGCCAGCCCGAGCATGCCCGGTTCGACGTTGTCACGTCCGGTGGTGGCCTGGTCGAGGCTCGCGATGACCTGCCCGTAGTTCCCGTCGGTGCAGTCGATCTCGTCGGGGTACATGCGGCACAGCTCGAGCCAGATCGTGCTCTTGGGCAGGTCCAGGCACCCCGTGGCATCGGTGTCCTCCTGGCGGTCGTACTGGTTCGAGGAGTCCTCCGGATCCGGCGGCGTGTCGTCCGAGCAGCCCATGAACGAGGCCTCCAGCGCGATGGCGAAGAACCACGCCGGGGAGAGCCTCAGGTCCAGATCCTGCGCCGCCAGGCCCTCGAGCTGTCTCGAGGCGTGGAGGGACGCCAGGGCCCAGCCGGAGTGGGGAACGTAGAAACGCACCGCCGTATCGCCCCACACCGGGTGATCCAGGGTGACGTGATCGGGCACGGGCAGCGGGCACGAGGCCACGGTGTCGTCGTCGTCGTCGTCGTCCGCGCCGTGGTCATCGTCGGCCGCGACGGTGTCGTCGTCACCCGGACCATCCTCGAGCCAGTGGGTGCGCGGGGAGCACGCCGGGAGCAGAAGGGCCGTCGTCAGGGAGAGCAGCGCGAGCGTCCGGGTCAGGTCCATGGGTGGCGCAAGGGTATCACGCGTCTCGTCAGGGGCACTCCGCGCCGTACCACGCCTGCAGCTGACCGTCGGGGCAGGCCAGGTGGGTCTCCATCCCGTCCTCGAACGCGTCGAGGACCGCGCCGGCGACGAGCTGGAAGCCCGCGGCCTCGGCGCCGCCGGTGCGGTCGAGGAAGGAGGCGGTGGCGTCGGCGACGATCTCGTCCCAGGGCTCGTCCGGGAACAGGGGCTGCAGGGCGTCGGCGTAGGCCTGGATGTCGCCCACGGTGGTCTCGCCGTCGTAGCAGGACTGGTCGTCGATGGCCGCCTCCATGTCGCGGGCGTAGGAGCTGACCGCCTGGACGTAGTCCAGGACCACCTCGCCGCCGAGGCAGTCCTCGATGTCGGCGCCCTGGCAGTGGTCGAGCACGCTGGTCACCTCGGTGGACCAGGCGCCGCGGTTGTAGACCACGGCGATGGTCTTGAGCATGGCCTGGGGATCCGCGGCGCCTGCGAACCAGAGGTCGGGATCTTCCACGCCGTGCCGGGTGAGCATGGCGTAGGCGAAGGTGTCGTACCAGGCCGCGGCGAGGGCGCTGGTCTCGAAGTTGTCCCTGCCGGTGTCCGCCTGGCCGGCGGAGCTGATCACGTCGTCGTGGGTGGTCCGCTCGCAGTCGATGTCGTCCGGGTAGAGGCGGCACAGCTCGATCCACGCGGTGGTGGACTCCAGCTGGAAGCAGCCGTCGCGGTCGGCCGCGGCCTGCCTCGCCCAGGTGTGATCGGGGTGCAGCGGGTCGGGCCCGACCGTGTCCGAGCACCCCATGAAGGACTCCTTGAGGGCCGTGGCGAGGAAGTACGACGGGCGCAGGCGCAGGTCCAGGCCGTCGGCGGCGAGCCCCTCCACCTGGCGCGAGGCGTGGGCCGCGGCGAGGGCCCAGGTGGCCAGGGGCACGTAGAAGTGCACGCCGGTCTCCCCCCACACGGGGGCCTGGAGGTCCACGTGGCCGGGCACGGGCACGGCGCACGGGTCCAGTGGATCGGGGGCATCTGCGTCGTCGTCGCCCGTGTCGTCGTCGCCCGCGTCGTCGTCGCCCGTGTCGTCGTCCCCGTGATCGACGACCGGATCGGGCGTCTCACCGCTCTGCTCCGGGGCCGCGCCCCGGACCGTGTAGTCCATGCAGCCCAGGGGGACCAGCGCCACCCACAGCATCAGCAGCCTCATGGACTCGGCCTCCCCAGCACGTCGGTGATCGCGGTGAGCAGCTCGTCGTCGTCGGTGTCGCAGGAGAGCTCCCAGAACATGATCCCGCCCAGCTCCCGGTCCTGTACGTAGCGGGCCTTGCGGCTCACCGAGGCCGGATCCTCGTAGGTGATCATCACGCCCTGCCCGGGATCGTGGATCCACGGCGCCTCGGCGGTGGGTTCGTAGAAGGCCGTGGCGGGTGTGATCCAGTTCACCACCAGGTCGGAGTAGTCGAACACGCCGGCCTCCCAGGTGCCGGCCGGCAGGCCGCTGAAGGGCTGGAAGAGGCCATCGTCGACGTCCGGCACGCCGGCCCAGCCCCGGCCGTAGAAGGGCAGCCCGAGGACGATCCGCGAGGGATCCACCCCCCGCTCCAGATAGGCCTCGACGGCGGCGGCGCCGTTGAAGACCGTCGCCCCGTCGGCCGGATCACCCGGGGCCTCGAACAGGGGCGACTGGAGGCCAGTGAGGGTGCTCCAGCTGCCGCGGAAGTCGTAGGCCATGACGTCGAACCAGTCCACGAGGCCGTCCAGGGCCTCGACCTCCAGGTGAGCCACGTATGCGGGGTTGGCCGAGGCGGCCATGCTCAGCTCGTACGAGGCCGCGTCCTCGATCTCGGCGCGGTCCAGCTCCTCGCGCAACGCCTGCATCAGCAGGCGGTGGTTGGCGCCGTCCTCGGGACGCGTCGTGTTGCCCTCGAGCCCCCCCTCCACCGGGTACTCCCAGTCGATGCTGAGGCCGTCGAAGCCGTACTCCCGGATCATCTGGACGCAGGACGCGGCGAGGCGCTCGCGGGAGTCGTCCGTGAGCGCGGCGTCGGAGAAGCGCCCCGACCAGGTCCAGCCACCCACCGAGAGCAGCGTCCGCAGGTGCGGGTGCGCCCCCTTGAGCAGCTGGAGCTGGTGGAAGCTGCCGCGCAGGGCGCCAGCGTCCCAGGTGTCGCCGGGGTAGAACTTGTCGATGTCCGCGTAGGGATCCCCAAGCTCGCACTCGCCGGCCGCGGAGACGTTGGCGAAGGCGTACAGGACGTGGGTCAGGTGCTCCGCGGGGATGTCCGGCACGTGGTAGTCCCGGCCGTACACGCCCCATGCCGGGAAGTAACCGATCACACGATGGGAGCCGTCCCCAGGCTGCGTGTCGTCGTCGTCATCGGTGGCGGTGTCGTCGTCATCGGTGGCGGTGTCGTCGTCATCGGTGGCGGTGTCGTCGTCACCGCCATGGGGCTGGCCCGTCATGTCGTCGTCGTCCGGACCGGGGCAGCCGACGAGCAGCAGGACGAGGGGCAGGATCGTTCGCATGGGTCCTCCGGGGTGGCGCGTGGCGCGGTTCACCCCAGCCATGCCGTGACGACGCGGGACCTTACGCGGGGAGACGGAGAACGGGGGTGTCTACTTCCGGCACCTGAGTTCGAGGACCACGGTGCCGTCCGGCTCGTTGGCCCAGCGGTTCACGGTGACGCCTTCGAGGGCGTTGGTGGCGTGGAGGGCTTCCAGGGGGGAGGTGGACAGCCTCAGGACGACCCGCGAGCCCTCGCCGAGGTCGACGGTCTCCACGCCGTCCTCGACGGCGCGGACCACGGCGGTGCGTATGGCGGGATCGATGGTCTGCTGGGCGCTGAGCAGGCGGATGTCGGGGTGGTCCTGGCTCTGGGTCTCCATGTACGCGGCGGCGGCCTCGTAGGAGGGGAGGAGCACCGAGCGGCGCTCGCCGCCGGCCTCGAACACGGCGCGCACGTGGTCGAAGGGCCCCTCCAGGGTCACGGTGAGGCGCTGGCCCTCGGTGAGGATCGACACGTGGGCCGTGGTCAGGCGCTCGATGCACGCGTCATCGGACTCCTCGATGATGCACTGGGCCTCGATGCGCCTCATCTCGATCTCGATGGGCTGCTCGACGAGGGCCGGGAGCGGCTCCCTCGACAGGACCTCGCCGAACGTCAGGTCCAGGGCCTCGAGGGAGGCCGCGTCGCACGCCTGGGTCGTCGCCGGAGCGCACGACACCACCGCGATCACGAGCGGCAGCAGGGTACGGGGGGAGGGGATCAACGGGATCGCGTCAGGGGGAGAGGGGGCCGGAGTAGCTCTCGAGCTCGCGCAGGATGTACTGGCCACCCTCGGCGGCTCGCTGCTCGTCCCACTTGACCAGGCCGAGGCCCTCGACCCAGTAGGTGTCCAGGG
>CAYRNR010000002.1:176918-212750 GCA_964425605.1 uncultured Rickettsiales bacterium | reverse complement strand
CTCACCCGATCCGCGCTGGATATCCCTGACGAGGGAAAATCAACGGGCTGCTAGGCGAGACCGGCATCAAGGCCGGCATCGGCGCCGGCCAGGTCCGTCGGTTCGTCCGCGAGATGCACGACGGCGACATCGTCTTGCTCCCCCACACCGCCAAGGGCTTGATCTTCGTCGGTCGTATCCTCGGCGACTACACCTACGTCGCCGAGCCCACCGACGGTTGTCCGTACCGCCAACGCCGCAACGTCGAGTGGCTCAGGGACGTCCGCCGCACTGAAGCCTCCCCCAAGCTCCTGGCCTCTCTCAATCCGATGACCGTCACCGACCTGACCCACCGGGCCAAGTACATCGACGCGCTGCTCGGCTCCGGCCCTGTCCCTCCTGTCCGGGGGGACGTCATCGAGTACGTGCTGTCGCGCCTCATCGAAATGCATCCCAGGGACTTCGAGGACTTCGTCAAGAGGTACTTCCAGGCCATCGGCTACGCGGCCGACCAGACTCCCTACGTGGGGGACGGCGGGATAGACGTCGTTGGATCGCTCACGGCCGAGGGGCTGGCTACCGTGCTGCTTCGAGTGCAGGTGAAAAGGACGAGGAGCAACGTCGGGATCGAGACCGTGTTGAAGACACGCGGTGCGCTTGGAGTGGACGAGCAGGGGGCGATCATCTCGCTGGGTGGGTTCACGGCTCCGGCTCAGGCCGAGGCGGTGGCAGCGGGGAAGAAGACGATCATCCTGGTGGAGGGGACGTCGTTCGTGGAGATGGTGCTGGAGCACTGGGATGATCTGGATGAGGAAACGAGGGAGCTGGTGGGGGTGAGGCCGAAGGAGCGGTTGCCGATTGGGGAGAGATTCGAGGTGAGGTAGGGCTATCCTTCTTCGTCCTCGGTCTCTCCACCGAACACGAATGCATCCGCATCCAGCTCAAGTACCTCAATCGTCTTCTTCTTCACCCCGATCCCGTTCTCGATCAGCAGATCGATGAGCTTCTCTCCATCGATGAGCGTGATCGGAGCGGCTCCCCGTTCGAATGCCGCGCTCTGGGTGCCTTTTGAGAACTTCGATGTGGCGATGATCGTTCCCCGCACCGCGTCGAATCGATGTAGAGAGCCGCGTAGCGCGTCCAACACTGGCCGCTGGATGTTTTTCTTGTGCCGTTTCGCCTGCACCACCTCGCGCACAGACGTGATGCCCAGCTGGATGTCCGCCACCACGTCCACTCCTCCGTCGTTGGCCGGGCTGGTGACCTCGACGTTTTCGTAGTCCATGCCCTCGAGCAGGTGCTTGACCAGGTGCTCAAATCCGAAGGGATCCATGGAACTCAGAACCTTGTGCAGACTCTCGCGAACGCTGGTGGTGTGCTGCTTGAGCAGCCGACGGATTCGCTGCGCTTCGTCCGGGCCTGCGGTGTCCACGTCGCCGACGCGAGCGAGGTAGCTCAATCCAGCGTCGGTGACTGAGTACGATTGGCTGGAGCGATCCAGCAGCCCTCGATCCAGCAGATTGGTGAGCCGTCGCCGAAGTGTGTCTTTGATCGTGCTGTCCGTGCGGAAGTTCGAACGTCCCTGGAGGAAGTCGGCCCACGGGTCTACATACCTGCCGAACCTTGCAGGGCCGTTATCCGCAACGATGGACAGGATCTTGGTCAGCCCTTCTCGCCTATCGATGAGTGCTTCCGCCTTTCCGTTCTGTTCCGTCAAGAACGACTGACCCTGATCCGTCAGGCGGAGCAGACCGTCGGAGTCGGGCTCTAGCAGCCCATACCGCCTGGATAGCAGCCAGTGCCCCTGTACGTGTCGCGGCGTGACCTTTTTCCGTGTTCCCTCCCAGATCGCCGCAGCCAGCTCGCGAGACTGGCCGTCGAGCCTTTCGGAAATCCACTCGTCGGGTTTGCTCCAGTCCACGGGGTTCTGAAGGGTGCCGCGGAGCTTCTGGATCGCTCCTCTCAGTCCCGTGATTTGCCCCGGCGTGCGCCCCGCCCAGATGGGCATCAACAACCGCAACTCGCCGTGTTTGGGGTAGTACGGGACGCGTACGTGGGTGGGCCCTTCGTCCGGAACCGTCGTGGCGGCGTCGATGATGGACATCTTCTCAGTGACCATGCCCCATCTCCCTTTGTTGGTGCGCTGCCATCCTACCGGAAATCCCCTCGGACCTCAGATCCACCTTGGCGTTCATGAAACCCTCTTGGAGCCTTGGCCGTCGGGGCGATTCCGAGGTATTTGAGATCGACCACCCCTGAGGGGTGATACGTGTGTTCGTGAAATATATCCAAATACATCTTGCTGTTTGTAGAGGAGTCCGGCAGCCTAGATCCAGCTGACCGGAGGGAGCCAAAGCATGACAGCCGCCGGCGATAGAAGCGTTCGTCCCATCTGTGCTCTTTGCACGATCGCAGACATCCAGCCAGGCCTCGGCCTTGTGTCCAAGAAGGCTCGCTCATCCAGCGCTACGGAGCATCCCGTCATCGCGGTTCGTGACGTACAGGACGGAAGAGTAGCCCCCGAGGAGGAGCTCTCTCCCGCCTGGATTCCTTCGGGCAAGAGCGTTGAGCGGTATCGCGTGCAGCCCGGAGACATCGTCCTTGCCGTTCGCGGTTCGCAGCCAAAAGTAGGGCTAGTCACCGAAGCGACGGCTGGCGCTGTGGTTGGTCCCAATCTCGTGCGGATACGCTCGGACGGTCAGCTGTCGCCCGAAGCGTTGGCTGCCTTCCTGGATAGCCCGACAGGCCGTGACCAGATGATGCAGCTGTCGAGCTCTTCGGTGATGGGCTTTGCCCTGAACAAGAGTGCAGTCGAGGACTTGCGGATTCCCTTGCTCGATGACGCAACCCAGGCACTGCTGAAACGACTGCTCGACGCGCAGCAACGACACGCCATAGCTGCTCTGGCAGCCGTGGAGTCGCGCCGTACGATCACCCACGAAGTCGTCGACTCCCTCGTCCGCGGTGCTCTTCGGCCCCGGGTACAACCATGAGAACCACTGACCCAAACCTGATCGTGCAGACAGGGCTCGAACTCGCAGATGTACTGCGTGGCCGGATGTCCAGAGCCGAGACCGAAGGCTACGTCTTTCGCCTGCTGACCATGAAGTGGTTCGCGGCCCGGGCCGGCGAATCGGGCAGCCTCGAGCAGGGCCCATGGGATGCCGTGGCTGGAAACGCGGCACCGGCCGCAGCAGCCTGGCAAGCCATCACCACGACCGACCGAGGGATTGGCGAGGCGCTGAACGACCTTGCCGCGAGCATAGAGCAGGTCCAGCCAGCACTCAGGGGTGTGCTCACGTCTCTTTCATTCACAGACGAATCCCGGTTCGGCTCGGACGACGAGCGCGACCGCATGCTTGCAAGAGCCATCACCACCGCAGACGCCCTAGCTCTTGCCGCGAGTGTTCCCCGACCCGACAGCGGATTGAGCATCGCGTTCGATCTGCTCTTCGACGAGTTTTCGAGCATGCGCGGCAAGTCGTCTGGGGCTACCACGACCCCCTCCAGCTTGCGGAACTTGTTGATCGTACTGGCAGCTCCAAAGGCTGGGGATTCCTTCTTTGATCCGGCTTGCGGCGTGGGCTCGCTTCTCGGAGAAGCCGCACGCTCCGTCTACCCCAAGATGACCCGAGCCGACTTTCGAACGTTGGGCTATGCCGGTCAGGAGATCGATCCCGAACGCTGGGCGCTGTGTAGTCTTTCCATGGCCGTGAGGGGAATCGATCCCACGGGCATCCGGCTTGGGGACACACTTCGCGAGCCCAAACATGTGGAAGGTCGAGACCTGAAGCAGCACGACGTAGTGGCCTCCAACCTCCCCCTGATGATGCGCAATTGGTTCGACGACGAGCAGTTGGACCACTTCAGGAGATTCTCCTACGGTCGCCCCCCGCGCACCCAGGGCCAGTGGGCGTTGATCCAGCACGGACTGGCTGCATTGGCTCCAAGAGGGCGCGCGTGCTTCCTGGTCCCCACGGGCGTGTTGTTCCGTCGCGGAATCGAGCAGAAGATTCGCAGGGGCGTGCTCGAGGACGACCGGCTGGAGACCGTCGTCCTGCTCCCGTCGAAGCTGCTGTTCGAAACGAGCATCAGCCTGGCGATCCTGCTGTTCAACAACCACAAGCCTGAGAAGCGTCGCGGCCGATTTCTATTCATCGACGCCGCTGGAGACGTCGAGAGCCATCGATTCCAGAACCGGATTCCGGACGCCGCTGCGAGGCGCATCATCGAGGCCTCTCAGGCGTTCGAGGACCTAACTGGCTACTGTCGGATGGTCGACCTAACCGAGCTTCGTCCCAACGAGTACGTGCTCGACCCGAGTCGGTACGTGGGAAAACCCGCAGCCGAGGAATCGCTGGACGTTCGCGCAGCTCTGTTCCGTCTGGCTCAGTTGGAAGAGGAACGCGACCGTTCAGCGGCTGAGATGGACCAGCTTCTCGCCGATCTGGGGTACTTGCGTGAGGAGTGAAAACGAGATGAGTGGTTTGCCGTACCTGGAGTTACCTTCGGTGGACGCCCCGCGATATGCTGTGCGACTCGACGAGGGAAATTTGGGGGGAAGAGCTTTGCAGACTGAATCCACCCATTTCGACGTCCGCGAGAGCGCTGAGCCGATGCGAACGGGTGCCTGCGGGTGCGTGTTGGGGAGGTTCTAGATGGATTCTTTTGGAATGTGGTTGCGCAGTGCCCGCAAGGAAGCTGGGCTGACGCAGGCTGGCGTGGGGGAACTTCTAGGGGTCACCCAGAACAAGATATCGATGTGGGAACGTGGCAAAGCTCAGCCCTCGACGACGGAATTCGAGATGCTGGTAGAGGCGCTCGGGAACGAAGCGTCGAGTCCAACGGATCCGTCGTCACATGTGGAGACCGTGCGGGAAGGCATGAACAAACGTGCAGGGCTAGGAGAAGGCTCAGAGAAGGTGGAATCGGCTGTTCGAGGTGAAGGCCGATTGGAGCTATCCCAACTCGAGTCTCACCTCTGGGAAGCTGCCAACATCCTGCGCGGAAGCCCCGTCGATCGGACCGACTGGAAGTCGTACATCCTGCCCCTGCTCTTCTTCAAGCGCATCTGCGACGTGTGGGACGAAGAGCGCGACGAGATGATGAAGCAGTACGGGCAGGTGTATGCGGCCGACTTCCGTTTCAAGGTGCTGGACGACAAGTGCCCCTCACCCTGCACCGAGCACACCGGCGGCGAGCCCTGTCGGGTAGGCTGCCACTGGGAGTCGGTGCGCGGGGTCAGCAAGCACGTCGGCAAGGCCATCCGAGACGCCATGCGCGGCATCGAGCAGGCCAATCAGGACAAGCTCCTCGGCGTCTTCGGCGACGCGTCGTGGACCAACAAGGAGCGCTTGCCCGATGACCTGCTCAAGGACCTGCTGGAGCATTTCTCCAAGCTGCCCCTGGGCAACAAGGCCGTCCAGAACGATGTCATGGGGGACGCCTACGAGTACCTGATCAAGAAGTTCGCCGACTCCACCAACAAGAAGGCGGGCGAGTTCTACACCCCGAGAAGCGTGGTTCGGCTGATGGTGGACATCCTCGAACCGAAGGAGGGCGAGTCCATCTACGATCCGGCCTGCGGCACGGGCGGCATGCTCCTGGCCGCCGTCGAGCACGTCAGGGCGACGGGCGGCGATCCGCGCACCTTCTTCGGGAAGCTCTTCGGCCAGGAGAAGAACCTGACCACGGCGTCTGTGGCCCGGATGAACCTCCAGCTCCACGGCGTGGAGGAGGTCGACATCCGGCGCGGGGACACGCTGCGCCGCCCCGCCTTTGTGTCCGCCCAAGACCAGACCCTGCAGCAGTTCGACGTTGTGCTCGCAAATCCACCCTTCTCGCTCAAGGATTGGGGCCGCGAGGTCTGGGAGAGCGACCCTTGGGGCCGGAACTTTGCAGGCCTGCCCAAGAAAAAAAGTGGTGATTTCGCCTGGGTGCAGCACATGGTGAAGTCGATGGCAGAGCCACTAGGACGCATGGCAGTAGTGTTGCCGCTCGGTGCCCTTTTCCACGCGGGAGTCGAGGGCAAGATCCGCAACAAGCTACTAGAAGAAGACCGTATCGAGAGCGTGATCGCTCTCGGTGCCAACCTCTTCTACGGGACAGGCGTCCCCGCCTGCATCATCGTCTGCCGACACGGGAAGCCCGAAGAACTCACGCGCCAAGTCTACTTCGTGGACGCGTCGGACCAGCTCCAGTCCATTCGCAACCAGAACCTGCTGAGCAAGGAACACGTGGCAGCAATCGCTGGGTGGTATCGACCAATGATGGATCGCCCAGGACGAAGCCGCCTTGTACCCCTCGAGGAGCTTCGTGTGAATGGCGGTAGCCTGTATCCAGCGCTATACATTTGGAACGACAACGCTCTGGGTTACGCCAGCAAGGGCGCCGCCAGCCCACCTAGACGTGTTGACCAGGCCATGCGTGATCTGAAGCAGGCCCTCCGGCGCGCTCAAGCTGCCGAAGACGCGCTGCGGCGAGAATTAACCGAAAGAGGGGGGCAGGCATGAGCGACACCCTGACCCAACAACAACTCAAGTCGTACCTGTGGGGTGCGGCCACCATACTCCGGGGCCTCGTCGATGCGGGCGACTACAAGCAATTCATCTTTCCGCTGGTTTTCTTGAAGCGCCTCTGCGATGTGTGGGACGAAGACTACGCCCGCGCGCTAGCCGGCTACCGTGGTGCCGATCAGCTGGCCCAGACGGAGGCAAACGAGCGTTTCACGATCCCCAAGGAGTCTCACTGGCGCCAGGTCCGCAAGGTGCCCAAGAATGTGGGCAAGGCCATCCAAGACGCCATGCGGGCTATCGAGGCCGCCAACCCCGGACGGCTCGAAGGCATTTTCGGCGATGCCCCCTGGACCAACAAGGAGCGCTTACCCGACAGCACCCTGAAGGATCTGCTGGAGCATTTCTCCGGCCAGACCCTGTCTATCGCAAGCGTGCCCGAGGACTCCCTGGGCGACGGCTACGAGTACCTGGTGGGCAAGTTCGCCGACGATGGCGGCAGCACGGCCCAGGAGTTCTATACGAATCGCACACTGGTCCACCTCATGGCCCAGATGCTCAAGCCGCAGGCAGGCGAGAGCATTTACGACCCAACCTGCGGCACCGGCGGCATGCTCTTATCGGCTCTGGCCGAGGTGAAGCGCGCAGGTGGGGAGCACCGTACGCTCAAGCTCTACGGCCAGGAGCGCAACCACATGACGGCGTCCATCGCCCGGATGAACCTGGTGCTCCACGGGGTAGAGGACTTCGACGTTCGGCGCGGCGACACACTGGACCGGCCGCGGTTCGCCGAGGGAGACCAGCTGCGCACCTTTGACGTGGTCCTGGCCAATCCGCCGTACTCCATCAAGCGGTGGAACCGGGAGGCTTGGGCGTCGGATGTATGGGGCCGCAATTTCCTGGGTACACCGCCGCAGGGGCGCGCTGACTACGCTTTCTTCCAGCACATTCTAAAGAGCGTGGCCTCGCAAACCGGACGTTGCGCGATCCTGTTTCCGCACGGCGTCTTGTTCCGTGATGTGGAAGCGGAACTTCGACGCAGACTTATCGAGCTCGATCTCGTCGAGTGCGTGCTAGGCATGGGGCCGAATCTGTTTTTCAATTCGGCCATGGAGGCGTGCGTCGTCATTTGTCGAAGCGAGAAGCCCGTGGAGCGGAAGGGTCGAATCTTGCTCGTCGATGCCGTCAACGAGATTGCCAGAGAGCGCTCGGTCAGCTTTCTCCGACCCGAGCATCAGCAGCGCATCTGCAGAGCCTATGAGGCATTCACCGATGAACCTGGCTTCGCAAGGGTCGTGACGCTGGATGAGGTCGCTAAGCAGGGCCACAGCCTGTCCATCCCGCTCTACGTTAAGCCGGCGGCGGCAAAGGGCGCCGAGGCCCCAGACGACCGCGCCTTGAGCGAGGTCTGGACCGAGTGGGAGCAGGAGGGCCGGGCGTTCTGGCCGCAGGTGAATGCGCTGGTGGACACTCTGGATGGCCTCGTGAAAAAGGAGGTGACCCGTGGGTGAGCTCGTGGCGCGGTGGAAGCGGGTTAGGTTCGGAGACGTCGTGGAAAACTCTACGGCTGCGACGAAGGACTACAAAGCAGACGGATTTACTCGGTATATCATTGGCAAGCACATCCCCCAGGACGGGCGCGTCACTGATTGGAACCCAGTTGACGACGGCGAGTTTGGCTCAAGAATTCGCACCATCGTTCGAGCCGGTGATGTGATCTGCACCACGCGTGGCCCCAAGCTCCGAGTCGCGGTCGCCAGCTTCGATTGCCTATCTGCCCACACCAACTTTATTCTGCGCGCTATGGATGAGCGGGTCATCCTGCAGGAAATCGCGGAGGCTGTTGCCAGATCCAGCGGCTTCCAAGACCATCTACGGCGCAACTTTCGCGGCTCGACCAACCTTTTCGTGAACTGGTCCGACGCTGCAAAGTACGAGTTTGCACTGCCACCGCTGGAGGAGCAGCGGCGGCTTGTGAGAAGGTTGTCTGCCGTGCAACGAGCGCTTGAGGCAACGGTCGAGATTCGAGAGCAGATCCGTGACTTCAGGTATTCCATGTGCGAAGCGTGGGCGCTTGCAGGGGTTGACGAGTTGTTGCCGGACGGCTCGGTTCCGGAGGAAGCCCTGCCTACCGGATGGCAGTGCTTGACTCTGGATGAGCTCTGTCGCCATGAAGAGGGCGCAATCGGCATCGGACCGTTCGGAAGTGACCTGGTCGCGGCTGACTACTCCCATCCTGCAGGAGTCCCGGTTGTCTTCGTTGCCGATGTGGTGCGACATCGATTCACGTATACCAGCAACAGGTACGTCACCTCCCAGAAGGCCACGCAACTGGCCGCCCACCAGACAAAGGGTGGTGACGTACTGGTCACGAAGATGGGTTGGCCGCCAGGAGAGGCGTGCGTCGTATCATCTGGGTTCGGCCCGGCGGTGATTACGGCCGATCTCATCAGGATTCGACCCAACCCCCGGCGCGTACGAGCCGAGTATCTGGCTGCCCTGATCAACTCTCACTGGGGATCGCAACAAGTAGTGCGGATCTCGCCGGGCACAACTCGACCTAAGACAACTCTCCGAGACTTCCGCAGGCTTCGGTTCGCATTGCCTCCGATGGCGATTCAAGAGGAGCGGACGGAAGCCATCTCAGGCATCCAGGTTCAGCTAGCGGCTCTGGACAGGCGGATCTCTCAAGCGAGAGTACTTCTCGGAGCAGCAACCTCTACGTCGTTGGTCCCGGTATGACGCTCCCCGAGATCCGCACGATTGAGGTCCACCTCCGCGACTTGTTGACCGGCGGCGTTACTCACCACACCGCCACAGGCCCCGGCCTCGCCCGCCGAACGGGCTACATCAGCGGCCTGGGCTGGTACTACATCGCCGCTGGCGATGTGCCCCGGCAGCCTCAGGACGTCTTCGTCGAGCCCTACGTGCGTGAGGCCCTCATCCGCCTCAACCCCGAGATCGCGGCCCACGCCAACCACGCCGACGAGGTGCTCTACGAGCTACGCGCGATCCTACGCTCCGCCCGCAGCGACGGCCTTGTTAAGGCCAACGAGGCCATGACCGAGTGGTTCCGCAACAACAAGACGATGCCGTTCGGGGAGAACCACGAGCATACCGACGTCAAGCTGTTCAACTTCGAGGACGTCGAGGCGAACCAGTTCATCGTGACCACTCAGTACCGCGTCCAGGGCGAAGGCGGATCGCTCTGCGCTGACCTCGTGCTGCTCGTGAACGGCTTCCCACTGGTCGTGGTCGAGGCAAAGCCCCCGCCGCGCCCGTCAGTCTCCTGGTTCGACCGCGCCGTCACTATCCGCCAGCAGTACGAGAACGACGTCCCCGAGCTGTTCGTGTGCAACGTACTGAACGTTGCCTCCGATGGCCGCCAGCTTCGGTACGGCTCCATCGGTATGCCCGAAAACCTGTGGGGACCGTGGCGAGAGGGCGGGGAAGCGGTCGATCCCGAGGCTGCCTCGGCAGTGGCCGCGACGAACCTGGGGATGCTCGCGCCGGCGGTGCTGCTCGACATCCTCGAGCACTTCACCCTGTTCGCGGTGAACGACAGCAAGCAGCTGATCAAGGTCGTGTGCCGCTACCAGCAGTACCAGGCCACCAACCTCATCGTGGATCGCGTGGTGGACCACGCTGCCCCCAAGAAGGGGCTGATCTGGCACTTCCAGGGGTCAGGCAAGTCCTACCTGATGGTGTTCGCCGCAAAGAAGCTGCGGCTCCACCCCGCGCTGGACAACCCGGCGGTGCTGGTCGTCGTGGACCGCGTGGATCTCGACACCCAGATTGGCAACACCTTCCACGGGGCGAAGGTCGAGAACCTGGTGAAGGCAAAGACCCGCGCGCAGCTCAAGTCCATGCTCCGCGCAGGAACCAAGAAGGTCATCATCACGACCATTTTCCGCTTCGGCGACGAGAGCGCCAAGCAGGAGGTGAACCGACTGCTGCGGTGGACGAAGACGCGCATCCGCAAGGGGCTACTCGACGAAGCAGAGACCTTCCTGCTCGACTGTGCCGAGCTGTTGGCGAGCTTCAAGCAGGATGACGCCCAGAACCTTCGCGACAGGTTCGCAACCCTGCTGCACAGCTTCGAGCAGGCGGCGGGCAAGGCCCTGGCGCTCCCCGAGCCGCAGACGGCGACGGACGACGATGGCCTGTCCACCCCGGTGATGGCCCTCAACGACGCCGAGAACGTCATCGTGCTCGTGGACGAAGCGCACCGCACCCAGGAGGGCGACCTAGGCCTGAAGATGAAGGGTGCCCTCCCCAACGCGTCCTTCTTCGGACTGACGGGAACGCCCATCAACAAGCGCGACCGGAACACCTTCAACACCTCCGGTGCCTCGTGCGACGACGGCCGGTACCTGCACAGATACGGCTTCGAGGACTCGATCCGAGACGGCGCGACCCTGCCGTTGAACTTCGTGCCTCGATCCAGCGAACTGAAGATCGACGTCGCGTCGCTGACCGAGGAGTTCTCTCAGCTGACGGGCGGCCTCTCGGACGTGGATGAGGGCGAGGTCATCCGCCGCGCGACCAGTTTTGGCGTGGCCGTGAAGGCGCCGGCCCGTGTAGCACGGGTCGTCAAGGACATCGTCGAGGACTTCAATTCCCAGGTCCGACCCCGAGGTTTGGCCGCGATGGTCGTGACCTATGACCAAGAAGCCTGCTTGCTGTACAAGGCCGAGCTGGACAAGCACCTGTCCCCCTCTGTGAGTGACGTGGTGATCTCGGTCGGAGCCAGCCGGAAGGACGAATCCGAGTATCTGAAGTATCAACGGGACCGCGACGCAGAAGAGAGGCTCCTCGAGCGGTATCGGGAGCCGACCGAACCACTCAAGATCCTAGTGGTCACGGCGAAGCTGTTGACGGGCTTCGACGCACCCCTCTTGCAGACGATGTACCTGGACAAGCCGCTGCGCGACCACACGCTGCTCCAGGCCATCTGTCGAACGAACCGTGTCTACAACGAGAACAAGCAGGCCGGCATCATCGTGGACTACCTCGGACTCTTCGAGAAGACCGCCGACGCGCTGAAGTTCGACGAGGTCGATGTCGGGCGCATGGTCGAGAGCATCGAGGCGGTCAAGGAGCAGTTGCCCGAAGCAATGGCCAAGAGCCTCGCCTTCTTCGAGGGCGTAGACCGGACAGAGGACGAGCAGAGGTCCCACGTCGAGGCGCTGAACAAGCTCGGTTCCCTGGAGCGGTGCGACGCCTTCGGGAAGCACTTCCGGTATCTCTCGAAGGTGTGGGAGGTGGTTTCTCCGGATCCGGTCCTGGCCGCCTACGTGGATGACTACACATGGCTCGCACGCCGTTACAAGGCCGTGCGCCAATCCGGGGGTGGAGGCCAGCAGGTCTGGCAGGAACTCGGACCGCAGACCACGCAGCTGCTGTACAAACACCTGTCGTTCAACATCGCGTCGACCGAGCTGGAAGACATCGTGCTCGACGATGAGCTGTTCGCCGTCATCCAACAGACGCGTGACCCGGAGCGGGCCGCTCGTGACCTCACCGTGAAGCTCGAAGACTATCTTGATGGTAAGAAGGGCGACCCGCAGATCCCTGAGCTGGCCACGAAGCTGAACGACCTGAAGAAGAGGTACGAGAACGGGACGATTCAAGCCCTGGAATACATGAAACGGCTGCTGAGCCTGGCCAGGCGCGCCGTCGAGATCAGCATGGAGAGTGAAAAGGAGCCACCACCTGCCCCCGACGTCTCGCCCGAGGACCAGGGCAAGGCCATGCTGACGAAGCTCTTCGAGGAGATCCGTACGCCTGACGTGCCGGTGCGCGTCGAGAAGGTCGTCGCAGGAATCGACGAGGTGGTTCGAGAGGTCCGCTTTCAGGGTTGGAGTGATTCAACGGAGGGACGTAGGGAGATCAGCCGAGCCCTTCGCGGCGTCATCTTCAAGCACCTCGGCCACGCGGATGCGGACATCCACGGTCGAGCGCTCGCGTACGTCGAGAAGTACTACAAGGTCCCGAGGGGGACGAAATGAAGCTCCTGAGTCCAATCCCCACCTCCGATGCCTATCTGACGCAACTGCGCCACGACCTCCAGGATGCACGTGTCCTCCGCTTCGTCATCGCCTATGTCTCCGATGGCGGCCTCACGAGCATCGGGCAAGAGTTGTTGGTCGCCGCCCTCCAGCAGCCGGAGTCCTTTGGTGTGGCGTCGCTTTCGTGTTCCTGCGGCTTCGAGCCCTTTGTAGGCCTCCAGGCGATGCTGGAGCCACAGCAGGGGAAGCTGAAGTACTTCGTGGACCCCGTCGTGCTCGACTCCGATGGCGATCCGGACCTGTCCCTCGTACACAGCAAGATCGTCTACATCGTCCGGCCCGACAATCGCGCGGTCGTCTACCTCGGCTCTCACAACTGGAGCGGGCGGGCGCTCGGACCGGACGCACCCCGAAACGCCGAAGCCTCGATGCGCTTCGAGTTCGACTACGACCCGTCTCAACTGAGCGGTTCCGGCGTGGACCTGCCGTCCGAGATCAACCGGCACCTGCTGCAGTGCTTCCAACTCGGCGCGAGCCTTCCAGTCGATGAAGACAACATCCCCGTTTTCAAGGACTGGTACCGAGCGCGCTGCGAACGTGAGAAGCCTCTGCCACTGGATGAATATGCGGTGGTGATTGGGGCTTGCGTCACCGACAGCGATGCGTCGACATACGACCACCTCTGGAAGGCCATCCTGACGCCAGGGGCGAGCATCTACCTCCCTTGCCATGTCGAAGACGAAGGCCAGCTCCTCCGGTTGCGGCAGGATCGTGTGCTGTTGATGGCATGGACCAGCAAGGAGGCGCTCGAGGACTCGAAGGAACCGGTTCTCCTGTTCTGCAAGGTGACGCGCCAGGTGGCCGGAAAGGACTCCGCCTTCGAGGGCACCAGCGAAGGGGACATCGAGAACTTCGACCTGGTTCTTCGGGACCCTGCCCAGAGTGCTCGCGTTGACGAAGGCAAACCACCGGGGGAACCCCTCACCGTCGACCTGCACAACGGGCAGGTCTTCGAGTACTTCGAGTTGAGTTCGGTCCCGGTGACGGTGACGGCCGCCACCATCGACGGAAGTGCCCCGCCCAAGTACCAGAACTACCTCCAGGTCTACCAGGTGTTGCTGCCCGAGTGGCTGACGCAGACGGAGGACCCGCGAGCGGCACAGGTCCGTGCGGAGATGGCGACGAGATCGGACCAGGGCGTGTGGACCGCTGCCCACCTCGCGCTGGCCACCAACCGACAGGTCCAGCCCGAGGTGTCGAAGAACTACCGCGTACCGGAGGAGGCGCGGAAGCAGATCATGGGGTGCTTCGAGCAGTTTTTCGGGCTGGACGAGGGGGATCTTCGGGTGCGACCCATCGACCCGAACGTCGCGCCAAGGGAACTGGTCCGACTGGCGCAGAGCCGACTCCACTACGGCTACATCGGCGACACCGCGAAGTCGGACAGCGACGCCTTCTACGCCCGCGTTCGTCCTGGACGTCTCGCGGCGGACCTCGCGCCTATGCAGCAGGCGTCAGAGGAAGAAGATGCCGGCTCCGTCGAGGCGCGCGTCCAGCAGCTCTATGCGGAGCGCCTTCGCGAGATCCTGGAGAACGTGGGGATCAAGAACCCCGACTTGACAGCATGGGAGGCGAAGCCCTCCAAACGTAAGGCCCGAGTAGTAGGGGCGGTGCGCCTCAAGCTCTTCCAACTCAGCGGTCCGCAAGACTTGCCCGCGGTGATCGCGGACGTGAGGCAGCGGCATACGAATGCGTCACTTTCCGACTTCTCGTTGCTGAAGGAGGTGCTCCTGCTGGCCGTCTCTATCCAGGATGCAGAACTCGGCGAGTCCGTTGGCCGCCCTCTGTTCCGCCGACTGTTCGACGACATTCGGCACTCTGAGACGGGCTTCTTCTGCGAACTGTTCGTTGATTCGCTGGAGAGCTTGGCCCTGAAGCACTGCGCAGGTGGCTGGCCCGCAGAATCAAGCCGTCGCAGCAACGCCAGACGGGAGGTCACGCAGTTCCTCAAGAGTCACGCACTGGGCGAGGACCGCGTGTGGCAGATGTTGTGTCTCCAGTATCTACGCGAGATTTCGGCTGGATAGGCCCGCACGGGTCGGACCATTCACCTCAATCCCAGCGACACGGACGCTCTACTCACGGACTGGCGGTACGCGATGGCTCAACCCATTCCCTACGGCGCAAGCCGGAAGCTGCCCGACCTGTTTCTGAAGTGTCTCCTTCTCTGGACCGACCTCGACGAGTCCCTCCGGGCGAAGATGAAACCGCTGCTCCACGTACCACTCGACGCGTTCTCGCTGAGAGCGGTCCGCCTTCTTGTCCGAGATCCGGAGATTCCGGAGACGGCCCGGATGGGATTCGTCTGCGGGCGGTCGATGTACGACCAGATCCAGTCGCGCATCCGCCAGATCGTTCGGCCGGCGGGGATGACGCCCACCGACTTCGACTGGATGGCGTGGAACTTCAGGAACGGATAGGGATTCGACACGCCACGACCCGCTCTACTCACTCGTCGCTTTCGAGACCTCCGCCAGCACCTCCGAGCAGTAGGCTTGCTTGCCACCCCGCGGGGCGACCGTCGACAGGTTTTTTCTTGGTACACCGTCGCGTTCGCCACTCGGAAAGCTGGCGGGCCCATTCCGTCTGCGCCTGGAGGAGTTCCCCGAGTCCCTCGGGGACCGTCTTCGCGATCCTGCGAGTGAGGGCGACGAGAGCCTCGCAGTCCTCGGCGACTCGGTGTCCATGACCCGGTTCGATGCCCTGGGCTCGACAGGCTGTTGCGAGGCTGACCGGGGCCACGCCTCCACTGCGATTTTGGCGAAGGAGCCACAACATCGGATCGAGAACTGGCTGGATGGGGAGAGTCAGCCCGCATCGCGCCATCTCTGCCGTGAGAATCGGGTGGTCGAAGTGCAGGGCGTTGTAAGCGATGAACAGACGCCCCTTGAGGCGGTGGTAGATGTCCCAGCTGCAGTCCCTGAACGAGTGCCGGGAGACGAGCATCTCGTCCGTGATGCCGTGAACGGCGCTTGCCCCGTCAGGAATCGGCTGGCCGGGGTCGAGCAAGGCGGTCCAGCGCTCGTCCACACTGGAACAGCACGTCGAGAAGATGCCGACCTCGACCACGCGGTCCACGACCGAGCTCAGCCCGGTCGTCTCCACATCGACGAAGGCCATCGGCATCCTGGACCACGGATTCCCCATCTCGAATTCCAGCATCGTGTCGCTCCATCCCCGGGCATTGCGTGGAGCGAAGGCTACGGAGCGAATCGACGCGTTGCGAGGCGGATTGCCTGGCCGGATCTGCGATCCAATGACGCTTGACTTCAGAGGACTGTCCCCGCGGGTGGACATCCAGCCCGACGGGGCAGAGTTGAACGTCAGGTAGACTACGTTGCGTACTGGCACCCACACCGGGGGAAGACCATGACCGACAAGAAGCTGGCCGGGATCGGCGATCGCCCCATCGCCAAGTTCAAGCACGAGCTGCTCGGCCTGACCGAGTACGCCAACGCGCTGACCGAGTTCGTGCAGACCTGCGACACGCCGCTGACGCTGGGCCTGCAGGGGGACTGGGGATCGGGCAAGACCAGCCTGATGAACCTGATGCGCCGCAACTTCGAGAAGTCCGGTGACGAGAAGATCCGCGCGGTCTGGATCGACACGTGGATGTACGCGCAGCTCGGGGACGGGCAGACGCTGTTCCTGGAGGTTCTCGGGGGAGTCGTGGACGGGCTCGCCGAGGCGCGGGGAACCCTGGAGAAGGCCGCGGCGGCATCGAAGGACCTCAAGACCTACAAGGCCGCCCTGTGGAAGACCATCCGAACGGCGGCGGTCGTGGCGAGAGGCGCGGACCTTGCCCATCTGGAAGGGGACGCCAAGCCCGGCTACCGCGTGGCCGAGGAGCTCAAGAATGAGTTGAGCAAGATGGTGGGCCAAGCCGCGGGGGAGGACGGGCGCGTCGTGTTGTTCGTGGACGACCTCGACCGGGTGCCACCGGAGCGGGCGGTGCAGATCCTCGAGGCGCTCAAGAACTTCCTCGACGTCCCGGGTCTGGTGACGGTCCTGGCTTGTGACTACGGCGTGATCAGCCGGGGCCTGGGCGCGAGGATGGGGGTGACCGAGGAGGAGCTGGGCCGGTCGTTCTTCGACAAGATCATCCAGGTGCCGTTTCGTATGCCCGTGCACTCGTACCGCGCGGCGGCGTACATCGATGACCTGCTGAGGAAGGTGCAGATCAAGGCGAGCAAGGAGGAGGTGGCGCTGGCCACGCAGGTGGTCCAGCACAGCGTGGGGCTCAACCCGCGGTCGATGAAGCGCCACGCGAATACGCTGATGCTGCTGATGAGCGTGGCGAAGCGGGCGCACGGGGAGGAGACGAACATCCACGAGGGGCGTCGTCCGCTGGTGATGCTCGCTCTGACGCTGATGCAGGCCACGTATCCTGCAGCGCATCGTTACCTTGCACGGCTGCTGGAGGACGACGGGGAAGACGCCAGGAGGGAGATCAAAGCCTTCCTGTTACAGCGCGAACTCCCCGATCCGGCCGTCGAACCGTGGACGCAGAGCTGGGTGGAGGACGGTGACGACGGCGACCGTGAGGCCACGGGGCAGCTGGGGTTGTTCCTCGGGGCGTTGACCAACCTGGTGGACGAGAACGGGGATCAGGAATTCAGCGACGACGAGCTGCGCGTCTTGCAGGAGATGGCGCACCTCTCCAAGGTCTCGAGCGTGGAGGCGCAGTCGAGTGAGCCGCCGCGCAAGAAGAAGCTGGGGGACTCTGCCTTCGTCGTGGCGGTCGGGTCCAGGCTGAAGGAGCGGCTCGTAGCCATCGACTCGTGGCGGCTGGTGGCCAAGGGCAGCATGGCGGCCGAGTACCTCCCCTTTGCCGAGGTCGTAGGCGCCAAGGTCAATCCCATCGGCCGGACCAAGGTCTTCCTGGAGTTCTGGATGGCGCGGCCCGGCAACGAGCGCGCGATGATGACGGTGAACCTGGCGGCCGTGGTCGCGCCGTCGAGGGGGGCGATCCCACCGGCCTGGCTCGACCGGCTGCAGCCGGCGCTGGTGGAGTCGCTCCGCGCCAGGGTGAGCGGGTTGCCCGAACACGCCAGCGTGGGGACGGGGAACAACAGGGTTGTTGCTCGGATACGGTTGCCCGTCGAGGGAGTGGCCGAGCCGGCGGACGACGACGAGATCAGCGTGGGAAGAAATCAAGCCTCGGTGGATGCTGCGGCCGAGTTCGCCGCGCTGATGTCCAGTGTGATCGTGGACTGGTGCGAGGGGGAGCTACCCGGAATCCTGCGGCAGGTCAGCGGAGGCTGATCCTTCGGCCGTCCAGCCGACGAGCCCGGCAACCTCGAGGAGTGCCTGCTCGGCCTGCTCGGGCGGCACGCGCCGGGCCCAGCCCTCTTCGGTCTCCGACCAATCGGCCGCTCTCAGTTCATCGACCGGCAGCTCCGAACCTCCCACGCGTAGCTCGAGTTGCATCTCGTGCGTGAAAGCCTCCGCGAAGACGTCCGAGTTCGTGCAGCGCATGGTGAGGCGAGAGGGGTCGGTCCACCCGATTCTCTCGGGGTGAGATAGCTCGACCGAGGTCGCGAGTCCTCCGCGCTGCTGGTGGTCGCCGAAGCGGAGGAACAGCGTCCAGGTGAAGAGGTCGACGTAGTACCCGTTGAGCTGGGTGGTCTTCAGCAGCAGGACCTCGCGTCCGTGATGGAAGCGCAGCATCCGCCGCCGGCAGTACTCGAGAAGGCGTGGATCGCCCGCGAGGAATCGGCGCCAGGCCGGCGCATCGGGGGGCGGCCCTGCGTCGACCACGGCGCGCAACGAAGGAACAACGTTGTTGGAGTCCACGGAGGCCAACACGTCCCGAACCACGTCGCGCCGGTCCTCCCGGCCGTCCGTCTTCGTGTCCGCGCGCAGCAGCCGCTTCCAGCTCCCGTCGCGGTCGAGGTCGTCGAGCAGGCTCATGTTCGCGCCGCGGCGGAGCAGGTAGTCGCCCTTGGTCAGGAGGGCTCGTTCCCAGAGGTAGTCGGTCCTGGCAGCAGCTCCGAGCCCACGCAGGTCGGGTGGGAATACGGCACACGCGCGCTCGTACCACCGCTGGAACGACGCCCTGCGGTCGCGGTGCTCCATCTCCGACCACTCACACGAACCCGCGTCCGACCATCGCTGCCAGACCCCGCAGAAGCGCAAGAGGAACTGGATGTCGCCTCGGAAGTAGGCGTGGGCCTCGGCCCGCTCGAGCAAGGGCCGCCACGAGGAGTCCGCGAGGATGAGGCTCGCCTTGAGCTGCTCCTCGACGCGCTGTTCGCGGTTCATGCCCCGGGCGATGTCCGGCTCCCGGGCGACCCGCTCGAGGAAGCCGTCCCTGACGCCCAGGGAGGACATGGCCCGGATCCGGCGCAGCGCCGCCACCAGGCGGTCCACCTTGTCCATGGCCGAGTTGTCCACGAGGTTGCACACCACGCGCATCCACTCGTGGAATGTCGTTCGGGCGGTGTCGTCCGTGACGTCGTGCCGCCGATCGAGCAGGAACATCCCCCAGGCACAGAACCTGGCCCAGGCGGGCAGGGGGATGCCGTACTGCCCCTCGGATTCGAGGATCGCAGTGAAAGTCCCGGCCTCGTCGTAGTAGTCGGACCGGTCGAGGAAGCCGAGGTGGCGTTCAGGCGCGGCAGCGAGCAGATCGAGGAAGGAGGTCATCCGTTCAACGAAGCCTCGATCGAGGAGTCCTTCGAGGCTGTTGAACGAAAAGGACTCCACCGTCTCGTCGAGCAGGCCCTCGATTTGCCCGTCGAGGTCCTTGGCGTCATCTCCGGCCTTCATCACGCAGTCGAGCACGGCGATGGCCCGCAACAGGAGCATGAATCGACCGTCGATCTCGTGGGTGTCCCGATCGCGGTGATCCCACAGGAAATGCGTCCACTCGCGGTCCATCCGATCGCAGACATACGCGCGCCACGTCTTGCGCGGGTGATGGGGGCACGGCTCTTCGCCAAAGGTCCGCTCGACGTACTGCTCCAGTTGGGCCTTGAACACCTCGAACCGGGTCAGCGGCTTCCCGCGGGCGTTCATCTTGACGTAGAGGTCGTCCGAGAGCTTGAACTCCCCGAGCTTGAGCAGGCGAAAGAACACGGGCTCGTCCTCGACGAGGCGGGCGTAGCCGCCACGCACGTCGTGGAACGTGTTGTCCACCGCGTCCAGCGTCGCGAGGCAGCCGGCCACGGTCGGGTCCCGCTTCCACGCGCGCAGGAACCAGGGCCTGTCCTCCAACCAGGTCGACAGGGGGATCTCCTCGGCCTCCAGGCCCTCCAGGCCCTCCAGGTCGATGGCCGTGGCCACGAGGTGCTCCAGGAACTCCTCGGCGCTGGCCCTGGTGCGGTAGCTGAAGCAGCACTTGCCGTCGCGTTGCATCCAGGTCTGATACGCCTCGAGCGCGTCGTCGCGCTGGGCCAGGTACCAGTGCAGCAGGAACAATGTGGTGAGTCGCTGCTGCCCGTCGAGGGGCTCGAGCACGCCACGATCCTCGCGCCAGCGGCCGTAGACGAAGTGCAGATCGAGCGGCTCGCTGTCGGGGGTCACGATCCTGTCGCGGAGTGTATCCAGGAAGTCGGTGAGGATCTCGCGGCTGTGGGCGTCGTCGCGCCCCTGGGCGTAGTCCCGCTGGATCATCGGGATCTCGACCCGAGGGCACTCGCGGAACAAGCTGCGGAACGTGGTGCGTCCTGTCGTCATCGAGCCACCCCCACCAGCGGCCCGAAGAACCGCAACAGCGTCTCGCGCTGGGCCTTGCCGTAGGCCTCCTGGTCGCTCGCGCTCCACAGCAGGAGCTGATCGGCCTGGGGGCTGTGGTACTTGAGGAACACGTTGCGGGTCTGCGGCGGCACGTAGGTCCCCTTGCGGTCCAGCTCGATGATCCACCGCCGCTTCACCGGGAAGATCGCGTTCTTGTAGGCGCGGTTTGTGCCGGTGTCGAGCAATGCAAGGTTCGACAGGGCGTTGTCGCCCTCTCGGGCCTCGCCCTCGCCGCTGAGCGTCCGGACGCGCGCAAAGAGGTCGTCGAACACCTCCTTTTCGGGTGCCTTCCGTTCCAGCTGCTCGTGGATGGCTGTGGACAGCGCCGCCGCTTCCTTCGCGTCGATGGCCCGCGCCGCAGGACTGTTCACGAAATCCTCTGCGTGCTTCAGCCAGCTCTTGCGGCGGACCGGCGATCCCGGGATGTACTCCGTGGACGAGCGGATGTGCTCGATGTCCCAGGTGCGCTCCTTGAAGCCGTCGAACCGAAAGCGCAACGCGGTCGCCGGCGTCTCCAGCACACTGGCGATGTTGAACAGCAGCAGTGCGGCGACGAGGACGTTGGCGCCGGCGCGGTCGTAGTGGAGTGCGTCGATCCGCTCGTCGAGGCGATGCTCCAGATCGGCCGGGTCCCGCGGGAGCGACGTCTTTGGCCGTCCCATGAACCGTTTCCATGCGAGCCCGCGAAGGTGGCGGTCGAACTCCGTCGCGGTCCGACCTTCGCGCGCCCGGAGCAGATCGACGAGCACGCCCGCGGTCTTGACCCGGGATCGCGGCGTCGTCGCGACGAGGTAACCCACGAGGTGATACAGCTCCCGGTCTTCGTACCACTCCTCGAGGACCTGGGCGGTCTCCTTGCGGACCTTTCGCCAGGCCTTCTCCACGTCGTCCGGCTCGCTCTCCATCCAGGCCTGGAACCCGAAGAACGTCGCGAGCTCGTCTTCGGAGTCCGGGAGATACTCCGGCCGGGCCTGCACGAACACGTCGAACAGGTACTCGATCCGCGCGGGTGGTGGCTGCTGTTCGCTCTGCAGGAAGAACCAGAAGCTCTCGTCGTGCAGGCGCTTCTCGATCAGGTCCCACTCCTGGGCGATCCGGTGCTGGCGCAGGACCAGCTCCGAGCTCTCGTCGTCGCCGGGCGATTTCAGGAACAGGGCCCGCACGAGCTCTGCGCTCGTCAGGGGGATACGTCCCACGTTCAGGCGGATGAACGCGGCCCTGGGGTTCTGGTCTGGATCGAGCTCGTACCAGATCACCCGGACGTTGGGACCCTGGTCATCGAGGTCCGTGAGACAGCTGAAGAGCTTGAGCCGGGCGCTGCCGTCGCGCCCCTCGAACCACTCCTCGATGACCTTGTGGGCCTGGTAGATGTGGTGGAAGTCGATGAAGGCGTCCGCTCCCTCTGCGGTGGGCTCGCGGAGGAACGCCGCGCTGTCCTCCCTCGTCGCATACGAGATCGAGTAGAGGTCCTTGCGGAGGAATCTCGCGATCTCGTCGAGGTAGCTCATCACGAGGTACAGCGTGGTCAAACGCTGCTGACCATCCACCAGCTCCCAGCTGCCATCGGGCCGCCGGAGTACGACCACAGGCTGCAGGCAGTAGTACTCCTTGCGTCCCGGGTCGGACTGCTGGAACTTCTCCAGGTCGTCGAGCAGCGCCACGACCTGCTTGCGCGTCCAGCGATATCCTCGCTGGTACGACGGTACGAAGAAGCGCTCTTGCAGCAGGTCGGCGATGGATCGGAGTTTCAGACGGTCGGAGTGGGTCCCCATGGGTCGGGGATTCTATCTCACCACACGAATCCTGCGCCGCCGCTCGCGACCTCCTGTCCAGGCAACGCCTGAGGAGCCAAGATCGCCGTCGCGCCGCAGGTATTCCGGCCTGGAACATGACAAAATAAGGCGATATGCCGGGGTCGTCATGCTTTGAAATTTAGTTTCCATGCCGCCAATGTCATCGTTTCATCCGAAAGAAATGACCTAAACGATTCATTTGATGGGGGCGTCAATCCATGGTATTTAGTCATTCATGAGCGCACCGTCCGAGCAGCATGCGATCCGCTTGGCGACCTCGATGCTCGCAGAACTCCTCGAGATCCCGTCAGCGGTCATCGATTCTCGCGACCACCCTCACGATGGCCGCGCCGACTCCGTCATCTCTGCAGGCCCCTACCGATTCGTGATCGAGTACAAGGGGTCCGGGAGGGCTGCTCCAGTCTCGAAGGCGATCGAGCAACTACGCCGATTCGGTTCGGGCGGAGTCGAACCTTCGATCCCGGTTGTCCTGGTTCCGTTCATGGGTGACGTCGGGCGAAAGCTGTGTTCCGAAGCGGGCGTCGGTTGGCTGGACTTGTCCGGCAACGCCCGCATCTTCGCTCCAGGGCTCCGTATCCACGTCGAGGGTAAGCCCAATCAGTACAAGGCTCGTGGGCGTCCCTCGAGTGCGTTCGCGCCGAAGAGCTCGCGCGTCGCTCGCTGGCTCCTGATGAACCCGCGAGGCTGGTTCTCCCAGGGAGTCATCGCGGATTCCACGAGCATGGACCAGGGATTCACGAGCCGGATACTGGCCCGCCTCGTGGAAGACGGTCTTGTCGAGCGGAACACGAGCGGTGAGTTCCGTCCGAGGGACCCGGTGCTGCTCCTCGATGCCTGGCATGAGGTCTATGAATTCTCGAAGCATCACGTCATCAAGGGCCACGTCTCGGCCAGGTCCGGCGACGAGCTGCTGCTAAAACTGTCGAGACGGCTCAGAGAAGCCAGTGAACCGTTCGCGGCGACGGGCCTGGCCGGCGCCTGGTTGATCGACCACTTCGCTGGATTCCGGATCACGACGGTCTACATCGAAAATCCGTTGGCGGACGGTGTCCTCGATAGCCTCGGATTCCGCTCGGAGCCGCGAGGGGCCAACGTCTGGTTCGTCGTTCCCAACGACCGGGAGGTGATCAGAAGCGGGAGTGAGCAGGAAGAAGGTGGCGAGCTGATTCCGTGTGTGCACCCCGTGCAGGTCTACCTGGACCTCAAGGGGCATCCAGAGCGCGCAAAGGACGCTGCGGGGAAGTTGCGCGAAAGGCTGATCGCGGAATGGGCGAAGCGCGATGACTGAGAAACCAAGACACGCCGATGGATACACATCTGCGCAGGTCGATCTCGCTCGCAGGACGTGCCGGTACGTCGCGACCATCCTGGGCGAGATGATGGACGAGGTCGTGATCGTCGGTGGACTCGTACCCTCGCTGCTCATCGACCAGGACTCTCTGCCAGACGAAGCGATGGCCCACGTCGGCACCCAGGATCTCGACGTCGGGTTCCAGCTCGCGCTGCTGGACGGCGAGAGGTACAAGGCCTTCGCCGAGGTGCTCAGGGACGAGAAGTTCGCGCCCGTCGAGAAGACCAGTGGTGCGAAGCTGCGCCAGACCTGGACCTCCACCGAAGTCCCCACGGTAGCCATCGACTTCTTGGTTCCACCGAGCCCCGACCACGACGAGGCCAGGCGGATTCAGAACCTGGAAGGAGATTTCGCAGCCATCATCACTCCGGGACTCCACCTCGCGTTCAGGAATCCGAGGCGAATAGCGATGCCCGGCTTCGACTGCCTGGCCAGGTGGTCCGAGCGGACCATCACGGTGTGCGGTCCCGGAGCATTCGTGGTTCTCAAAGCGTTGGCCCACTTCGGACGCGATGAGCCCAAGGACGCCTACGACCTCTACTACCTACTGCGGTACTTCGGTGACGACGTGGGAGACGTGGCAGCCGACCTCCGCCCCTTGCTCGAAGATGAGGCTGCTCGCCAGGCGCTGGCGAACCTCCGGGCGGAGTACAACCGTATCGACGCCGTCGGGCCGTCCCGGCTGGCCGAGTTCATGTCTGGCCGCGTCGCTGATGACGAGGTCCGTGCGGACTTCGTCGGTCTGGTTGGTGAACTGCTCGAGGCTCTCGACCAAGCATAGGGAGAACCCGCGTTCCCAGCGCCAGTAGACCGGAGCCAACACCCCACCTACGTCAGTCGGGCGTCCACGAGTTCCACGGGACGGGGATTCATCTCACCACACAAATCCTCCACCACCCGTGGCGATGTCCCTGGCCTCGGCCTTCAGTCTGTACGAGCCTTGCTGGTACCGATCCTCATACATACCAATGGACGCTTGACCGAGCTCGGTCCAGGTCAGGAACCTGACGGTCACGCCATCGAAATCGAAGGTGCAGCTGGGCCGCCAGATCTTCGGGGGTTGGCCGATCCACTCCCATTCGCTGTGCTCGTCGTCGGGGGACAGGAACCAGAAGCTACCCCGGGAATGCTGCAAGGCGTCCATGTCGAGGAAGGGCGACCTCCACAGGATCTCCTCCACTCCCCAACTGACCCCGTGCCACATCGCGCCGAACTCTGCCGCCTCGCGGGCGAAGAGGGACGCAGACATGTATGACCAGGGCGAGCCGTCACCCTCGATGGCGTCCAGGACGTGTACCGCCTCCGGTGGTTTCGGAGGTTCCAGGAACACGTCTTCGAGCCGTGGGCACCTCTCGGGGTCGGGAAACCTGGCCCCGTCCGGCAATCCCCAGATGAATCCGTTGCCGTTGCCGCCGGAGTGGTACTGGTAGGCGCAGAGGCGGCAACCCGGCTTCAGGCGGAGGGTGGGAAAGCAGTCGAGGAGGTGCGTGGGATCGACGGTGGATTTGCTCCAGCCCTCGGGTACGTGATCGGGCAGTCTGGACGCGCGTTCGGCGTCCCTGCGCAGCTTGCGGATCGGGGTGATGGGGAAGGGGGTGGTGTTCATGGCGATCAGTGTACTTCGCCACCCCCGCGGATCCGTACCGGGAAAACGACCGCCTGGCAGCAGCCTACGAGAGATGAAACCCCGGGGAGCTAGCCTCCCTGGGGGGGAGGTTGTGCCCATGGACCCGCTCGTCAGACCCGAACGCTGTCTCGACGCCCTCATCGAACAATGCCCGTTCCTGCGGGAGCGGCAAAAGGCCGCTCTCATCTCGTCCATGCGTGCAACGACGCTGCAGCAGCGACGGGAGTTCGCGTGGGCGGTGATGCGTGCACGGGCGGCCTGGTTGGGGCTCGGGCTGGATTGGGATATCCAGAAAGGTGACGAATTGGGGAAAATGGGCGTTCAGCCCGCACCTACTGACCATGAAGCGTCGCGGAGTGTCTTGCGAGAGGAACTCGACATGAACACGGAGTGGATGGACGGTTGGTCATTGGGTGCGTCCGGCGACGGGGATTCAGCAGCCCGATCGATGGCTCCCGAACACAACAGGCGGCTGCGCACGGTTCTGCGTGTCTGTCAGGACTGCAGCGAGTACGACAGCGGCCTGGGACGGTGCAGCCTGCTGAGCTCGGCCGAGGGGCGTCGGAAGCTACTCGACCAGCCCTGCAATCCCCGAGACCTCGTCCGGACAGCGCTGATCATGGCGCGCTTCGTGGTTGGGGAGGGAAAGCTGCCGCAGGGAGATGAGACGTGGGAGATCGACAGGAAGGTCGACGAGGCGCTCGCGAGCCTGCTGACCGGCTCGGTCGACCCGGCCAAGATGCGCTACCCCGACGCGCGAGCCTTTCTGACCGCGTGGGTGCCTGGATTTCTGCTGGGGTGGGGTAGGGCGGCCAGGCCCGCGGCGTGGGAGAACCGCAAGGGCTTCGAGAGGGTGGACCCGGCGCCGGACGAGTTCCTGGCTGGCGAAGCCTCCAAGGGCAGCGTGGCGCACGGGGACGAGGACCTGCGGCTCGAGGAGTGCAGGACGCGCCTGGCCGAGGCGATGCTCGATCTCAAAGCGATCCATCCGACGCTGGAGATCCTGCTTCGCATGCAGGTCGCCGATGTCGACAGCGAGGGCATGCGGACGTGGTTGCGGCACGAGTATGATTGGACTCCTTCGACGCTCTCCAAACGGACCGCAGATGCGTGCTTCCGCTTCGCGGTCCTGTACGAACGGTTGCTGCGACAGACCTCGGAGGTCCTCGAACTGGATGGGCTTCGGATCCTCGAGAGCTCGGACTTCGATCGCATGCACAAAGTTACGCTGCCCGTCTTCCGACACGACGCCAAGGAGGTCCGCGAACGTCTCGGGCTGACTCACGGGCCTCGCGAGGTGACACGCCGGCGGAATGCTGCAGCCGCCCACCTGCTCGGCCCGCTTGTCGCACCCGATGGCCTGCTCAACCGCAGTGAGTTCCGCTTCAAGCGCAGCACCCTGGAAGCGGGCCTCGGGATCGACAAGTACCTGGCCAAGGAGCGCAAGAAGATGGGGCACGACGACCGGGGTCGGAAGGGTGGCGGCGGCGACTCGTTGTTCGGTGGCTCACCGCCGGAGGAGCATCCCCGCGACGAGGATCTCGTGGCCTACGGGATGGATTCGCTACCCAGGGAGCGCGCTCGCCAGCTGGCGATCCACCTGATGGGCTGCAACCGTCCCCGTTGCCATCGACTCGCCACGGCGGCTTCGCTCGTAACTGAACGTGCGCTGTCGCGCTGGGAGACGCCTTCCTGGACGGGCCGGCTTCGAGTGTTCTTCCAGAACCTCGCCGACGTGGTCGAGATCGACCTCGTGTTCTCCGGCGCGGTGCGACAGGAATCCGCAGAGCCTCGTCGCGTCCAGGTGCCGTCCACTGCGTTCCCCGAGGAACTCGACCTGGCGCCGACTCTCGTCTTCCACGGCCCGCCTGGAGCGCCTTTGCAGCTGGTGTCGCCGACCCAGGCCACTGGAAAATGGACGCGGGTCGATGCTGGAAAAAGCCTCGAATCCGCTCCAGGACCGGAGCCGGGCGAACATCGCGTGCTGTTGGTGGTGCTCGCACGAGAACTGGATACCGACGGCCTGGCTGCCCTCGAGAATGCCGCCGGCGTGGAGTCCATCCTCGACGCCCTCGGAGTTTCAGACGTAGAGGTACGACGGGTTGTCATGGGCTCTTACACGGTGACTCCCGATGTCCGGTGAGCTGCTGAAACAGTTCGTCGATGCCTTCCTCGCCGGAGACATGGAGCAGGCAAGGGAGGCCTACGAGAGGGCGCAGGCGGCCGAGCCATCCTCGACCGCCGAACCCGATGAGCAAGCGACCGCTTTCTGGCAGTTTTTCGGGGCGGTCCTCGTTGCCGTCCGGCACGAAGAACTTGGCGACGTCTCGGCGGCTGCGGCGTCCGCGGCGCGTGCAGTCGAGCTGCGCGCGCGGGCCATGGAAGAGTTCGGCGAGGGCTGGCTCGCGCGGTTCGACAACGAGCTGAACGATCCGAAGCTCCTCTTTGCGTTCCGGCGAGGTTGTCTCGGTCGATTCTTCTCCTCCCGACGCGCCGAGGAAGCGGAGGCCCTCTATCTGGAGCTGTACCCTGACGGGCCGACGGACATGGACGCGCAGTGGGACGCAGTCCTCGTCGGAACCCTCCTCGCAGACTTCGGCGAGCCGCGTCGGGCCGAAGCGATCCTCCGTGAGATCCCGATCTGGCCGGCGGAAGAAACGTCCGCCTTCGTGCTCCACGAGCATGAATTTCCGGATGGGAGCACGAGGTTGCTGCCCACTCCCTTGCCACGTCTCCTCGTCGAGAAGTTCGGGAACGTACCCCTGGCTGCGCAGGTGCTGGTCATTCGAACCGCAGTCGCGGGGAAGATGCGCTTCAGCGACCCAGAGTCGGCGTTGAAAATCCTCCGCGCTGTCGAATCCCACCTGGACGAACTCCCAGAGTGGGATGTCGAACGAGTGGCCATGAAGCACCCCGACGATCCATCGCCGGGCCCAACGGACGAGATACGCCAGCTTCTCGATCGGGAACTCCTCCGTGCCCGTGTCAAAGCGACCCAGGGGAGCATTGCCGTGGAGCTGAAGCACTACCCGGAGGCGCGGGAGTGCTTGTCGGAGGCGCTCACTGAAGAGTCCTGGGACATGGACTTCGGGAGCCGGGCACAACTGGAAATGCTCTGTGCCATCGCTGGGGATCACGAGCTTCGTCCGCAGGAGGGGCTCGCCATCATCCTGGCAGACTTGCGGAGCTTTCTCATCGCTGAGCCCGAACGGTATCCATGGCCCTTGGCCACGTTGGTGTCCTCCCTGACCGCTCTCGACCCACATGTCGCCCTACGTGTGGTCGAGTCGGCGATGGCTCTGGCCAAGCTGCCCGAGGAAGAGATCCAGGCCGCCAGGAAAGAGCTTGCCGAGGAAACCACCTGGATAGCCCCACCATCGTCTTTGAAGCTGCGTCCTTATCTCGATAAATCTTCCTTCGTGTACCGTGCGGGACTGATTCGTGCTGATTTGTTGCGGCGAATCGGAGACACCGAGGCGGCTCTCGCTGCCGCGGAAGAGGCACGTGCGAGTTTGGGCATCGAGGCGCCATTCGAGGTCCGTTGCGCTCTGATGCGGGCGTCGATTTTGCTGGATGCGGGCTGCCCAGAGAGCGTGTCTACCGAGGCACTGGCCGACGGAGAGATTCAGGTCGTACTGGAACGAGTGGTTGAGCTTCCCGCCGAGAACGAGGAAGCATCCCCTGTGAGAATGGTGGCAGCGGCGTTGTTAGCCCGCATGGCCCTGAGGAACTCCGATTTGGCTACCGCCCGCTGCCATGTTCGGGCCGCGCTCCGGCAGGTCCAGGCCATGCGTACCTCTACCCATGCGGCGTTTCTTCCTGCTGCTTGGCCGTGGCCGCCGCTACCGCTGGTCGTTTTCAGCGAGGTGCTGCTCAAGGAGGCGGCACAGGCCTCCAACGAAGGGGAGCCTCAAGTCGCGGAACGCCTGAAGCGGCGCGCTCGCCGAGTGCAGCGAGCTGTAGCGAAGCGCTGCGGGGGTTTTCAGAGGATGGATGGCCTGATGGCCTCGGTTCTGGCGAGTCTGCCTGCTACCGATGGGGACGTGGACGGGCTCGATCAGCTTCCTTTGCTGCTCACACGCTTGTCACTCAAGGCGGATCGCATCGAGGATGCCGAACGGGCTGCGCGACAGATCGTCCCGCTTCGAGAACACCAGGCCGACGTCGTCACCGCACAGGGGCAACCGCGCAAGAGCGCGGCGATTCGTAGCTCGCTGCCCCAACCGCGTCACGAGCGTCTTCGTGAAATCCGCCGCGACCTCGAAGAGGTAGCGGCCATGCGTAGCCAGTTGCATCAATCACCGGACAGGGCTCCACTGGCGCACCTGGTATCCACGGAAGGGTGTGCCGCGGCAGTCGTGTTCGAGGAAGATGACGGACGCGTCGGGGTAGAACTCTGGCTTCCTGGTGACGAAGCGCTCGCTACCACGTTGTTGCTCCGTTGTCGCGTCGAGGAGCTGTCCACGATCGTGGATCGGCTGGACGGTCTAGTGCAGCATGATCAGACCCCTCCGCCGACGCTCTGGAAAGCGTTGTTCAGGAGCTTCTGGGGCTCCGCAGTCGCGGATACGAGGGCGGTTCGGGGCTACGGGGGTTTCGACGCGTCCGACACTCTGTTCTCGTCGCTGGATCAGCGATCGATCGAGCATCTCGTGGTCGTTCCGGGCGGCTCCCTGGCCAGGGTCCCCTTCCACGCCGCGTGGGACCACCAGGACGTGCCGATCCTCGAGTCCTTCGGCCTGTCCTACCTTCCGTCGACGCAGCATGCCGAACAGTGGCAGGAGGAGCTGGGACAGCCCCTTCGGGCGCTACTTCTGGCCGATCCGGGCGGTCATCATCGGACCCACCTGCGTCACGCCAGGCAAGAGGTGGCTGAGATCGCCCGACACTTCGAGGCTCCCATGGTGATGGGCGCTCACGGTCGGCCGGTCACGCCAGACCAGTTCCTGGAGGAAGCTCGAGATCTCGATTGGCTGCACGTGGCCTGCCACGGGAAGGCAGCCCCCTCCGCCGACGAGTTTCTGAAGGCCGCGTTCCTGGTTTCTTCCGTAGACACCGCGGCCGGGTGGGTGTCCCTCGGTCGGCTGGCCGAACATGGCGTGTTGCGTCCGGGAGCGACCGCCGTGCTCGCTTGTTGTTGCGCCTCGGACGCGGTCTCCAGCGCCCTGCTCTCCGAGCCTGCAAGCCTCGCTCACGGCCTACTCAGCCTGGGGTGCCGGACCGTGATCGCCCCGGCGTGGTCCATCGGGGACGCAGAGACATCGGTCTTCGTCCAGCACCTGTATCGGCGCCGATTCAAGGGAGGTCACGAAATCCGTGATGCGTTGAGGCTGACCCAGCTCTCGGCCATCCGCGGCGAGCTCGACGCGGAGATCGCGGAGCTTCAGTCCGCTCGTGCGGACGAAGCACGATTCGGGGGGGCGTTGCGGTGGGTTTCCGTCTCTTCCCATGTGTCCTGGGCCGCTTGGAGCATGCTCGGCGTTTGACCTCGCCTTCTCCCCATCCGGGGAAAACGTCCTCCCCAGCCGCACTCATGGTGAGTGAAGGCTCCAAAGGAGGACGACATGGAATCCATCTCTTCTCACGCTCGGCGACGCGCGCAACAACGAGGGATCTCCCTCGCAGCCATCGAGGCGACCCTGGATTGGGGACTGTGCATTCGACAGGTCCACGGTCGCCGAGCCTGGCATCTGGGCCGCCGTCACGTGGCTCGCGCTCTCAGGGCTGGCACGGACCTCCGCCAGTTCGAGAACACCGCGGTTGTCCTGGCGGCGGATCACACCGTGGTCACGGTCATCCGCACCGATGACACCTCGAAACTCCGTCGCTTCTCGAACACTCGTCCTCCTCGACGTCGTGCGTGGAGGCATTGATGAGCGCTCGATCGGGATTGGAGTGGGTTCCTGCAACCGGCGCGGACCACCGAGGTCCCTCTGGCAAGGAGCGAAAGAAGGTCGTGCTGGTGTCCCTGGACTGGGTACGAGCCCGGGACACCGACCTGTCACTGGGGCACGCCTCTCTCCTGGCGGCGCTGGGCCGCCTGCCCGACGTGGATAGCGTGTCCGTGCGGCTTCCGGCCAATGAGCCCCAACTCACCGCGGACGAGTGTGTCCGATCGATCTTCGAGCAGATCGGTGAGCCTGGCGTGGAAACCGACGTCGCCATCGGCGCCTACGTCTGGAACGAGGGGCTCCTGCAGCGAGTTCTGGCAGAGATGCGACAACGTGGTTACACGGGCCGCATCATCCTGGGCGGTCCCCAGATCACCTACGCACAGACGAACCTGGACACGCTCTACCCGCAGGTCGATCTGTTCATTCGAGGGGACGCCGAGGATGCCCTGTGTGCCGTGGCTCGTGGGGATGACCCGCGCGGCGTTCGAGGGGTACACGTCCGGGGTGACTGCGACCGTGTCGAGTTCGCCGTCGCCGATCTGACCCGCGCGCCCTCTCCGTACATCGATGGAACCCTCGACGCGAGCTCCGGAACCATCGCCAGGATAGAAACCGTGCGCGGGTGTCCATACCGTTGCTCCTATTGCCAGTACCCCCGCCCCGGCCTGCGCGCCGTCCCGCAGCCGATCCCGGAGGAGCGGATCTTCGAGGAGATCCAGAGACTCACTCGTGCAGGCGTCGAGCGCGTCTCCATTCTGGATCCCGTGTTCAACTCAAGCGGGCGCTCCACCCGCATCCTCACCGAGTTCCGTCGCGCTGGTTTTCGCGGTCGCATACACTTCCACGGACGGTTTGAAGCGCTCACCGAGTCGTTCATCGAGGCCTGCCATGGCTTGGATGTCTTCCCGGAGTTCGGACTCCAGTCCATCCACCCCGCCGAGTGCCGCGCTGTTCGCAGGGGGATGAATCTCCGGCGCATCGAACACGCCATCGGCGTCTTGCACCGTCGCGGGATTCCCTTCGAGGTGTCCCTGATCTATGGGCTGCCCCTCCAGACCCTCGATACGTTCATGGAGACCGTCGAGTTCTGCCTCCGCATGCGCATTCCCGAGATCAGGGCGTTTCCCCTGTTGCTTCAGCGGGGGACAGCGCTGGAGACCGAACGATGGCGTTGGGATTTCGAGGTCGAGCACACTCCCCTCCCCGTCGTGGTGAGCAGTCGCTCCTTCTCGCGCACCGACCACGACGGAATGAGCCGCATCGCGACGGCTCTCGAGCAGACGCTCGGAGGGCACCCGACATCGATGGAAGGTCTGCGTCGCCATACCTCCGCTCCCCTTCTTCTGGGTAGTAGCGGGGCTCTTCGGAGACGGAACATCAGGTGCGATGCGTCTGCGGACAGCTTTGCTTGTGACCACAACAAATCAAGCATGATAAACTGATTGCCAGAAGAGCACTCAACACATCATTGGAGATGTCCAGTGAGGATCTCGCCCACCACAGCCGACGACACCGTGCTCGAAGAGCTGGGCAGGCGGCTCCAGCGCCACCGCCTGGACCAAAACGTCACCCAGGCCCGGCTGGCGAGGGAGGCCGGCGTGTCCACCCCCACCTTGCAGCGGCTGGAGGCGGGGTCGTCCGTCCAGCTCGTCAGCCTGCTGAGGGTGCTCCGCGCGCTGGGACTGCTCGATCGGGTGGAGGCGCTCGTACCCGAGCCCGGGGTGAGGCCCATGGAGCTGCTGGTGCGAGATGGCCGCCGGCGGAAGCGGGCCTCTTCCGAGGGGGATGCCGAGCCAGACCAGCCGTGGTCGTGGGAGGACTAGCTCGTGCCGATCGTGGTCGAGGTGAAGCTCTGGGGCAGGCGCATCGGGGCCGTGGCCTGGCCCGAAGGCGAGCCTGTGGCGTCCTTCGAGTTCGACAGCGCGTTCGTGCGAAGCGGCATCCAGGTGGCGCCGCTGCAGATGCCGCTGTCGCAGCAGGTCCACCGTTTCCCTGGGCTGTCCGAGGCCTCCTTTTTTGGCTTGCCGGGTATGCTGGCCGACGCCTTGCCCGACAGGTTCGGTCACGCCGTGATCGATGCCTGGCTCGCCCGTCAGGGCCGCTCGCCCGAGAGCTTCGGCCCCCTCGACCGTCTGTGCTACCTCGGCAATCGCGCCATGGGAGCTCTGTCCTTCGAGCCGGCCACGGGGCCGGAGCGCGGCCGGTCGGAGCTGCTGGAGGTGGCCGAGCTGGTGAAGCTGGCGTCGCGTGTCCTCTCGGACCGAGCCGGCTTCTCCTCGTCCATGCCCGAGAGTGACCCTCACCGAGGGCTCCTCGACCTGCTGCGGGTGGGCACCAGCGCCGGCGGTGCTCGCGCCAAGGCCCTGATCGCCTGGAATCCCGACACCGGCGAGGTCCGATCCGGACAGGTGGACGCACCTCTCGGCTTCTCCCACTGGTTGCTCAAGTTCGACGGCGTGGCGAACAACCGGGACCGGGACCTGGCCGATCCCCAGGGGTACGGGGCCGTGGAGTTCGCCTACCACCGGATGGCTCGCGCTGCTGGCATCCTCATGGCCGAATGCAGCCTGCTCGAGGACGGCGACCGCCGCCACTTCATGACCCGCCGCTTCGACAGGACCCCTGACGGCGGGCGGCTGCATCTGCAGTCCCTGGGCGCCCTGGCCCACCTCGACTTCAACCAGCCCGGCGCCCACGGCTACGAACAGGCCTTCCTCGTGATGCGCCGATTGGGCCTGCCCATGGCCCAGATCGAGCAGCAGTTCCGACGCATGGTCTTCAACCTGGTGGCCCGCAACCAGGACGACCACGTCAAGAACATCGCCTTTCTGATGGACAAGCAGGGGCGGTGGTCGCTGGCACCGGCGTACGACGTGATGTGGGCCTTCAATCGCGAGGGTCCCTGGACCAGCGCCCACCAGATGACGGTCAACGGCAAGCGCGACGGCTTCGGCGTGGCGGACTTGAGAGCAGTAGCACGGACGGCTTCGCTCAGGCGTGGGCTCGCCGAGGCGATCCTCTCGGAGGTGATCGACGCGGTCGCGGCCTGGCCTGCGGTTGCGAGGGAGGTCGGTGTGGATGGAGAGCGGATCAAGAGGATCGGGGGGACGCACAGACTGACATGGTGAAGTCCCCGACGCGCTGGTCTACCTCCTGCGAGTAGTACACTGGAGCCCCAACCCCGTGGAGAAACCCCATGCGCGCGTCGATCCTGTTTGCCATCCCCCTCGCCGTGGTCTGGCTCTGCGGCTGCCCCACCCCCACCCCAACCGACGACGACGACGACACCACCGGCGACGACGACGACACCACCGAACCCGATCCCCTGACCCTCGACGAGTGCATGGAGGCCACGGGCCTGGACTTCACCTGCAGCACCTGGGCGATCGAGACGGCGGTCAACGGCGAGGTGGTGGGGTGTTCCGGGGCGGGGCTGTCCGACTCGGAGGCTTTCCTGACGTTCTGGCTGGCCGACAACGATCCGGACGGCACTGTGCATGTGCTGGAGCTGCGGCTGCAGGACCCGGGGTGGTCCACGAACAACGACGGTGAACGCTGGACCATCACCCTCGACCCGCCGCTCGCGCTGGGGGACGGAGATCAGCTGCCGGCGACGCTGACGGGCAGTGCCGTGGTCGATTCGTTCACGATGACGGCCTCGTTCTCGTTCCTCGAAGCCCACCTCGACGTCGAGGTCCAGGTGGCGACGCCGCTGACGATGCAGCAGCTCCTCGATGGGGCGATGCTCGATGCGACGATCACGGGTACCGGCAGCGACTTCCTGGTCTTCGACGGCGTCGACGACTCGCCCGATCCGCTGGGTGACTATGAGTGGATCGATGACCCGACCGGCGAGGCCTTCGGCTGCGTCCACACGGCGGTGACGCTGCATCCGCTGGATGTCGGTGATCCTTGAGGGTGGCCCTCCGGCGTACAATGCGTCGAGGAGGTCCCATGAAATCCATCGTCCTGGCGGTGCTTCTGGCGGTTGTCTGTGTGCCTGCGACAGGCTGGGCTCAGGGAAATGCGGCGAGCTTCGACGGCGACGCTGACGCGATCGAGTTCGGGATGCTCGATCCGGGGACGTCGTTCACGGTCGAGGCGTGGCTGAACAGCGATGCCTGGGACAGCTACCACACGGTGTTCGAGGTGCTCGATCCGGCGACGTACATCAACTCGTTCTTCGTCGGCTATGTGAACGGGCAGTGGCAGATCGAGATCGAGGACGACAACGCCACCGAGGGAGGGACCTGCGCAGCCGTCGGCGTGGACACGCTGTGTTATGCCCACTCGCCGGGCGTGGGCGTCGACATCCACGTGGCCGTGGTCGTGGAACCCACGGAGATCAGGTTGTACCTCGACGGCGTCCTGGCCGCGTCGGAAGCGGTGACCACCTCGCCGGGATTCGGCAGCGACCTGTGGCACATCGGCGCGGACATCGACAGCGGGCCGAGCTACGATTCCGACCCGTTCGACGGCCGCATGGACGAGGTGCGTGTGTGGTCCGTGGTGTTGAGCGAGGCCGAGATCGCCTGCACCATGGACTACGCGCTGTCCGGCTACGAGCCGGGGCTGTACGCCCACTGGGCCATGGACGAGAGCCCGGGCGCGGTCACCGTGGCGGAGACCCTGGGCAACTGGGACGGCACCGTGGCGGGGGACACCACCTTCGTCACCTCCAGCTTCGCGCTCACGCCCTCGGTGGGGTACGACATCGGCTGCCTGGACTACGACGGCGACGGATACACCGGCGATGACGGCGATTGCGACGAACTCGACGCTGCGATCAACCCCGGTGCGACCGAGGTGGCCTGCGACTACATCGACAACGACTGCGACGGGGA
>CAYRNR010000002.1:0-176818 GCA_964425605.1 uncultured Rickettsiales bacterium | reverse complement strand
ATCTCCACGACGAGGAGGTGGACGACGACGGCGACGGGTACGACGAGTGCCAGGGTGACTGCGACGACGCCGACGCCGCGATCCACCCGGGCGCGGGTGAGGTCGCCTGCAACTACGTGGACGACGACTGCGACGGGGCACTCGATCCGGACGAGGTGGACGACGACGGTGACGGGTACGACGAGTGCCAGGGCGATTGCGACGACGCGGACGCCGCAGTGAACCCCGGGGCGGGTGAGGTCGCCTGCAACGGGGTGGACGACGACTGCGACGGAGTCCTGCACCCTGACGAGGTGGACGACGACGGCGACGGGTACACCGAGTGCGACAACGACTGCGACGATGGCGACGCGGCGGTCAACCCGGGAGTCGTGGAGATCGACTGCAACTACGTGGACGACGACTGCGATGGCGACCTCCACCCCGACGAGGTGGACGACGATGGGGACGGATTCGACGAGTGTCAGGGCGACTGCGACGACGGAGACGCCGCGGTCAACCCGGCGGCCCTCGAGACCGCGTGCAATCACGTGGACGACGACTGTGACGGCGTCCTGCACCCCGACGAGGTGGACGACGACGGGGACGGGTACGACGAATGCCAGGGGGACTGTGACGACGCCAACCCGGCGCTCAATCCCGGCGTGGCCGAGATCGCCTGCAACGAGCTGGACGACGACTGCGACGGCGTCCTGCACCCCGACGAGGTGGACGACGACGGGGACGGGTACGACGAGTGCGGCAACGATTGCGACGACACGGACCCGGCGGTCAATCCTGCGCAAGTGGAGGTCGCCTGCAACGACCTGGACGACGACTGCGATGGTGACCTGCACCCCGACGAGGTGGACGACGACGGGGACGGTTTCGACGAGTGTGATGGCGATTGTGATGACGCGGACGCCGCGATCAATCCGGGGGTCGTGGAGATCCCCTGCAACCACATCGACGACGACTGCGACGGCGTGTTGCTCGACGGGGAGGTGGACGACGACGGCGACGGCTTCGACGAGTGCTCGGGTGACTGCGACGACGGCGACGCGGCCGTCCATCCGGCGGCCGAGGAGATCTGCAACGGCCTGGACGACGACTGTGATCCGTCCACGGACGAGGCGGCCGACAGCGACGGTGACGGCTGGACGATCTGTGATGGCGACTGCGACGACTTCGATCCTGGCCTGAATCCTGGCGCCGAGGAGGTCTGCGACGGCCTCGACAACGACTGCGACCCGTCCACGGACGAGCTGATCGACGGCGACGGCGACGGCCTGGCCGTGTGCGACGGCGACTGCGATGACGCCGACGCTACCGTGTTCACCGGCGCTGTCGAGCTCTGCGACGGCCTCGACAACGACTGCGACGGCGTGGTCCCCGCGGACGAGGACGATGCCGACGGCGACAGCTTCCGGCTGTGCGATGCGGACTGCGACGACGCCGACCCCACGACCTACCCGGGCGCTCCCGAACAGTGCGACGGGCTGGACAACGACTGCGACGGGATCGTCGACGAGGACGTGGACGCGGACCTGGACGCGGACGGCTTCAACGCCTGCCAGGGCGACTGTGACGACACGGATCCCGCGACCTATCCCGGGGCGGCCGAACTCTGTGACGGCCTGGACAACGACTGCGACGGCGCGCTCCCCGCCGACGAGTACGACGAGGACGGTGACGGCTGGTTGGTGTGCGACGGCGACTGCGACGACCTCGACGCAGACCTGAACTTCGACGATGTCGACTGCGACGGCTTCTCCACCTGCGACGGTGACTGTGACGACACGGACGCCGCGCTCGACCCGGCCGACGCGGACGGTGACGGCTTCTCCACCTGCGATGACGACTGCGACGACGCCGATCCCGGCGTGAACCCGGGCGCGCAGGAGATCCCCTACAACGGTATCGACGACGACTGCGAGGGGACCGATCTCACCGACGTGGACGGCGACGGCTTCGACGGCGGCACCGACGGCGAGGACTGCGACGACGCCGATCCCGACGTCCACCCGGAAGCCGCCGAGGTGTGCGACGACGCTGCGGACAACGACTGCGACGGCCTGGTGGACGACAGCGACACCGACGAGTGCGATGAGTCGGGCGACGACGACGACGACGACAGCAGCGATGTGATCGGCGACGACGACCTGACGGGCGGGGGATGCGAGTGCAGCGCGGGCCACGGCCTCCGAAGCGGCCGGGCGATGGCGGTGGCGCTCCTTGGCCTGTTGCTGGCCGTCCGCCGCCGCCACTGAGCTCGGGTCTCGCGACGCGCTCTTTCACGTCGCACCTCTCATCTACATCGGCGATGACGACGGCGAGGACCGCTTCCACCCGGGGACTCCGCCCATGTGAGCCCCGTGTGAGTGCCCACCCCTCACATCCCAGCCATCCTGGAATCGTGGGAGCCAGCATTCACATTCGAGGAAGATTCATGACTCACAAGACGATCGTCGGCGTTGCCATCTCCCTGTTCACCCTGGTGGGGCTCTGCCCGACGGCGATGGCTCAGTCGCTGAAGGGGGAGGCGGAGGAGTTCGTGATCACGGTGGGGGCCAAGGGGGGAGAGGACGGGGCGTTCGAGGCCGCGGCCGTGGACGAGAAGGCCGGGGCGGTGACGCTGTACGACGGACAGGTGTCTGCGGAGCTTCTCGAGGCGTGGGCGGCCGCGCTGGCGGGGCGGGCTGCGGCGCCGAGGGTGGTGGTCGAGGAGATCGACGAGGACGGGAAGCTGATGAGCCGGGCCACGGTGACAGGCGTTCCGCGGGAGGTGGAGGTCGAGGGGCAGAGCATCAAGGCGTGCCAGCTGGATCTGCTCGAGCTGGCCGAAGCGGTCGAGGCGGACGGCGAGCACGGCATCATGATCTACATCATCTACATCGGCGATGACGACGACGAGTAGGGACTCGGCCTCACCGGCAGATATCCGCCACCATCCCCGTCACCTCCGGATGCAGGATCAAACCCTGGTGGGTCATCGGCTTCATCCGAGGCGTCACCTCGATGTTGTTCGCGCCCTCCAGCCGACAGCTGTTCGCCGGAGCCACCGGATCCTTCGAGGCATAGATGGAGTGGCACTCGACGCCCTCGGGCAGATCCCCCTCCGCCAGCTCCTCGACGTAGTCCGACCTCGGCATGGTCTGCCAGGCGGCCCGCGAGATCAGGCCCAGAGTGGCCACGGCGGGCACGGACGCCCATGTGCCGGCGAAGGGTGTCCCGATGGCGATCAGCTTGCGGACCCTGGGGGCGCCGCCCATGTGCTTGACGTACTCCAGGGCCATGAAGCCCCCCAGGCTGACGCCCACCAGGTCGCACTGACTCGCCCCGCAGGTCTGCAGGACGCGCTCGACCTCGTCGGCCATCTTGCGGGTGCAGACGTGCACGTCGGTGAGGTTGAGGAAGGGGGAATCCACGGTGTGGGCGTCGAGGCCGTGGCGTTGCAGTCGCCACTTCATGGGCAGCATCAGCGTGCGGCTCGCCAGGTAGCCGTGAACGAGAATGACGGGAACACCGTTGGCCATCGTCTGTCCCGGGGATGAATGCTCGGTCTGGAACGGCTCCATCTTAGCCGGCATGATGTGGAGGCGTTATGGATCTTCATTCAAGCGGAGTAGGCCCATCCCATGCCCATCGGCGCTCGCCTCGTGACCCTGTCGTGCCTGACCCTGGTGCTGTCTTGCGCTCATACTGGAGCCGCGCCGACCCAGACTGCCGTGGAGGCATCGACCATGCAGACTGATTCACGACCTGGCCATTTCTTGCTCGCACCCTGGACGGGCCCCCAGGGGGGCGTCCCAGCCTTCGACCGGATGGAGCTGGGGGATCTGGAGGCGGCCCTGGACGAGGGCATGGCCCTGCACCTGGCCGAGCTGGCGGACATCTCGAACGATCCCGACGCACCGACCTTCGACAACACGATCGTGGCCATGGAGCGCACGGGCCGGCCGCTGCAGCGGGCCATGGTGTACTACCGGATCTGGAGCAGCAACCTGTCGACCCCGGAGGTCCGGGCGCTGCAGCAGGAGATGGCCCCGAGGATCTCGGCCTACCAGACCCGGATCATCCAAGACGGCGCGCTGTTCGCCCGCATCGTGGCGGTCCACCAGAGCGAGGAGCTACAACAACGTGGCGCCGAGGAACAACGTCTGGTCCAGCTCGTGTACGACCGCTTCGCCCGCCAGGGTGCCCAGCTGACGGGGACCGACAAGCAGCGGTACGCCGAGATCCAGAGCCGCCTGGCCGAGCTGCACACGACGTTCGCCAACAACGTGCTGGCCGACGAGGAGGCGTACGTCCACTACCTCACCGCGGACCAGCTCGACGGGCTGCCCACCTCCTTTGTCGCGGCTGCGGCCACGGCCGCTACCGAGCGGGGGCGCGACGGGGAGTACGCCGTGACCAACACGCGGTCCTCGATGGCGCCGTTCCTCACGTTCTCGGACCACCGCGAGCTGCGCGAGCAGGTGTGGCGCTGTTACTACGACCGCGGTGACCACGGCGACGAGAACGACAACAACGTCGTCATCGCGGAGATCCTGCGGCTGCGGCACGAACGGTCGGCCCTGCTGGGCTACGACAGCTTCGCCCAGTGGCGCCTCGAGAACCGCATGGCCGGGACGCCGGAGCGGGCCCTGGCCCTGATGGAGTCCCTGTGGCCCATGGCCCTCGAGACGGTGCGCCAGGAGGTCGCCGACATGCAGGCCCTGGCCGACGAGGAGGGGGCCGCGATCCGGATCGAGCCGTGGGACTACCGCTACTACGCCGAGCGCGTGCGCCGCGACCGCTACGATCTGGACTCCGACGAGGTGCGGCAGTACCTGCAGCTCGACGAGCTGCGGGAGGCGATGTTCATGGTGGCGGGGGAGCTGTTCGGCTATCAGTTCGCCGAGGTGACCGACGGCTCCGTGCCGGTGTTCCACGAGGACGTGCGGGTCTGGGAGGTCACCGGCGGTGGCTCCGGCGAGCCCGTGGGCTTGTGGTACCTCGACCCCTTCGCCCGGCAGGGCAAGCGCTCCGGCGCCTGGGCTTCGGGCTACCGGGGGCACACGACCGTCCACGGCCCCGAGACCGTCCTGGCGTCCAACAACTGCAACTTCGTCGCAGCGGCCGAGGGGGAGCCGGTGCTGGTGTCGTGGGACGACGCCATCACGCTGTTCCACGAGTTCGGCCATGCGCTGCACTACCTGTCGTCGGAGGTGGACTATCCCACGCTCAACGGCGGGGTGGGGGACTACACCGAGACGCAGTCCCAGCTGCTGGAGCGCTGGCTGACCACGGACCGGGTCATCCAGCAGTACCTGGTGCACGCCGGGACCGGCGAACCCATGCCCGCCGAGATGGTCGACAAGCTCCTGCGGGCCGCCAACTTCAACCAGGGCTTCGAGGTCACCGAGTACCTGGCCAGCGCCATCGTGGACATGCGGTACCACACGGCCGATCCCGCGGACCTGGACCCGGACCGCTTCGAGCGCGACAGCCTCGCGGACCTGGGCATGCCCTCCGAGATCGTGATGCGCCACCGGTCGCCCCAGTTCGGCCACATCTTCTCCGGCGAGGGGTATGCCGCGGGCTACTATGGGTACCTGTGGGCCGACGTGCTCACGGCCGACGCCGCCGAGGCCTTTGCCGAGGCCCCTGGCGGGTACTACGACCCGGAGCTGGCGGCTCGGCTCGTCGAGTTCGTCTTTGCCCCGCGCAACGCCATGGATCCGGCGGAGGCCTACCGCGCCTTCCGGGGCCGCGACGCCCCACTGGACGCGTACCTGCGGTACCGAGGATTCACCGTGGAGTGAGACAGCCGGACATTCGCCGGGCTCTGCGCTACCCGCCCTCCACCTCGTACTCCACCCGCAACTGCGCCCCCCCGGGCGGTGCGGTGTCCTGGACGAACACCAGGCTGTTCGAGTCGGCGTCGTACACGAACGCGTGGGCCTCTTCGTAGGTGTCGTCCTCGAAGATCGGGAACTCGGGGTCGGGCCCCTCTGCCCCATCCAGGTCGAGGAACACCCGGAGCGAGCCGAGGATGGGGGTCGCGCCGAGCGCGAACGTCGTGGGTACGGCAGCCGCCCACTGGCCGGCCGCGTCCATCGCCGGGGTCCAGTCCTGCTCGCAGATGCTGTGCCAGAGCGCGTGCTCCTCGCCGAGCTCGTTGATGACCTCGTGATAGCCGTCGCCGGAATCGGCCACGCCCCAGTCGCTGGAGCAGCCGATGCCCTCGTCGCCGACGATGGCCGTGAAGTGGATCGATTCCTCGTTGTCGTCCTTGAGCAGGGTGAACCAGCTGAGGAACGGCATCCAGCAGGTGCCGTCGCAGCCGTAGATACAGCCGTCGACCTCGTCGCTGACGATGATCACCGCCAGCCGCGCGTCCTCCCGGTAGAAGCCCGCGTTGGGACCGTCGATCATCGGCGCGGTGACGGCCCGCTGCGTCGCCTCCAGTCCCACCTCGCAGCTGCCCATCCCGTCGGCGCCCATGGTCATGTTGCCGACAAAGGCGTCCACGGGATCGGGGGTCTCGGGATCGATGTAGGGGGTGGGGCCGAACAGCTGCCCGATGGGTGGCTGCGTCGCCCAGTCGTCGAGCACCGTGATGCCGATGTGGTAGTCGATGTTCTGGGCGAACAGGTGCTGGAAGTACCCCTCGAAGTGGCCCGCCAGCGCCGCCTGCTCCTCTTGCATCGAGCACGAGTTGTCCACCACGAAGAGCACGTCCGTGGGCCGCCCTTCCTGGACGAACACGTCCTCGATGGTCTGTGGAGAGGTGTCGTCGTCGTCGTCGTCGTCGAGGACGTCGTCGTCGTCATTGATGGTGTCGTCGTCTCCGATGGTCCCCGGAGACTCACAGCCTCCCGAGAACAGCAGAAATCCGATGGTCGCCGCGAAGTAGATGGCACGCATGGCCCCCCCTTTCGGTCGGAAGCGTATCACGGGCGGTTCTCTGGAACGGACGAAACCTGCCATGGCATGCGGCTCGGTCCGGCCGAGCATCTGACTGGCAGTCAGAAGGTCCGGGGTTCGATCCCCCGTCGCTCCACCATAATGATAACGGGCCCTTAGCGGATTTGGTTAGGTGCCCGTTGTCGTTCTGGGGCCCTGAGTTGGGGCATTTTCTGGGCAAATCGACGCGATATCGGGCTGACTCGGGTGTCCGTTTGCCCCAATCCGGGGGCGCTCGAACGGCGGACGGAGCGGACGTTGTGGTGGGGACCACATGATCCGAGGTCATGTGGGTTGGTCGCGCGTGTGCGTCATCTCCGATCGCGCGCTCCCTCGACTACCGAGACCCCGATGATGAAAGATGAGGAGGAAGGACACTCAGGTAGGGTCGATGGGGCCGTTCACGGTGAAACACGCTTCGCTCTGCGTGGTGACGATGCTCGTGATGGGCATTGGCCTGCTCTCTCCGATGCGCGCCAGCGCCTGGTCGCCGAGCCAGTCCCTGGCCGACGCCGATTCGTCCTTTCTCGGTGAGGCCGAGGACGACTTGTCGGGCACAGGGATTGCGAACTCGGCAGACATCAACGGCGACGGCTTCGATGACATCGTCATCGGAGCCTGCGAGAACTCGGACGGTGGGGAGCACGCTGGCCAGGCATACATCTTCTTCGGCTCTGCCGAGGGATGGTCGATGGATACCAGCCTGGCGGATGCCGACGCGTCGTTCGTGGGCGAGACGGACTGGGACTACGTCGGTGCTGCGGTAGCGGGCGTCGGCGACACGAACGGGGACGGCCTCGACGACCTGCTGATCAGCGCACCGTACGACGATCAGCCGGGTGGCGATCCCGAGGTCTGCTGCGATGGCGCAGGCGTCACGTATCTCGTGCTGGGGAGGGAGGCGGGCTGGGCCGTGGGCACGTCAATTGCTTCGGCGGACGCGTCCTTCTGGGGTGAGGTCGGGTGGGACTACTCCGGATCTTGGGTGTCAGGCGCTGGAGACGTCGATGCCGATGGGCTCGACGACTTCCTGATCGTGGCTCCGGCGAACGACGAGGCAGGAACGGATTCCGGGCAGGTCTACCTGTTCCTCGGTCGGAGCGGGGGCTGGAGTTTGGCGACCTCGCTCGCCGCCGCGGACGGTTCGTTCCTGGGTGACAGCAGGGACTACTACACGGAGTTCGCCGCCGGTGCCGGTGACGTCAATGGGGATGGATTCGGCGATTTCCTGGTCGGCTCGCCCCATCACGAGAACGAGTCGGTTCCCGGAAGCTACGGCCAGGTCTACCTCTTCTTCGGAGGGGCAGCGGGCTGGGAGATGGACACGAGCTTCGCCGACGCCGACGCCTCGTTCGTGGCCGAGCCGTTGTCCGCCGGATTCTCCTGGGTGTGCGGAGCAGGATCCGCGGCGGGAGCCGGCGACGTGAACGGAGACGGATTCGACGACATCCTCATCGGCGGACCGGGCCACGATGAGAGCGGCATGGATGCTGGTAAGGCGTTCCTCCTCCTCGGACGAGCTGGGGAGTGGACGATGGAGACGTCGCTCTCCGACGCCGATCTGTTCCTGCTCGCTGAACGTGAGGGTGACGAGTTCGGAACCCTCGTCGCTGGGGCAGGGGACGTCGACGGCGACGGATACGACGACTTCCTGATCAGCGCGCGAATGAACGACGACGGGGGTACGAGCGCCGGAAAGACCTACCTGTACTTCGGTGGCGCCGCCATCTCCGGCGGCAGTCCGCCTTTCAGTGCGTCGCTCATCGGCGAGGATGTGGGCGACCGGACCGGCGATGCGCTCGCCGGGCAGGGGGACGTGAACGGCGATGGACTCACGGATTTCCTGGTCGGTGCACCACAGAACAACGAAGGCGGCCTGGGCGTCGGGCAGACCTACCTGGTCCTCGGCAAGCCCTGCCCTGACGAGGACGAGGACGGCTGGACACCTTGCGAAGGGGATTGCGACGACGAAGACAGCGCGGTCCATCCCGGCTCCGTGGAGATCTGCAACGGGGGCGTGGACGACGACTGCGACCCGAGCACGGACGAGGAGTCCGACGTGGATGGCGACGGGCAATCCGTCTGTGATGGCGATTGCGATGATTCCGATCCGTCGGTGGGATACGATCAGCCAGAGGACTGCGAGGATGGTATCGACAACGACTGCGATGGCGAGATCGACACCGACGACTCGGACTGTGAGTCGGCGGACGACGACGACCACTCCGACGACGACCAGGCCGGCGACGATGACAGCGACTTCGACACGGGTGGGGGGTGCGAGTGCCGGACCGGCCTTGGAGTCTCTCCTGAAGCGACGATCTTCCTCTGGCTCGTTGCGGTTCTCGCCTGGAAGCGGCGTTCCTCCACACTGGGTTGACCTACGCGTACGGCGGCCAGGGATGGCGGCGATCTGACCGAGTCAACGAGTTGAACGCGGACGTCGGTTGTGGTGTTCACCGCCCTGAGTTCTCGTCATCGTCGGTGACCAGGTGATAGCCGCCGGTCTTGGGGGAACCACGGAAGACGACACGGCCATCGGCTTTGAGCTCCTTGAGCGCTCGCTTGACCGTGCTGTCCGAGACGCCGAGTTGCTTCATCAGGGCCGGTACCCGAAGCCCAGGGGTTGCCCCCAGTAGCTGGAAGAGCCGTTCACGAAGCGGCGCTTCGGGGCCCGTTTTTACTGGTCCATTTACTAGGTCAAATACTGGGTCAGAGGAGGCCGTTGCGGGCTCGTCAACTGGGCCAGAACCTCCGCCAGCCCGCTCCCTCCGGCTGGATACAGGCTCATCTCCCCAGGGGAAGACGAGCTCGAACAGCTTGCTCCCGGGGTCGTTGCGGATCTCCGGCGGCTGTCTGCCCGCGTCGCGCCAGGTGTTGAGGATGAGTGGGAGTCCTGTGCCCGCCTGCTCGGCGAGCTCGGCCTGGCGCAGGAGCCGGGCGATGAGGGGGTTGCGCAGCAGGCTGTGGCCGCCGCCTGCGAGTAGCTCGACCGGGACGAAGGAGTCGCCGGGGTTACGAAAGTGGATACGGTCTCGCCACCACAGCACGGTGGGGATGCGGCCCTGGTCGGAGTAGTCCTGGTGCGCGATCAGGTTGACCAACGCCTCGCGGAGCGCCTCCTCTTCCCGAGTGCGTGAACGGCGGTGTGGGCCCTCGTCCTCCATCTCGAAGGGCTGAGGGCAGAGGGTGTGGAAGCGCTCGAACAGGGTGCGCAGGGCGTCGACGATGTTGCCGTCACAGAGGCGTCGGTCGTCCCAGCGGTGTTTGGGGATCCCGCCGCCGGCCGGCGTGTGCATGACGCGGAGATCGACGATGCCGCGGGGGAGCAACCCCGCCAGGACCCCAGGTCGCCCGAACAGGAGCGCTGCCGCCCTGGTGAGAACGCCGTCTGCCCTCACCAGCCCCACCGAGGTGAGCCAGGTGAGGGCGTCACTGCCCGGGTTCGCGGCTGCGGGGCGGCGAAGCTCGATGAGCCCGCGCAGCCAGCTGATCGCTTCGGGATCGAGCTGCTCCTGCGTGACGTCAGCGTATGCGGTCTGGTCGTAGCGCTCCTCGGTGGCGTCGCGGACGAAGCGTCCCTCCTCCTCGGGGCGGCAGCGGTGATCGCCGGCTCCCACCCGCACGTAGGCCGGCCAGCGGCCCTTGACGCGGCATCGCACTGGCTTGTCGGTTCGAGAGACCTCTGTGACCTGGAGCGCGAGTACCCATCCCTCGTCGAAGCGGTGGAGGCGCGGCTCAACGACAGGCGGGCGGCTGACCTTGTCGCCGGTGCGGATGGCACTGAGCAGGTCGTTCTGGAAGCGGTCGATGTCGTCGATGCCGGTGATGGCGTACTCGCCGTCCTGCTCGGACACGCCGAAGACGATCCAGCCGCCGCCGCTGTTGGCCATGGCTGCGATGGTCTTGAAGGCATCCTGGGGCACGCCGCCAGCGCCTGACTTGAGCTCGAAATCGGTCCACTCGGTGCCGTCGAGGCGGGCGAGCAGGTCGTCGCGGGTCATGAGTCCTCCCGGATCGGCGCGGGAAGCCCCATCCGCGTCGCGACCCGATGGGAACGTATCGTATCGCGCTCTCACCGCGTGGGGTGAAGCGATTGGCTCCGACGCAGGCGTGTGAGCGGCTCGATCGGGCCACCCCAGGGCCTCGGCAGTGGGCGACAGCAGGTCGGCCCCGGGGTGGCCGCGAATCGAATTGAGTGAGGTTCCGATGCCCGCCGCCCGGCAGGGCAGGGGTCCCACCCCGAGTTGGGGCAGAAGTTGGGGCATTTCAACGAGCGACAACGAGCGCTACAGGTCGTTGATATTCCAGGGGACAGGGGGGCTGTGCTACAGCCTGGCAGTCAGAAGGTCCGGGGTTCAGTCTTCCCTCACCACCAACCCCGCCCGGTCCAGGACGTCCTTGCACCGGGCCACGTGCTCCGGAGGCATCCACTCCTGCCGGTCGTACGGCAGATCCAGGCCCAGCCCCTGTCGCTTGGAGATCCACAGGGGGTTGTAGGGCAACAGGGCGACCTCGCGCAGGCCGAGGTCCAGCAGCAGCGACGCGAGGGCCTCGAGGTTGGACGAGGAGTCGGTGATCCCGGGGACGAGGGGGATGCGGGGCAGGAGTTCGAGTCCGGTGTGGCCGGCGAGCCGCCGCAGGTTGTCGTGGATGCGGCGGTTCGAGCGGCCGGTGTGATGGCGGTGCTGGGTGTCGTCGGCCAGCTTGAGGTCGAAGTACAGGGTGCCGAGGTGGGCCAGCAGATGGCGCTCGAAGGCCTCCCACTGGAAATGCCCGCAGGTCTCCACCAGCACGTGGATGGTCTTCGCGGCCAGTCCTGCCGCGATCTCGCCTGCGAACGCCGGGTAGAGGGTCGGCTCGCCCCCGGACAGGGTCACGCCGCCTCCGGACAGGCGGTAGAACGGCTCGTCACGGATCAGCAACGCGACGAGCTCGTCCGCGCTCCACGCTGTACCGGCGATCCGGCGCGCGAGCTGCGCGCAGGGTTTGGCGCATTCACCGCAGGCGCCGCAGTCCTCGAAGGACTGTTCCTGGAGGGCTGGCCGGGCCACGTGACGGGGGCACACGGGTACACAGCGTCCACAGCCGGTGCAGCGTTCGGCGATCCGCTGCAGCTGGGAACTCGGCGACAGGGTCTCGGGGTTCTGGCACCAGGCGCAGCGGAGGGGGCAGCCCTTGAAGAACACCACCGTGCGTATGCCGGGGCCGTCGTCGAGGGAGTTGCGCCGCACGTCGACGATGTACGGCGGCCGTGGCTCGTCGCCGCGGGTCACAGGGCGTGCTCCATGCGGCCGATGACCTCGAGCTGGGCCTCGGGGGTCAGGTCCACGAAGTAGACGTTGTACCCGGAGATGCGCACGAGCAGGTCGCGGTACTCGTCGGGGGTCTCCATGGCCGCGCGCAGGGTGTCGCTGTCGGTCACGTTGAACTGGATCTGCATGCCGCCCATCTCGAAGTACGCGCCCACGTAGGCCGCCATCCGGTCGACGGTCTGGGCGTGGCTGTCGTCGGCGCCGGGCACGACCTTGACGTTGAACGCGATGTTGTTGGGCATGTGCAGGGCGTCCAGGGAGGCCACGGTGCGCAGCTGTTCGGTCAGCGGCGCGCCGGACCGCTGGGACGGCGTGAGGCCGGGGGTGAAGCTCTCGCCGCGGCGGCGGCCGCTGGGCAGGGCGCCGGACAGGTCGCCGAATGCCACGTGGTAGGACATGGACCAGTACCCGGGTACGTAGCGGCCGCCCCGGTAGTGCTCGTGGGACTGGTAGCGGTCGTAGGCGAACGCCATCAGGTCCTGCGCGATCTCGAGGGGCATCCCCCCGTCCTGGCCGAACTTGGGCGCGCGGTTGAGGACCTCGGCGTGCAGCGCCTCGTGCCCGGCGAAATCGGCTGCGAGGGCGTCGAGCAGCGTGGCCATGTCCACCCGGCCCTCGTCGTACACCAGGGTCTTGACCGCGGCGAGGCTGTCCACGACGTCGGTGAATCCCACCAGCGCCGTGCCCGACGAGTTGTAGCGCGCGCCACCGCGCACCACGTCGCGACCCGACTCCATCGGACCCTCGAAGAGGGCAGACATCAGCGGCGTGGGGTGGATCCGCTGGTGGGTGCGGCCCAGCATGTTGTTGGCCTCGGCCGAGCGATCGATGAGCCACCCCAGCTGGCTCTTGAACGCGCCCAGGAACGCATCGAAGGTCTCGAGCCCGCGGGGATCACCGCTGCGCGGACCGACCTGCTCGCCGATCAGCGGGTGCACGCCGTCGTTCAGCGCCATCTCGAATGCGCCGACCATGTTGAACATCATCGAGTTGGTGTGCCCCAGGTGCCGTCCGCAGCTCGTGGGCTCGACACACCCGGTGGCCGTCCAGTCCCGGGCGTGCCGAAGCTCGAAGCCCTGCTCGAGCATCGACGGGATCACCGCGTCGTCGTTGTGCAGCGACGGCGTGGCGCCCGTGAGCAGGTTCACCTCGCACAGGCGCCGCAGGTACGCGTGGGAGTTCACGCCGGGGGCGAAGCGCGCGTTCACGTTGGGATCGCGCACGCGCAGCATCTCGGTGACCTTGAGCCAGATCCAGGTCATGTCGCACACGGCCGACGCGCCGTCGCCGGTCACGCCCCCCAGGGTGATCACCTGGTTGCCCGACGACCCGGAGAAGATGCGGTTGCCGGCGCTCTCGACGAACGGCATGTGATCGGTGAGCTTGAGCACCAGCGCGCTGCACAGCTCGAGGGCGCGCTCGATGCGCTGGCGTTCGTCCCCGTCGTCCTCGGCGCCGGCCATGTGCGCCTGGAAGAACGGCTCCAGCCACACGTCGAGGCGCCCCACGACCAGCGCCGCGTTGAAGCTCTCCTGGTGTAGCGCCACCATCAGCAGCCAGATGGCCTGGACGGCCTCGTGCAGCGTCTCGGCGGGCTGGGCGGGCACCTTGTCGCAGATACGCGCCATCTCCAGCAGCTCGGCGCGGCGGCGCTCGTCCCCGTCCAGGCCCTGGGCCAGCTCCCGCGCGTGGGTGGCCAGCCGGCCGGAGTAGTCGATCACCCCGTCGAGGGCGATCTGCATGGCGCCGTAGAGCTCCCGAGCCTCGTCGTCCTGCGCCCCGGCCTCCCGCTCGCGGGCCTCGTCGCAGATGTCCCGCAAGCCCCTGCGCAGCACGCTCGGTGTGTCGATCAGCGTGTGGGAGATGGCCTGCGTCTTCCACATGAAGTACAGGGCGAACCGGGCGTCCAGGTTCAGCAGCTCGGGATCGCCGCCGTGGTCGTAGCTGTACTGGCGCACGTTGTCGTGGAGCCAGAACGGGTAGACCTGACGGTCGAGCAGATCGATCTCCTCGTCGGTGATCAGGTACGGGTTGCGCTCCCGCGCCTGGGTGGTCAGCAGCTCGGACCAACCCCAGGTGGCGCCCAGCTCCGGGTACAGGGGCACGCCGATCCGCTTGGAGGTCGTGGTCCCGGCGAGCAGGTCGTCGTCGTGGATGACCGGCTTCTTGTGGGTCAGCAGGTGACGGACCGCGCGCGCCTGACGGTCCACGGCGCGTTCGTCCGGTCCCCCCTCCTCGCTCCGCACGAACTGCGTGAGGTTCACCGCCCGCTCGGTGCACCACTGCGTCAGCTCGGTCCGGTAGGCCCAGAGCTGGCGCTTGATCCTCGGTAGGTCCTCCAGCGAGTAGGCCGTCAGGTGGGGATCGTCGAGGAGGGTCACCTCGCCCGCCGGGATATCGGCCGGCGGTTCTCCCACGGGGTAGGCGGGCATGTCCTGCCAGTGGTCGGGCCAGGCGCTGTGGCTCCAGCGCTCGTGCAGCGGCAGCTTGCGTCCACCCTGCTGGACCGCCGCGGCCATGTGGCCGAACTTGGCCAGGGTGCTCATGTTGCCCTCGATGGCCACGTCGTTGTTGATGATCATGTCCAGCGTGTCGGCGCCCGCCGCGAACAGCCCACGCAGGTCCTGAAGCCGCTTGCAGCGGAACGTCACGTCCGCCTGCTCGAGGACCCCCGCCCCGACCTTCATCCGCCCATCGCGGAACACCGCGTGCATCCCCCTCGAGCGGTCCCACGTGGTCCACTGGATGACCGCGTCGAACACCATGTCCTCGCCGTCGGGCAGGCGGTCCTTCAGGTGGTGCCTCAGCGACGGCCTGTAGTTGAGCATCGTCGCCACCGCGAACAACTTGGTCCGCACCAGGGGCAGGGTCATGCGCTCCATCAGCCAGGCGCGCGTGCGGTCCCAGGGGGAGGGTCTCGTGACGGATTGTGTGGATTCGTGCATGGCCTGCCCCTCGGTGTACAGGGGACATGATGCCACGGGGGTTGGATTCAACGCGCCTCGATGCCCGGACAGACGCGACAACGTCTTGTCCGTTCGCGACATGTCGCGTCCGTCCATTCCGGCACGCCCCGGTCCTGGTTACTCCTTGAGGTGTTGAAGCAACCGGAGCGTACCTGGGGTCGAGGTCGGCAGCAGGGGGCGCTCCACGAGGCCGGCGGATTCAGCCGGTCAGGAGGAAACGATCATGGTGGCGAATCGATGGGCAATCTTGATGGGTATCGTCGGGATCTTCGGAATGGCTCTGCCCGCGCAGGCGAACATGTGGTCTCCGCAGCCCTACAGCATGGTGCTCGGCGGCGACGGGTCCTACTACTACCCCAGCAGCATCTTCGAGGACTCGTCCGAGACCTGCTCGCGCAGCTGGGCGGACAGCTGCGACGTGTGGATCGCCGAGACCGGGGGTGAGGTGGACGACGTGACCCACCTGGCCTCGTGGATCTACTTCGACAACGAGTACATCGTCGATTTCGACGTCTACTACTACGACGTGGGGCCGCAGTTCTGCTGGTGGGGCAACTGCGACAGCGGGAGCTGGTCCTACGCGGTGGACCACGAGCGGGACGAGTACGCCCACGCGGGGTACTACGGCATGTGGGAGTCCAGCGATCCGGGCGGCTACCGCGGCCCCTTCGACTACGACGAGGAGACCCCCCTCGTGCGCTTCGACTTCACGATGGAGTTCATGCTCGACGGCACCACCTGGGAGTACACCAAGGCCATCGAGATCTGGACCGACCTCAATCCGCCTTACTAGACCACTCACCGGGAGGGAAGACGATGACGAAGCGCTCTACCTGTTTGCTGACCCTGGCCCTGTTCGGGCTGGCGATCGGTCTCCTCTTCGGCGGGACCCTGCAACCCGCGGCCGCGGACGAGCGGTACTGCTGTTGCGAGGCGGACTGCCGCGCCCTGGGGACGTGCGAGAAGAGCTACGAATGGACCGAGATCGACGAGTGCGCCAGTGACGTGTACTGCTCTCGGACGTGCACGGACGCCGGATCGAGCGCTTGTGGAGTCGAGCGCTGAGCGCCGTCGAGGTACGCCGTCGCGGCGGAGCGACCCAGGGACCGAGCGCCTCGCCGCCCCCCCCTTCCTTCCGTCCGAGACTCCCCCCACAGTCCCCGTGACGCGAGCCCATCACCGTGCTAATGGTGATCTTGGGTGGATGATCCGGCCTTTCGGGTACGGGAATGGGTGGTCCCCATGGGTGACCTGCTCGTGGCCTTCGTGGCCGCGCTGGCGGCGTCGGGCAGCACGGCGGCGTTCTTCATGCTGCGGCAGCGCCAGGAGCGGCGCCGCTTCAGGACGCTGGCCGCCCGCCTGGAGGAGATCGAGCAGTCGGCCGGACCGAGCCTCGAGATCTCGCCCGAGGACGCGCCGATGTTCGACGTCGGCAACGATGAAGACCCCGCCACGGCCACGACGTCGCTGAGCTTCACGGCCGGCGCGTCGTTGCTCACGGTGCTGCGCAGCCGGTTCACCATCTTGCCGTTCGACCAGGCGGCCCGGGAGCTGGCCGAGCAGATCGAGGCGCTCCCGGCGGACGGCGGCGACGACGTGGGCGCGGACGAGTGGCGCGCGCTGGCCGAGATGGCGCTGGCCTACCTCAAGCTGCACGTGAGCGAGAACGTGTCCGTGGCCGATCTGGCCCAGGCCCTGCACATGTCGTCGAGGACCCTGCAGCGGGGGCTGAAGCGCTCGTTGAGCTGCACGCCGAGGCAGCTGATCCTGGCCGTGCGGATGACCGAGGCCAAGCAGCTGCTCAAGGCGGGGGTGCACCGGGTCGGGGACGTGGGGTACCAGGTGGGGTTCGAGGACCCGGCCCACTTCTCTCGTCGGTTCAAGGCGTACTTCCAGTGCACGCCGTCGGACTTCGCCCAGCAGTACCGCGACGCCGTGCGAGACGGGCGAGTCCTGTGATCCAGCCCGGGACGCTGGTCGATCAGTACAAGATCTCGCGGAGGATCGGCCGAGGGGGGATGGGCGAGGTCTATCTGGCGCGCGACACCGTCCTCGGGCGCAAGGTGGCCCTGAAGGTCCTGCGGCTCAAGGCGTTCGATTCAGCGTCCGGCGTCGATCGGTTCCTGTTCGAGGCGCAGGCCACGGCCCGCTTCAACCACCCGCACATCATCACCATCTACGGTTCGGGCCAGTCCGGCGGCAGGCCCTACGTGGCGCTGGAGTACCTCGAAGGGGAGACCCTGCGCGCTCGCATGCACCGCGAGCGATCGAGCTTCAACCAGACCACGCGGGTCGGGGTGGCCATCGCGGACGCGCTGCGCGAGGCGCACCGCCACAAGATCCTCCATCGGGACCTCAAACCCGCCAACGTGATGATCCCCGCGGACGGCCGCATCCGCGTGCTCGACTTCGGGCTGGCCAAGGCGGTCTCGGACGACGAGGTCCCGGAGCCGCGAAGCGACGGACCGGCCGCGGAGGAGGCCGAGGCCCTCGCGGCCATCGAGTCCTTCCGGACCATGGCCGAGGATCTGCGCGGTACGCCCAGGTACATGGCGCCGGAGCAGTGGTCCAAGTCGCCCGCGACCCCCGCGATCGACGTGTGGGCGCTCGGGCTGATCCTGTACGAGCTCGCTGGCGGCCGGTATCCGTGGCCGCGCGCCAACGTCTACCAGCTCTATCTCAAGATCTGCAGCCCGGGGCCGGTCCCGCCGCTGCCCGAGTCGGTCCACCCGGAGCTCAGGGCGCTCATCGAGCGCTGCCTGGACAAGGACCCCGGCCGGCGCCCGCGGGTGGAGTCCATCCTCAGGACCCTCGAAGCGCTGCGGCCGGGCGCGCCCGCCCGCGCCGAATCCGCGGACGCGCCGTTTCGCGGGCTGCTGCCGTGTGACGAGCGCGATGCCAGCCGGTTCTTCGGCCGCGACGCCGAGGTGGACGCGTTCCTGGAGCGGATGCGGGTGGAGCCGGTGCTCCCCATCGTGGGGCCCTCGGGCGCTGGCAAGAGCTCGCTGGTCCAGGCCGGGATCATCCCCAGGCTGCACGAGCAGGGGCGCTGGACCGTGCTCAAGCTGCGGCCGGGTCGCCAGCCCATGCGCGCTCTTGCCGCGCGCCTGCTGTCCGGCGGCACCCAACACACCTCCAGCAGCGGCGTCCTGGGCAGCGTCACGGGCCGGGACGGCTCGCTGTCGGGCTCCTTCGATCCCTACACGGGACCGACCCACGACGAGATCGAGGCCGAGGAGGCCCGCCTGACCCGGGAGCTGCGGGAGTCTCCGGCTCGCCTGGCGCTGAAGCTCTCCGAGATCGCCGACCAGGAGCAGGCCCGGGTGTTGCTGTTCGTGGACCAGCTCGAGGAGCTGGTCTCGCTGGGGAGCGAACCGGGCCTCCTCCGCACGTTCATGGACGCCCTGTGCATGGCCGCGGACGATCCCGAAGGGCCCGCGCGCGTCATCTTCACGCTCCGCGACGACTTCCTCGGCCGGCTGGCCGTGAGCGAGGTGTCGCGGCAGATCCTCGGGCGCGTGACCGTCCTGCGCAGCCCCCGGCCCGAGGCCCTGGAGGAGATCCTGACGCGGCCGGTGGTGGCCAGCGGCTATCGCTACGACGATCCGGCCCTGGTCGAGGAGATGGTCTCGGACGTCGAGGGAGAGGTCGCGGCGCTGCCCCTGCTGCAGGTCGCGGGCCAGACCCTGTGGGAGATGCGCGACCGTGAACGGCACCTCCTCCTGCGCTCGGCCCACGAGGCCATGGGCGGCGTCGCGGGCGCGCTGGCCCGGCACGCCGACGGTGTCCTGGACGTGTTCAGCGCCCGGCAGCTGACCGTCGCTCGACAGGTGCTGGTGCGCCTGGTGTCGGCCGAGGGCACTCGCGCGGTGGTCCCCAGGGCGCAGCTGATGGAGGAGCTCGGTCCCCCGGCCGAGGAGGTCATCGAGCGCCTGATCAAGGGCCGTTTGGTCCTGATCCGCAAGGCGCGCTCGAGCACCGGCGACGCCGAGCTGGAGCTGGTCCACGAGTCCCTGGTGAGCACCTGGCGGGTGCTGGGCCGCTGGGTCGAGGAGAGCCGCGACCACAGGGTGTTCCTCGACGAGGTGAGGCAGGCCGCGGAGCTGTGGGATCGCCGCGGCCGCCCGGATCAGGAGGTCTGGGAGGGGGCGGCGCTGGCCGACGCCCGCCGCATGGGAGAGCGGATCGTGTCGTTGCCCGCCGTGGTGCAGCGGTTCCTCGACGCCGGGTCGAGGCGAGAGCTCCGCGGCGTCCGGAGGAGGCGCGTGGTCACGGCCGCGGTGATCGCCGCGCTGGCCGTCGTCGTGGTGGTCGTGGTCCTGCAGCGGAACCAGGCCGTGACCGGCCGCAGGAGCGCCGACGCCGCCGCTGAGCTGGCCCGGGACGAGCAGGTCCGCGCCGAGGCCGCCATGTGGGAGGCCAGGGAGGCGGCGCTGCAGCTGCGCGGTTCGACCGGGGCTGCGCTGGCGGCGGCGCGGAGCAAGACGACCCTGTCCGAATCCCCCGAGCGTCACCGGGACGATCTCTCCGCCTTGCTCGCTGCGAGCCCAGCCCTGGTCCTCGAGGGGCACGCCCGCGCCGTCTTCACCGCCGCCATCTCGGCGGATGGCCAGCGGCTGGTGACGGGCTCCTTCGACAAGACCGCGCGGGTGTGGGATCTGGACACGGGCGCGGTGATCCGGGTCCTCGAGGGCCACGAGGACTTCATCTACGCCGCCGCCATCACGCCGGACTCGAGGCGCCTGGTGACGGGCTCCCTGGACACGACCGCGCGGGTGTGGGACCTCGAGACCGGCGCGGTGATCCACGTCCTCGAGGGGCACCAGGACCGCATCTGGACCGCCGCCATCACCCCTGACGGGGCGCGGTTGGTGACCGGGTCGAGGGATCGGACCGCGCGGGTATGGGACCTCGAGACCGGCGCCGAGATCCAGGTCCTCCGGGGCCACGACGGGGTCGTCGAGGCCGTGGCCATCGCCCCGGACGGGCGGCACCTGGTCACCGGCTCCGGGGACCGCACGGTGCGCATCTGGGACCTGGAGACGGGCCGGATGATCCGACGCCTAGAGGGACACCGAGGCGGCATCTGCGCCGTCGCCGTCTCCCCGGACTCGAGACAGCTGGTCACGGGCTCGTACGACAGGACCGCGCGCGTGTGGGACCTCGAGACCGGCGCGGCGATCCGGCTCCTCGAAGGGCACGAAGGCCCTGTCTACGCGGCCGCCATCACGCCGGACGGCGACCGCCTGATCACGGGCTCGGAGGACAAGACGGCGCGCATGTGGGATCTGCGGACGGGGCGGGTGCTGCAGGTCCTCCAGGAGCACGAGGACGCCGTCTACGCGGCCGTCGTCACGCCGGACGGGTCGCGCCTGATCACGGGCTCGGGCGACCACACGGCGCGCGCGTGGGACCTCGGCGCGGTCGCCGCCCTGAGCATCCTGGAAGGCCACGGCGGGGCCGTCGAGGCGGTCGCGATCACGCCGGACGGACGGCGCCTCGTGACCGGGTCGATGGACGAGACGCTGCGGGTGTGGGATCTCGAGACCGGCGCGGAGCTCCAGGTCCTGAGCGGTCACGCCGGTCCGGTCTTCGCCGCGGCCGTCACGCCGGACGGGCGACGCCTGGTGACGGGCTCGCTGGACACGACCGCGCGGATCTGGGACCTCGAGACCGGCGCGCAGGTTCACATCCTCGAGGGACACCAGGACCACGTCTACTCGGTCGCCGTCACTCCCGACGGGGGCAAGGTGGTGACAGGGTCGGGGGACAAGACCGCGCGGGTGTGGGATCTCGAGACCGGCGCAGAGAACCTCGTCATCGAAGGCCACGACGGCGTCGTCGCCACCGTCGCCGTCACGCCCGGCGGCGAGCGCCTGGTCACCGGCTCGTTCGACAAGACCGCGCGGGTGTGGGACCTCCGGACGGGCGCGACCCTCCAGGTCCTCGAAGGCCACGAGGGGGACATCTACGCCGTCGCGGTCACGCCGGACGGCTCACGCCTCGTCACGGGCTCGAGGGACAAGACCGCGCGGGTGTGGGATCTGGACACGGGCGCCGCCCTGAGGACCCTGGCCGGACACGCGGACCGCGTCTGGGCCGCCGCCATCACCCCGGACGGCTCGCGCGTGGTCACGGGATCTCAGGACCGCACGGCGCGGGTGTGGGACCTGGACACCGGCGCGCTGTTGCAGGTCCTCGAGGGGCACGAGAACATCCTCTGGGCCGCCGCCATCACCCCGGACGGCTCGCGCCTGGTCACCGGCTCGCAGGACGGGACCGCGCGGGTGTGGGACATCGCAGCGGAGAACCACCCCCAGCGCACGCTCCCCGATCTCCTCCGTCACTCGGGCGCCGTCACCAACTACCGCGCCTGTCGTGGAAGCTCGGAGATCGTCGCCATCCTGCCCTTCCCCGATCCGGAGAGCATCTGGGCGCCGCAGTGGGCATGTGAAGAGGCCCGGGCTAGCTCCCCGCCAATGTGATCAACACCACCCCCGCGAACATGATCGCCGCCCCGGCCAGGCTCTGCCGGATGCGCCCCTCGCGAAACAGCAGCAACCCGAACAGCACGCTGAACAGCCCGTTGGTGCGCTTGAGCGCGATGACGTAGGGCACGATCGTCAGCTGCACGGCCACGGCGTAGCAGATCATCATCACCGCGGCGGCCGCGCCCATGACCAGGAGGGTACCCGCGTGGGCGCGAAACACCCCACCGTGCTTCATCGTCGCACGCACCATGAACGGCAGCACCACCAGCGAGACCACCAGGTAGGCCGCGGCCGTGAAGAACGTCGCGCTGGAGAGCTGGATGCCGATCTTCCCCAGGTTGGCGGTGATGGCGTAGATCAGCGCGGTGCCCAGCACGTACAGCGATCCGCGGGTGGTCACGAGCGCCTTCAGCGGCGCGAGCAGCCCCACGGACAGGCGGTGGGCGTTGAGCACGTAGGCGCCCGCGACGATGGTCAGGACCCCGACCGTGCCCAGGGGCCCCGAACGCTCACCGAGCATCAGCCACGACGTCACCAGCAGGAACGCCGGGGTGAACGACAGCACGGGCATGGACGACGACAGGGGCGAGACCCGCGTCGCGTGGATGATCAGCAGGCTGCCCAGGGCGATCATCACGCTGAACACCAGCAGCACGGGCAGCAGCCCAGGCTTCAGCTCGGGTATCCCGTCGATGGCCAGCAGCGTCCCCAGGACCGGCATCGCCAGGGCGGATCGCCACCACAGCGTGACGTGCGGAGGCACGTCGCCGAGCTTCTTCATCGCGGCGTAGACCGTGGCGTCGGCCAGGCCGGCGAGGATGGAGAGGGGAACCCAGATCACGGGGGGAGGGTACCAGTCTTCGCCGGGTCACTCCGAGAGGGGTACGTCTCTGGGCCACCTGCGGCTCTTCCGACCACGCGATAGACTACGAACTGCGCCCATCCACCAGGGCGCGAGAGGGAGGTCGCCGTGCCCCGTGGAATCCTGTGGATGTTCGCCTTCATGACCCTGACGCTCGTCGCATGCACCGACGAGAGCATCGACGACGACGACAGCGCCCCCGGGATCGTGGACGACGACGACGACGACGACGACGACGACGACGACGCGGTCGAGCCCGAGGATGCCGATGGCGACGGGTTCCCGGTCGAGGAGGACTGCGACGACAACGATCCCGATTCGTACCCCGGCGCGCCGGAGCTCTGCGATGGGGTGGACAACGATTGTGACGGCGCCCCTGGCGAGGGGGAAGAGGACGTGGACGGCGATGGGGTGATGGTGTGCGATGGAGACTGTGACGACAGCGATCCAGACACCTACCCGGGCGCTCCGGAGCTGTGCGACAACCTCGACAACGACTGCGATGGGGTGGCTGCGGACGAGGAGGACCTCGACGGCGACGGGTTCGCGCCATGCGACGGCGATTGTCACGACGGCGAGGCCGATGTGCACCCCGGGGCCGAGGAGCTGTGCGACGGGGTGGACAACGACTGCGACGGTGACGTGCCTGTGGACGAGGCCGACGCCGATGGGGATGGATTCGCCCCGTGCGCGGGCGACTGTGACGACATCGACGCGGACATCCATCCGGGGGCCGTGGAGGTGTGCAACGGCATGGACGACGACTGTGACGGGGCCCTGCCTGCGGAAGAGACCGTGGATGGGGATGGCGACGGGTTCGTGGTCTGCGAGGACTGTGACGACGCGGATCCGGCCACCTTCCCGGGAGCTGTCGAGGTGTGCGACGGGTTGGACAACGACTGCGATGGGACCGTGCCGCTGGACGAAGACGACGCGGATCTGGACGGTTTTCGAGTGTGCGATGGCGACTGCGACGATGGCGACGCGACCGTCCATCCTGGCGCGGTCGAGGCCTGCAACGGTGTGGACGACGACTGTGATGGCGCGATCCCGGCGGACGAGCAGCTGGACGCGGACGGCGACGGGGCCGTCAACTGCGACGACTGTGATGACACGGACGCCGCGGTGTACCCGGGCGCGCCAGAACTCTGCGATGGAGCGGACAACGACTGCGATGGCACCGTACCGGAGATCGAGGCCGACGGTGACCAGGATGGATCGCTGCTGTGCGACGGGGACTGCGACGACGGAGATCCGCTGGTCCACCCCGGGGCGGTGGAGCAGTGCAATGGCCTCGACGACGACTGCGACGGCGCCGTCCCCGTGGATGAGCACGACCTCGATGGCGACGGCTTCGCGGGCTGCGAGGGGGACTGTGACGACAGCGACGCGTCGGTGAGCCCCGCTGCTGCCGAGGAGTGCAACGGAATCGACGACGACTGCGACGGCGCCATCCCCCCGGAGGAGCTCCTGGACGCGGACGGCGACGGGTTCGTCAACTGTGACGACTGCGACGACACGGACGCGACGGCATATCCAGGCGCCACGGAGCTGTGTGACGGGGTGGACAACGACTGCGACGGCGCTACCCCGGCCGACGAGACGGACGGCGACGGCGATGGCCATCGGATCTGCGATGGGGACTGCGACGACGCGTCCGCCGCGACCCACCCGGGCGCGGTCGAGCTGTGCGATCGGCTCGACAACGACTGTGACGGCGCCCTCCCCGCGGACGAGCAGGATGTGGACGTGGACACCTTCGCGGCGTGCGAGGGGGACTGTGACGACGGCGACGCCGCGGTGCATCCGGGTGCAGTCGAGCTGTGCAACCAGGTGGATGACGACTGCGATGGCGCCATCCCGCCGGGTGAGCTGCTGGACGCGGACGGTGATGGATTCGTCAACTGCGACGACTGCGACGACACCGATGCCACCCGCTACCCCGGCGCCGCCGAGCTGTGCGACGGCGTGGACAACGACTGCGACGGCGCCGTCCCCGCGGACGAGGTGGACGGCGATCTGGATGGTGCACGGATCTGCGATGCAGACTGTGATGACGCTGACGCGGCCCGGTATCCGGGGGCGGTCGAAATCTGCGACGAGATCGACAACGACTGCGATGGTGCGCTCCCGCAGGACGAGCAGGACGCCGACGGGGATGCGTATGCGACGTGCCAGGGGGACTGCGACGACGGGGACGCCGCGATTCATCCCGGCGCTGCCGAGGCCTGCAACGGCGTGGACGACGACTGCGATGGTGTGGTCCCGGTGGACGAGCTGGATGCGGACGCCGACGGTCACAGCGAATGCGAGGGGGACTGCGATGACGGCGACGCCGGCGTCCACCCCGGCGCTGCCGAGGCCTGCAACGGCGTGGACGACGACTGCGATGGTGTGGTCCCGGCGGACGAGCAGGACGCCGACGGCGACGGCTTCCGCCCTTGCGAGGGGGACTGCGATGACGGCGACGCCGCGGTGCACGAGGGCGCCGAGGAGGTGTGTGACGGCGTGGACAACAACTGCGACGGCGCCGTGGACGAGGGCTTCGACCTCGACGGCGACGGCGTGACCGACTGCGAGGACCCGGACATCGACGGCGACGGGTTGCGAAACGAGTGGGACGCCGACGAGCTGGACGCGGCGATCGCGCGCGGGCCGAACGCCGGTCTCGGCGCGGATGGTGCGCTCGCGGTCGGGGGAACGGTGGTGCTGCAGGACTGGACCCTGCTCACGGCCGGCGCGGCGGCCGGAGACACGGCGATCGAGGTGGACGATGGCGCCCCCTTCACCACTGGCGACGAGGTCCTGGTGCTCTCCCAGCAGGGGGTGGACGCGGGGCTGATCGAGTTCCTGTTCGTGGCCGAGGTCAACGGCACCGTGCTGACCGTGGAGCCGGACCTGCTCAACAGCTACGACCCGGCCAGCGTCGTCCTGGTCCAGCGCGTGCCGCACTACACCGACGTGGACGTGCCCGCGGGCGCGAGCCTGACCGCGGACGGCTGGACCGGCGCGGGCGGTGGCGCGGTCGTGTTCCGCGCGACCGGAGACGTGACCATCGACGGCGCGGTGGACGCCGATGGCCTCGGGTTCCTCGGCGGCGACGGCGTGTACGGCAACAGCTACGACCCGTACCAGGGCGAGTCCCACGGCGGCGCTGGCGTCGCGGGAGACGCCGCGGCCAACGGTGGCGGCGGCGGCGCATACCCCCGGCGGGGGGACCACGCGGACTCGGGCGGCGGCGGTGGCTTTGGCGCCGCGGGCGAGTGGGGCACCGAGTACGATGGGAGCGCGGTCTGCGAAGGCGGCGTGGCCTACGGTGACGCCGAGCTGAACGACTGGTTCGTCGGGTCTGGCGGTGGCGGTGGATCACCCGACACCGAGGGCGACGGCGCGGACCTCCACAACTACTCGGGCGACGGTGGCGACGGCGGCGGCCTGGTAGCCCTGTACTGCGGCGGCACGCTCACCGTCGCCGGCTCGATCTCGGCCGTCGGCGAGGACGGCGACGACGCGTTCACCGACGGCTACTGGGGAGAGAACGGCGGCGGCGGCGCCGGCTCCGGCGGGCAGATCCTGCTCGCGGCGGCGTCCATGTCCCTCGGCGGGATCGTGCAGGCGACCGGTGGCGAAGGAGGATGGTCCGCGTCCCAGGTCGGCATCCCCTACGGCGGTGCCCTCGGCGGCGACGGCGCGGAGGGGCGGATACGGCTCGACTACGAGGAGCTCGACGGCGCGGTGTATCCCGACGGTGACGAGACGCTCACCTCGCCCGCTGCCGGGCACGAGGGGCTCTGGGTGGACTGATCACGTCGATTCCGGCCCGGGCTCCACGATCTTCTTGAACCGCGCCAGCTTGAGGTCCGCCAGGTTGCCCAGCAGCCAGTTCCTGGACCTCGGCAACGCCATCATCAGCGTCATCGACCAGTTGAACAGGACTCCGCGCCAGCCTTTCTGGGGGAAGTCGTACAGGCCCTCGCGGGTGTAGTAGGCGTGGTCGGCGCGCATGACGCCGCGCATCGACCACATCAGGTCGCGGAATATCTTGCGACCGCCGACACCCAGGAAGGACGCGGGCCGGATCCACGCCTCCTCGCAGCGCCTCCCCACGTCCATGGCCATCTGTTCGATGCGGGCCGTGATGGCGTCGGAGTCCGCGTACTCGTCCGTGACGATGCCCAGGCGCGGGCTGCGCTGGACCTCGGCCTTGGCCTCGATGATCTGGCGTAGGTTGGGCAGCTGGCGCAGCGGCCCGGAGATCAGCCAGCCCATGGGCTTGCCGTGGAGGATCGGCCGGTGTCCGTTGCGGAAGTTGCGGTCGAAGTAGGCCTTGAGGGTGGAGGAGAAGTACCGGTGCCGCACCGTGCCGGCGAACACGAGCGCGTCGGCGGTGCGGATGCGCTCGTCGAACGCCTCGGCGAAGCCGTCCTTGTAGACACACGTACCGTCGTAGACGCATCTGAGGCAGCCCATGCAGCCACCCTTCATGCCGATGTGGTGGAGGTCGAGCACGTCGACGGGGTGGGGGCAGTGGTGGACGAAGGCCTCGATCATGTGCGCGAGGTTGTGGTCCCCTTCGGAGAGATCGGTGATCACGGTGACCCGTCGCGGGCCGCTGCTGTCCACGGGATCGCCCAGCTGAGGCGCATAGGCCGGCGGCGACCACTCGACGCGGCTGTGGTGGATCTCCGGGGGGAGGCGGTCCTCGGCGAAGCGCAAGAACTGTCGCACGAAGGACTCGAGGTCGTGGCGCCCCTGTTCGCCGAAGAGTTCCTCCATCTCTGCGGAGAATCCCTTGAGCACGGCCATCCCCAGATCCTCGCCGACCTCCTCGATGTAGTGGTGGGCGGTGTGGTCGAAGAAGTGCTCGGATGTGGTCAGTGCGGTCGCGGGCATGCCGTCGAAGGCTCCTTCGCCGGCTCGCTCGTAGAGCAGTTCGACGAAGCGCACGAGGCCAGCAGGGGCCAAGAAGGTGTACACGGGGAATGTCCACAGCACGGCATCGGCCGCCGACATGGCCTTGACGATGGCATCGAAGTGTTTCCGGTTCTGCTCCAGCCTTCGCGTCCCGCGTCCCACGTCCAGCAGGTCGAACTCGTGCTGGGCGAAGCGCTGCTGGATGTACCTGACGTACTGCAGCGTCGCGCTGTTCCGGCCCGTGGGGCTGCCCAGGATCACGGCGATCCTCATGTGCGCACCACGCCCTTCTCCCACTCGATCACGGCCTGGCCCGCCGAGTCCAGGTAGTGCCGGGCGAGCGGCATCGGATCGTCGGCGGTGTTCGCCCTGAACACCGAGGCGATGCCCAGGCTGAAGAACCACAGCAACGCGTGGATACGCTGCAACTGGGCGACCTCCATCTCGGCCAGTCCGGGGATCTGCCGTAGCTGCTCGAGGACGAACTCCGGCGGTGCCGTGCCCGTCAGCAGGTCGGCCACCACCTGGTCCGATTCGGTGATCAGGCGATAGAGGTGAGGCTCTTGCTGCGCGAAGCGGAGGTTGCCGTAGCCCATCGCCATGAACGGGGGATCGGCTTCTTCGCTCGTGAGGTACTCCATCGCCACCTGAGCGGCGCGCGCGAAGACGTCCTCGCGCAGTTTCTTCATCGAGCCGTAGGCCCGGTAGATGGGCTGGGGCGAGCAACCGACAGCATCCGCCACGGTCCGCGCGGAGAGCTTGTCGGCGCCCTGTTCCCGGACGATGGCGAAGGCTGCGTCCAGGATCTGCTCACGGGCAATCGAGATGGTACGTGGCATGGATCGTCCTTTTCATTACACCTGTTATCGAAACATATGTTATTTATTGATCTGGAGGCTGTCAATGACGCTCCCCCGACCGAGAATCCCCCCACTGCCCCGCACCCTGTTCGGGCTCCTCGTGGGGCTGCCCCTCGTGGCCTCGATCTCCGCGCAATCCGCACCACCGGGTCTGGACGTGGAGATCACCGGCGTCCGGAGCGACCGCGGCGTGATCTACATCGCGGTCTTTGCAGACGCCGAGTCGTACGAGCAGACCACGGACGCCATCGCGAAGGTGGCCGTCCCGGCTGTCGAGGGGACGGTGACGGCTCACCTGGACCTGCCCGCTGCGGGGACGGTCGCGATATCGATGTTCCACGACGAGAACGACAACGGCTCGCTGGACACCAACCGCCTCGGCATTCCGCTGGAGGGCTACGGGTTCAGCAACGGAGTGGTGGGGCGATTCGGGAAGCCGGGGTTCTCGAAGATCACGATCGATGTGGGGGAGGGGACGACGGAGATTGGTGTGAACCTGCACTACTTGTTCTAGATCGGGGGCGTGGCGACCGCCAAACCCCTCGACGGCGCGATCAACTCATCGCGACCTACGAGGTCACCGCTTCAGGAAGCGTCGTACAGATCCTGCAACAGCAGCGTCGGCAGCCGGTCGTGGGGGACGGTGGAGAATGCCTGCTCGTAGGAGGGCAACGCGAAGCTCTCCAGCAGGTTGAGCAGCTGGCGGCCGAAGTCGTCCATGGCGTACTGCTTGGCACGTCCCTTGTTGATGAACGTCCCGTCGGGGGTCAGGGCGGGGAAGTTGGCCAGGGTGACGTGCTCCTCGCGCCAGTGCTTGTCCCCGGTCCGGACGGCCAGGAGGCCCACGAGGTCGCACGAGTACCGGAGCATGCCGGGCTCGTACGGTGTGGGATCGGGGCCCTCTACCCAGCCGTCGAGCCATTCGATCCGCGCGTCGCACTCCGAGTGCACCAGGGGGAACAGCCTGGAGACGACCCCGGGCAGTCGCGCCGTGTACCGATCGAAGTACTCCAGGTTCTTGTCGTCGTCGAGGTCCAGCGCGAGCTTCACGTGGGTGGACTCGAGGGCCGGGCACTCGCCGGGCCACATCTGGTTGCGGTCGCCGATGTGGACCCCGGGATCGCGCGCCTTGATCTCCCGTTCGATTCGGCCTGGACCCGGGGTGAGGCCACCGCGGCTCTCCCAGACCACCATGCGATCGTCGCTCACCTTGCCGACCACCACGGTGCGGTAGGCGTCCTCGGGATCGGTGGCCCTGCGGAACGGACCGTCGGCGTAGCGGGTCACGACCGCCTCGACGACGGTCTGCAGCGGGGTGTTGGCGCAGATGACCAGATGGGGGTAATCGTTCATAGGTGGCGGGGATAGTACACCGCCTGCGCAAAACGGATCAGTCGTTCATCGTGTACGCGCCGCGCAGGGAGTACACCTCGTCCCAGATCCGCGCGTAGCGCTCCTCGTCCAGCACGGGCTTGCGGACCATCTGCTGGCAGATGTCCATCTGGGCCTGGGTGGTCTGGGGCTTGGAGTACAGCTGCATGGCGAACTTGGTGAAGTCGCGGACCATGAAGTCGAAGATCTGCTCGAGCAGGTCGTCGGAGAGTTCGTCCCGGTGGAGGTTGCGGAACTCGATGATGGCCTGGCCGTAGGCGACGAGGGTGAACAGCTCGCCGAGGATGAGCAGGAAGTCGATGTCCCTGGCCTGCTCCTTGGCCGTGGCGGTGTCCATGGCCGAGGTCATCAGGAACACCTTGAGGACGTCGATCTGCTCCTTGAACAGGTTCACGTTGGGTGCATCAACGCTGTTGTAGGCCAGGTTGTAGTCGTGGAACTGGATGCTGCCGAGGCCCTTGGTGGCGCCCTGGTCGAACAGGAAGTCGTCGTTGCGGGGCTCGGAGACCTCGGGGATCTCGGGGAACTCGCCCGGCATGAAGAAGTAGTTGCGCATGAACTTGACGATCAGCGCCATGTTCACGTGGACGGTGCCCTCGAGCTTGGGCAGCGCGCGGATGTCCCGCGCGGCCATCTCGAAGTACATGTCCTTCTCGAAGCCCTTGGCCGCGATGACGTCCCACAGGGCGTTGATGACCTCCTCGCCCTGGGTGGTGACCTTCATCTTGACCATGGGGGTGTACAGCAGGTAGCGGCGGTCGTCGGCCGACGCGGAGCGGATGTAGTCGGACGCGCGCAGGGCGAAGGCCTTCATGGCCACGAGGCGGGAGTAGGCGTCCACGAAGAGCTGCCGCACGTGGGGGAAGTCGGTGACGTAGCGGCCGTAGAGGTTGCGGTTGGCCGCGTGGTCGATGGCCTCGTACAGGGCGTGGGTGCACATGCCGACGGAGGCCCAGCCGAGGTTGTACTTGCCGATGTTGACGGTGTTGAGCGCCATGTCCCAGGCGTCGCGGCCCCTGGCGAGGATGTCGGCCTCCTCGATGGGGTAGTCGTTCAGGGCGTACTCGGCGACGAAGGACTGGCTGTTGACGACATTCTTGACGACATCGTAGCGGCCGTGCTTGGAGCCGACGACGAAGAACACGAAGTGCTCGTACTTGTCGGTCTCCTCCTGGCCGGGCCTCAGCAGCTTGCCCAGGGTGGACACCAGCGCGGCCTCGTTGCCGTTGCCGATGTAGTACTTGCGGCCGTTGGCCAGGTAGGTGCCGTCGTCCTGGGGGGCCAGCCGCATCTCGGTGGAGTAGATGTCGGCGCCGTGGTCCTTCTCGGAGAGGCCGAAGCCGAAGATGCCGCCGTCCTCGAGCAGGCCGGCGGTGCGGTGCTTGACGGTCTCGTTGTCGGAGATCCAGATAGGACCGAGGCCGAGGATCGAGACCTGCCACGTGTACCAGTAGCACAGGCCGTAGAAGCCGAGGATCTCGTTGAACTCGCAGTTGCGATAGGTGTCCCAGCGGCGCTGAGGATCGCCGCCGCCGTACTGGGCCGGGGTGATCAGCCGCGCGAACAGGCGGTGTTCTTTCTGGAACTCCAGGAAGTCGGCGTACCAGGTGCGCTCGTGGTCGTCTTTCTTGAGCTTGCCGCGGCCCTTGTCCTCGAAGAACTCGATGGTCTCGAGCATGATCTGGCGCGACTCGTCGTCCTGATACTCGCGGACGTGATTTTTTGGATTGAGCAGCAACATGGATGTCCCTTCGCTCGGATGTCGGTGAATGAGCGCTCATTCATTTTGCGCATGATAAGGCTTTCGATCCCGGGAGACCAGCCGGGCCCCGGGAGTTGTGGTGTACTGACGTCATGGAGACTTGCTCGATCTGCAAGGAGCCGACGCCGCGTGAGGCCCTCGAGGACCTGGCCGGATTCCAGGCCTGCGAACGCTGTCGCACTGGAGATCCCCGGCCCGGGATGCGCGCCAACGGGTTCAAGCACGCGGTGAACGTCCACGAGTTTCGAGGGCGGGGCGGGGACGCGATGCCCCACCATCTGCTGCACGTGGTCGTACGGCGCCCCACCGAGCTCGAGGCCGTCGGACTGCTGCGCCCCGAAGCGCGCTACAAGATGCCGCCGATGTCGCTGTGGAAGCGGCTGTTCTACAAGCCCGATCCGGACGATCCGAACCTGGAAATCGAGCTGGACGTCGAGGTGGTGGACGCGGATCCGATCCACGAGTTCGCCCTGAACGACCTCGTGGCGCATTCGGGCGTGCGGCATGCCCTGCAGAGGCTGTCGCCGCACCACTCCGATGTCCACCTCGGGTTCATCGAAGAGGCGGTCAAGGTGGAGCGATTGCTGGGTGAGCCGCTCCCCGAGGGAGACGAGGTGCTGCGGTGGTTGTTCCTGGTGTCGCTGTACCGGGATCGATTGAAACTCTGACCTGCGCCTCGGCCCGCGCCCTCACCCCCCCTGCAACGCCTCGAGCCCCCGCCTGGCCCGCTCGTCGTGGGGATCCAGCTGTACGGCCCGGGTCATCAGGAGCCGCGCAGCCTCGACCTGGATGTCGCCGATCATGGCCGGCAGGCGCATGATGGCCACGGCTGCGTCCATGGCGATCCGGGCGTGACCGCCGAACGACGACGACGGCCCCCGTGACAGCGCGTCGGCGCGCTCGGCTGCGACGTCGCCGGGGAATCCCAGCGCCTTCGCGCTGGCCTCGTCCCCTCGGAGGATCGCGATGGTCGTGGCCGTGCGGACGGTGATGGCGTCGTCGGGCATGGCCTCCATGCCGGCCTGAACGGCGATCCAGGCGTCGTCCAGCTCGCCGTCCTCGCACAGGGACGCGGCGAGGCTGTTCCAGGCCATGGGCTGCGGTTCGCGGCCCGTCGCGGCGAGCCGATATCGGTCCTTCGCGCCCTCGCGATCCCCTTGCATCTGCGCGGCTATCCCCGCCTCGAAGTGCACGACGCCGGCGGGGTGATCTGCCAGCACCCGATAGAGCGTCGTGATGGTCGGCCATTCACCGAGGATCGCGAGCATGCGCAGCGCGTCCACGAGGACGAGGGGGTGGGCGGCGGGGAGGTCGTCGACGACGCCGGCGCGGGCCGCGACGATGGTGTCGATGACCGGGTTGCCCTGCTCCACGCCCAGCGCCACGGCTGCGAGGACATCCACGTCGGTAGGGGTGTACTCGGACATGGTGGGGCCCTCTGTGTGGGTGGGAGGTGAGGGCGGACTGTACCACGCCGAGGTGGGGGAGCGGAGTGAGCGCCGTGGGGGGTGTTACTGCGCGAGGTCCGCGGCGACGTGGATGTCCACGGTGATGGTCGTCCCCTGGGTGGGGATGGTGAACCCCTCCATCTGCAGGCCGCTCACCGTGGCCTCGAATGCGTCGTCGGGCAGCAGCGTGATCCCCACGGTCCCGTCCGCGTAGTACCCCGACATCCCCTGGCTACAGGTGAGGCCGACGTCCTCGTTCAGTTCGAGCCAGGTCGCCCAGTCGTCGACCTGGCTGCAGTCGCCGAGGCCCTCGACGAAGCACGCGCCCATGTTCTGGGTGATGTGGACCAGGGAGAGGTTCGTCTCGACGTCGCCGTCGACGAACGCGTCGGCTGTCACGGCCATCGTGCAGGAGCCGGCCTCGAACACGGCATCCCAGACCGGGGCGTACAGGGCGTACATCGCCGCGGTGGCCTGGCACGCGCCCGGGCCGTCCTCGAGGGCCTCGGCCGCGTCCACGGCGTCCATGGCGTCCCGGTATTCCTCGCTGGTCAGGTACGTGTCGTGGGCCGAGTTCCTGGTACAGAAGTCCGCGACGGTGCTGGCGAACATCGTGCTCTCCTCCTGGTAGGCGATCCAGCAGGTGGAGGCCAGCGGTGCGCACGGATCGGCGCCCGTCACGTCGATCCCGTACTCGTCCCCTCCCGACGAGTCGTCGTCGTCGTCCCCGCCGGGACATCCGGGGAGTACCCACAGACCGGCCGCCAGGATCATCCAGAACAGGTTGCGCATCGTCGTTCTCCTCATCGTACGGGTGCCCGGCCAGAGCGAGAGCACGAAGCGTGCCAGGGGTGGGTTCCGTTGTGTGCCCGTCCGGGCGTTCTCTCTTGTAATTGTACTGACCGGTCAGTACAATTTGGTTCGATGCCACGGAGGACCCGAGGATGAACAGCCCCCGAAGCCCCGAAGCCCGACGGACCTCACGAGGTGCGAGGACCCGCCGCCGTATCCTCGACGCCGCCGCAGACCTGGTCGCCCACGAACCCTCGGCCACCGTCGGCCTCGACCGGATCGCGAAGGCCGCAGGCGTGGCCAAGAGCAGCGTGCTGTGGCACTTCGGCAACAAGGAGCAGCTCTACCTGGAGGTGGCGGACCTGTGGTTCGCGGGATTCCAGGAGGCCGTGGCGGCCGAGGTGGGGCAGGGGCGCGATCTCCGCGAGGCGTTGCCGGTGCTCCTCGGAGCGTACTCCGAGTTCCTGCGCGAGCGGCCCGAGGCGAACGTGGTGCTGTTCACGCTGCTGTTCGGTTCACCCAGGGGCAGCGAACTCCACCGGCGGATCGCGCAGATGTACCGGGAGTTTCGGGCGGGGATCGTCCGGGCCACACACCTGGACGGTCAGCCGGTCGACGAGACGGCCGCCGGGCTGGTGGTGGCCGCCCTCGACGGGGTGTTCGTGCAGGGCTTCATCGACCCGGACGGGTTCGACCCCGAGGCGGCGTTCGCCAGGCTGGGAGAGCTACTGGGGCGCTGGCCCACCGGGGCCGAGGGAACGTCGTGACCACCGAGGCGCGGTTCGGTGTCTGCACCTTCTGCGACGCGGGGTGCGGCCTGAAGTTCGAGGTCCAGGGGGACACCCTCGTGTCGGTGAGGGGCGACAAGGAGGACGGGTTCAGCCGGGGCCACGTCTGTCCCAAGGGGATCGCCCAGAAGGACCTGCACAACGACCCGGATCGCCTCAAGCGCCCGCTGATCAAGGACGACGGGCAGTGGCGCGAGTGTGACTTCGACGAGGCCTACGCCCTGGTGGCGCAGCGTCTGGTGGAGATCCAGCGCGAGCACAGGCGCGACAGCGTGGGCTTCTATTACGGCAACCCCACGGGCCACGACTACAGGTCGATGTTCGCGGTGATGGCCTGGCTGAAGCTGCTGGGCAGCCGAAACGTGTTCTCGTCCAACTCGGTGGACGCTCATCCGAGGATGCTCGCGTCGCTACAGATGTACGGGAATCAGGCGCTGTTGCCGATCCCGGACATCGAGCGGACGGACCTGTTGGTGGTGATGGGCGCGAACCCGGTGGTGTCGCACGGAAGTGTGATGACGGCGCCGGACACGAAGCGACGCCTCCAGGCGATCTGTGACCGGGGTGGGCGGATCGTGGTGATCGATCCGCGGTACACCGAGACGTCCGCGATCGCAGACCAGCATCTCTTCGTCCGCCCTGGGACCGATGCCCTGCTGCTGCTGTCCGTGATCCACGAGCTGGTGCGGCAGGGCCTCGTGGACGAGGGTGCCCGTGAAATCGCGTCGGGCGTGGATGGCCTGCTGTCCATCGCCGGGGAGTTTCCGCCCGAGGCGACCGAGCGCCGGACCGGGGTGGCTGCAGCGTCCGTGCGCGCGCTGGCGCGGGATTTCGGGACCGCGGACAGCGCCGTCTGGTACGGCCGGATGGGCACCAGCACCCAGGCGTTCGGCTGTACTACAACCTGGTTGTTCGATGCCGTGAACGTGCTCACGGGGAACTTCGATCGGCCCGGGGGCGCGATGTTCAGCACGCCGGCGGTGGACCTGGCGGGGCTGTCGGGGAGGACACGGCAGACCGGCGACTTCGGCAGGTGGACCAGTCGAGTGACTGGCCTTCCGGAGTTCAACGGCGAGGTCCCGGTGGCAGCCATGGCCGACGAGATCGAGACGGCGGGCGAGGGGCAGGTCCGAGGCCTGCTCGTGTTCGCCGGCAATCCCGTCCTCTCCAACCCCAACGGCCCGAGGGTGGAGCGCGCCCTCGACGGACTGTCGTTCCTCGCGTGCGTGGACTTCTACGTCAACGAGACCACCCGGCTGGCCGACGTGATCATCCCGCCGGTCGGCCCCCTGGAGAGGCCGCACTGTCCGGTGCTCGAACTCTCCATGGGGGTGCGTAACGTCGCCCGGTACGCCCCCGCGATCCTGGCTCCGGCCGATGGGCGGCCGGACGACTTCGGGATACTCGTGAGCGTGTTGCAGAAAATCTTGCGGCAGCGTGGAGGCACGAGCAGCCTGACCGCTGCCGCGCTGGGTCAGTTCCGCCGCCTCGTCGAATCGGAGCGGTTGCTCGCGTGGCTACTGCGGTTGGGTCCACACGAGCTGTCGCTGGACCAGCTCAAGGCCGCCACCCACGGCCTGGACCTCGGACCCCTGCAACCTCGCGGAGCGCGGATCCTCGGCACGGCCGACGGCAAGGTGGACCTGTGCCCCTCGCTGTTCGAGCGGGACGTCGAGCGGCTTCGACGCGAGATCGAGAGAGAACCCGGCGCGAGGCATCCCCTCCTCCTGGTGAGCCGGCGGACGAATCAGAGCATGAACTCGTGGCTCCACAACAGCCCGACGCTGGTCAGGGGGCGGCCGCGGTGCACCCTGCGCGTCCACCCCGACGACGCGGCATCGGCAGGGATCTCGGCCGCGGGGCCAGCGCGGGTGGTGTCGCGGGTCGGCGCCATCGAGGTGCCGGTCGAGATCTCCGACGAGATGATGCCGGGCGTGGTCAGTATGCCCTTCGGGTGGGGGCACCATCGGGAGGGGACACGCCTGGGCGTGGCCACGGCTCACGCAGGGGTGAGCATGAACGACGTCACCGACGAGCGCCTGTACGACGCTGTGTCTGGGACCTCGGTACTGGACGGAGTCCCCGTGCGGGTCGAGCCGGTCCGTGGTGGATGACGCTCGCGTGGAGCCGTTCGCTACGACCGGGGAGGATTGCGAAGCGTCGCGTACTTGCTGCGCAGCCACACGTACCGCGTCAGGATCGCGCCAGGGATCACCCCGGCGAGGTGGACGGGCAAGAAGATCTTCAGGTCGGGCTCATTGCCGGTGAACAGCATCACGGCGTAGGGAACCCAGACCGCGACGCCGAGCAGGATCAGAACCCGGCCCACGGCTCGTGCGGAAGGTTGTGTGGCTGTCCTGGGCGGCATCTTCTTGAGATAGGTCCCGGTTCGTGGGTACGCCAGTCGACGGCGCCAGGCCGGGCGCCATTCGAGCCTGATAGACTACACGAAGGGTAGGTTTTCGTGTCGGGGAGCGAGCGTCTCGTGGGGAGGCTGGACAGGAATGACAACGACAGGGATTCCACGACGGCGTCCGGCTGCGGCGTCCCTGTGCGCGTTCTTGCTCACCGCGCTGTGGTGCGACTCACCCGGGGCCAAGACGGTCTACGTCGACGGCACCCACGGCGCCGAGGACAACAGCGGCCTCGCTCCGGACGAGGCGGTGCTCACGATCACCGAGGGCACGTATCTGCTGGAGCCGGGCGACGAGATGGTCATCGCCGCAGGGGTGTACTACGAGCAGCCGGAATTCTACGTGCCTGGCGCGAGCGAGGACGCCCCGGTGTGGATACGGGCCCACCCGCTGGGGTCGGTCACCATCAGCGGCATGTGGCCCGAGGCCGCTCGCGGTGAGGTCGTGTGGCAGGAGACCCAGTGGGAGGGGGTCTACGTCGCCGAGCACGAGCCCTCGGTCTTCGGCGTCCACGAGGGCGTGTTCCTGTTCCGCTACAACGGCGTGGACGACCTGGCCGCCGGCGTGGTGCAGTTCGTCACCACGGGCACCCACGGCACCTCGGTGGTCCTCGACCTCCCCGACCACGGCATCGCCGGCGACGGGACCCACCTCTACCTGAGGCTGCCCGGCGGCATCGATCCCAACGGGGAGTCGGTGCTGCTGTCGCCGGGACCCGAGGGGGAGACGGACACCCTGGGGCTCCTGTGGGTCTCCTCCACCCCCCACCTGATCCTCGATGGCCTCCGCATCCAGGGTTCGGGACTCCACGGCGTCCGGTTCGACCCCGACAGCGTGTCTCCGACCATCCGCAACACGGTGTTCGAGTACTGCGTGCGCGGCGTGCTCCTGCCCGACGGGAGCCTCGTGGAGTGGAGCGAGTACGGCTACCCCGGTCTTCGCGAGTTCGCCGAGCTGGTCTTCGCGGCGAACCCGGACCACTCCCCCGACGCGATCTACCACCTGATCAAGGAGTACCAGACCCACGAGGAGACCGAGCCCACGCTGATCGACGGCTCCATGGCCACCAGCTTCTGGTACGACGTCCCGTCAGTGGATTGCGAGTTCCGCTACAACCTGCTCCGCGAGGGCTTCGACGGCGAGAAGCTGGGGATGTTCGACGACTCGGAGTCCCACCACAGCGTGTACATGTACAACTACGACAACCACATGGAGTTCGAGGCCTTCCCCGAGTCGTTCCACACCGAGAACCTGTCCATGCACCACAGCCTGCTGCTGGCCTGCCCCGGCGGCCCCGTCGGCCATCAGGGCGACAACATCGTCGGCCCCCATCACGTCTACCGCAACGTCATCGACGGCTACGATCACGTCGGCCTCGATGGGTGGACCCAGATCAAGTCCTACGCCGACGACGCCACGGGCGGGATGTACTACTACAACAACGTCATCCGCGGCGGTGACGCGCGGCTGTTCTGGCTGTCGCGCGAGCACCTGGTGTTCCGCAACAACGTCCTCGTCTTCGAGAATCTCCAGGACCTCGAGGACCCGGAGGCCGGCCTGGACAGCGACTACAACCTGCTGGTCAACGTCGACGACGAGCCGTGGATACGCGGCGACCACGGCCTCTACCTCGGCGATGACCCCGACGACGTGGGCTGGGTCGACTACCTGAACCTCGACTATGCGCTCGTCGCCGGCAGCCCGGCCATCGACGCCGGGCTGGTCATCCCCGGGTACACCGACGACGTGGCCGACGGCATGCCCGACATCGGCGCGTTCGAGCTCGGTGAGCAGCCCGGGACCCAGTGGCCCCGGCCCCGCACCACCACCTTCACCTGCGATCCACCCGAGCGCTGGAACGGCGACGTCCCCGAGGACTACTGCGGCGACGACGACGACGACGACTCGGCACCGGGTGACGACGACGACTCTGCGGCCGACGATGACGACTCGGCCCCTGGCGACGACGACACCACGGGTGGCCCTGGCGACGACGACATCCCGTCGGACGACGACTCGAACGAAGGTGGCGGTTGCGGATGTGAAAACGCGATGAATCCGGCCGCGGGCGTCCCCCTGGCCTGGATCATGGTCGCCGCGATGGGGTGCGTGCGCCGCCGCAGGCGCTCGCCCTGACCGCGCCTCACCTCAGCCCGAACACCGTCCCCACCGACACCCTCACCTCGATGGATCCCGGCGCGAAGGTCCCGGTGGTCGCGTCGATCGCCGCGGCGCCGCCGGAGTCGTCCCACGACCAGTTGTTCGCCATCATGTTCCCGTACCCCCAGTCCACCTGCTCGGTGATGGTCAGCACCTCACCCAGGCCCGCCCCCAGCTCCCCGGCCATGGCCTCGGCCTTCTCCCGCGCGATGGCCACGGACTTCAGCCGCGTCTCGGCGCGCAGCTCGTGGATGCGCGACGACTCCAGGGTGTAGCGCACCTCCATGTCCGCGCTGCGCACCAGCCCGGTGAGGAACTCGTCGAACTTCGTCGTGTCCCGCTCCTTGATCGTGATCTGGCGCGTCACCGCGAAGTGCTTGAACGCGCCCTGGTTGCCGTAGCTGTCGTACTCGTACTCCTTGTCCACGCTCAGATACCCGGTCTGCAGGTCGTCGGGCTCCACGCCGAGCTCGCGCGCGGTCGTCAGGATCGCCTGCATCTGCTCGTCGCTGTCCTCCTTGGCGCGGACCAGATCCCTGTGCTGGGCCGCAGTGGTCACGTGCCACACCACCGTGTCCGGGGTCGTGCGGGTGATCGCCGTGCCGGTGACCGAGACGGTGCGTTCGCGCGTGAAATCGGGGACGGCGGACGTGGCCGCGCAGGCGAACACGAGCAGCGGAAGGGCCAGCAGGTGCAGAAACGGGGCTACCTTCGAGGTCATGGAGTCCTCCAGATGGGGTGATGGTCTCTCAGACAGCTGAGGGGAGGAGTTCTTCCGCGGATCACGACCTTTTTACGTGGCTGTTACGTCAGAACCCCAGGTGCTCCATCTGGAATCCCACCGGCGTGAAGTACAGCAGTATGGCCGCGTCGGTGGAGCTGCACAGGGCGGCGTCGCCCAGGGCGGCGGGGAGGGAGAAGTGGACAGGGCGGTGGAGGATGGGGACGTCGTAGCCATCGCCGGTGTTGGGCAGGGGGAACCAGTGGACGAGCCAGGAGAAGTCGGAGGTGGTCTCGTGCAGCTCGCCCTCCTCGAACAGCGGGACGGAGGTGAGGGGGGCGGTGACTCCGTAGGACCAGGTGACCGAGAGGGTGGGGGGGGTGAGGTGGAGCTGGTCGGGGTGGCCGTCGCCGTCGAGGTCGAGGGTGAGGGGGGAGGTGGAGGTGGAAGTGGAGGTGGAAGTGGAGGTGGAGGTGGTGGGGGTGGTGGAGGTGGTGGTGGGAGGTGGGGTGTGGGCGCGGCAGCCGGGGATGGCGAGGGTGGACGCGACGAGCAGCAGCGGGAGGGCGCGAACGATGGTCATGGCCTGGGTACCTCGGGGCGGGAGTCGTTGCGGTCGATGTCCGTGGCGCCGACAAAGGTCGCCAGGTCCTCGAGGGCTTCGGTGAGCCCCCGGGTGAGCGCCTCGCTGGGGCCCACCCCGGGCTCCAGGTGGAGGCTCTTGATCTCCAGCACGCGGCGGTCGCGGTGGAGCTTGGGATCGAGGCGTCCCACGAGGCGACCCTCGTGGAGGATCGGCAGGGTGTAATAGCCGAAGACCCGCTTGGCCGGCGGCACGTAGATCTCGACGCGGTAGTGGAACCCCAGCAGCTCCTCGGCGCGACGCCGGTCCCACAGCAGCGAATCGAAGGGGCATATCAGGGTGGTCCCACGGGGCATGGGCAGCGAGTCGAGCCGGTCGAGGTCCCCGGGTGTGGCGTAGAAGGTGTCCGCCAGCCCCTGAACCTGGACCTCGACGGCGTCGCGGCGTTTCAGCGCCCGCTGGATGACCCGGTGTCGCCGCTCGCCGGTCAGGTGCGGGGTGCGGAAGTACCCGTCGAGGTGCTTCACGCTGGCCACGCCGTTGCCCAGCAGGCCGGTGGTCAGCCAGCTGTCCTCGTACTTCGCGGGGTGCGCGGCCGGGCCCCCGGGGTAGACCCGCTCGGCCAGGTCGTACACCCGGCGGAAGCTGCGCCGCTCGGCGATGGCCACCTTGCCGCTGCGCCAGTACCGCTCCAGCGCCTCCTTGTCCTCCTTCCAGCCCCACCACGGCCCGGTGCCGGCGGGATCCTTGCCGAAGTCTGCGCTCTCCAGGGGCCCCTCCTCGCGCAGTCGGCGCAGCACCCTGCGACATGCCGCCGCCGACGGCGTGCGCTCGATCCACCACTTCTCCGTGGGCGCGAAGCGTTTCATGGCCCGGCGGTTGAGGGGCAGCCGGCTCAGCGGCAGCACGCACGCCGCGTGGCCCCAGTGCTCGAACGCCACGCGATCGCGGTAGGTCCACTGGTCGGGCAGGGCCGGGTCGTACGCGCCGAAGCGGGACCACAGGGTCAGGTAGTGGGCGCGCTGCAGCACGTTGATGCTGTCCAGCTGCAGCCCGCCGGTGCCCTCGAGGTGATCGACGAACGCGTCGCGGGTCAGGGGGTGCTGGCGTGGTGTCGTCAGCCCCTGGCGGTGGAACCAGAGGCGCAGGACCTGGTCGAGAGAGACTCGGTACGGGCGGCGGGCCATGGTGGGGACTGTATCAGCTGGGGGGAGGACCCGCGTCCGTTCGCTGGAACTGCCCGGGATCGATCGAACCGGCGAACTCGTTGCTGTAGATCACGCCGTCCCCGTACGCCATGGCGAACCGGATCTTGGTGGTCTGGTCGCCGCCGCCGTACCGAGGCGCGCGGACCAGGCGCTGGTGGTGCGCGTCCAGGGTCACGGGGATCGCGCTGAGGCCGCAGCTCGGTGGGGACCGGAACTCGATGGGCTGCCACTGCCCGTTCGCGTCCAGAGCCTCCTGGGTCAAGACGATCTCGCCGTCCAGTCCCTCGAGGTAGACGACGTCGGTGGTCGTGTTGACCACGTAGACCGTCATGAAGTCGTGGATGTCGCGGCGCCTCGGGTCATCGGAAGAGTGTGCCAGGTGCCACGGTATGGCCGAGGGGAGGGCGACGATCTGGATCGCGTCCGGGGCGACCTCCAACCGCGCGTCCAGAGGTTCGGGGCCGCCGGTCCGGTTCAGCACCCGGGGCATGACCGGGGCCGGGACGAGACCTCGGCCCCCGTGCTCGAACGGGCTCAGCTCCCGACCGCGGTTGTCCACGAACCCGGACTCCGAGCCGCGGGTGAAACGCGCGATGCCCCCGACCATTCCGTACAGGGCGTCGTACTGGGCGGGCACGACCTGTCGATTGCCGGCGTCCACCACGCCCCACCTGTCCGCGAGCTTCACCCGGTACCATCCGTCGCCGTCGGTGACCGAGGGCGCGATCTCCTGATACATCGTGGGCAGCAAGGCGGTGCCGTCGTGTTCGACCAGCCCCGCGGCGCCGTCCTTCTCCACGGGCCGGACGCCGCTGAAGCTCTCGTCCACGCTCGTGTACTCGACGGGCAGCGCGATCCACCCGTGTTCGTCGATCAGGCCGTACAGGCCGTCCCTGGCCACGACCCGCGGCGGCACGTGCGTGTCCTGGATGTGGTCGTACTCCACCGGGATCAGGAGGCGGCCCGTGCGGGTGATCAGCCCAACTTTGCCGTCCCGGTGCAGGTAGGTCCCCCAGTTGGTGCGCTCGATGGTGTCGTAGCGGTCCACCGATCCCTGGCCGTCGCCGTCGATGCGCACCACGAGCCCGCCCTCGGCCGAGGACAGGAACAGCACGCGGCTGCCGTCCCCACTGTCGGAGTAGACCCGCTCGAGCAGCTCGTATCTGGCTGGCTCGATCTCGTCACCCCGGGCATCGGACAGCCCCCAGAGGCCATCGCGCTGGAACTCGGTCACGACGTCTGCGAGCGCGGGTGTGGACATGGCGAACACCAGGAGGGTCGGAAGGGCCCATCGGATCGGGGGAGGTGGATTGCGCATGGAGGTAGGACACCCTTGCGTGCAGGAGGTTCCCTCTCGGCTCGTGTCCGGCTCAGCCGCCGTCGGCTGGAGCCGCCAGCGTCATCACGTACTCGTCGATCTCCTCACCCCGGCCGTGGGCGAAGCCGCGGTCCTCGCCCACGATCTCGAAGCCGCACTTGCGCAGCACGCGGATCGAGCCGGCGTTGTCCCTGGCCACGCGGGCGTGCATGGGGCGCTGGGTGGCCTCTTCGAGGAACCGCTCGAGGGCCTCGGTCACGATCCCCCGGCCCCAGGACTCCCGCGCGGTCCAGTAGCTGACCTCGGGCTCGCCCTCCATCTCGTACTTGAGCACGCTGCCGATGACGACGCCGCCGGCGACGATGGTGCGGATCAGCACCGAGTCCAGGCTGCGGATCTTGGCCCAGTGGGCGTCGAAGGCGGCGCGATCGGCGGGGTCCGCGGAGGTGAACGCGGCCATCTGGATGGCCACGGGATCGTTCTGGTTGGCGAAGAACACGTCGAGGTCGTCGTCGTGGACCGGACGGAGGAGCAGATCGGCGGTCATGGGGTGGCTCCGGGATCGGGTGCGCCCTCACGGTTCGGGGCGGGGGCGAGGTAGCGGCTGCGGATCGAGTACCGGGCGCGCATGGCGGCCAGCACGGCCCGGCGGATCGGGTAGATGCGGCGGGGGAAGAACGTCAGCTTGTTCAGCGCCTCGAAGCCCTCGGTCATGTTCGGGGCGTCGAAGCGGACGGTGGCGCTGTCGGTGTCGAAGGCCCAGGTGTTGAACTTCGTCGCGAGCTCCTCGGAACGGAAGACGGTCTCGAAGTGGAGCGGACCGTCGAGGACCAGCGGGCGCATGGACGCGGCGTCGTGGACGGCCGCGGCCGCCTCGGCGGCGAGCAGCGCGTGACCCCTGGTCAGGATCTCGGCGGCGTCCGGGCCCAGGTAGGTGTCCTTGCGCTTGTCCACCTCGGCGCAACGCGCCCAGGGCAGGGCCTCGAGCGCCTGCTCCACGGCGATCGCCTCCCCCGAGACGAAGCCCACGGGGATGCCCAGCTCGCCGAGCACGCCGCCGTACAGGTCCATCTCGCAGATGGACCGGCCGTTGACCCTGAAGTCCGCGAACACGCCGTAGTGGGTGTGGGGGAAGAACGCGCCGGGGGTGCCAGACGCGGCGTGGATGGCTACATAGAGGACCAGGTCGACGCCGCGGAGATCGCCGAAGAAGGTGGGGACGATGTGGTGGCCGCCCACGTAGCGGGCGCGGGGGTCGAGGCGGTCGCGCAGGCAGTTGTAGCCGGTGTCGTGGGTGTCGGTGACGGTGACGCGGCCGGCGCCGCCGTCGAAGGCGCCGCGGACCACGGCGTTGACGTCGGCGGTGAGGCACTCGCGGCCGTACTGCCACTCGGCGGTGCCGGTGCGGCACTGGCGCATCCGCCAGATGCCGAAGGCGCCCTCGAGATCGGCGAACACGGCGACGTGCATGGATCCTCCGCTGGCCGGGATGCTACCTTGTTTGGACGACAGGAGGCGACGCGATGATTCGAACCTTGCTCTGGCTCACGCTGCTAGCTGGCGGCCTCGTGCTGGCCGGCTGCCCCGACGACGCGGACGACGACGACTCGGCGGTCGGAGACGACGACGACGACAGCGAAGCGGATGACGACGACGTCGCCGACGACGATGACGACGACACCCAGGCCTCGCCCTGCGAGGACTTCTCGGTGGCCGCGGCCCAGGTGGATCCCGACCGGATGCTCGAGACGATGGAGTACCTCACGTCGTTCCCGCGCCGCGACGGGTTCGCCGAGCAGGACGAGATCCTCGACGAGTTGACCCTGGACGTGGAGGCCTACGGCGCGGCGGTGAGTTTTCATCAGTACGCGCACGCGGGGAGCCAGCACCGCAACCTGATCGCCACGGTGCCGGCGAATGCGTCCATGGACCCCGAGGAGCCGCACCTGATCGTGGGCGCGCACGTGGACTCCACGTCGGAGAACCCCGGGACCGATGCCCCCGGGGCGGACGACAACGCCAGCGGGGTGTCGGCGGTGCTCGAGGCGGTACGCGTCCTGGCCCAGTGCGAGCTGGACACGCGGATCGACTTCGTGTTCTTCACCAACGAGGAGATCGGGACCGTGGGGTCGGAGGCGTATGCGGCCGACGCGGTGGCCGCGGGTGAGGACATCGTGGCGATGACGGCGGTGGACATGGTCGCGTTCGGACCGCCGGGAGAGGACCTGGACGTGGCGACCAAGACGTCCATGTCGTGGCTGGCGTTGAGCTTCCTCGAGGGGGTGGAGGCGTACACCGGGACGCAGACGGTGGCGAAGATCGACGACCACTGTGGGTGAGGCGACGAGGGCCCCTTCTGGTCAGAAGGGTACGACGCCATGTTCATCATCGAGGACTACGAGCTGGAGAACCCCCACTGGGACCGCTCGACGGACACACTGGAGACGCTGAATCTGGAGTTCCATCTGGAGGCGGCACAGGCGCTGGTGGCGGGGACGATGCACCTGGCCACGGAGCAGCCCTGGGAGCGGTAGGCGTCGCGGTCAGGAGTCGCGCTTGCACGCCTCGCGCTTGAAGTGCTCGAGCTGGCTCTCCAGCCCCACTACCTTGTCCACGTCGAGGACGAAGGCGATGCCGCCGCCGGGCTCACGGAGGCGGCCGCTGCGATCGATGGCCTCGAGCACGGGCTCGACGAGGCATTCCTCCACCAGCAACAAGATGACGTCGGTCTGGACCTCGAGGCTGAGGCCGAAGAAGGACTTGGCCTCGTGGATGCCGGTGCCGCGGGCCGGGACGATGGTGGCGCCGGTCCCGCCGGCGTCCTTGGCCGCGTCGATGACCTGGTCGGTCTGATCGGTCTTGGTCATCGCGATGATGAGCTTGAAGTGCATGGCTACCCTCGTTGCCTCTTTCGGGCCTTGCGACGCGCGAGCGCGTTCGCGATCTGGGCGTAACCCAGGACGGTCATCACGGGAAAGACACTCGCAAAGGCGATCAACCCGAACCCGTCCAGCGCTGGATCGCGCCCCGGGATGGTCTCGGAGAGCCCGAGTCCCAGCGCGGCGACCAGCGGGACCGTCACGGTCGAGGTTGTCACGCCCCCGGTGTCGTAGGCCAGGGGAATGATCTCGCGCGGCGCGAACACGGTCTGGACGAGCACGATGAGGTACCCGGCCAGGATGTAGAGGTACAGCGGCGTGCCGGTGACGATGCGGAACGTGCCGATGGAGATGCCCAGGGCCACGCCCGTGGCGACCGCGAGGCGCAGCGCCCACTGGTTCAGGCCGCCGCGCGAGACCTCCTGGGCCTTGAAGCTCACGGCGATGAGCGCGGGCTCGGCGATGGTGGTGGCGAAGCCGATCAGCGCGCCGAAGAGATAGACCCACACGAAGGCCCACCAGGCCGTCTCGCCTCCGGGCGTGCCCAGGATGAACTCGGGATCGGACAGCTGCCGGGCCATGGTCTTGCCGATGGGGAACAGCGCGGTCTCGAGACCCTCGAGGAACAGCGTCAGCCCCAGCAGCACGAACACGAAGCCCACGGCCATGCGCTTCCAGTTCGGCAGCTTCTTGCGCAACACCACCAGCTGGAAGAACACCAGCAACGCCATCACCGGCACGACGTCCTTGAGCATCGAGCCGAGGGTGTGGGCGAAGGTGGTCAGCATGTCCATGGAGACGCCTCGTTCATCCCAGCACGATCATGCCGTAGCCCATGACGAACACCATGGGGAGAAGGGACGCGAAGGCGATCAGCCCGAACCCGTCCACGAGTGGGTTGCGACCCCGGATCGCCGAGGCCAGGCCCACGCCCAGCGCCGTGACCAGGGGGACCGTCACCGTCGATGTCGTCACACCTCCTGCGTCGTAGGCGATGCCCACGATCTCCTTGGGGGCGAATGCGGTCATGACCATCACGCCCGCGTACCCGCCGATGATCAGGTAGTGCACGGGCCAGCCGCGGATGATGCGCAACAGGCCCACCAGGATGGCGATACCCACCGAGAACGCCACGGTGATCCGCAGCCCGATGGCGTAGTCCCGGATGGCCGCGGCGTCGGCGTCGATGTGCGCCCCCATGGCCGCGACCACGGTGGCCTCCTTGGCCACGGCGATCAGCGCGGGCTCGGCCACGGTGGTGGAGAAGCCCAGCCCGAACCCGAACACGAGCATCCACGCCAGCGAGCCCTTGCGCGCGAAGCCCTCGGCCATGGCCTCGCCGATGGGGAACAGCCCCATCTCCAGGCCGAGCACGAACACGGCCAGCCCCAGCACGACCAGGACCAGCCCCACGATCACGGCCACGAGATCGGGGAAGGGCTGGCGCAGCACCACCAGCTGGAAGAACACCACCACCGCGATGATCGGCGCGAGGTCGCGCGTGGCGCCCAGGACGTGGACGCCCAGGCTCTTGAGGGCCCGCGAGACGGGGTGGAGGAGTCCGGTCTTGATGTTCATCGGTCCGTCGAGCCTAGCCCACGCGGCGAGCGAACTCCAATCGAGGCCGCTCAGGTCAGCGGGTTGTCGCGCAGGTGATCGGCCAGCCGCTGCAGCCCCTCGTCGATGGACACGGTGGGCTCGAAGCCGAGGTCGCGGCGGGCGCCGGAGATGTCGTACCAGTGGGCCGTGGACAGCTGGCTTGCCAGGAAACGGGTCATGGGGGGCTCGTCGCCCAGCGGCAGGATCGTGTAGACCCACTCGATGACCGTGCCCGCGGCCATGGCGAGGCCGGGGGAGATGTGGCGTGTCACCGGGGCCTCGCCAGCAGCAGCGAGGATGCGGTCGATCATCTCCCAGTTGGCGATGGGCTCACCCTGGCTGATGAAGTAGGCCTTGCCGGCGCAGGCCGCGTCGGGGGCGAGGCGGTCCAGGGCGTCGAGGTGGGCCTGGGCGGCGTTGTCGATGTAGATCACGTCGATCAGTCGCGGCTCGTTGCCGATGCGGCGGAGTCGACCGGCCCGGGCGCGGCGGATGATCTTGGGCACGAGGTGGTGATCACCGGGACCCCAGATGAGGTGGGGGCGCAGGGCGACGGTGGACAGCTCGGGGCCGTTGGCCGCCAGCACTTTCTGTTCGGCGATGGCCTTGGTCTCGGGGTAGGCGGCCTCGAAGCGGGTGGGGTAGGGGGCGGACTCGTCCACGCCCTCCACGTCGCCGCCGGCGTGGATGACCGAGGGGGTGGAGGTGTAGACGAGGCGGTTCACGCCGTGCTCCGCGCAGGCGTCGAGGACGTTCACCGTGCCCTCGACGTTGGCGCTGCGGTAGTCGGCGTAGGCGCCCCAGTCGCCGGCCTTGGCCGCGGTGTGGATCACGGCGTCGCAGCCGGCGACGGCGTCGTGGACCACCTCGGGATCGGCGATGTCGCCGCGCACGGCCTCGATGCGGGCCTCGGCCAGCTCGGGGTAGTCGCCGCGGGCGAGGCTGCGGACCTGGTCTCCCCGGGCCCGCAGCAGCTTGCAGATGGCGAAGCCGAGGAATCCCCCGCCGCCGGTGACCAGGACCTTCACGTGCGCTGTTTCCCCGCCCAGATCGCGAGTTCCTCGCGGTTGATCTTGGCGTTGTGCCGGATGTCCACCGGGAACCCCGGGTGGAACAGCACGGTGCGGATGTTGCGGGTCATGTCCACCGAGGCGCCGAGGTCGAGCAGTTCGTCGCGGATGCGGCCGCGGCCGGTGGCCGTGGCCTCGAGTTCGATGCAGATCGCGGGCTCGACGCCGCCGTCGCCGCCGACGCCGACCAGGGCGGAGCGGTACACGTCCCGGTGGCGGTTGAAGATGCCCTCGCACGGCACCGAGAACAGGGTCTCCTGGGCGGTCTCGACCCGGTGGACCTTGCGGCCGCAGAACCACACGCGGCCCTGGTCGTCGAGGTAGCCCAGATCGCCCATGCGGTGCCAGAACCCGTCGCCATCGAGGATCTTGGCCAGGGCGGTCTGCTCGGCGCGGGCGTGGTACTCGCGGGTCACGGTCGGGCCGCGCACGGCGATCTCGCCCACGTCGCCCTGCAGCACGGTCAGCTCGTCGCTCCAGGTCTCGATGGGGCCGTCGTCGATGCGGATGATCCGGACCTCGGTCGGCGCCACGGGGCGCCCGACGCAGACCCCGGCGCCCTGCTCGGTCTTCTCGGCGGTCTCCGCGAGGATCTCGGCGCTGCCGATGGTGCACACGGGCAGCGCCTCGGTGGCGCCGTAGGGGGTGACGACCTCGACCCCGTCGGCGAGCATGCCGCAGAAGCGCTCCTGCACGGCCGCGGGCACGGGCGCGCCGTTGGAGATCACCCGCTTGAGCGTCGGCAGCTTCACGCCGCGCTCGGCACCCCAGCGGCCCACGGTGTTCAGCAGCGCGGGCGAGCCGAACATGTTGGTCACGCCGAAGTCCTCGATGGGCCCGACGATGTTGCGCGGGTCCACCTCGGCGGGCCTGGTGAAGTCCATGTCGGGCACGACGGTGGTCATGCCGAGCGCCGGGTCGAACAGCGCGTACAGGGGGAAGCACGGCAGGTCGATCTCGCCGGGCTCGATGTCCAGCATCTGGCGGAGCATCGCCACCTGCTGCAGGAACTGGCCGTGGCAGTAGCGGACCCCCTTGGGGATGCCGGTGCTGCCGGAGGTGAAGATGATCGCGGCGAGCTCGTCGGCGCGCGTCGGCGCGGGCTCCCACGGTTCGTCGGATTCGCCCAGGGCCCGCACCTGGGCCAGGGTGTGCCCGCCCCACAGCCAGCGCCGGCCCACGGTGACCAGGATCTTGATCGTGTCCCTGCTCCAACCGAGTAGAACGCGCGCGAGGTGGGCGGCGGGGATGCCGATGAACGCCTCGGGCTCCGCCTCGCCCAGGCAGGTCTTGAGGCTCTTCACGCCGATGCCCGGGTCGATCATCACGGGCACCGCGCCGGCCTTGAAGATGCCGAAGGTCAGGGCGAAGAACTCCAGCGACGGCTTGACCATCAGCGCCGTGCGCACGCCCCGGCCGATGCCGATGTGCTGCAGGCCGCGCGCGACCCGATCGCTCTGGTGGTCCAGCTGGGCGTAGGTGTAGTGGGTGTAGGCGACGTTGCCCAGATCGTCGCGGCCGTGGGGGAACATGATCGCCGGGGTGAACGGCTGGCGCGCGGCCATCTCGGACAGCGCCGTGGCCATGTTGGCGCGCTCGACGCGCACCAGGGCGGTGGCGGGTTCGGTCGGGCTCAATCGTCGCCCTCCGCCAGGGGGTGGCGCTTCAAGAAGTCCTGGACCAGCGGCACGATCCGGTCGGCCGCGTCCTCCATCACGTAGTGGCCCGCGTCCTCGAAGTAGTTCACCTCGGCGTGGGGCCAGCGCTCCTTCCAGCCCTCGAGGAAGTGGTCGTCGAACACGAAGTCCCTGGCTCCCCAGCAGATCAGCACCGGGGTCTCGGCGAAGAGCTTCAGCTTCTGGTCGACCTCGGTGATCAGGTCGTAGCCGCGATCGCCGGGCTTCAGCGGGATGTCCTGGACGAAACGCAGCGTGGCGATGCGGTTGGCCCAGCTGTCGTAGGGCGCGCAGTAGGCCCTGCGGACGTCGCCCGGTACGTCGGACTTGAACGCGATCTTCGACGCCCCGTACGCGAACCCGTTGGCGCCGCGCACCAGCAGCGAGCCGATGGGCGTGTCCCTGACCAGCCACAGCGGCCACGGGAACGGCTTGGACTCGGGCAGGTGGAACGCCGAGGTGTTCAGCAGCACGATGCGGGCGATCCGCTCGGGGTGCCGCGCGGCATAGGTCATGCCGATCATGCCGCCCCAGTCGTGGACCACCAGGGTGAGCTTTCGTTTCGGATCCAGGTCGTCGATCAGCCGCTCGAGGTCGTCCACGCGCCGCGCGAAGGTGTAGTCGTACGCGTCGTCGCCGGGCTTGTCCGAGTACCCGCAGCCGATGTGGTCCGGCACGATGGTGCGGTAGTCGTCGCGCAGCGCCAGGACGAGCTTGCGCCAGTAGAACGACCACGTGGGGTTGCCGTGGACCATCACCACGGGATCGCCGCGGCCCTCGTCGAGGTAGTGGTAGCGCAGCCCGTCCAGGTCCAGGTGGTGGCCCTGGAAGGGGTACAGCTCGGTGGGAACCTGCATGGTGCCTCCGTGCGGAAGCCGGGAGCCTACCAGACCACCTTGGCCATGGTGGAGTTGAGACCGGAGCCGATGCCCATCAGCGCGACGGTGCCGCCGCGCTCGACCTTGCCCTGCTCCACGGCCTGGGACAGCACCACGGGGATGCCGGCGGGGCCGATGTTGCCGTACTCGGCGTAGATGGTGTGGACCTTGGCGGGATCCACCCCGCTGAGGCCGGTCCACTGCTCGGTGTGGGTCTTGCTCACCTGGTGCATGACGACCAGATCCAGGTCTGTGGGGCCCCAGTTCATCACCTCCTGGGACCGCGCCCAGGTTCGAGCGGCCAGCTTGAGGCCCTCGATGAGCAGGGGCTTGGTGTCGGTGACCATCCTGTCGGGCTGACCCAGGCACAGGCGGTTGTGCTCGGTGGCGGCGAGGGACACCCCGCCGAAGTAGCGGTGGGCCTCGGGGTGCGCGTCGGCCCGGCACAGCACCATGGCCACGGCGCCCGAACCGAGGGTCAACGTCGCGAAGTTGTCGCGGAACTTCGCCTCGTCGGTATCGGGCTCCAAGAGGCGCTCGATGGTCTGCTCGATGGGGTAGCGGCTGGACTCGCCGTCCACGACGATGGCGTAGTCGATCTCGCCGCGCTCGATCATCATCCCGGCCTGGTCCATGCCGCTGATGAACGCCAGGCAGGCGTTGGAGATGTCGAAGTTGAGGCAGTCCGGGGCCAGCTCCAGGTTGCCGTGCACCAGGCAGGCCGTGGAGGGCTCGATGTAGTCGCGGCACACCGAGGTGCTGATCAGCGCGCCGAGCTGGCGGCGCTCGATGCCCGCGGCCGCGATGGCCTTCTCCGCCGCCAGGGTGGCCACGCCGGAGGGTTGCGCGCCCTCGTCCCACCACTTGCGGGCCACGATGCCGGTCAGGCCCTCGAGCAGGCCTGCGGGGATGCCGAGCCGGTCGGTCGTCGGTGCGAGCTGCTCCATGATCCAAGCGGAGGTGATGCGGTGGGGGGGATCTTCGCGGTCAACGCTGAGAATGGAGACGTTTTCGAACAGCATCGGTAGGTCCTCGATGTTGGGGTTCGGCGTGCGGGGGTCGATCGAGATGTCGGATCGTGAGCCCACCGCGACGGTGCAGTTTCACATGTTTCAGAAATTAATGAAAGTCGCGCTAGGTCCGCTTCAGCAGAAACCAGCCGCCGCCCGCGGGCGCGTCCTCCAGCACCACCTCGAAGCCGGCCTCCCGCAGCATGCGGTGCCACCTGTTCAGGGTGGGGAAGGCCAGGCCCACGAGGCCGGGGTAGCACACGTTCATGTACAGGTCGGGGAGGATGACCATCAGCAGGAGCTGGCCGCCGGGCTTGAGCACGCGGCGGGCCTCGGCCAGGGCGCGGGGGATGTGGCCCTTGAGGTGGTCCAGGGCGTACGAGCTGACCGCGCCGTCGAAGGTCTCGTCGTCGAACGGCAGGTTCAGCATGTCGCCGCGCTGCAGCTTCACGCGCTCCAGGACGCCGGCGATGTCGAGGTTGCTGAACAGGCGCGCCTCGCCGTGGTCACGGATGTACCTGGCGCTGAAGTTGTCCAGGGCGGTCACCTGCACGCCCGGGCGCGCGGTCGCGACCATGATCGACGTGCGCCCCGAGCCGCACCCCAGGTCCAGCACGGCGCCCTCGCCGGCGTCCATGAATCGCGGCGTGGGCATCTTCAGCGGCAGGTGCGCCCGGAACACCAGGCGCAGCATCAGGTATCCGGCCCACGCCCACAGCGCCAGCGCGGCGAACACGACGATCACCCAGCCGGTCACGCCGAACGCCACGAGCACGAACGCGAACAGCGCCAGGGCGCCAGCGAGCAGGCCGTGGCCGTGGCTCCACCAGAAGGAGTAACCGAAGTCGAGTCGAGAATCCGAAGGAGCGAGCATGTCGATCTCCGCCATTGACCATCGAGGTCATGTAGAACAGTACATACGCGACCAGGAGGCAAACCTTGCGTACACCCTTTCTCCTTTTTCTTCCGATCCTCGCGCTGCTGATCGGCGGCTGCCCCGACTCCGGCGACGACGACAGCGCGGCCGGCGACGACGACGACGCCACCGCGGGTGACGACGACGACGCCACGGCCGGCGACGACGACGACGCCACCGGTGACGACGACGACACCACCGCCGGTGACGACGACGACGCCACGGGTGGCGGCACCCGCGTGCGCCTCGAGACCAACCTCGGCGAGATGGTCGTGGAGCTCAACGACGAGCTGGCCCCCATCACCGTGGCCAACTTCCTCACCTACGTGGACGAGGGGTTCTACGACGGAACCGACGGCCTGGGCGCCACCACGTTCCACCGGGTGATCTCGGGGTTCATGATCCAGGGCGGGGGGATGACCGAGGACATGCAGTCCAAGGCCACCCACGATCCCATCGTCAACGAGTCGGACAACGGGCTGTCGAACCTGCGCGGCACCCTCGCCATGGCCCGCACGAGCCAGCCCGACACGGCCACGTCCCAGTTCTTCGTCAACCACGTGGACAACGAGTTCCTGGACAACCCGCCGGGGTACGCGGTGTTCGGCGAGCTGATCGAGGGCCTCGACGTGCTCGACACCATCGCCGCTGTGCCCACCACGAGCACCGGCGGCTACGACGACGTACCCCAGGACCCGGTGATCATCGTGGCGGCCGAGCGCATCTGAGACTCGCCGCGGACCGGAGCGCACCATGAGAACCCTCGCGACGCTGCTGCTCACCGTGGCCCTGGTGGGGTGCAAGACCACCCCCGAGGCCTCGCCCGGCGACGACGACTCCTCGCCCGAGCCGCAGCTGCGTCACCGGGTGGTGTTCGTGGGCATCGACGGCGTGCGGCCCGACGCGCTGCAGGCCGCGCCCACGCCGAACCTCGACGCCCTGCTCGAGGCAGCGGCGTGGATCCTGGACGCGCGCACGCACGACGGGGTCACCTCCTCGGCGCCGGGGTGGACCTCGATCTTCACCGGCGTGCAGCCGGCCAAGCACGGCGTGCCGGCCAACGGCGAGTACGACGACCGTGACGACGCCTACCCCACCTTCGTCAAGCGGGCCAAGGACGAGCTCGGTGTCACCACGGCGCTGGCTTACCAGTGGCTCGACATCGGCGCGCGCATCGTCGAGGCCGAGGCGGTGGCCGAGGCGTCGTGGGCCGACGACCCGGAGATCACCGCGTGGATGGTCGAGCGCATCGCCGAGGGCGGCCACGGCCTGCACGCGCTGGTGCTGGACGACGTGGACCACGCGGGCCACGAGTTCGGGTTCGATGCGGCGGCCCAGGGGTACCTCGACGCCATCGCCGTGGCGGACGGGCAGATCGGGCAGATCGTGGCAGCCATCGACGCGCGCCCCGAGGACGAGGCATGGCTCCTGGTGCTGACCTCCGACCACGGCGGCACGGCCGAGGGCTCTCACGGGGAGACGATCGAGGACTGCCAGCGGATCTGGCTGGCGGTCCACGGCCACGGCGTGACCGCGGGCGAGCTGCCCGCGGTGGAGACGACCCACCTGGACGTGCACCCGACGATCCTGGAGTTCCTGGGCCTCGACGTCGATCCGGCCTGGAACCTGGATGGGACGGTGCGTGGGATCTCGTCACGAGGTACGCAGTAGGACCTAGCCCCCCCCTGTCCAATTGTGCAGGCGCAGAGCGCCTGCGATGGATCCGTTCCCACGGTGGACCGTGGGAACGAGGAAACGGAAGGACGCCCTCGCCCATGGAATCGCCCATCCCCCGCCCCCCGGACGGTCTCCGCTGGGGTGAAGACCCGACGCTGATCGATCCGGACCACGTGCGCCGCCTGCTGCGGCGCATGGGTACGCTGTTCGGTGAACGCCGGTACTTCCGCGTGGCCGTGGACGGGTGGGAGAATCTCCCCGAGCCCCCCGTCCTGCTGGTGTCGAATCACTCCGGCGGCATGCTGATCCTCGACGCGTGGGGGTTGTGGTACGCGTGGAACCAGCACTTCGGCCCCGACCGGATCGTGCACGCGCTGGGCCACAACCTGCTGTTCTCCAACCCGGCCATCGGACGGGCCTTCGCCCACATGGGTATCGTGCGCGCGTCGCGGACCATCAGCCGGGAGATCCTGGGGACCTGGAAGCGCGACCTGACGGTGATGCCCGGGGGGGACAAGGACGCGTGGCGGCCGTTCTCGAAGCGTTATCGGGTGAACTTCGCCGGGCGGACCGGGTACGCCAAGCTCGCCCTGGAGACGGGGGTGCCGGTGGTGCCCGTGGCCCACGCCGGCGCCCAGTCGTCGCTGGTGGTGCTCAACGACGGGACACCCATCGCCCGGGCGCTGAAGTTCCACCAGCTCGTGCGCGCGGAAATCTACCCGCTGCACCTGTCTCTGCCGTGGGGCGTGGCGTTCGGGCCGTGGCCGCACCTGCCGCTGCCGGTGACCCTGCGCTATCGCTTCGGCGCGCCGATCCAGCCTGCCGAGGTGGCCCATCCGGACGGTCCCACCGGCGACCAGGTGCGGGACCTCGACGCGCGGGTACGGGCGTCCATGCAGGGGCTGCTCGACGGTCTGGCCGAGGGGTCCGTGACGTCCCGCCTGCGGCGGCGGGTGGGGCTCAGCTCTTCGCGCGGCGCATGACGTAGTTCACGTGGCGGCGCGCCCCGCGACGGGGGTGGTGCCAGCGGTACTCACCGAACGGGGAGTGCTCGAGTCGATACTCGAAAGCCTGATCTCGCTCCTCCGCCCACACCGCGAACACGCCGCCAGGCTTCAGCGCCGTGTGTGCGTAGCGAAGCGCGGCGTGGCCATACAGCGGATGCCCCCCGCGGTGCACGGCACCGTTGGGACCCTCGTAGAGGTCGAGCATGATCGCGTCCCAGCGCGCCTTGCCGCCACCGATCGACCGCGCCACGTCCTCCACGCGCACCTCGACGCGCGGGTCGTCCAGCGCGTGACCGGACAGGTCGGCCACGGGCCCCTTGCACCACTGCACCACCGTGTCGTTGAGTTCGGCCACGGTCACCCGCGCCTTCTCGGGCAGCAGCGCCAGCGCCTCACGCAGGGTGTAGCCGAGGCCGAGTCCACCCACGAGGACGTGCGGCGCGGCGCGGTCCGCTATGGGCGAGCAAGCCAGCTGGGCCAGCGCCTCCTCTGAGCGCGTGGAGTGGCTGGACATCAGCACCCGCCCGGACAGGGTGATCAGGGCGTCGCGGTCGCCGCGCCGGCGCAGCTCCAGCGGCCCGTCGGGGGTGTCCACGGTCTCGAGGGTCTTCCAGGACTGGCGCATGGTGTCTCTCCAGCCGAACGCGTGTCACTGCTATCATCTGCAGCTCTGGGAGGGAAGAAAGGACGCACGATGATCCGATGGTTCCTGTGGACCTTCCTCCTCGCCGCCCCCCTGGTCGCGGGCGGGTGCGCGGCCGGCCAGCTCAACGTCAACGACGACGACGATGCCGCGGATGACGACGACGCGGCCGGCGGCGACGATGACGACGCGGTGGGGGACGACGACGTCGCCGATGACGACGATGCGGCCAACGGCGACGACGACGATGCCGCGGGCGACGACGACGATGCCGCGGACGACGACGACCACTCCGACGACGACGACGCGCCCCAGGTGGAATGCGGGCCGTACCAGCCCCCGCCCGCCGGCCAGGGAGGCCGCGTGTTCTCGGGCGAAGGGCTCTTGGAGATCAACAACAACTGGTACTGGATCGGCTGCGAGGTCGAGCGCCGCTTCGATCCCGACGGCTCGCTGGACTGCGAGCTCGTGTGGGAGGTCCAGGGCTACTACTACGACTGGGATCCCGGCCACTGGACGGCCCGGTACGAGCTTCAGTTCGAGGCCAACCACGGCGAGAGCACCTGCTCCATCCAGCCGGACGACGAGTACCAGACCTGGTACTACATCGCGTCGTTCGACTGGGACCACGACGAGATGGAGCTGAGCTACACGTCCGATCCGTGGGAGCACGGCCACTTCTGGGCCATCGCGGACATCCAGGACCAGGGGAACTACGCCCCGTTCAGCTACGTCACCGAGATCTGGGAGAGCTAGACCTCGACAGGGGAGGGGCGCGAACCGTGCCCTCCTGGTCGCGCTGATCGTGTACACCGACTGCGACTGGAGTCTCAATCGATCGCCGTGACGATGCGGAGGGGGGGTATGATCGCCGCGAGGTGATCGTGAACAGACTCCTGTGGTCGCTGCTGGGTGGGCTGCTGTGCCTCGGCGCCGGGTGCTCCGAGGACGCGGTGGAGCAGCCCTCGTCCTACCCCTGTACCCCTGACCCGCCGAGCCCCTATCCGGCCGGCATCCCCTACGTGGGCGTCCACGCCGGCCCGGGCAACAGCGACATGGTGGACTGCGCCAGCGCCCCTGCGTTCGACGCGTCGTGGCACGCGCTGCAGGGCCTGGGGGTGGTGCAGCCCAACACCTTCAGCCCCGATGGCCTGACCACCTACGTCACCACCACCAACCCCGACCCGGACGGGTGCCGCGTCCATGCCCTGGATGTGGTGACCGGCGAGGTCCACTGGTGCCTCGACCTGGCCGAGGACGTGGCGCGCAGCGCCGTGGAGGTGGACGCGGACGGCCAGCTGTTCGTGGCCGCGGGCGACGACCTGATCGCGCTGGCGCCGGACGGCTCGCAGCGCTGGTCCGCGACCCTGGGCGAGGGGGCCGCGCCGTGGGGCCAGCACTTCACCCCCGGTGGCCACGTGGCCGTGGTCACCACCCCCGGTGTGGTCCATCTGCTGGCCCGGGACGACGGCGGCTCCCTGGCCACCCTCGACATCGCCGCCACCTGGGGATTCGTCGCGCCGGACGCGCTGAGTCTCTCCATCGCCGACGTGGCCCCCGACGAGGTGGTCGAGGACATCGAGATGGTGTTCGGGACCGAGTCCGAGGAGTTCGTCAACGCGTTCTTCGGCGCTGGCGGCGGCTTCTCCGACAACACCATCGCCGTGTCACCGCGGGGCGAGCTGTACGTGGTCGGCGGCGGGCCGGACGACGAGACCGGGGCGCTGGTGCAGATCCGCATCGGCGGGACAGGTGCCGCTCCGACGCTGGAGCAGGGCTGGTACGTGGCGCTCAACGGCGGCAGCGCCTGCACCCCGTCGGTGACGTCCGACGGCAGCCTCGTGGCGGTGGGCGACGGCGCTGCGCCCGGGTCCATGCTCGACCCGCACTCGGCCGAGGCCACGGTCAAGGTCATCGACATCGACGCCTGCGACGCCAACACCGACGCGGACGCCGACGTGGAGGTCTGCGCGGCGTGGTACTCCACCGACCTGGAGCGCGGTCCCCTGGCCGGCAGCCCGGCCCTGGACGACGATGGCACGGTGTACCTGTGGGAGACCACCACCAACCTCGCGGCGTTCGGCGCCGACGCGGTGGATCTGCGCGCCGTGGGCCCGGACGGCCCCCTGTGGGAGGTGGCGCTGCCCGACGACCTGACCTGGACGTCGGTGATCACCGTGACTCGCGATCACATCGTCGGCACGGTGAGCCGCGTGACCCTGTCCGACGTGGAGGTGGCGGGCCTGTACTTCCCCGGTACGGCCCAGAGCGAGGCCGTGTCCCTGGACCGGACCACCGGCGAGATCGTCTGGCGCGAGCCGGTCACGGACGACGCCTCGGCCACCGTGACCGTGGGTCCGGACGGTAGCCTGTACGTGGGCATGCTGGGGTTGATCACGATCCTGTCGGTCGACCAGGACCCGGTACTCGGGCTGGCGCGCTTCGAACCCGCGCCGCAGTAGCCGCGCGGCCGGTCAGGGGAAGGCGGGGCAGGGGCCACCGAAGATCGAGTCGGCGGTGGCCACGATGGCGTCGCAGTTGGTGCCCGGGTCGATCTTGACCTTCATGAAGGTGCTGCCCGGCATCTGGGTCACGTCCGTGGACTGGTTGAACATGTCGTCCGAGGCATCGAGGGTGTTCTGCTCGGAGTCTGCCTCCACCGTCCCGGAGATCTCGGTCTCGCTGACCACCGTGCCGTCGACCCACATGATGGTGCGCGCGACCACGTACATCTGGCCGCTGAGGATGCCGAGGACCTCGATCTCGGCGGTGGCGCCGGGGAAACCGTCGTGGTCCATGTCGAACACGCGCGGGTCCTGGGCGTCGGTGGGGACGGGCTCGGTCATCGCGTCGCCGTCGGGGTGCCAGGCGATGAGCTGGACCAGCGGGTCGTCGCTGTTCTCGTAGATCGCGCCCACGGCGTTGACGTCGAGCTCGCGCACCGTCTCCATCACCGGGATGGCGTCGATCAGCGCGTCGGGGAACTCCACCACCACCGAGCCGATCTGCGGCACGGACAGATCGCAGACCTGGGAGGTCTCGTACAGCAACCGGCCGTCCTGGGTCATGTCGGTGCGGGCGATGGAGACGCGGGTGCCGTCGTCGGCGCCCAGGGCCGTGTCGTAGTGCTCGTTCTGGCAGTACCGCTGGGCCCACACGCCGCTGAGTTCCATCCCTCCCACCGCGTCGTCGTCGTCCCCGCCGATGAAGTCGTCGTCGTCGTCGTCGTCGCCCTGGGGGCCGGGTGGGTTGTTGCCGCCGCCACCGTCCGTGCCGCAGGCAGAGAGCAGGCCCAGGATCAGGATCGCCAGGATCGGCCAGGTACGCATGGTTTCACCTCCTCGGTTCGGGTTCATTCGGGAGCCAGGATCACCGTCTCGACCGCGCGGGCGTCCACGTCAGCGCGCGAGAACGGCAGGTGGGTGTAGCTGCCCTCGACCCACGACGTGGCGTCGCCGTCGTGGCCGAAGGGCCAGCTGGTCCAGTACTCGGGGACGCCGTCGTCGTCGAAGCGCACGACGGAGCGGAACACGGGGCCGAACTCACCCACGCAGTGGTCGGCCAGCTCGCTGCCGTCGAAGAAGTGGCATTCGGCCACGTTGATCGAGGTGGCGTCCCCGGCCCAGGCGACGCGGGTGTCGTCGCCGTACTCGAAGTCGTAGTAGGTCACGTAGTCGCGATCGAAGGACGCCAGGTGCAGGTCGCCCCAGGTGACCTCGTCCACCGCCAGATCGCCGGCGCGGCGGGTGACGTACTCCAAGGCGCCGTCCAGCGCGGCGACCATGGCCACGTCGCGGCTGCCGTCCAGCACGGACTCGATCTGCTCCTCGTGGGCCAGCACGGTGATCTTGTCGAGGATGATCGGCTGCAGTTCCTCCACGGCGTCGAACAGCAGCCCCATGTCGTCGGAGAGGGTGGCGCGCAGCAGCGTGTTGAACCAGGCGCGGAACAGGGCGGGCTCGTGTCCCTCCATCGTCATCCGCCGGTCCCAGGTCTCCAGGCGCGCGGCCGCGTCGGTGAGGTCGGTGCGGCCGACGTACTCGGCGAGCTCGGGATCGGTGGGGATCGCGGCCACCGCCTCGGCCAGCAGCGGCAGCAGCCGCACGGCCGCGTCGCTGGTGACGTCGGTCTGCACGGCCATCACCTGCTCCAGCGTCACGTCGCCGGTGGCCGCCAGGGCCTCGAGCTCCTGGCGGATGCGGCCCGCACGGAAACCCGGGGCGAACCAGCTGCCGTAGTAGAAGTCGTCGTTCAGCGGATCGTTGTCCGCGGTGTGCCCGTAGGGATCGGCGTTGGCGGTGTAGACGAAGCCGGCGGAGCCGTCGAGCCGGGGCATCACCTCGTCGCCGAGCCAGCCCTCCCACAACGTGTCGGGATCGCTGCCGTCGAGGACCTGGTAGGCCGGCGGGGTGATTGCGCCGCGGTCCGGGACCAGGCCGTGGGTGACGTAGAGGATGTCGTCGGCCGTGGCGCCCACCCAGTTCTGGATGCCCGACTTCTGGTACTCCACCGCGGCCTCGAAGTCGGCCAGGTCCTCGGCGCGGTTGGTGCGCAGGTACAGCTTGAGCCCCGACGTGGGGGTGAACCCGGTCCAGTTGAGCAGCAGCTCGCCGTTGGCGAACAGGTCCATCGGCAGCGGCAGCATCTCCTGGGGCACCATCGTGCCGTGCTCGCCCGCGTTGCGCACCACGAACGGCTGCTCGTGCATCGAGCCGTCGTCCTGGCGTACGAGGATGGTCTCGGTGCGCCGGGTCAACGGCACCCACTGGTCGCCCAGCAACACCTGGTCGTCCTCGACCACCACGTCCCACACGTCCACGGCGTCGGCGAAGTTGGTGGTGGCGGCCCAGGCCAGGTGGCGGTTGTGGCCCAGGTGCACCCCGGGGGTGCCGGCGAAGCTGTAGCCCATCACGTCGTAGGTGCCGCCGGCGTCGGCGGAGTTGAGGTGCTGCAGGTACAGGTAGCTGGGATCGGCGAGGTAGGAGTGGGGATCGCCGGCGAGGATCGGCCGCCCGTCGGCGGTGTGCTCGCCGGCCAGGGCCCAGTTGTTGGAGCCGCGGTTGAAGCCCCAGCGGTGCTGGAAGCGCTCGGCCGCATCGAGCATCTGCAGCCACGCGTCCGCGTCCGCGGTGGCCACGCGCGCCGCACCTGGGCGGGGCCCGCCGGTGGGCGGGGGAGGGGGCGACCCGGCCCCGGGCGTGTCGACCATGACGAAGTCGGCGGTCGCCGGGCGGAACACCGGCACCGTGGGATCGCCCGCGGCCGGCGCCAGCACGTCGAAGGCCGCGTAGAACAGGTCGGGGAACAGCGTGTTGGAGAACGCGAAGTTCAGCCGCATCCCCAGGGCCACGAGATCGTCGCGGTCGAACGGCGTGGGCTCGAAGTCCAGCTCGGCGTACCCGCCGGGCAGCTCGGCCTCGCCGGTGAGCACCTCCTCGACGAAACGGTTCATCCCCGACATGTACGCTGCCGAGCCGTTGACGTCGTCCACGCCCTCTTCGAGGTGCATCGCGAGGATCTCGCAGCTGTAGCGGGCGAAGTCGAGCGTGCGCGCCTGGTAGTCCGACTCCAGGCCCGCCTCGCCGATCACCTCGGCCAGGGTCCCGGTCGAGGCCCGCCGCAGGATGTCCATCTGGAACAGCCGGTCCCGGGCCACCAGGTAGCCCGCGGCCCAGAACAGGTCCAGGTCGCTGTGGGCGTAGATGTGGGGCACGCCCATCTCGTCGTAGACGACCTCGACCTCCTCGGCCAGGTCGTACTCCTGGATCAGCCCCTCCACGTCCGGGGCGCAGGGGTTGTCGTCGTCGTCGCCGGCAGTGGTGTCGTCGTCGTCGATCACCGGGTCTTCCGAGCACCCGGCCAGCAGGGTCAGCAACGCCCCCGCGATGAGTAGGCTACGCACTCGCCGCTCCCTTCGTCGAACCGACCCGGCCGCGCCGGCGCCAGGCTCCGGCGAGCGCCGCCACCGCCAGGATCGTCGCGCCGCGAGCGAGGGGCGCGCCCCGGGCGGCCTGGCACGAGCAGCCCGGCTCGATCCCGCCGGCGCCGCCCTCCGCGTCCCCGCCGCTACAGCCCGGGTCCATGGCGTCCACGGCCCCGTCGCAGTTGTTGTCCACGAGATCGTCGCAGATCTCCAGGGCGTTGGGCCGCACGTCGTAGCTGTCGTCCTGGCAGTCGTCGCCGCCGCATTCGAGGGACGTGAAGCCGTCCTCGTCCTCGTCCCAGCACCCCGGATCGCCCACGCCGAGCAGCTCGACGTCGTCGAGGTTCCAGCCGCAGTAGCGCCAGCCCTCGTCGGTGGAGCCCATGGTCCAGCGCACGTAGATCGTGTCCTGGCGGTCGGCGATGGCGGAGATGTCGATCTCCTGGGGGGTCCACTCCGAGTCGGTGATCTCGTCGGTGTTCTGCCACACCGTGGACCAGCTCTGGCCGTCGCGGCTGACCTTGACGTAGGCGTGGTCGAACTCGCTGGATTCGACGCCGAGCCAGCGCCAGAACCGCAGGGTCACCTGGTCGAGGAACGAGCAGTCGATGGCCGTGGTGGTGAGGTTCTGCTCGCCCATCTCGTTGGGGTAGTCGCCGTACAGGTTGTACCCGTAGACGCGGTGCCCGGTGAACCCGGCCGTGGGGTCGCGGCTGCCGTACTCGCCCCCGGCGCCAGCGGGCTCGCCCAGGGCCCACTCCCCCTCGACGGTCCAGCCCGGGTCCTCGTTGAGGGTCCACGCGTACTGGATCTCGGGCACGCCGATGGTCAGCGCGGCGGTCCGGCTGGTGTCGCCCTCGTGGTCGGTGGTGTTGACGAACTCGAGCGTGTCGTCGTAGGCGCCGTTGCCCAGGGTGAATGCCTCGCCGGCGACGGTCACCGTCACCGACCGGCTGTTGCCCGGCTGCAGCGTGCCCGTCGGTGCGTCCACCTCCAGCCAGCCGTGGGCGTGGCTGACCGCGAAGTCGATGGGGTGGTCGCCGTGGTTGGTCAGCGTGTAGGTCTTGTCCGGCGGTGAGAACGGCCCCCCGGCGCTGCCCTCGGTACCGAACCCGTCCGCCGGCTCGACGGACAGTCCGCCCGCGGGCTGGGCCACCCCCGACACCCGCAGGGACGGATCCCCGAAGACGGTCCAGTAGTTGAACTCGTTGGCCCCGGACCCGCCGTACTCGTCCATCATCCGGCACGCGCCGGCAAAGGCCAGGGCGCCGAAGCTGATGTACTGCTCGGCCACCAGCAGATCGTTGAACTCGTCCTGGGCGCTCATGGGCGGATCCCAGGACTGGCTGATGGTGGATCCATAGAACGCGATGGCGCCGGTGGGCGAGCCCCCGCTCGTGGCGCGCAGCCACGACTCGGCGAAACAGGTGCCGTGATCGAACTCGCCGACGTTGCAGCCCACCGTGACGATGAACGGCAGGCGGCTGGTGTTGGTCAGGGCGTTGACGTCGGAGGTGTCGAAGCCGGTGGTGACCCAGCCCCCCTCCCAGCCGTGGCCGCAGTAGTTGACGATGCCGCGGCCCTCGTTCAGGGCGCTGCGGACCGAGCTGGCCGAGGCGTTCCAGCCGTAGAACTCGTCGACCTCGGTGTAGCCGTAGGCGAGCAGGTCGTCGCGGATGTGGTCGATGTGGACCCAGTCGTACTCGCCGTCGTCGCCCGGCCCCTCCTCCGAGCCGATGCCCATGCCCTTGGAGAACCACGACTGGGTCGTGGCGGGCATCGTCTCGTACTCGATGGTGCGGCTGACCTGGGTGTCCACCTGGGACGCGCTCTCGGCCGAGAACCGGCCCACGAGGATGTCGGGGTAGTTGTCGTTGCCCGAGACCTGGGCGTAGGTGGGGTCCGCGGCGGCGTAGCCCACGTAGGGCGTGGCCACCTGGCCGGCGTCGCCCACGAGCAGGACGAACGTGAGGTTGCTCGACGCGTACTGGTCGGCGATGTAGCCGCCGATGGCCGCGGCGCTGTTGCCGATGGAGCCGACGCCCACGGCCGTGGTGGGGATGCCGATGCCGTTCTTGTGGGCGACCAGCGGCTCGACGTTGGGCAGCCAGGCGTCGCTGGCGATGATCAGCATCTCGCCCTCTTCGTCCAGCGACGCATAACGGCCGTCGTCGCCGGTGTCGGCGTTGACGAAGTGGTGGGCGTAGATGCGGTCGAACGCGGCGCTGGGGCGGTCGAGGGTGCGCAGCAGCGGGTTGTCGCCGCCGGGGCCGATGCGGGTCACCTCCACGGTGATCCGGTCGTACACGCGCAGCACGCGCGTGACCGGGTTGTACTGCAGCGGGTAGGTCTCCACGACCACGCCCCTGCGGTCGCGCAGCACGTAGGGGGGGCGCATGGCCACGAGATCGCCGGGGAAGTCGGCGTCCACGAAGTACGGCTCGCCGAACTCGTGGGGCACGCTGGCAGGGTCGACCGCGCGGGACAGGATCCCCTTGGAGGGGGCCACGTCGATGTCGTGGATCGCGTAGGAGTCGTGGTCCAGGACCTGCACCTGGAGGCGTCCGTCCGGGGGCACCAGCACGCTGCGCGCCACGGTGGGCAGCTCGGGTGCGCCCAGGCGCTTGAGCGGACTCTCGCGGTCCAGCGAGACCTCGAGGTACTCGGCCCCGTCGATCTCGACGGTGGAGAACCCCAGCTCGCCGAGCTGGAACTCCAGCACGATCCGGTCCCCGGTGTCCTCGAGCACGTCCACGACCGTGTCGGCCGCCGCGGGCGCGCAGACCGCAACCAGGGCGAAGATTGTCAACCAGGCGGTAGATATAGATCGAACATTCGTTCGGATCTCACCGGTTTTTCCGCGCGTGATCATCTTGGCTCCCACCACCATGGCCGAGTGTATGGCGTTGAAATCAGAAACGGAATGATGCGTCCGGGCGCGTCACAGTCTTGATGAAATTTTGACTACCATGTGGTAGAGAAAGATGCGCAAGATGATCGGGAGGCGTTGCCTCACGCGCGTTCTTCGATGATCAGGAGGGGCCATGTCCCGAGCTCTCCTCGGTGTTTCGCTGGTCACGGCGCTGATCGCCTGCGGCGCGGCCAGGGCGTGGGTCGCCCCCGAGGTCCGCGTCGAGACCGTGCCGCCGGAGGCCCGGTGGATCGCCGGTCACGGGGATCCCGATCCGATCAGCCACGTGTCCTCGGCTCACCCGGTGTTCGCCGCGCAGCACGGCGAGGCCTGGACCCAGCGTCGCTTCGGGCCCAACGGCCAGTTCGTCCACCTGTGGGGGGAGGGGATCGAGGTGGACGAGGCCGCGGATCGCGATGCGGCGGTGGCCCAGGACGTGGCCGAGGCGTTCTGGCGCGAGCACGCCTACCTGCTGCCCGAAGGCGTGGACCCGGACGGGCTCGAGGTCTGGTCCAACGTGCGCAGCCGCGGGGTGCGCTACGTCAGCCACGCCCAGCGGATCGACGGGATCGAGGTCTGGCGGGCCAGCGTCTTCGTCGCGATCCGCGACGGGCGGCTGTTCTGGCTGGGATCGCGTTGTTTTGCACCAGACCGGGGCCCGCGTCGCCCCGAGGTGACCGAGACCGCGGCCACCGGGCTCGCCCTTCGCGACCTCGCCGCGCGCGGCATCGCCGCGGACGTGGAGTCGGTGGACCTGGCGTTCGTGCCGCTTCAGGCCCCCGACGACATCGAGCTGCGGCTGGCCTGGGTGGTGGGCCTGCACGCCCCGGCCGAGGGCCGGTGGACCGCGTTCGTCGACGCCGTTCGCGGCGAGCTCGTGGCGCTGCGCGACGACCGGATGTTCATGACCGGCACGGCCCAGATGCGCCACTACGACCGCCACCCGGCCTCGTCGGTGGTGGAGAGCCCGGCGCCGTACCTGGCGATCACCACCAGCGCCGGCTCGGACTACACCGATGCCGACGGCGAGTTCACGGCCTCGGGCAGCTCCACCAGCCTCAGCGCCGAGATCCGCGGCCAGTACGCCAACGTCAACAACCTCGTGGGCGGGGATCTGACCTGGAGCGCGGGGACGGTCTCGGACGGCGGCGCGGCCACCTGGTCCACCAGCGGGGAGTACAGCGAGGCCCAGCTGCACGCCTACCGCTTCCACACCGACGCCCGCGACTACGCGCGGTCGTTCGTCCACGACGTCAGCTGGCTGGACCAGACCCTGACCGTCTACGCCAACTACTGGAGCAACTGCAACGCGTGGTGGGACGGCGACATCACCTTCCTCGTGGGGGGATCGGGCTGCAACAACACGGCCATGGTCGCCGACATCGTCTACCACGAGTTCGGCCACGGTTTTCACTACGCCTCGGTGATCTGGGGCGTGGGCGACTTCCACAGCGACACGGGCGAGGGGTACGCCGACTCCGCGGCGTTCATGATCACCGGCGACAGCCGCGTCGGCCCGTACTTCTACACCTCTGGCGGCGCGCTGCGGGACGTGGAGCCCGACCAGATCTACCCCCAGGACACCATCGGCCAGTCCCACCACGACGGGCTGATCGTCGGCGGCTCGGTGTGGGACATGCGCACCGAGCTGATCCACGACCTGGGCCAGGGGGCGGGTGAGGACGCAGCCGGCGAGATCTTCACCGGCATGGTCAAGGTCTCCACCGACATCCCCTCCACCTACGAGGCGGCGCTGGTGTCGGACGACGACAACGGCAACCTGTACGACGGCACGCCCAACGTGTGCGCCATCGAGCGCGCCTTCGGCAACCACGGGCTCGCCAGCGGCACCGAGTTCAGCGCCGTGGTGATCGATCACGAGCCGATCACCCGGGTCGCCACGCCCATGGTGCCCATGCCCATCGAGGCCCAGATCACCGTGCCGGACTGCTCCAACGGCGACGTGGGCGAGGTGCGCCTGGTGTACTCCACCGACGGCGGGGTCAGCTGGAAGGCCCGCACCATGCAACCCCAGGGGGGCGGCGTGTACACCGACGAGCTGCCCCCGGTGCCGGAGCGTACCCTGGTGCGCTACCGGATCGAGGCCGAGGACTCGGACAGCGGCGCGGTGTTCACCTTGCCGTCCAACCCCGCCGATCCCGCGTACTACACCTACGTGGGCGGCCTGTCCGAGATCGTCTGCGACGACTTCGAGACCGACACCGGGGAGTGGACCCACGCCCTGCTCAGCGGCGAGTACGCCGAGGGGGCGGACGACTGGATGCGCGGTCAGCCCGCCGGTGGCGGCGGCGATCCGTCGGGGGCGTACAGCGGCAGCAACGCCTGGGGCAACGATCTGGCGCTGGATCCCGACTGGGACGGCATGTACCAGAACGAGAAACGCAACACGCTGTACGGCCCCGCATGGGACCTCACCGGCTACGAGGGCGTGCGGCTGCACTTCCGCCGCTGGCTGGCGGTGGAGGACGGCATCTACGACCGCGCCCGGATCTACGTCAACGACGCGGAGGTCTGGGCCAACGCCATGGCGGACGGCGAGGTCCACCACGAGGACCACGAGTGGATCCTGATGGACCTGGACCTGTCGGCCTTTGCGGGCCAGTCCTCGGTGCAGGTCCGCTTCGAGATGGAGACGGACCAGGCCCTGCAGTTCGGCGGATGGACCCTCGACGACGTGTGCCTGTACGAGGTGGTCACGCCCGAGCAGGACGACGGCGGCGGCGAGGAGTTCACCCCGGGGGACGACGGCCCGCCGGGGCTCGGCCCGGACGGCCCCCCTGGCGCGGGCGGAGAGGAAGGGTGCTCGTGCGGCCATGCGCCGTCGTCGGGCGGGCTGTCGGCACTGCTGCTGCTGGGGGTGATCGCCGCTCGGCGCCGGCTCACTTCTTGACGCGCGCGAACAGGGCCCGCTTGGCCATCCGCACCAGTTCCTTGTGCTGGCGCTTCACCGACTCGGGCTCGGGCATGTCGGAGATGGCCGAGCCCACCGGCGCGAACGCCACCATGGAGATGGCCATCAGCATCACGTGGATCAGGTACGCGTCCGCGTCCACGTCCTCGTCGATGCCGCCGCTTTGCTTGCCCAGCCGGATGTAGTCGGCCATCAGCATCAACCACGGCCGCAGGTGCTCGCGGATCAGCTCCTGCAGCGGCTCGGGACGGTCCATGGCCTCGCGGACGCACAGGCGCGCGCGATCGGGGTTCTCCACGAAGTAGCCCACCACCGCGGTGATGGTGGTGGTGAAGCGGTCCTGGGCCGGCGACGCCGTGGTCAGCAGCCTCGGGATCTCCTCTTTCCACTGCTCCATCATCTGGCGCACCACCGCCACGCGCAGCTTCTCCTTGGAGCTGTAGTGGTACAGCAGCGAGGCCTTGCGGATGCCCACGGCCTTGGCGATGGCGTCCAGGGGCGTCTCCGAGTATCCGCGCTGGCCGAACAGGCGCATCGCCTCGTCGCGGATGCGGGCCTTCATCTCGTCGGTGGTCTTGTGGGCGGTCATCGGTGTTTCCCGTGGGGCGACTTTCTCTACCGAAGGGTAGACAATCTGGCCGGCGCGATCCAGCGCGCATCGTTGCTCGGCCCGTGGAGGCGGGATACCTTGCGGCATGCCCACGCCGAGAGCCGCCCTGTTCCTTCTAATAATCTGTACTGCGGGTTGCCCCTCCAGGGAGCTGGCCGACGACGACGACACCGCCACCGATGACCCGTGCGCCCACGACGGCGCCCTGGCCGACTGCCTCGAGCCCACCCAGACGATGGAGTACTACGCCGAGCAGAGCTCCATGTACTTCGACACCATGGACTACACGGTCGAGCTCGAGCAGTGGCCGCCGTACTCCGAGCTCGTGGCGCGCTGGGAGTGGCCGCCGTGGCTCAAGCTCACCGCCTACACCCGCGAGGTCATCGAGGCCACGGACACGCTGCTGACCCTGTACCCCTCCACCGTGCCCGAGCGCGACTGCCGCGGCTTCGATACGCACCCCTTCGGCCGCTGCTACGTGGTGTTCTACTACGACGACCACGGCGGCCAGGGCTGCCCCATCTACGAGGAGTTCACGTTCAACGATGCGGGCGAGATCACCTTCATCGAGGCGTGGTCGGACGTGGACGGCCTGCGCCCGATGGCGCCGGACGATCGCTGGGCCGAGGGCGGCATCGATCGCCTGTCGTCGCGAGTCCCCGGCCTCGGCAACGACCAGGGGCTCATCGATCTCGACAGCGAGTGGATGGCCGGCGCCGCGGCGACCGACGCGGACGTGGCGGACTTCGTCACCCGCGCCAGCGACTGGTACGGCACCTGGATGGCCGAGTTCGAGGCGGCCGGTGACGACTACTGGGACGTGGGTTGCGGGTGGTGACCGCCGGCCTCGTTGAAGACTCTCCGGGGCTCGGGACACCGACCTCCATGAAGGAGGTCCCATGCGAATCCTGCTCCTGACCGTCGCGCTGGTCGCGCTGGGATGCACCGACGAGGGATCGAACGTCCCGCCCGCGGACGACGACGACACCTCGGGATTCGAGACGGGGATCTGGATCTCCGCGGGGGGCATCCACACCTGCGCGGTCCAGGACGACGGCGCGCCCATGTGCTGGGGCGACGACGACGCGGGGCAGATGGCATTGCCCGAGGGGGATCATGTCGCGGTCAGCGCGGGCATGTACCACACGTGCTGGCTGGCCGGGGACGGAGCGCTGAGCTGCCGCGGCGAGAACGGCCACGGCGAGTCGACCCCGCCGGCCGGGACGTTCGTCTTCCTGGACGCGGGTCAGCGTCACAACTGCGCGCTGGACGGCGACGGCGGGGCCACCTGCTGGGGCGACGACGACGCGGGACAGGCCACGCCACCGGGGGACGCGCTGTCGGATGTCAGCGCCGGGTACGGCCACTCGTGCGGCCTGCGCACCGACGGCACCGTGGTCTGCTGGGGGGACGACTCCCTGGGTCAGAGTGACCCTCCGGAGGGGGACGACTTCATCGACGTGGCCGTGGGCGCGAGCTTCTCGTGCGCGGTGCACGGCGACGGCGCCATCGAGTGCTGGGGCACGCCGGTGGACATGCCCTCGGGGACGTATTCGCAGATCGCGGTGGGCGCGCTGCACACCTGCGGGATCCGCGACGACGCCACGGTGATGTGCAGCGGTTCGGACCACTACGGTGAGGCCAGCGTCCCCGCCGAGACCTTCGAGCAGATCACCGCAGGGGACCACCACAGCTGCGGACGGACCACCGGAGGGGTCTTCGTGTGCTGGGGCTGCGGCGACGGCGAACCCGGCGAGTACCCCAACTTCGGCCAGTGTGATCCGCCCGCCTGATCTCCGGTCCGCTGAGGTATCCTGCCCGGATGAGATCTTCGAGGGTTCTGCGCCGTTTCTCCACGCTGTCCTTCACGGGAGCGTTTCTGTTCGTGGCCATGACCGGCTGTCTGTTCGGCGACGAGGAGCCGGCGGACGACGACTCGGCGGCCGACGAGTGGCCCGACTTCGGTGACGACGACGACACCGGCCCCCACGGCTCGGCGACGCTGACCCACGTCACCGACACCTGCATGGATCCGGGCTACCTGTACCCCAGCGCGAACAACGTGGGCCACTTCGCCGCGGTGAAGCTCGAGCCCGAGGGGTGGCCGTTCCGCGTCAAGAGCATCCGCTACCTGCTCGAGGGCGGCACCGCGGGGGAGGTGCAGTGCCGCCCGGACCTGGCGCACCGCGTGCAGATCTACGCCGCGTCCTCTTCGTCCCCGCCGGCGGACGGCGAGGTGGCCTACCAGTTCGACATCCCCGCGTCCTCGGGGAATCTGTCCGACAGGACCGTGTACGAGCACGTCTACCCGGAGCTCGAGCTGAGCAACGGCCAGGACCTGTACATCGCCGTGGAGTTGGTCGGCGAGTACCCCGAGGTGATGTGCCTGTCCCTGTGCTACGACGCCCCGGTCGAGTCGGGGAACAACTGGTGGAGCCACGCCACCGAGCCCCCCTTCGACTGGGACACCCTCGAGGCCGACGGGGTGGACGCCGACATCCACATCGAGGCGGACGGCACGTACTACTAGTTCCGCTGGACGATGCTCTGATACCCTTCTCCTCGGTGGGGAGCCAGGTCGTTAGCATGAAGTCCAGCACGCATCGGTCCACGGGTCCGTCCCGATCGCCGACGATCCTGCTCGTCGACGACCGCCCGGAGAACCTCCTGGCGTACCGCGGGATACTCGGGGACATGGACGCCCGCCTGGCCGAAGCCGCGTCCGGTGAAGAGGCGTTGCGGTACCTGTTGCTGCACCCCGTCGCGCTGATCCTGCTGGACGTGCAGATGCCCGGCATGGACGGCTTCGAGACGGCCTCGCTCATCCGCCAGAACGCGCGCTTCGAGCACACGCCCATCCTGTTCGTCACCGCGGGTGACAAGACCGAGGCCAAGCAGGTGGAGGGGTATGACGCGGGCGCCGTGGACTTCCTGTTCAAGCCCCTGGTCCCCGCGATCCTGCGCTCCAAGGTCAAGGTGTTCCTGGAGCTCCACCGCAAGACCGAGCAGCTCCGCGTGCAGGCCCTGGAGGCGGAGGCCGCGGCGAGGAAGCTCGAGGAGCAGGCCCTGGAGCTCGAGCGATCCAACGAGGAGCTGGAACAGTACGCGTACATCATCTCGCACGATCTCCAGCAGCCCGTGCGGGTGATCGCGAGCTTCCTCGGTCTGCTCTCGCAGCGGTGCGAGGGGAGGCTGGACGACGAGGCCGAGCGGTACATCCAGTTCTCGGTCGACGCCGCGGGGCGGATGACCGAGCAGCTCACCGGGTTGCTGGCGCACGCGAGGGTGCGCAGTGGCTCCGGCGATCCCCCCGTACGGGTGGATTGTGACGAGATCCTCCTGGTGGTGCGCGAGAACCTGCAGCTGATGATCGAGGAGACCGGAGCCTCGGTGGTCGTGGAGCCGTTGCCTGCGGTGCAGGGGTATCCCAACCTCCTCGTGCAGCTCTTCCAGAACCTCGTCCAGAACGCCATCAAGTTCCGCTCGGACGCACCCCCGAGGGTCGACGTCAGCGTCACCCGGCAAGGCGACGACTGGTGCTTCGAGGTGCGGGACAACGGCATCGGTTTCGAACCGCAGTTCGCCAAGCGCATCTTCGAGATCTTCCAGAAACTGCACACGCGCGAGGAGTTCGACGGTACCGGGATGGGGCTGGCCATCGCCCGCAAGATCGTCGAGACCCACGGCGGGGCCATCTGGGCGGAGTCGCGCCAGGGCGCAGGAGCCCGGTTCGTGTTCACGATTCCCGCGGTGGCTCAGACCGAGGAGGCGCCGTGATGACGTCTTCATCCGTGGCGGTCCTGATCATCGAAGACGACGCGCCGCAGGCGGCGCTGCTTGGGGAGTTCCTGCGGCTGCTGGGCCCGCCGGGCATCGTCGTGAGGACGGCAGCCAGGCTGGCCGACGGGCTGGCGCTGCTCGAGCAGCACCCCATCGACGTGGTCGTGACCGACCTGTCGCTGCCCGACAGCGTGGGTACACGGACGGTGACCGCGATCCTCGACGGGGCCCCCGAGGCCTGCGTGGTGGTGATGAGCGGTCGAGGGGAAGGCGGGGTCGCCGCCGAGTCCGTGGCAGCAGGGGCGCGGGACTTCCTGCTCAAGGGGCACGTGAACTACGAGGACGTGGTGGCGCGCATCCTGGCCGCGGCCGGACCGGCGGCGGGGGCGGAACTGGAGAGCGAATGAGGCACACGACCGTCGTTGGTCTGATCGCCCTGGGCATCGTCGTGGTCCTGGGCGGGTCGCCGGGCTGTCGCGGCGAGGCCGAGAAACCGATCCGGGTGGGCATCCTGCACTCCCTGACCGGGACCATGGCCATGAGCGAATCGCCGGTGGTGGACGCCACGCGACTGGCGATCGAGGAGCTGAACGAAGGGGGTGGGGTGCTGGGCCGGCCGCTGGAGGCCGTGGTGGCCGACGGCCGCTCCGATTGGCCCACGTTTGCCGTGGAGGCCGAGCGACTGATCACCGCCGAGGGCGTGGACGTGGTCTTCGGTTGCTGGACCTCGGCCAGTCGCAAGACCGTGCGGCCCGTGTTCGAGGAGCGCGGGCACCTGCTGTTCTATCCGGTGCAGTACGAGGGGATGGAGCTGTCCCCGAACATCGTCTACACCGGCGCCGCCCCGAACCAGCAGATCGTGCCCGCGGTCAAGTGGTGCGCCGATCACCTGGGCAAGCGGTTCTTCCTCGTGGCGTCGGATTACGTCTTCCCCAGGGCCGCCAACGAGGTCATCCGGGACCAGTCCGCCGCGCTGGGTGCCGAGATCGTGGGAGAGGCGTACATCCCGCTGGGTAGCAGCGAGGTCCAGGACGTGGTGGACCGGATCGTCGAGGCTCAGCCCGACGTCATCCTCAACACCATCAACGGCGACACCAACGTGGCGTTCTTCGCCGCGCTGCGGGCGGCCGGCGTCACGTCCGAGGCGATCCCCACGATGTCCTTCAGCATCGCCGAGCCGGAGCTGCAGTCCATGGACGTGCCGAAGATGGTCGGCGATCTGGCGTCCTGGAACTACTTCCAGTCCCTCACCACCGCGCAGAACCGAGCCTTCGTGGAGTCGTTCCGGGGACGCTTCGGCGCCGAGCGCGTCGTGAGCGATCCCATGGAGGCCGCCTACTTCGGCGTCCGCCTCTGGGCCCAGGCTGCGGAGGAGGCGGGAACGGTGGAGATCCGGGACGTGCGGACGGCGCTGGCGGGCCAGAGCCTGCTGGCGCCCGAGGGCATGGTCCACATCGATCCGGACAGCAACCACACCTGGAAGACGGTGCGGATCGGCAGGATCGGCGCGGACGGTCAGTTCGAGGTCGTCTGGGACTCGGATCGGCCGATTCAACCCGTCCCCTACCCGCCCACCCGCACGCGGGCGGAGTGGGACGCGTTCCTGGACGAGCTGTACCAGGGGTGGGGTGGGCGCTGGTCCAGCCCCGGCGCTGGGGAGGCCGGCTCGTGAGATCGCGCATCTTCCGCCGCCTGCTGGCCTGGTTCCTCCTCGCGGCGCTGGTCCCCACGCTCGGCGCGGGTCTCCTGGCGTACCGCTTCGTCGCGGACCGCATCGATGACGCCATCACCGAGTCGCTGAACACCGCAGCAGGCGACCGCGCCAAGCGGATCGAGGGGTACTTCAGGGAGCGCCAGCGCGACGCCAGGGTGATGGCCCTCGATCCCACCGTCGCGGATGCGGTGGTCGAGCTGCGCACGGCGTTCCACGAGCACGGCAGCGAATCGCCCGAGTACCAGCAGGTGGATGCGCGCTATCGAGAATTCCTGGCCCACCTGGCCGAGACCTTCGGGTACCACGACCTGTTCCTGGTCGAGCCGGGCGGCACCATCGTGTTCTCGGTCGCCCGCGAGGCGGACTTCGGGACCAGCCTCGGCACGGGCGAGTACCGGCACAGCCAGCTGGCCCGCGTCTTCGAGCGCACCTGCACGTTGCTGGACACGGAGGTGTCCGAGTTCGAGTTCTACGAGCCGTCGGGCGAACCCGCGGCCTTCCTCGCGGCGCCGGTCTTCGGCGCAGGGGAGCTGCAAGGCGCCCTCGCGCTGCAACTGGACACCGCCTCGATCACCGACCTGGCCATGAACTTCGCGAGCCTGGGCGAGACCGGCGAGACGATCCTCGCGTCGGAGTCCGGCGAACGGATCACCTTCCTCACGCCCACGCGCCACGATGCCTCGGCTGCGTTCGTCCGCGCGGTGCCCGCCAGCTCCGACCACCCGGTGCAGCAGGCCCTCGCCGGCAAGCGCGGCGACGGTATCTATGTGGACTACCGCGGGGAGGAGGTGCTGGCCGCGTGGCGCTATCTCCCCCAGATGCGCTGGGCGATGGTGGTGAAGATCGACACCGAGGAGGCGTTCGCGCCCGTGCGCACCCTGAGCCGGTGGGGGGGGCTGTTCGGCCTCGCGGTGGTGACGGCCCTCGTCCTCATGGCGCTGGTCGTGGCCCGCTCGTTCTCGCGGCCCATCGCGGCGCTGTCCGAGTCGACGGCCCAGCTGGGCAGCGGTGATCTGACGGCGCGCGCGCCCGAGGGCTCCAGCGACGAGATCGGAGCGCTGGCCAGGGCGTTCAACCGCATGGCCGCTTCACTCCAGGGGATGGCCCAGGTGGCCTCGGAGATCGCGGCGGGCAACCTGGACCTGACCATGGAGGAGAAGGGGGACAAGGACACGCTGGCGAGGGCGGTCAACCAGATGGTGGCGCGGCTACGCGAGCTGACCGAGGACAACCGCAGGCAGCTCTCCCATGCCACGGCGCAGTCGGAGTTCAAGGACATCCTCCGCCACAACGCCAGGATCGAGACCATGGCGCAGGAAGCGACGAGCTTCCTGTGCGCCAGGACGTCCGCCCGCGTCGGGGCCATGTACGTGGTGGCGGACGATCGAGTCGACCTGATCGGGGCCCACGCCTACGCCCGCGAGGGGGAGGCTGCCCGCGGATTCGCCCTGAACGAGGGGCTGGTCGGCCAGGTGGCCCGGGAGGGCCGCGAGGTCGTGGTGGAGGCCCTGCCAGGGGACCAGCTCCGGCTGGCCTCGGGGCTCGTGGACGCGCCCGCCGCGACGGTGGCCGTGTTGCCGTTCCGGTTCGGGGGCCAGGTCCTCGGTGTGGTGGAGCTGGGGTTCTTCGACGAGCCGTCGGCGGACGACCTGGCGCTGCTGAGGGACGCCATGGAGAGCGTCGGGATCGCCGTGAATGCGCATCAGAATCGCGCCGAGCTGGAGCGGATGCTGCGCAAGACCGAGGAGGGCGCCCAGGCCCTGGAGGCAGCCAACGAGGAGTTGCAGGCCCAGCAGGAGGAGCTCAAGTCGACCAACGAGGAGTTGCAGGTCCAGGAGGAGGAGCTGCGGCAGACCAACGAGGAGCTGGAGGAGAAGGCCGAGGAGCTCGGGGTACAGGGCGAGGAGCTGCGGCAGGCCAACGAGGAGCTGGAGGAGAAGGCCCGCTTGCTGGAGGAGCAGCAGCGATCGATCCGGGCCCAGAACACCAAGATCGAGACGGCGCGGCGGGAGCTGGAGGTCCGGGCCGAGCAGCTCGCGCTGACGTCTCGCTACAAGTCCGAGTTCCTGGCCAACATGTCCCACGAGCTGCGCACGCCGCTCAACAGCATGCTGATCCTCTCGTCGCTGCTGGCGGACAACGCCGACGGCAACCTCACGGGCAAGCAGGTGGAGTACGCCGAGACGGTCCAGTCGTCCGGGGCGGATCTGCTGGTGCTGATCAACGAGATCCTCGACCTGGCGAAGATCGAGTCGGGGACCATGGATCTGGAGATCGTCGGGGTCGACCTCGGCGTCCTGGCCCAGCAGATGGAGCGCAGCTTCGAGCCCGTGGCCGAGCAAGGCGAGGTCTCCCTGGCCGTGGAGCTCGCCGACGGCCTCCCCGGCGAGATCCGCACGGACGAGCGCCGGCTCAAGCAGGTGCTCAAGAACCTGCTGTCCAACGCGTTCAAGTTCACCCGGCGCGGGAGCGTCACGCTGAGCGTCGCACCGGATGGCCCCGATGGGGTCACCTTCGCGGTGGCCGATACGGGGATCGGCATCCCGCCCCAGGAGCAGCAGGTCATCTTCGAGGCGTTCCAGCAGGTGGACGGCTCGACGAGCCGCCGGTACGGGGGGACCGGGCTGGGGTTGTCCATCTCCCGGGAGATCGTGAACCTCCTCGGCGGCGAGCTCACCGTCTCGAGCGTGCCCGAGGAGGGCAGCACCTTCACCCTGCGCCTGCCGGTGGCCTCCTCTCCCGAGACCGAGGAGACGCTGGAGGCTGCGGCCGGGTTCGTCGAGGACGGCGATACGGGTGAGGAGTCCCTCTCGCTGTCCCTGGAGATTCCCCCCGCCGAAGCCCTGGTGCCGTTCATCGATGACGATCGCGACGCCATCGAGCCAGGGCAACGCACGGTCCTGCTGATCGAGGACGACGAGGGCTTCGCGTGCGGGTTGCGCGACCTCGCCCGGGAGCGTGGATTCCGCTGTATCGCGGCGGGGGACGGCGAGAGCGGGCTGAGCCTGGCCTTCCACCACAGGCCCGACGCCATCATCCTCGACATCGGCCTGCCGGGCATGGACGGCTACGCCGTGCTCGAGCGGCTCAAGGACGATCCGCGCACCCGCCCGGTCCCGGTCCACGTGGTCTCCGCGGCGGTGGACGAGAAGCGGGCCATCTACGGCGGCGCCGTCGCCGCGATGGAGAAGCCGGTGGACCGCGGACAGCTGGACGCCGCGCTGTCCGAGCTCGAGGCCTTCATCGAGCGGTCGGACCGTCGACTCCTGCTGGTGGAGGACGACGCCATCGAGCGTCGCGCGCTGTCCGAGCTGCTCGCGGCAGAGGACGTGCGCATCACCGAGGCCGAGACCGGGGCCGAGGCGCTCGAGCTGCTGCAGACGCACAGGTTCGACTGCATGGTGCTGGACCTGGGGCTGCCCGGGGTCAGCGGCTTCGAGGTCCTGCAGGAGATGGAGGCCCAGGGCCTCGACAATCTCCCCGTGGTCGTCTACACCGGCCGCGAGCTGACCCGGAAGGAGACCACCCTGCTGGGCCGCCGGACCCGGGCGATCGTGGTCAAGGACGTCCGCTCGCCCGATCGGCTGCTGCAGGAGACGGCGCTGTTCCTCCACCGCGTGAACGAGGAGCTGCCCAGGGGTCGCCCCCGGACGACGCGCAAGACCCTCGGCGACGAGACCGACCTGCAGGGCAAGCGGCTGCTGGTGGTCGACGATGATCTGCGCAACATCTTCGCGTTGACCAGCGTCCTCGAGGCCCGCGGCGCCGAGGTGGCGTTCGCGGAGAACGGTCGGGACGGGCTGGCGAAGCTGACAGGGGAAGAGGGATTCGACGCGGTGCTGATGGACATCATGATGCCCGAGATGGATGGCTACGAGGCCATGCGCGCGATCCGCGAGATCCCCCGCCTCGAGGAGCTGCCCGTCATCGCACTGACCGCCAAGGCGATGCGCGGCGACCGACAGCGGTGCCTGGACGCCGGCGCATCGGACTACATCTCCAAGCCGGTGGACGTGTCCCAGCTGCTGTCCCTGCTGAGGGTGTGGCTGCATGAGCGATGATCCCCGCGCCCTGCAGGAGATCGAGATCGACCTGCTGCTGGAGGGGCTCTTCCGCCACCACGGGTACGACTTCCGCGACTACGCGCGGGCGTCGCTGCGCCGGCGGGTCCGCAAGCTGATGTTCGAGGAGGGGGTGGACACCGTCTCGGCGCTGCAAGAGCGCGTCCTCCACGAGCCCGGCAGCCTGGATCGGCTCGTGAGGACCTGGACGGTCAACGTCTCCTCCATGTTCCGCACTCCGGGGTTCTTCGCGGCGTTCCGCGAGCACGCCGTGCCGTTGTTGCGTACCTACCCCTTCGTGCGGATCTGGGTGGCGGGCTGCGCCAGCGGTGAGGAGGTGTACTCCCTGGCGATCCTGCTGCGAGAGGAGGGGCTGGAGGAGCGCAGCCGGATCTACGCCACCGACCTCGACGCGAGCGTCCTGGAGACGGCGGAGGCCGGGATCTACGCGCTGGGCCAGATGAAGGAGTACACCGAGAACTATCAGCGAGGTGGGGGGCAGCGGTCGTTCTCGGAGTACTACACCGCGCGGTACGACCGCGTCGTGTTCGACCCCTCGCTCCGCGACAACGTGGTGTTCTCGCGCCACAACCTGGTCACGGATGGCTCGTTCAACGAGTTCCAGGCCATCCTCTGCCGCAACGTGATGATCTACTTCAACCGGGACCTGCAGGACCGGGTCCACCAGCTGTTCCTCGACAGCCTGTGCAGCCTCGGCGTGCTGGGTCTGGGCAGCAAGGAGACGCTGCGTGTCTCGGCAGTGGCCGATCGATACGAGGCCCTGGATCTCCACGAGCGGCTGTTCCGGAAGCGGATCTGATGGACACCGCCCTCGTGGTGATCGGGGCCTCGGCGGGGGGGCTGAGGGCCCTGCGAACCCTGCTCGGCGCCCTGCCCGCGGATCTCCCTGTCCCCGTGGCCGTGGTCCAGCACCGCCACCGCCACTCGGTCGGCACGCTGATCTCCATCCTGCAGCCCGGGACACCCCTGCGGCTGCTCGAACCGGACGACAAGGAGCCGCTCCTCGCCGCGAACGTGTATTTCGCGCCGCCCGACTACCACCTGCTGGTGGCCGAGGACGGATGCGAGCTCTGCACCGACGCGCCGGTTCGCTTCGCCCGCCCCTCGGTGGACGTGCTGTTCGAGTCGGCGGTGGACGCCTTCGGAGCGGGTGTCCTCGCGGTGGTGCTCACCGGCGCCAACGCCGACGGCCTGGATGGGGCGCGGCGGGTCCGGGACGCCGGGGGGGTGGTCATCGCGCAGGACGCGCGGACGGCCGAGGTCCCCCAGATGCCCGGGGCGGTCATCGACGCCGGCGTCGCCCACCACGTGGTCGAGCTGGAGGAGATCGCGCCGCTGTTGATCGAGCTGTGCGCTCCCGGCGCATTGGAATAAGCCCGGGCCCCCTTTCGCTGACTAGAGGAAACAGGGGAAGATCCGTCGATGGCTTCGCGAGGCCGATTCGCCGCCGTGATGGTGGCTTCGGGCATCCTGCTGTCCCGCCTGGCGGGGCTGGTGCGCGAGCGCGTTCTGGCCCACTACTTCGGCACCTCCATGTTCGCCGACGTGTTCCGCGCGGCGCTGCGCATGCCCAACGTGCTGCAGAACCTGCTGGGGGAGGGGACGCTGAGCGCGTCGTTCATCCCGGTGTACGCGGAGCTGCTGGAGCAGAAGCGCCACGAGGAGGCGGGGCGCGTGGCCGGGGCGATCTTCGCGCTGCTGCTGGCGGTGGTGGGGGTGCTGACCCTGGTCGGCGTGGGGCTGGCGCCGGTGATCGTCACGGTGTTCGCGCCCGGCTTCGAGGGCGAGCGGCGCGAGCTGACCATCACGTGCACGCGGATCATCTTCCCCATGACCGGGACGCTGGCGCTGGCCGCGTGGTCCCTGGGCATCCTCAACAGCCACCGCAAGTTCTTCATCCCCTACGTGGCGCCGGTGCTGTGGAACGCGGCGATGATCGGCGTGCTGGTGGTGCTGGGAGGCCGGCTGGACCGCGCGGCGCTGGTGGTGGCGCTGGCCTGGGGAGCCCTGGGCGGCGGGCTGCTGCAGTTCGCGATCCAGCTGCCGTGGGTGCTGCGGCTGGAGCGCAGCCTGAAGATCCGCTGGGACCTCAAGCTCGAAGGCGTGCGCGAGGCTGTGCGCAACGCCGGGCCGGCCATCCTCGGCCGCGGCGTGGTGCAGGTGGGTGGCTGGCTGGACCTGGTGCTGGCGTCGCTGCTGGCCCACGGCGCAGTGGCCGTGCTGGGCTACGCCCAGACCCTGTACGTGCTGCCGGTGAGCCTGTTCGGGATGTCGGTGGCCGCGGCGGAGCTCCCTGAGCTCTCGCGCAAGCGCGGCGAGGCGACCGAGGTGCTGCGTGGCCGCATCAACACGAGCCTGCGGCGCATCGCATTCCTGGTGGTGCCGTCGTGTCTGGGCTACCTGGTGCTGGGCGACGTGATCGTCGGCGCCCTGTACCAGTCGGGGGACTTCGGCCGCGCCGACACGGTGGTGGTGCACCTGGTGCTGGCCGGCTACTCGGTCGGGCTGATCGCGTCCACCGGATCGCGCCTGTTCTCATCGGCGTTCTTCGCGCTGCACGACACCAAGACGCCGGCGCGGGTCGCCCTGGCGCGGGTGCTGACCTCGGCCGGGATCGCGCTGCCCATCATGTGGCGCCTGGACCAGGTGCTGATCGAGGGCAAGCCCCTGGGGGCGCTGGGACTCAGCCTGGGCGCAGGCGTCGCGGCCTGGCTGGAGTGGACCCTGCTGCGGCGCTTCCTGGGCAAGAAGATCGGCGCGGTGGGGCCGGGGCTGATGCCGGTGGTCAAGATGCTGGCGGCGGCCGCCGCGGCCGCCGCGGTGGGGCGCGGGGTGCTGTTCGTGCTTCCCCAGTGGCACCCGATCCCGGTGGCGGTGATCGTGCTGTCGGCGTTCGGGCTGGTGTACTTCGCCGTGGCGCGGTTGGTGGGGCTGGAAGAGGTCAGCTACGCGCTGAACCGCATCCTGGGCAAGTTCGGGATCAAGCGATAGCCCCCACTTCTCACCACGCCGGCTCGACGGTCACGTCCGGCATGGGGTAGTGGCGCGTGTTCAGCGTGTAGATCCGGCCTCCGGTCCGGATGGTGGTGGCTGCCAGCAGGGCGTCGTTGGGATCGACGCCGTGGCTGGGGTGCCACTTCCGGTACAGCGCGCCGGCGAGATCGACGACCTCCTGGTCCACGGGCGCGGTCCGGAACTGGGACAGGAACAGCTCGGTGAAGGCCCCCTCGTCGGGCCGCATGAAGGACACCACCTCGGCGCGCTGCATGGCCCCGGTCCACAGCTGGACGGCCTCGTCGTCTCGCAGCCGCCGCAACCTCTCCAGCGCGCGGAGATCGCCGCGGAGGTGCCAGATCAGCACGTCGGAGTCGATGTAGGCCCTCATCGCGCGTGCCGCTCCATCGAGCCTCGGAACGCTCCACGCGCGCGCGCCACCGTCTCTTCGGCCGTCTCCTCGCGGTCCCAGGCGCCGTGGGTGAGGGCCATCGGATCCAGATCACCGTCGCTCTCGAACTGGTCGGCGAACTCCAGGATGGCGCGCTCGATGACCGCCTTCTTGCTCGTGCCGAGCTTGCGCGCGAGCAGTCCGATCTTGTGCAGCACCGCTTCGTCGACCCGCGCCGAGAGGACCTTGTCCATCGTTGTCTCCTGCTTACGTAAGTAATGTAACGTAAGAATGGAGACAGTCCAAGCAGATTCCTGTCTCGTCGTATGCGCGCGGGCCCCCGCTTCAGGCCTTCTTCGCCTTCTTGCGCCGCTTCTGCGCCACGATGTCCTTGGTCTTGACCTCGGGGTGGTGGTACCGGCGCATGCCGCGGGTCTTGTCCTTGACCTGGACGACCTCCAGGGGACACCACTGCAGGCACGCCATGCACTGCTCGCACTTGTGGTTCCAGGTGGGTTTGTCGTCGGCCATGGTGATGTTGTCCACCGGGCAGACCAGGGCGCAGATACCGCAGCCGTCGCAGCCCTCGTCCACCCGGTAGCTCTTGTCGGTCTGGGGCGCGTACTTGTAGCCGAGCTTGTACAGGAGGCCGGGGTGGACCTTGGCGCGGACGACGCTGTGGGACAGGTCGAGGCGCTCCTCGCCGCGGGCGATCTCCGCGCTGATCTCGGCCACGCGGGCCGTGGCGGCGGCGAAAACCTCCTCGAGCTTCGCGTCGTCCGGGGCGCCGCCGAAGGGGATGTAGTTGGACTGCATCTTCACCGTGGCAGCGTAGGTGAGCTTCAGCCTGCGTTCGTCGAAGACGCGCTTCATCACGGCGAACAGATCGCCGGGATCGCCGCCCATGGTCACCACCGCGAACACGTCCGCGCGGGTCTGCAGGCGCTCGACGAACCGCACCACCACGTGGGGCATCCGGTACATGTACACCGGGAACACGAGCCCGACGCGGTCCTCCACCGGGCTGGTCTCCCCCTCGGCCATGGCCAGCACCATGGGCGTGGCCGTGGTGTCGCCGAGCTGTTCGGCGAGGGCGCGCGCCGCCCACAGGGAGTTGCCGGTGCCGGAGAAGTAGTACAGACGGGTGCTCATCGGTTGCTCCGTTTCTTCCGGCCGCGCCGCCTCACCAGCACCACGCCGAGGATCACGGCCAGGGCCAGCAGGACGAACAGGACGATCCCGACGACCACGCCGGCGATGGCGAACGAGGACGCGGGCACACCCTGGGTGAGGGTGGCCACGCGGGGCATGCAGCGCCGATCCGACTGGCAGGTGGCCCCTGGCGGGCAGACGCCGCTGCCGTCGCACGAGGTCACGGCGTGGTCCAGGGTGAACCCGCCGCCGTGGCTGAAGCCGTGCACCGGCTCGACACACAGGGCGCGCTCGACGCACACCTCGCCGCTGTCGCAGTCGGAGTTGCTGCTGCAGACGCTGGGCCAGCAGGTGGGGCCGGCGTGGGAGGAGTCCGGGATCGAGCCGTTGGGGCAGTGATCTGGCGGCGGCCCCACCACGTCGGCGGCGGCGGGCCAGGCCATCGCGGCGGCCAGGATCAGCCACACCGCGAGGAGTCCAGTACGGCTATCCATGGGTCATCCCTCCTCCTTCGTGCCGTCGAGCCAGCGCTCCCAGGCCTCCTGCAGGGCCTGATCGCCGTCGGGTGCCAGCGCGCCCAGCAGTGTCTCATACCCGGTGGGATCGCGCGTCGTATCCAGCCGCCCGGTCACCGCGCGGAGCTTGCCCTGGTGTTGCAGCCAGGCGCAGAGCTCGCGCGCCAATGGCCGGTGTGTGGCGACCCCCTCGCCGTGGAACGTGGCCTGGTCCATCGCCAACAGCGCGCGCAGGGAGGGCAGGGCGTGGGCCGGGTCCAGCGTGTCCTCGCGTCCCTCGTACAAGGCGGCCAGCCCCTCGTCGAGCCACACCGGGCAACCGGGCAGGTTCGCGTACACGTACGCGTGGACGAGGTAGTGCACGGGCGCGCGATCCCCCCTGGAGACGTCCACGACGATGGCGTGGTCCGCGACCGAGTAGAACCCCGCGGGTGGATCCGGATCGTGGCCGAACAGGCGCTGGGTGTTCGCGGCGGTGCTGTCCGCGTCGCGCAGGAGCCAGACGTCGAGGGTGGGGGCCGGGGCCGCGTCGAACAGGTCGTCGGTCAGCTGCGTCGCGGTGGCGGTGAGCAGCGAGGCGCGGCGCTCGACGATGGCCGGGGCCTCGTCACCGAGGATGCGTAGCGGCGGCGCGTGTACAGCGTGGAAGCCGGCCATCGGATCGTCGGCGGGGCGGGTCGCGCACGCGCCGAGGACGAGGGCCAGGAGCAGGGCGAACGACCTCACCGGCCCAGGCTACGCCTTCCGGCCAGCCCGCGACAGCATGTAGATCCCGGCCACGAGCATCAGCGGGAAGAACACGGCGGCCAGGACCGGCGTCCCCCACACCACCCAGGTCAGCGCCTCGAACCACCACGGCTTGGGCATGCCGCGGAATCCCCAGGCGTGGGCCATCTGGAGGTAGGCGAGGCCGGCCCAGCCGAAGCCGCAGCACCCCATGACGGCGAGGGATGAGGCACCGAAGGCGCTCCAGCGGAGGATTGCGGTGGATTTCATGCAATGATCCTCGCCCATGACCAAGAGAATTGCAGGGTGTGATCTGGGAAAGGCCACGGCGTGCTTCGTCGTCGGTCACCTCGACGGCGACGGCGCGTTCGTGCTGGACGACCACCGCAGGGTGTTCCACGACGGCGAACCCATGGCGCGGTTCTCGCGCTGGTACGACGAGGCCGGCGTGGCGGGCTGCGCGGTGCTGGGCGCCACCGGGGTGTACGCGAGCCAGCTGGTGGGCCCGGCCCTGCAACTGCCCGAGGACGCGTGCCAGGAGGCCGCGCTCGGGCTCGAGTGCGCCGACGGCGCGGTCAACCTGGTCAACGTGGGCGCCCGCGGGTACAGCGTGCTGGCCCGGAGCGCGGACGGCCGCTTCGAGTACCTCGAGAACGACAAGTGCTCGTCCGGGGCCGGCGAGAACGTCGTCAAGATCGCCGGGCGGTTCGGGCTGACCCTGGCCCAGGCCGACGAGCTCGCGCTCACCGCGGCGGCGGGGGTGCCCATCACGGCGCGGTGCTCGGTGTTCACCAAGAGCGAGATGACCCACCACGCCAACCAGGGCAAGTCCACGGCCGAGCTGCTGCGCGGCTACTTCGACTCCATGGTCCACAACACCGTGGCCCTGCTGGCGAGGAACCGGGCCGAGGGGCCGGTGTATCTGGTGGGCGGGGGCTCGGAGATCGAGTCCTTCCGGAAATCGTTCGGCGAGCGCGCGGGAGGGGAGGTACGGCGGCCCGAGCACGCGCCGGTGTTCGAGGCCCTCGGGGCAGCGCTGCTGGCGGCCCGCGAGGTGGCCGAGGGCGACGTGGCGCCGCTCCCCTCCGAGCCCGGCGGGCTGGTCGAGGTCGAGGCCGAGCAGTTCCGGGTGTTGCAGCCCGCCAAGGAGTGGGCAGACCAGGTGCGGATCCTCCCGGCGCCGCCGCCACCCGAGGACTGGGCGGAGCACCCGGTGATCCTGGGGCTGGACCTGGGCTCGACCGGCGCCAAGGCCGTGCTGGCGTCGGCGTCGACCGGAGAGCCGGTCCTGGACGTGTACGACCGCACCCGCGGCAACCCGGTGGACGCGACCCGCCGGCTCGTCTCGGCCATCCTCGATCGATGCGATCCGGACGTGCGGGCCATCGGCGTCACCGGGTCGGGGCGCGTGGCCGCGGCCGCGCTGCTCGAGGCGGTGTTCGGGGGCGACGGGGCGGTGGTGGTGGCCAACGAGATCGCGGCTCACGCCACGGCCGCGATGCGGGTGGACGAGGACGGGGGCTCTGCCTTCGGCGGGGACCTGTCCGTGATCGAGATCGGCGGCCAGGACGCCAAGTACATCCGCATCCGCGGCGGCCGGATCGTGGACAGCGATCTCAACCAGGCCTGCAGCGCGGGCACGGGATCGTTCCTCGAGGAGCAGGCGCGCATCTACGAGGTCACCGACATCGAGCGCGTCGTCAGCATGGCGCGCGAGGCGACCCGTCCGCCCGATCTGGGTCAGATGTGCACGGTCTACATGGCCGACGCCGCGGCCGCGGCGCTGGGCCAGGACTTCGATCTCGGCGACGTCTTCGCCGGCTTCCAGTACTCCATCGTCCACAACTATCTCAATCGAGTGATGGGTCAGAGGAAGCTTGCCAAGCGGGTGTTCTTCCAGGGGAAACCCGCTTCGAGTGATTCACTCGCGTGGACCCTGGCCGCGGTCACGGGGACGGAGATCGTCGTGCCCCCCAACCCCGGCGCCATGGGCGCGTGGGGGATCGCGATCCTGGCGCTTCAGCGGCTGGGAGGCGACACCCTGGCTTCGGCCGCGGGGCTGGATCTGGCGTCCGTACTCGGTGCCGAGATCGTGGCGCGGTCGGAGTTCCAGTGCCGGGACAGTGAGTGCGCGACCCTGTGCCCCATCGACAAGACGGTGATCGCCGTGGACGGCGAGGAGCACATCGCCCTGTCCGGCGGCGCATGCCCCAAGTACGAGGTCGCGGGCCGCTCTGCGCAGCGCCTGCCCAAGGGGGCGCCGGATCCCTTTGCCGTGCGGGCTCGGCTGCTGGCCGCGTTCGAGCACGAGCAGCCCGGCGGGGTGACCGTCTCCATCCCCCTCACCGGCGCGGCGGGAACGCACCTGCCCTGGCTGGCCACCTTCGCCAGGGAGCTCGGATTCGGCGTGCAGATACTGGCCTCGGCCGCCGGCACCCTGGCCCGCGGTGAGCAGCTGTGCAACAGCTTCGACTCCTGCGGACCCACCAAGATCGCCCACGCCCTGTGCGAGGGCAGCGGGCCCGTGCTGCTGTTCCCGATGATCCCCGACGTGGGTGATCGGTGCGGGTTCTCCGGTCAGACCTGCGTCACCCAGCAGGCCATGCCCCAGCTCGTGGAGCAGGCCATGATCGCCCGCGGAGCCGACGTGAAGGTGGTGCGGCCGGTCCTGTCGTTCGACCGGGACAGCGAGACCGGCGATCTGCGCCGCGGCGAGCTGCTCGCCGCCGAGCTGGCCGCGGCCACGGGCATCGAGGCGCTCCCCGGCCAGGTGCGCGACGCCATCGAGCGGGCGACCGCGGCCCAGCAGGCCTTCGACGACGCGGTGCTCGAGGCCGGGGCGGATGCGGCGGGGTTCGCCCGCGACCACGGCCTGCCCCAGGTGGTCGTGTGCGGCCACCGCCACGTGATCCACGACCGGGCGATCAACGCCAACATCCCCCACCTGATCCGCCAGAACGGGGCCATGGCCATCCCCATGGACGCCTTCCCCCTGGCCCCGGACGCCCCGGACATGGCCAAGGTCTACTGGGGCGACGCGAACCGCTCCATGCGCGCGGCCTGGACAGCCCACGAGGGTGGCGACGCCTTTCCGCTGATGCTCAGCTCCTTCGGCTGCGGCCCCGCGTCGTTCACCGAGCCGGTGTTCTCGTCGCTGCTCGAGGGGTACCCCCACACCATCCTCGAGAGCGACGGCCACGGCGGCGCGGCCGGGTACGTGACCCGCATCCAGGCCTTCTTGCACTCGGTGCAGCAGCACCGGGCCGCGCCCGGCACCGCGGCCACCGAGCGAGCCCGCGAGGCCCTGTCGTACATCGGACCGTCCGAGCGAAAGGGAGCCTACCTGGACCGCAACGCCCGGTACGTGTTCCTCAGCGGCCCCGACTACCTCGGCGACATGTTCGCCGCCATCTACCGCGCCTACGGCTACGACGCGGACGTGGCGCCGCCGATGAGCCACGACAACCTCGACCGCGGCCGGCGCAACTGCACCGGAAAGGAGTGCATCTCGTACCAGCTGCTGTGGGGGTGCTTCCGCGAGTACCTGGAGAACAACCCCACCGACAAGGAGATCCGGCTGATGCAGATCGCCGGGCAGATGTGCCGCGGCGGGATGTTCGCCACCAAGGACCGCCTCGCCGTGTCGGAGATGGGGCTGGCCGACCGGGTCACGGTCCAGCCCATCCGCATCGCCGGCGGCGTCGGCATGTCCACGCGGGTGTGGGTCGGCATGACCGCCCTGGACATCCTGCGGCAGTTCTACCTGTACTTCCTCGCCGCCGAGGACCGGCCGGGGCAGGCCGAGGAGCTCTACCGCGGGTTCGGCGAGCGGATGATCCAGCTGTACGAGCGGCCCGCGAGGACCGGCGCGCTGGCAGGGCTCCAGCTGGCGAGCCAGTGGAAGGACACGCGCCGGCTCCTGGCAGAGGCCTCCGAGGCCTTTGCCGCGCTGGGTGAGGGCGCCGACGACTCCCTGCGGACCGTGTTCGTGTCCGGTGACGCGTTGACCAAGGGCAACGACTTCGCCAACGCCGGGCTGTTCCAGTACCTGGCGAGCAAGGGGGTCCGCGCCATCCCCGAGCCGCTGAACGACTTCCTCGAGTTCCTCGCCATCGACCACCCGCACCTGCTGTTCGGGCGCAACGCCGGCCGCATGGTCCCCCTGACCTTCCGCCCGTCCATGGCCGTGATCCGGCGGCAGCTGTACGGCCTGGTCCGCAAGCAGCACCCCTGGCTACCGCAGCCCGACACCCGGGCGGCCCTGCGTAGGGCCGATCCGATCCTGACCCGGGCCGCCAACGGTGGCTCGCCGCTGGCCGTGGGCAACGTGCTGCACCACCTGGACCACCACCCGCTCGACGGCGTGGTGATGACCAGCTGCTGGGGGTGCGACAACGGCCTGATCGAGGAGAGCCTGCTGCGCCACCACCGCCAGGTCCCGGCCCTGTTCTTCTACGACGACGCCATGCCCCTGGACACCCGCCGGGTGGACAGCTACGCGTTCCGGCTGGGCCGGGGGACCCGGCCGTCCAGCTCGCCGTAGGGGCTCCCCTCGATCCGACCCGGGCGGCGGAACAGCCGGTTGACCATGGCAGCGCGGATCGGGGCGTCGAGTCCCATCACGAGCGCCAGGTCAGCGGCGCGGAACGTGGCCGCGAGGACGCCCCCGAGTAGCCGGGGGCGCAGCTTCCGGAGGTAGGTCACCTCGTCCACCAGCGGCTGAACCGCCTCGCGATAGCGCGCCGGCGCGCCGTCGAGGCCCTCGGCGAGGGCGCTCCCGGCCAGGCGCCCGCTGTGCATGGCGTAGTAGATGCCCTCGCCGCTGAGCTGATGCAGCAGGCCCGCGGCGTCTCCAGTGAGCAGGATCCCGTCGCCGGCGATCCGGCCCGCGGCGCTCGCCGGCGCCAGCGCCCCCGACGTCCGCCGGATGTGGTGGCCGCGCGGGACGAGGTCCTGGTCGATGCAGTGGTCGAGCAGGTGGCGCAGCAGATCGTTTGCCCGCCTGCCAGCCTGTCCGATGTACCCCACGCCCAGGCAGTACCCCTCGGCCGTGGGGAAGAGGTAGCCGTACCCGGGCAACCCCTCGAACAGGTAGAAGATGTGCGCGGTCTCGTGGGGGCGCTCGCATTCGATGTGGTGAACACGGCAGATCCCGGCGTTCTCGAGGGACCGCCCGGGATTGCCCAGGGCCCTGGACAGGCGGCTCGTCACGCCGTCGGCGCCAACCACCGCCCGCGCCAGGAGCGCCTCGCGTCCATCGGACAGCTCGATGGTCCCGTCTTCGAGGTGGCGGACCGCGCGGACGTGGAAGGTCCGGAACGACACGCCGGGCCGGGCCAACGCGGCGGCAAGCAGCTGGTGGTCGAACGCGTCGCGCTGGACGTGGTCGAAGAAGTGCTCGCCGTGGCCCTCCCACCAGGTGCGGCGATCCAGGCACAGGCGGACGGAGGACACGGGGTGACCGCGCAGGTCCGGCTCGGCGATCGCGTAGTTTCGGAACTCCGTGGGCCAGTCCCCGCAACACAGCAGGGCGCCGCCGCAGGTCTTGGGCCGCGGGAATGCGGCCCGGTCCACCACCAGGATGTCCAGCGTCGGGTCGTCGGCGAGGTGGAACGCGGCGGTGGAGCCGGCTGGGCCGGCGCCGACCACGATCACGTCGTGCCGGGTCCTGGTTCCGATGGCGTTACTCCAACATCTCCAGCAGTTTGTTCACCGTTCGCAGGTTCCGCGCCGTGCTGACCGTGGCCAGGGTCGAGTCCAGGTAGGCGTTGGTGAGCTTGCTGCGCGCCACGCCGTTGGGGAGGTGAAGGTAGACCTCGCGGCCGACGACAGCCAGACGATCGGGAGGGGAGCGATCGGGATCGAGCCTCGCGACGCGTACCGGGTCGGGTTGGTCGGCGAGGAAGACAAGGGCCAGGGTCTTCGGGTCCAGATCCTCGGCCAGGAACGGATTGGCGTCCGCCGCGGCCCGGAGTTCTGCGGCCGCGCGCGTCACCACGGGGACGTTCAGACCGAGGCGTTCCTCGATGGCTTCGGCGACCCTCGCGGGGATCTCGCTGGCCAGGTCCGGCGTCGCGTCGAACACCACGTTGCCGCTCTGGATGTAGGTGCGCACGCCGCGGCAGCCGAGGTCCTCGAAGATCGCGGCGAGGATCTTCATGGGCAGCTTGTTGCGGCCGCCCACGTTGATGCCGCGGAGCAGGGCGATGTGGGTGTGGGAGGTCATCGGCTTCTAGTAGACATCCAGGTCGTTGGCGTACACCACCTCGCCGTCGAAGTTCAGCCGGATCTCCTCGAGCAGCTGCTCCTCGGTGGCGCCCCACAGCAGCTGATGGGTCAACACCAGGAGCTTCGGCCGGGCCTTCGCGGCGAGCTCGCCCAGCTGCACGCCCGAGGTGTGGGAGGCGGCGTGGTAGACCTGCCAGTCGGGCTCGCGCTGGTCGAACCCGGCCTTGGCGTAGACCTCGTGGACCAGCACGTCGCAGCCGTCGCACTGCTCGGCGATGGCGTCGACGGGCACGGTGTCGCCGGAGATGACCACCGAGCGGTCGGGGGTGTCGAAGCGGAACCCGTAGGCGTGGCTCCAGTCGCCGTGGCGGACGTTGAATGCGGTGACCTTCACCCGGGCGTCGGTGTAGACGATGCCGGGCTCGATCTCGTGGACCTCCACCTTCCAGCCTTGCTCCTCCGAGGGCTGGTTGCCGTCGGCGCGCACCTCGATGTCCTCGGCCCAGGCGGCGAGCACGTGGTCGGTCATCGACCGGATGCCGGGCGGCCCGTAGACCTGCAGCGGCACGTCGCGGCCGAGCACCCACGGCGTGAGGATGAGGTCGGGGTAGCCAGCGGTGTGGTCCGAGTGCAGGTGGGTGCAGAACGCCCGGTCCAGCCGGTCCACGGCGAGGCCTGTGGTGCCGGCGAGCTCGGCCGCGGCCGCGCGCCGGACCACCCCGGGGCCGAAGTCGACGATGTAGGGGAAGTCGTCCACCACCACGGCCACCGAGGGCCCAGAGCGGTCCGGGTCGTTGATGGGGGTGCCGGTGCCGAGCATCACCACGCGCGTTCGGGGGAGATCCTCGGCAGGGGAGGGGGGCTCGGCCTCCTGCGCGGCCTCGGGTTCGGCCGTGGCTGCGCTGGCGCTGGACGGGGGCCGGGTGCAGCCGGACAGCCACAGGGCCATCGCAGCGAGCAGGCAGCAGGTGGAACTCCGCATCGGTCCATCCCTCCTGGATGGAGCCTATCGCGAACCGGCCGCCGTGTCCGCTCAGCCGGCGTCGAGGAGCGCGTCGGCGTCCACCTTGGTCGCCCGGATGGGATCCTGGTCGGCGGAGTTCCAGGGCAGGTCGGGCCACCAGCGATCGATCGCCGGGGGCGTTGCGGGCTCGATGCTCTGGCCCGGGCGCGGCGCGATCACGGTGGCTCCCGCTGCTGCGCCGGCGGCGGAAACCCGCTCGATGGGCTCGGTCCAGCCGTGCAGGGCCAGGTTGAACAGGCCCCAGTGGACCGGCAGCATCACCTCGCCGCGGACGAGCTGGTGGGCTACCACGGCCTGCTCGGGGCCGATGTGCCAGTCGGGCCAGGCGCGGTCGTACGCGCCGGACTCGATCATCGTCAGGTCGAAGGGGCCGAGGCGATCGCCGATCTCGCGCAGGCCCGGGAAGAGCCCGGTGTCGCCGGAGTAGTAGACGCGGTGCTCCGCGCCGAGGAATGCGTAGCCCGCCCACAGGGTGTGGTTCTGGTCCAGCACGTGTCGCCCCGACGCGTGGCGCGCCGGGGTGGCGACGATCTCGAGGCCGCCCACCGTGGTGCGATCCCACCAGTCCAGCTCGACGACCTGGTCCTCGGGCACGCCCCAGTAGGTGAGGTGGGCGCCCACGCCCAGGGGGACCACGAAGGTGGTGTCCCAGCCGGCCATGGCCTCGATGGTCTCGCGCTGGAGGTGGTCGTAGTGGTCGTGGGAGATCACCACCGCGTCGATGGTGGGCAGATCGGCCAGCGCGACCGGGGGGTCGTACCAGCGGCGCGGCCCCATCCAGGAGATGGGCGACGACCGCTCGCCCCAGATCGGATCCGTCAGCACCCGCGCGCCGTCGATCTCCACCAGGGCCGACGAGTGGCCGAACCAGGTGACGCGTAGCCCCGACTCCGGCGCCGCGGCGAAGACGCTGCCGTCGCCCTCGATCACCGGGATCGGCTCCTTGGGCCGGGTGTGCTTGCTGCGGCGGGTCACGAACCCGAACATGCCCGCGGGGCTGTTGTACAGCGGCTGGGGGTTGGCGAACTTGCTGCCGGTCCACTGGGGTGAGGACTGCATGCGTTGTTTCCGTTCTCCGGTCGGTCCCTTGCCGAAGTCGCTCCAACCCGCCAGGACCAGGGTCAGGCCGGCCAGCGAGACCAGCGCAGCCGCGCCCGACACCGTGCGGAGGATACGCCGCAGCCAGGGACGGCGACTCGTGGGTCGAGATGGGTTCATGCCGTCGGCAGCTCGAAGCGCACGCCAGTGAGGTCCTCGGAGACCTCCCACAGGCGGCGCGCCTTGTGCTCGTCGCGCGACTCGGCCGTGGAGCCCACCTTGCCGGGGAAACCGCGCATCTCCAGCAGGCCCTTGGGACCGTAGTACGCCCCTGCCTCGGCCTCGGGGGCGGTGGCGGCGTACAGGGTGGGCAACGCGCCCTGCCAGGGCTTCATTCCGAAGACCGGGTTGAAGAGGTTGCCCGCGCCGGTGTGGCGCTGCAGGTTCGTGGCCGTCCAGCCCGGGTGGGCTGCCACGGCGAGGGTGCCGGCGCCGGCCGCGTCGAGGCGCCGCTGGAGCTCGAAGGTGAACAGCAGGTTGGCCAGCTTGCTCTGGCCGTAGGACGCGCCCTTGCTGTAGCGGCGCGACTCCCACTGGAGATCGTCGAAGTCGATGGTGCCGAAGCGGTGGGCCATGCTCGCCACGTTCACCACGCGCGAGCCGGGGGTCGCTCCGAGCAGTTCGGTGAGGTGGGCGGTCAGGGCGAAGTGGCCCAGGTGGTTGGTGCCGAACTGCAGCTCGAACCCGTCGGCCGTCTGGGACTTCGGCGGCATCATCACCCCTGCGTTGTTGATCAGCAGGTCGAGGCGATCGTGATCGGCGTTGAACGCGTCTGCGAATGCGCGGACCGAGGCCAGCTCGGCCAGATCGAGCTCGGCCACCTCGACGCTACCGGAGACGCCGCCCGCGCGGATGGCCTCGGCTGCGGTCTGGGCCTTGGACGTGCTGCGGCACGCCAGGGTCACCGCCGCGCCCTTCTCGGCCAGGACCTTGGCCGCCTCGAAGCCGATTCCGCTGTTGGAGCCGGTCACGATGGCGATGCGTCCCGACTGATCCTCGATGTTGTCGCTGGTCCAGTGTCCCATGGTGTCCTCCTGGGTCGTTTAGCGACCGATGGTCATTTATTTAAGTCACCACCGGTTGCTTGTCAACCGCGGCGTGCAGATTTTCTTGGATGTCGTGTGATCTCAACTGGTTGGCAGGCTTGCGGCCTTGACACCTGTCGTTGATGGATGTAGATAGATGACCAGTAGTCGCGAGTAATGGAGACCGGAATGACCTGGCAACGCGCACGGAGCCCGGAGCAGAAGGAGCAGCGACGGGCGGCCATCCTCGCCGCCGCCGCCGAGCTGTTCGAGGAGGGCGGCCTGGACAAGGCCAGCCTCAACGCCATCGCGCGTCGCGCCCACCTCTCCAAGGCCAACCTGTACCGCTACTTCGAGAGCCGCGAAGCCATCTTCTTGCACCTGGTGCTCGACGACTACCGCGAGCTCGCCACATCCCTCGAGCGCGCCCTGGCGCCCCTGGCCGGATCGGACGACGAGCAGCGGGTGGCCCACGAGATCGTCACCAGCTTCACGTCGCGGCCGCGGCTGTGCAGCCTCGCGTCGTCGCTGGCCAGCGTGCTCGAGCGCAACGTCTCGGTGGAGATGGTCGTGTGGTTCAAGACGCGGCTGATGGACGTGCTGCTGCGCCTGGGCAACGCCATCCAGGTGGCCATGCCGTCGCTGAGCATGGACGGCACCCGCCAGTTCCTGTTCGCGGCGCAGTTCCTGGTCGTCGGCTCCTGGCCCTCGGCGAACCCGCCGCCGGCGGTGGAGGAGGCGCTCCTGCGCCCCGAGCTCCAGATGGCCTGCATCGACTTCCAGGCCATGCTCGAACAGGCGCTGGTGGCCCAGCTGCGGGGGCTGAAGACCTGAACCCGCCCGTTACCTGAACAACGTCAACAGCATCTTGAACGGTTTGATCGCGCGCACGGCGTGGGGGATGTCCGCGGGCATGCGGACGGTCTCGCCGGTCCGGGCGAGGACGGTCTCGCCGTCGATGGTCAGCTCGGTCTCGCCGTCGAGGACTTGCACGTAGGCATCGAACGGGGCGGTGTGCTCGGACAGCTCCTCGCCCTCGTCGAAGGCGAAGACGGTGAGCGTGCCGGTCTTGGACTTGACCAGGGTGCGGCTGACCACGGCGCCGGGGGCGTAGTCGACCAGTTCGCCGAGTTGCACGGGGGTCGCGGGATCGAGGGCTCCGGGGCGAGGGGTCATGATCGTCCTCCACGGCGGCGAAGGGTCCAGCCGATGGCCGCCAGGAGGATCATGGCCATCGGAGGGGTGGTCGCGCCAGGGGGTAGGTTGCAGCTGCAGTCATCGGGGTTGGTGTTCTTCGGGGCGGAGTCGTCGTCGTCGCCGGCCGCGGAGTCGTCGTCGTCGCCTGTCTCGGCTTCGGGATCGGGGTAGTCGTCGGGGTACAGCAGGTACTGGATCTTGGCGGCCACCTGGGCGCGGGCGTCGGCGAGCACGGCCTCGTCCAGGGTCCACGGCTGCTCCTCGGGACAGTAGTAGAGCTCCTGGTCGCAGTCCTCCAGGAAGAAGTCGCCGAAGCGGGTGTAGGCGCGCTCCACCTGGGCGCGGGTGAAGTCCTCGGCGCCGAGATCCACGGCCAGGCGGAACATCTCCCAGTCCTCGAGGCCGTCGCGGATCTGCTTGAGGCGGTAGCTGAGGATCGGGCCGTCCACGGCGAGCCAGCCGGGGGAGCCCTTGCCCTCGGCGGTGCCGTCGTGGTCGCCGGGGTACAGCAGCAGGCCGTCGCCGTTGCGCGCGGTGGTCTCGCCGAACTGGTCCAGGTTGAGGAAGACGTGCCAGGGATCGTCGTCCACCCAGTAGCTGACGCGCCAGTACAGAAAGCCGGTGGCGCGCTCGTACCAGGTGCCCCACTTGACGATACGCGGCTCGTAGCCGATGGCCGTGTCGATGTCGTAGCCGGCGTAGGGCGGGGTGTTGGCGTTGCACACGTAGAACCACAGCTGTTCGCCCAGCGCGAGACGCTCGGTGTACAGGTCCCAGCCCGCGTGGGGATCCCAGACCCACCACCAGCCGTCGTACATGGGCGTGACCGGGCACCAGATACCCACGACGTCCTCGACGCGCTCGTCGTAGGGGCTGGTCACCAGGGTCTTGAAGCGCCACCGCTCGTCGATGCCGATCAGCCGCCCCGAGTCCTCGGCGATGCGGCCGTACTCGTCCTCGGGATCGTCCAGCCAGGGCTCGTCGATGGCGTAGACGTAGGCGCGGTCCCACCAGCCGTTGTCGTCGAGGTGATCGACGAAGGCGCCCGCGGCCTGGGCGTACTGGTCCTCGGTCATGCTGCCCAGGCCGTTGCCCGGGCGGAAGTAGCCCATGTTGAAGCGCGTGACCCCCACGCCGTCGGGGAAGCGGCTGCCGTCCAGCCACGGCGTGACCTCCTCGTCGTACGCGGTCCAGTCCACCGGCTCGAGGGCGCCGTGGTCGTCGAAGTGGAACTCCAGCGGTCCGGAGACGTCGGTGGGATCGATGCGGTGCTCGTGCAGGGCCAGGTGGTAGCGATCGAGGATCTCGTCGAATCCCTCCTCGGCCTCCTCGCCTGGGCCGCCGTGGAACTTGCGCGCCGAGCTCTCGGAGACGTAGCGGTAGGCCGTGGCGATGGACTTCTCCGCCGGGATCTCGAAGGCCCAGACCGTCAACGAGACGGGCAGCTCGGCCTCGGTCTGGCCGCCGATGGTCACCGTGGCCGTACCGGTGTACTCGCCCGGCGCGGCGTCCCGGGGCACGAACAGGTCCACCCAGATCACCCCCAGCTCCGCGGGCCCGAGGTCGAACGGCGCGCCCACCGGCTCGCCAGTGTAGGGATCGTCGAAGGGGATCAGCGGATCCGGGTACAGGCCCTCCTCGCGCTCGTGGTACGTCACCCCGAAGTCCGACGCGTTGACCACGTCGACGAAGTGCTCGCGGTACAGCCGCGCCTGCTCGGCGCCGAGGATCGCTCCCCCGGGGCCGGCGAGATCGGACAGGACCACGTCCACCGCAGTCAGCCCTGCGGGATCACGGACGGCGATCTGGAACCCCTCCCACTCCCCTCTGGCGGCCATCACCGCGGCCGTGGTCTCGCAGGGGAACGGGGCCTCGGGGAGCAACTTGCGCGTGGACGGGGCCACGCCCAGCTCGGCGGCCTCGATGGGGTAGGGGAGGGCGGCGAACAGGAGCAGGACGACAACAAGAGTGCAGCGCATGCCCCTGTTCTCCCACGGCAGGCGGCCCCCTGTCACCACAACGCGTCCGGTGCGGTTCAAGTCGTCGGGAGTGGGCCGATCCGCGGTGGAAGGGAGGCGTGCATGGAGGTCCGGAGCTTCGGGGTGGTCGCGGCGGTGTGTGTCGGGGTCGTCGCCGGGGGCGCCCATGCCCGGGATGCGGCCGTGGTCACCGTGCGCGAGGACGTCGTGCGCGAGGACGTCCTGCGGTTCGGCGTCACCATGACCTGGATACAGCGCTGGGGTTCGTCCGTGGTGCTGGACAACCTCGTGCAGGGCGGCGGGTTCGAGCCGCTGCGGCGCAACTCGGTGCTGGTGACGTCCGGCGGCGAGCCCGACCGGATCTTCGTGACCCACTCGGCCCCGGCGGTGCCGTGGGAGACCGGGCTGTTCGACGGCGGGACCTTCGAGGTGGCGACCGGCGATGCCGAGGGGAGGACCGGAACGATCCTGGAGTTCACCCACGAGGGGGACCGCCTCGTCTTCGTCCTGGACGGCGACGGCCCGGTGACCGGCGACGGGGACGTGGTCTTCGTGCGCATGGAGGCGCTGGGCGGGGACTGCCCGACCTGGTGGTCCTGCTCCGGCGACACGGCCCTGGATCCGGACGAGGACGCGGGGCTGGGGGGGCAGGCGCTGCGGCTGGGGCCGGACTACGGCGCGGCCACGTACTACATGGACGCCGCGTGGCGCGACGGTGATCGGTCGGCGGGCAAGCTGCGCATCGTCGAGGGCGCGGTGCGCATGATCCTGAAGGCGAGGGGAGAGGGGGCGGTCTCGCTGCGGTTCTTCCGAGAGGACCAGGACGACTTCTGCATCGCGAGCCTGGACCTGGATGACGCCTGGCAGACCCTGGACGTCACCTGCGACGTGGCCCCGGGCACCGACGACGACACGATCCCGCCCGAGGGGGAGACGCGGCCCATCCTGGGCATCCGCGTGGAGTCCGACGGCGGCGGCACGGCCTGGGTCGACGAGCTGACGGTCCGCATGGAGGACGACGACACCTCCGAGCTGAGCTTCGCCCGTCCGACCCTGGAGGCCCTCGAGGCGCTGCAGCCGGGGGTCCTGCGGATGCTCGCCCAGCAACTCGGGGGCGACCTGGACTCGGTCCTGGCCGACGAGTTCGCCCGTCCCCTCACCGAGTGCGATCCCGGCTCCCCCGGCGCCGACTTCACGTACTCGTTGCCGGAGTTCCTGGCCCTGTGCGAGGCCATGGGCGCCCGGCCCTGGTGGATCATCCCGCCGACGTTCTCGGGCGAGGACCTCGACGGCTTGATGACCTACCTCACCGCCCCGCGCGACCGCGGGCAGCCCGCCTGGAGCGAGGAGTTCGACCGCATCTACCTGGAGTTCGGCAACGAGGGGTGGGGTGGGGCGGACGATGAGGATCCGTTCTGGGGAGCGTCGTTCTACGGTGGGACACGGCTGGGCACCGCCGCCGCGCGGGCGTTCGAGCGGTTGCGGGCTCACCCGGACTTCGATCCCCTGCGGTTCGAGCTGATCATCGGTGGCCAGCGGGGATCGTTCTCCCAGTGCGAGCACATCGAGGCCGCCTCGGACCAGCACGACGTGCTCGCGGTCGGGGGGTACTACCTCAACGACGTGGACGATCTCGACGGCAGCGACGACGCGTTCGTGGAGGCGGTCCTCGCCCAACCGACCCTCTCGGCGTCGGACAAGCAGCGCTTCGCCGAGCTGGCCGCCGGTTCCGGGCGTTCGCTGTACATCTACGAGATGCACCTGCACACCACCGACGGCTCCACCGCCGCGGACGTGCGCAACCCCTGGGTCACCAGCCGCGTCGGCGGCGAGGCCCTCGCGATCCACCTGCTGACCCAGCTCCGCGACGTGCCGACCCCGGTCCAGAACGTGTTCTCCCTGGCCAACCACAGCGCCAAGCTGGACGCCGGCGGATACGTGAAGCTCTTCGGCATCACCCGCGACATGACCGCCACGGGCCGCCGCCGGCCCGCGTTCGAGGCGCTGAAGCTGGTCAACGAGGGGGTGTCGGAGGCCTTGCTGGACGTGAGCGTCGAGGACCCCGAGGGCGGGTGGGACTACCAGGGAACCCCCATCGCCGGGATCGATGCCTTCGCCTTCCAGCGCGACGACGGTTGCGCGCTGTTCCTGGTCAACTCCCACCCCGACGTCGAACGGAACCTGGCGCTACAGCTGCCCGATTCGTGCGGGGTGCCGGTGAGCTGCCACCGCCTGTCCGGCGATCCGCTCGACAACAACGAGGACGCGGTCGCCGTGGCGATCGAGGCCGTGGCCGACTGCCCGGCCCCGGACCGGATCACCCTGCCCGCCGGCTCCCTGACGCGGGTCCTCACGGAGACGTCCGGGGCGGACGATGACGACTCCGGCGCGGACGATGACGACGACGACAGCGTCGGGGCAGCCCCGGCGGACGACGGGTGTTCGTGCGGCCTCGGCGCTGGCGACGGATCCGCGTTGCCGAACGTCCTGGTCGTCGTGGCGCTGCTGGCGGCCGCGCTCCGGAAGCGGCGAGCTAGCCCGGGTTGCAGCTCACCAGCGTCGGCGGGAAGGTGTCCGAGCAGCCCACCCCGACCCAGCCCTCGTCACACAGGGCGTACAGGGCCGAGATGCAGTCCTGATCGGAGCACGCGGCCTCGCCGCCACAATCCGCGGGGATGACGTCACAGGCCTCGTAGTCCTCCTCGCCGCCCATGTAGGCCATGCAGACCTCGCCGTCGCCGCACGCGTCGCAACCCTCTGCGGCCGCGTCGTCGTCGTCGTCGTCGTTGCCGGGGCAGCCCGCGCCGAGGACGAACCCGAAGGACAGGATCAGGGTCAGGAATAGCTTGTTCATGGTGGCCTCCCTACCCAGGGCATACCTCTCCGCGGAGGCCGTGTCGAGGAACGCGTCGCCCCGGTCCGGTGATACCCTCGCGGGGATGTCCCTGCTGAAGCATCCCCCGATCCTCGCGCTCCTCGCGGCCAACTTCGCCCCCCTGCTGGGCGTGCTGCTGCTGGGGTGGGAGGTGGACCGGCTGGTGATGCTGTACTGCTTCGAGGCGCTGCTGATGCAGCTGTTCTTCGCCGCACGGATATCCGCCAACACCGAGGGCACGTCGGCCGAGAAGATCGTGTTCCTGCCGTTCTTCCTGGGGGGGTACACGGTGTTGCTGGGCGGGTTGACGCTGTTCGCGCTGGTCACGTTCTACACCCCGGGCCACGACGGCCCGACGTTCATGGGCATGGACCCCTACGAGCTGTGGGCGCTGTTCGTCCACTCGGTCACCACCGAGGGGCCCGTGTACCTGGCGCTCTGCCTGGGCGTCTACGCCGTCTCCCACGGCTGGTCGTTCTGGAGCAACTATTACCGCACCAGCGCGAGGGACCAGGACCTGGAGTGGCTGGTGTTCAAACCGTTCGGCCGCGTGGCTGCGGTGCTCCTGGTGGTGATCCCCGGCGGCCTGTTCTTGTACCTCCACGACAGCAGCTGGTACTTCGCCCTGGCGCTGGGGGTGTTCAAGAGCGGCGCGGACCTGCTGTCCCACTGGGGGGAGCACCGCAAGGTCTACCGGCGGGCGACCTCGACCTGAAGCAGCGTGCCCCCGTCCAGCGCGCGCGACCGCGACACGATCGCCCCCGCGGCCTCCACCAGCGGCAGCAGCCCCCCGCGGCGTGTGTAGTCGCGGAACCCGGCGAAGTGCTGGCGCCCGGCGGCGAGCTCGACGGCGCGGTTGCGCAGTCCCGCGGCGTTGACCGGCATGGGCACGGCGAAGTCCACGATCACCGCCGAGGCAGCGACCCGCAGCAGCTCGGGGATGACGCGCGCGCGGACGTCGGCGGGCATCTCGTGCAGGCCCATGGCCACGGTGGCCACGTCGAACGAGCCCGGCACGAAGGTGTTCAGGTCGGTGGCGTCACCCACCTGGAAGTCCACCTCCCCGAGCTCGCGGCGAGCCATCAGCTGGCGCGCCCGGGCGATCATCCGCTCGGATCGATCGATCCCCACGACCCGCTCGCAGCGCCTCGCGAGCTGGAACGTCAGGCCGCCGGGGCCGCAGCACGCGTCCAGGCACGAGCTGCCCTCGGGGACCCACGCGGCCACGCGCTGGTGCAGACCGCGCAGCATGGGGTCGAAGACAAGCGAGTAGGGTGTGCCGTCGTAGTAGGAACCGGGCAAGGGGGCCTCCGCGGGCGACACTGTACCCCCGTCGGCGGCGGACCGCCTCCACAACGTGCAGCGTTCGCACGCGGCTTGCGCCTGGCCCGCGGAGGTCTATCTTGAAGCACCTCGACGGCGGGCCTCCGCTCGCCCAGGAGGTGCAACATGCTCGTAGCGATTCCCAGTGAAGCCCCGGGCGGCCTCGCCGCCGCCATCTCCCCCCACTTCGGCCACTGCGCGGCGTTCACCCTGGTGGAGCTGAACCAGGGGCAGGTGGGCCAGGTGAACATCGTGCCCAACCAGGGCCACGCCCAGGGCGGGTGCATGGCGCCGGTGACGATGCTCAAGCAGCTCGGCGCCGACGCCATGATCGCCGGGGGCATGGGCATGCGACCGCTGGCCGGATTCCAGCAGGTGGGCATCCAGGTGTTCTACAACGAGGACGTGGCCACGGTGAGCGAGGCGGTGACGCTGCTCGCGGAGGGCAAGGCACGGGTGTTCGGGCCGGCCCAGGTGTGCGGCGGTGGCCCCGGCGGCGGGCAGGGCGGCGGCTGCGGGGGGCACTGACCCCTCCAACCCCAGCCCTTCCGGCGCAGCCCCCGCGACGACTACAATCTCCATCGGAGGTCCTCTCCCATGGAGTCCGTCGCCCGGCTCGTCCTCTCCTGTCTCTCGATGATCCTGCTGGGTACGGCGGCGGGCCCCGCGGCCGGTCAGGCCCCTAACCCGGTGTTCGCGGCGATGGCCAACGAGAAGCTGGCCGCGCGCGACGCCGATCACCTCCGCGCCGTGGCCGAGGTGGCGTTCCTCGAGGGGTTGCTGGCGTCGGAGCGCCGCGACGTGGCGCTGCTGCTGCTGGACGACGAGGACCTGCGCGACTGCCTCGTCGAGCGGGCCGAGGCCGCGGCGACCGACGCCGAGCTGGCGACCACCTACCTAGAGCAGCACCCCCTGCGCGTGGGCTCCATGGCTCGCGTGTCCGCAGCCGACCAGGCCCTGGAACACTTCGCCGTGTCCGCCGTGCGGGGCCGCCGGGCCCTGGCCGAGGTGCTCGACGCGGAGCGAGCCGCCCTGCGCGGCGCGCTGGAGATCCAGGGGCTGGCGATCGACCTGGACGCCCACCGCGCGGCGCTGCAGCGGCTCGACGCCGAGCTCGAGGTCGAGGGCATCGGCCAGCGCGCGGTCACCGGCCACTACCGGGCGCTGCTAGAGCAGTCCGACGTGGCCGGGCTCCTCGGGGCGCTACCCGAGCGGGTGACCTTCCTGGCGGTCCAGACGTCGCGCCGCCTGCGCAACCCCCGCGCGGACTCGCTGAGGTATGGCGAGAACCACCCCGCGATGGTCCAGCAGCGCGAGGCGCGGGCGCAGCTCGAGGGGGCGCTGGACGAGCAGCTGGAGAACGCCATCGCCGCCGAGGAGGCGCGCATCGAGATGGGTGAGGCGGTTCAGGCCGCGGTGGCCGAGGCGCTGCAGGGCTCCTAGCCCGTCAGGCGTCTGTCGGCTTCAGGGGAATCTCGACCACGAAACGTCCGCCCACCCCCGGCTCGCACCACGCCCGCCCGCCGTGGAGCTCGGCCACCCGCCGGACCAGCGACAGGCCCAGGCCGGTGCCTCCGCCGTCCCCCTCCGGCTGGCCGGCGGGGCGGTAGAAGGGCTCGAACAGGCGGTCGATCTCGGCTGGCTCCACGCCCGGTCCGCGATCGGTCACGGTGACGCGCGCGGCGCCGCCCTCCGCCGAGACCTCCACGTCGATGGGGGGAGCCCCATGGTGCCTGGCGTTCTCGAGCAGGTTGCGCACGAGGATGCGCAGCAGGGCCTCGTCACCGACCACCTCGGCCTCGCGGCCGCCGGCCTCGGCGTCCACCCGGGCCGCCTCCTCGGCGCACAGGGCCAGCAGCTCCACGGGCCCGGCCGCGGTCTCCGGCCGCGTCTCCAGGCGTCCCACGAGCAGCAGGTCCTCCACGAGCTGGTCGAGTTCGGCGATGTTCTTCACCGCCTCGGCGCGGTGTGCCGCGCGCTCGTCGTCGCCGGCGGCCTCGCCGAGCAGCTCCACCGACAGCCGCAGGCGGGCCAGGGGCGAGCGCAGCTCGTGGGAGGCGCTGGCGAGCATCCGCCGCTGGCCCTCAACCAGGGCCTCGATGCGGTCGGCGGCGCGGTTGAAGCTCGTGGCCAGCGCGGCCACCTCGTCCTTGCCCTGGACCGGGACGCGCGTGCCGAGCTCTCCGCTGCCGAGCTCGTCCACGCCGCGGCGCAGCGACTCGATGCGGCGGGTGATGCCGCGGGCCACCGGGTAGGTGCCCAGCAGCATCAGGCCGGCGAACAGCGGCAGGAACAACAGGTGCCGCGGGACGCCCTCGGCGTGCTCGGGGTCGGGCTTGGACACCAGCCAGCGGCCGTCGCGCAGCTGGATGGCGAGGGCCGCGCCGTGGGGGGTGTGCATCCAGTGATCCCCGCTGAGCCGGCGAGGAGAGGGGACCTCGCCGGTGGCGGCGATGACGTCGTGGTCCTTCGAGTACAGGGCCAGGTCCAGGCCGAGGCGGTGGGCCCGCTCCGTCATCGTCGCGCTGCGGTCGGGCTCGTCGGCGGGCAGCCCCTCGACGAAGACCTCGGCCACCTCGTGGGCGTGGGGCGGCACTGGCCCCCGGTCGCGGAGGATGTGCGAGCCCACGCCCGCGGCGAACACGCACAGCACCACCACGACCATGAACGCGGCGTAGATCTTGAAGAAGAGGCGTCGCCCCATCTCAGCTCTGGCTCCTCGTGAACACGTACCCCACGCCCCGCACCGTGACGATGCGCCGCGGGTGGCGCGGGTCCTCCTCGATGGCCGCGCGGATGCGCGACACGTGCACGTCGATGCTGCGGTCGAACGCCTCGAGGGCGTCGCCCCGGACCGCCTCCATGATCTGCTCGCGGCTCAGGACCCTGCCCGCGCTGCGGGCCATCACCGCGAGGATCTCGAACTGGTGACTGGTCAGCTCGCGCGGTTGGCCTCCGACGCGGGCCTGGCGCGCGCCCAGGTCCACCTCCAGATCACCGAAGCGCAGGGTCTGGGGCTGGACGGGCGCGCTGCGGTTGCGGCGGGTGATGGCCCGCAGCCGGGCCAGCAGCTCGCGCGGCGAGAAGGGCTTGGGCAGGTAGTCGTCGGCGCCGATCTCGAGGCCCACCACCCGGTCGGTCTCGTCGCCGCGGGCGGTGAGCATCAGCACGGGGAGCTCGGACGCGGCGCGGATGCGCCGGCATACCTCGAAGCCGTCTATGTCGGGGAGCATGACGTCGAGCACGGCCGCGTCGTAGCCGCCGCCGTCCAGGGCGGCCAGGCCGCTGGTGCCGTCCAGGCGGGTGTCCACCGACACGCCTTGACCCTCGAGGTAGGTGCGCAGCATGTCGCCCAGGCGGCGGTCGTCGTCGATGACCAGGACCTTCACGGGTGTACCTCGATCGGGGCCCGGCCGGTCGGCCGGGCCCCGGCGGTCAGGCTATCGCATGCGGTGGCTCCGAACCAGCTCCACCAGGTCCTCGCGCTGCTCCACGGTGAGCACCTCGGCCACGTCGGCGATCACGGTGACGAACAGCTGGGAACCCTCGTCGAAGCGGTCCACCGCCTCCACGCGCATGGCCTCGAGGGCGTCGCGGTCGATGGACTCGGCCAGGAGCAGATCTCGGAACTCGTCGTGGCGGGCCTCGTGGTCGGCGTGCGCGTCCATGGCCTGGTCGACGGCGGGTTCGATGATGGCCTCGATCTCCGCCTGCTGCTCCTCGGTGGCGCCGATGCGGTCCAGGGCGAACTGGAATCGCTCCTGGGCGAAGGCGCGGTGCTCCTCGGGGCTCATGCTCATGGGGCCCCCGGGGCCGCCGGGGTGGAACGGGAATCCGCCGTGGCGGCCGCGCATGGCGGCGCCGGCGGTGACGGTGCCCAGCAGGGCGAGGCCGATGACGGGAACGGTGATGATGGCGATGCGGCGGAAGGACATGGGTGGCTCCTCGGTTTCGGGGCCGCTCTGTGCGACCCACGATACCCAAGGTGCGGTGCGCGAGTTTCCGCGGTTTGTCCGCTGTGTAAAGTTATGTGAAGTACTCGGAACTATCCGGGATCAGGATGGAATTTCGAGTTCGCAGACCGCGGGCAGGTGATCGAAGTAGATGGCGTCGATCACCTCGGGGTGCCCCTCGGTGACGCCGGCGTGCCAGCACGTACCCGTGGCCGCGTCGCTGATCACATGGTCGATGTTGAGCAGCGTGGCGTAGGTGGGGGGGGCGTCCTCGCCCACGGCGGTGAGGAAGGCGAACGGATCGCCGGTGACGAAGTCGTTCCAGCGGTCGGCGCTGGGATCGTAGCCGGCCATGCGTCCGGGATCGGTGTTGAAGTCCCCGAGGATCAGGTTGCGATCCCCGTTGACCCCCGGTTCACCGTCGCCCAGGTCCACGAAGACCTGCTCCACCTGCCGGGCGCGGCATTCCATGTCCTCTTCGCTCATGCCCGAGGTGCCGTGCACGGCGACCACGGTCAGCGCCCCGCCCGCCTCGAGGTCCACGATCCCGCGGCCCACCCGGGGGGCGCTGCCGCACTCCTCGACGGTCGTGCCGAAGAGGCCGTCGATGCACAGGTCGTCCTCGCAGCCGCGGAAGGTCCCGAAGGAGCGTCTCACCGCGGCGCACTTGTCCGCGTGGCCGGGGATGCACATCACCTGGTAGCCCTCGCCGAGCACGGCCTGGGCCACGGTGGGATCGCCGGCCTGCCACGTCTCGCAGACGAAGTCCGTCTGTGCTTCGGCGGGGATGTCCACGCACTCCTCGGGGTGGAAGATCTCCTGGAACGCGATCACGTCGGGGGCGACCTCGGCGAGGAAGGTGGTGGTCGCGGCCACCGCGGGCAGCCACGCGAGCCCGTCGCCGTAGTACTCGTCCGAGAACGCGGCATGGTCGGAGGAGTACCCGTCGTCGGGTTCGCCGTCGTGGCCCATGGCCTCGGACGTGCCGGTGTTGAAGGTCACGGCGGTCATGGGGATGGCGGCCCCGGGGCCGGCGCTGTCGTCGTCGTCGGCCGTCGGATCCTGGCAGCCCGCCGAGCACGTGATCGGGGCCAGGAGCATGAACATCAAAATGAGCGACCTCATCCTGAACGCCCCTTTCGGCCGATCCAGTATAGTTGCGCGGGGTGGTGCCCGGGTGGTGTCGGGGACTAGACTGGGCCCACAGGAGGAACGCATGGCGTCATCCAACATCCTCATCGTCGACGACGAGGAGGCCATCCGCAAGGCCGTGTCGCGGCTGCTGGAGCGGTCCGGGTTCGAGGTGGAGTCGGCCGGCGACGGTGAGCAGGCCAAGGAGATGCTCGAGCACGGACACACCGACGTGGTGGTCTGCGACATCGCCATGCCGCGGATGGACGGGATGGCGTTCCTCAAGCACGTGTCGCGCCAGGACCTCGACATCCCCGTCATCCTGATGACCGGCGCGCCCTCCCTGGACACGGCCATCGAGGCCATCGAGTACGGCGCCTTCCACTACCTGACCAAGCCCTTCGAGCCCGCCGACCTGCGACGGACGGTGGTCCGTGCGGCGCACCTGCGGCGCATGGCCAAGCTCAAGGCCCAGGCCCTGGCGCTGTCCGGCCTGCCCGGCGGCCGCACCGGCGACCTGGGCTCCCTGGAGGCGAGCTTCGAGCGCGCCCTGGCGTCGCTGTGGATGGCCTACCAGCCCATCGTGCGCGCCGCGGATCGGACCGTGATGGGGTACGAGGCGCTGATGCGCAGCGACGACCCCGGCCTGCCCCATCCGGGCGCCGTGCTGGACGCGGCCGAGCGGCTGGCCCGGCTGCCCGAGCTGGGACAGCTGATCCGCGAGCGCGCCACCGAGCCCATGCTGGCGGACGAACAGCGGGGCCTGCTGTTCCTCAACCTCCACCCGCGCGACCTGGTGGACGAGCACCTGGTGTCGGGCAGGGCGCCGCTGACCGCCCTGGCCCACCGGACGGTCCTCGAGGTCACCGAGCGGGCCTCCCTGGACAACCTCAGCGACGTGCGCGGGCGGGTGGAGCGGCTGCGCAGCCTGGGCTTCCGGATCGCGGTGGACGACCTGGGCGCGGGCTACGCCGGGTTGACCAGCTTCGCGTCGCTGCAGCCGGACTTCGTCAAGTTCGACATGTCCCTGATTCGCGGGGTAGATCGAGACAGTGTGCGGCAAAAGCTCATGCGTTCCATGAACGATCTCTGCGTGGAGATGGGCATCCAGACGGTGGCCGAGGGGATCGAGACCGCGGCCGAGCGCGACGCGGTGATCGACGCGGGATGTCACCTGCTCCAGGGCTACCGGCTCGCCAAGCCGGGGCGCCCGTTCCCCGACGCCGCCTGGTAGACGCCTTTAGCTCCCCAGCTCGTCCACGACCCGCTGCAACGTCCTGACGTCGCCGGCGCTGAACACGCGGTAGGCGGTGGGATCGGGGTGGACGCGCCGCAGCAGCCCGCGCAGGACCGTCCCCGGTCCGAGCTCCACGAAACCATCGACGCCCGCGTCGATGAGGGACCGCACGGCGTCGGACCACCGCACCGGGCGCAGGAGCTGGTCCACGAGCTGTTCGCGGATCGCGGCCGGTCCGCCGAACACCACGCCCGTGGCGTTGGAGGGCACCGGCAGGGTGGGGGAGGTGATGTCGGTCGCGTCGAGGGCCCGAGCGTAGCCCTGCTGGGCTGGCGCCATCAGGGCGCAGTGCCAGGCGCCCGAGACCTGCAGCGGTGTCACGCGCGCCCCTCGGGCCAGCAACGCTCGACGCGCCGGCAGCAGGGCACGCTCGGTCCCGGAGAGCACCAGCTGGTCCGGAGCGTTGTACGCGGCGATGCCGGCGGCGTCGGGGGGGAGGACGCCGTCGAGCAGGCCCTCGACGTCGTCGGTGGCGAGGCCGCTCACCGCGAGCATCACGCCCGGGTTCGTTCGAGCTGCCTCGTTCATGGCGCGCCCCCGCGCGGCCGCGGCCCGCACCGCGGCGATGGGGCTCAGGGCACCTGCCGTGGCCAGGGCGCCCAGCTCCCCCACCGAGTGTCCGGCCGCCGCAGCGGGTTCCACCCCGCGGCTGCGCAGCCACAGGGTGCACGACAGGCTCACGGCGGCCAGGGCCGGCTGCAACACGTCGGTGCGCGAGAGCCGGGCCATGGGCCCGCGGACGCAGGTTCGCAGGACATCGGTGCCGGTGAATTCGCTGGCCGCGTCGAACAGCTCGCGGGCCTCGGGCAGCGCCTCGACCAGGTCCCGGCCCATCCCCACCTGCTGGGACCCCTGGCCGGGGAACAGAAACGCGATCCGGGTCACGTGACCACCGAGGTCAGGCCGCCGTCCACCACCAGCGTCTGCCCCGTGATGTAGGAGGCCGCGTCGGAGACCAGGAACAGGGCGGCCCGGGCGATCTCGTCTGGCTCGCCGAAGCGCTTCATCAGGATGCGATCGGTGTAGTCGCGGCGGAGGCGGCGCGGGATGACCGCGGTCATGTCCGTGTCCACCAGCCCCGGCGCCAGAGCGTTGACGCGGATGCCCTTGGCGCCCACCTCGGCCGCCAGGGCGCGCGAAAACGCCAGGATGGCGCCCTTGGACGCGCTGTACGCGGTCTGGCCCGCCACGCCGGCGAGGCCGGACACCGACGCGAGGTTCAAGATGGCGCCGGTCTGCTGGATCATCATCGGCCGCACCACGGCGCGGGCCCAGTGGTAGCAGCCGTCCACGTTGCAGCGCATCACCCGCTCCCAGTCGGCGGGATCGTGCATGGCGAAGTAGGCGTTGGACGAGATGGAGGCGTTGTTGACCAGGAAGTCGATGCGCCCCTCGTCGGCGACGATGCGGTCGGCCGCCTCGGCCACGGCCTCGCGGTCGCGGCCGTCGCATCGCAAGGATGCGCCGCCGGCGACCTCACCGGCCGCTTCCTCGTTCTTGACGTAGGTGAAGTGGACGCGCGCCCCCTCGGCGGTGAACAGCTCCACCATGGCCCGGCCGATGCCGCGGCTCCCGCCGGTGATCACGCCCACCTTGTCTCGCAGCGCGGACGTCATCGGCGCTCGCCTTTCGAGGGCCCCGACGCCATGGCCCGCAGCCGCTCGAGGATGGGTTCGGGGATCTCGCGCGCCAGCTTGCCGCTGGCCCAGTACACCAGCGTGACCTCGGTCTCGCCGGTGGCCACGAGCTGCTTGGTGCGGGCGTTGGAGATCTCGTGGAGGAAGCGAATGCGGCCCAGGTAGGGCTCGCGAAACGGCATCCGCGTCACCAGGACCAGTTCGTCGCCGTACCGCGCCGGGTTCTTGTAGTCGCACTCGCTGTGCACCACGGGGGCGGCCATCTCGGTGTCGGCGGGCGTGCGGGCCTGGAGGAACTCGCCGATGAGCTCCATCCTGCCGCGCTCGAACCAGCGGTAGTACACGGCGTTGTGAACCACGCCGAGCATGTCGGTCTCGTCGAAGTGAACGGAGAAGCGGCGGATTCGTCGGATCTCTCGTTCCATGGGGTCACACCCCTCCTCAGACCTCTTCGAGCTTGACCGACAGGCTGCGGGGGAGGAACGGCGGCATGGAGATGGAGCGGGCGTCGAGACCGCCCACCTGCAGATCCAGCCCCGCGTACGCCACCTCGGCGTCCAGCAGGGCCAGGCACAGCTCCCGGTCCAGCGTGTACGAGTACCCGCCGGTGATCACCTCGCCGGCGACCTCACCGTCGCAGGTCACGGTGGCCCCGGGCCCGACGCCGCGCACTCCCTCGGCGAGCTGTACGCCGACCGTGCGGCGGGACACCCCTGCAGCGCGGCGCTCCAAGATGGCGTCGCGGCCCGAGAACCGTTCCTTGCCGAAGTCGATCATCCACTGCAGGCCCAGCTGGAGCGGATCGCCCACGGAGCGACCCTCGCGGTGGACGTTGAAGAACCGGCCGTCGAGGCGCAGCTGGTGGTGGACGTCGGGACCACAGACGCCGCCGCCGTGCTCGAGGGCGACCTCGGTGAAGCGGTCCTGGACCGCGCCCACGTCGTCCCGGGGCACCATGGCGAGGTAGCCGAACTCGCCGGTCTTCCCCGCCCGCAGCAGCCGCACGTCCACGGCGTCGAGGGGGTGGGTCTCCACCGACAGGTAGGGCATGCCCAGGGTGTCGCGGCTCAGCAGCTGCGCGGGGATCGCCCAGGCCGCGGGCCCGTCCACGGAGAGCAGGGCGAACCGATCGTTGGCCGGCTTCAGGCTGGGCGCGGCGGACAGCATCCGGACGACCTGCTCGTCGGGGACGCAGGCCTCGCACAGCACGATGATCTCCTCGTCGTTGGTGGCCACGTACACGTCCGCGCACAGGCGGCCGGCGTCGTCGGCGAGGAAGGTGTGCAGCACCCGGCCGTAGCGCAGGTTGGCCACGTTGCCGGCCAGGAGATCGTCCAGCTCGAAGAAGGGATCCTCGCCCTCGGCGAGGAACATCAGGGTGGACGAGACGTCGGTGATGCCGACGGCCTCGCGGATACGCCGGTACTGCTCGGCCCCGTTGGGCAGGACGTCGGAGGTCACTGGATCCTCCCCGCCGCCCGCTCCTCGAGCAGGTAGTCCACCACCGAGTTGATGGAACGGAGCACCGAGACGTTGTCCTCGGCCACCTTCACGCCGAACTCCTGCTCCAGGCCGAGGATCACCTCGAGGGCGTCCAGGGAGTCGAGGCCCAGGCCGGAACCCAGCAGCGAGATGTCGTCGTGGAGGTCCGCCTCCTCGAAGGGCAGCGACAGGCGGGTGATCAGCCCCCGCTTGACGCGCCCGAGCAGCTCGGCGCGTTCCTCGATGGTCTTGATCGTCGAATCTCTCATCGTCGGTTCCCGGTGCGTCCGGGCCGGCCCCCCTCGGGACGCCTGGGCGCAAAACCGCAGGACTCTACCACGACGCAGGCGGGCTTTAAAGCTCGCCCGCGCGCACGCTTGAGGTCGCCTGGGTGCGGTGGTAGGTTCCCCCGATCACCCACGAAGGCCCCACCAGCACCATGAACGCCACACCGCGCCGAGCTGCCATCACGGGCATAGGGACCATCAGTCCCATCGGCCTGGATGCGTCCACCTTCGTGCAGTCCCTGCGCGAGGGCCGCTGCGGCATCGGCCCCATACGCGCCTTCGACGCGTCCATGTTCCGCTGCCAGGTCGCGGCCGAGCTGCAGGGGTTCGAGCCGCTGGACGGGTTGTCGGCAGAGGAGGTCGCCGAGTACGACGACCCCTACGTCTGGATGGCCATCGCTGCGGCGCGCCAGGCCCTGGCCGACGCCGGACTCGGCGACGACTGGGGTTGTGATCGCCGCGTGGCGCTGGTGGTGGGGACCTGCAACGGGGGGCTGCGCACCGCCGAGCGCCTCTACAGGCAGCTGTTCGATCTGGAGCCGGGCGAGCTCGACGCGCGGATGAACCTGCTGTTCCGCTACTTCGCCATCGGCCGGGCCCTGGGCAACGTGTTGCGCGTGGGTGGCCCCACCCACGTGGTGACCACGGCGTGCGCGTCGTCCACCACGGCGCTGGGCGTCGCCCTGGACCTGATCCAGGCGGATCGGGCCGACGTGGTGCTCGTGGGCGGCTCGGACACCCTGTGCCTGACCACCGTGTCGGGGTTCTGCGGCGTGCGCGCCACCGCGACGGACCTGTGCACGCCCTTCACCGGCAGCCCCGAGCAGTACGGCATGAACCTGGGCGAGGGCGCTGGGTTCTGGGTGGTGGAGGAGCGGGATCGGGCCGGGGCCCGGGGCGCGAAGGTGCACGGCGAGCTCCTCGGGTACGGCCTGTCCAGCGACGCGTACCACCCCACCTCCCCGTCCCCGAAGGGGGAGGGCGCCCACCGGGCCATGGCGGCCGCCCTCGACCGGGCCGGCGTGGCGCCCGGGCAGCTGGCCTCGATCAACGCCCACGGTACCGGGACCGCGGGCAACGACCGGGCCGAGTCCCACGCCATCTCCCGGCTCGCGCCCGGTATCCCCACCACCTCCACCAAGTCCATGCACGGCCACTGCCTCGGCGCGGCGGGTATCCTCGAGGCGAGCGCCTCGCTGCTGTCCATGGCCGAGGGGTTCGTGCCGCCCACCCTGCGGGCGGAGCGACCACGCCCCGGCTGTGAGCTGGACCTGGTCGCCAACGAGGCGCGCCCCACCGACGGCAGCGCCTTGCTGTCGAGCAACCTCGCCTTCGGGGGGAACAACGCCGCGGTGGTGGTGGGCACGCGCGGCGAGCCGTCCGCGCTGCCCGAGCCCCGCGAGGTGGTGATCACCGGCGCGGGGGCCGTGTCCGCCCTGGGCGTGGGGATCCAGCCCCTGGCCGAGGCCGTCGCCGAGGGCCGCACCGGCGTGCGCCGCATCTCCCGCTTCGACACCTCGGACTGCCGCTCCCATCGCGCGGGCCTGCTCGGCGATGTCGACCTGCGCCGCCACGCCCGGCGCCTCGATCTGGGCAGCATGAACCCCCTGGGCCGCTTCGCGACGGTGGCCGCCCAGGAGGCGCTGCAGTCCGCGGGGTTCCGCATGCACCCGCGCGCCCTCGAGGCGGTGGGCGTGACGCTGGGCGTGTTCGTGGGCCCCAGCGAGGAGGCGCTGATGGAGAGCGTCTGGGGCACCGCCGATCACGTGCCCCACGTGGGCAGCTTCTCCGAGATCATCGCCAGCGCCACGGCCGGACACGTCTCGCGGGCGCTGTACCTCAAGGGATACAGAGCCACGGTGGCGTCGGGGCACCAGGCCGGCCTGGCCGCGGCCCTCGTGGGGGCCGAGGCCATCCGCCTCGGGCACGTGTCGAGCCTGGTCGCGGGCGGCGCGGACGAGGTGTTCGGGAGGTACTTCAAGAACTACGACCGCGTCGGATACCTCGCCCGCGGGGCCGAGGAGGAGACGAGCGTGGGCGGCCTGCCCGGGCAGCGGCGCGTGCTGGGGGAGGGCGCGGCGATGCTGGTGCTGGAGGACGCGGGGACCGCAGCGGACCGCGGCGCACGCGTGCTCGCGCGCGTGCTGGGCTGGGCCTCGACCTACGATCCGGGGCCCTTCGTCGAGGGCTCCGCCGGGGTCGACGGCCTGGTGGACGCCGCGCGGACGGCCCTGCGGCGCGGCGGCTGCACCCCGGGCGACGTGGGGGCCATCCTCTCGGCGCCCATGGGCAACGAGTTCGACCGCCGCGAGCGCGACGCCGCGGCCAGGGTGTTCGGGGCCGGGGCTCCCACCGCGCTGCACTGCGTGGGCGCCACGGGGTACGCCGAGGCTGCGAGCGCGACGCTGGCCGTGGCCGCGTGGCTGGGCGGGGACGTCTGGCCGGAGTGCGGCCCGGGGACCCGGGCCCTGGTCCTGGGGACGTCGGCCATGGGCTACAACCACGCCGCCGTGCTGGAGCGGGTGTGACCGCGCCCCGCGTGGCCATCACCGGCGCCGGCGCCATCAGCGCCCTCGGGGTGGGCTGCGACGCCTTCGCGGGCGCCGTGCTGGCCGGGGACAGCGGCCTGACCCCGCTGGAGGGGTTCGACCTGGAGCCCTTCGTCGGGCGGTACAGCGGCGAGATTCGAGGGCCCGCCCTGGAGACGTCGTGCGGCGACCACGACGCCCTCGACAGGTTCACCCAGCTGGCCCTGATCGCCGCGTCGGAGGCCGTCTCCGACAGCGCGTTGCTCGAGAGCGACCCGCCTCCTCCGCAGCGGCTGGCCCTGGTGATGGCCACCTGCAACGGCGGCCTGCTCAGCGCCGAGAGGCACTACCGGATGCTGTACGGGCAGGAGCCCGGCGCCCTGGACGGGGATCTCGAGCGGGCCAAGCGGCACTACAGCGCGGCGTTGACCGTGGCCGGACGCTTCGGAGTCGGGGGACCGGTCACCACGGTGGTCACCGCCTGCTCGGCCAGCACCAACGCCATCGGCCTCGGCGCGGATCTGCTGCGCGCTGGCCGGGCCGACGCGGTGTTGGTGGGGGGCGCCGACTCGTTCAGCCGCACCACGTTCTCGGGGTTCGATCGCCTGCGGACCACCTCGGCGAGCCCCTGCGCGCCGTTCTCCACGCCCACGGGGCTCAACCTGGGTGAAGGCGCCGGTTTCTGGGTGCTGGAGCGCGAGGATCGCGCGCTCGCTCGCGGGATCGAGCCCATGGGGTTCGTCCTGGGCTACGGGCTGAGCAACGACGCCCACCACGCCACGCTGCCCGACCCCCGCGGCCACGGCCTGGCGCTGTGCCTGGCGCGCGCGGTGGACGACGCGGGCGTGGCACCCCAGAGCATCGGCTACGTCAACGCCCACGGCACGGGCACCGAGGCCAACGACAAGACCGAGAGCCGCGTGCTGGGGCGGTTCTTCGATCCCTGCCCGCCGGTGAGCTCGACCAAGTCCCAGCTGGGCCACACCCTCGGGGCGGCCGGCATCCTCGAGGCCACCGCGAGCCTGCTGTGTCTGCAGCAGGGGCAGCTCCCCCCCACGGTGAACTTCTCGGGTGCCCGCGAGGCGTGCCCGCTGGATTACGTGCCCAACCTCCCTCGTCCCACCGAGGCCACGCGGTTCCTGGCGTCCAACAGCGCCTTCGGCGGGGCCAACTGCGCCGCTGTCCTGGCCACCGGCTCGGACGACCCCCCCGCCGCTGCCCAGTCGTCCGCGCCGGCGCGCGACGTGGTGATCACCGGGCTGGGCGTGGTCTCGGGATTCGGCCTCGGCGTCGATCCCCTGTGCGAGGGCCTGCGGGCCTCGAGTCGAGCCGTCGCCCCGGTCCAGCGGCACGACGTGTCGGACCTGAGGTGCCGCGACGCCGCCCTCGTCCCCCCCTTCGTGCCCCGCCGCGTCGAGCCCCGTCTGCGCCTGGACGGCCTGGACCGCTGCAGCCAGTACGCGATCCTGGCCGCCAAGCAGGCCCTGGTCTCGGGGGCCGTCTCCGGGCTGCCGAGGGCCCGCACCGACGTGGGGCTGGTCCTGGGGATGGCTCGCTACCCCACCACGGCCGAGGAGCGCTGCCTGGGCAGCATCTGCCGCCACGGCCTGGACGTGCCGGACCTGATCCACTTCCCCTTCCTGGTGCCCAATTCGGTCGGAGGCAACGTGGCGCGAGAGCTCTCCCTCAAGGGGTACAGCTCGGCGGTGTGTTCGTCCCACGGGGCCGGGCTGGACTCGCTGGGTTGTGCGGCGGACGCCGTCGCGCTGGGGCACACCGACTGCGTCCTCGCGGGCGCCGTGGACGAGGTCTCGCCGCGGGTACACGCCGATCTCGACGAGGTGGGGCTGCTGCGGGAGCAGCCGCCGGGCGAGGGCGCCGTGGTGGCGCTGCTGGAGGCCCGGAGCGCTGCCTCGGAACGGGGCGCTCCCATCCTCGGCCGGATCCTCGCCCAGCGGGGCCAGTTCTGGGCCGGCGCGCCAGCCCGGGCGCAGGTGGACGACCTCGTCGACGGCGCGCTGGCCGACGCAGGCCTGGCCGCCGCCGCCGTGACCGTGGTGTGCGCCTCCATCCAGCGGCCTTCGGCCCACGCGGCCGCCGTGGACGCGACCCTGGACGGCCGCTTCGGGGGCCTGCGGGACACCTCGATGGCGCTGGGCTGGGCCCCGGCGCTGGGGCCCCTGTTCGGCCTGGCCGACGCCCTGGCCCGAGGCGAAGCCGGCGACGTGGTGCTGGCCCTGTCGGTGGCCGCAGCCGGTGAGGTGCGCGCCGCGGTGGTGGCCGTGGGGGATGACGGATGAGGGAACAGACCCCGTGGGGAACGCTCCTGGCGCTTCGTCACCGTGGCTCGCGGGTGACCGGGCAGGTGTGCTTCGGCGCCGATCTGCGGTGCTTCGAGGGGCACTTCCCCGGCAGCCCCATCTTCCCGGCCGCGGCCCAGCTGCAGATGGTCCAGGAGATCGTGGGCCGCGCCCTGGGGCGGACGGTGCGGCTGCGCCGCCTGGGCCGGGTCAAGTTCAACGGCCGCCTCGAGCCGGGCACGGTGGTGGACTTCCGCATCGACCTCGGGGAGGCCGGCGACGTGCGCTACACCTTTGCCGCGGGCCGGCGGGACATCTCCGGCGGGGCGCTGCAGCTGGAGTCATGAGCGACCACCGCCCCTGCGCTGTGATCCCCCTGTACGACAACGGGGGCACCATCTCCGAGGTGGTTCGCCGGGTGCGCGCGCACGTCGAGGACGTGATCGTGGTCGACGACGGCTCGTGCGACCACGGCGCGGACACCGTCGATCAGGGGGACGGGGTGGTGGTGCTGCGCCACGAGCGCAACCGCGGTAAGGGCGCCGCGGTCAAGACCGGCCTGGCGCGGGCCCGCGAGCTGTCGTTCACCCACGTGGTCCAGCTCGACGCCGACGGCCAGCACGATCCCGGAGACATCCCGCGATTCCTCGAGGCCTCGCGCTGCGCGCCGGCCGCCGTCATCTCCGGGGAGCGCCTGTGCACGGACCCCGTGCCCGGATCGGCCACCTTCGGGCGGCACTTCGGCGTGTTCTGGTATCGCCTCGAGACCGGCGGCCACCCCCTCACCGACACCCAGTGCGGCTACCGGGTCTACCCGCTGGCCATGTTCGACCGGGTGCGCGTCCGCGGCGATCGCATGGACTTCGACGTGGAGGTGCTCGTGCGCGCCGTGTGGGCGGGCGTGGACGTGCGCGGGCTACCCACCCTTGTCCGGTACTTCCCCCCCGAGGAGCGGGTCAGCGGCTTCCAGCCCCTGCGGGACAACCTGCGCTTCTCGCTGCTGCACTTCTGGATGACGAACGCCTTCGTGTTGCTGAGCGTGGGACGCTGGCTGGGCCGCCTCTGGCGCCGCCTGCGAGGCCGTCCATGAGCTGGACCGACGCCAGGGAGCGGGGCAACGTCCTGGGGCTGCGGCTGACCCTGTGGACCATGCGGGTGATGGGCTACCGCTTCACGCGGGCGGTGGTGGCCGTGGTGGCGTTCTACTACACGCTGTTCTCGCCCACCGCGCGGCGCCACCTGGCGTCGTTCCACCGGCGCGCCGCCGGCCGCAGCAGCTTCGCCATGGCCTACGCCACGATCCGCAACTTCGCCGAGGGCATCCTGGACCGCGCCTACATGCTGATGGGACGCGCCGACCTGTTCAGCGTCACCGGGGAGGTGTGCGAGTCCGCCGAGGAGGTGGTGCGGACCCGGCGCGGCGCCGTGATGCTGTGCGCCCACGTGGGACCCATCGAGGTGGGCCGGCTGTGCGAGGACGGCCAGCGCTTCAACGTCACACCCGTGGTCCAGACGGCCCTGTCCCCGGTGCTGTACCAGGAGCTCAAGCGGTTCGCCCCGGACGTGGAGGATCAGATGGTGCTCGTCCAGCCGGGCGACCTGGACCTGGTCCTGACCCTCCGGGCGCGAATCGAGGCCGGCGAGATCGTGGCGGTGATGGCCGATCGGGTCGGCGATCGAGGCGCGAAGGCACGCCTGCCGTTCCTGGGCGACGAGGCGGCCTTCCCCATGTGGCCCTACGCCATCGCCACGTCCCAGAACTGCCCGGTGTTCACCGCCCTGGTGTCCCGCACGGGCCCTGCCACCTACGTCATGGACATCCGCGAGGTGACCACCGATCCGGACATCCCGGCCACCCGCGCCGGCCGGCGGCTGCGCATGAAGGCCCTCGCCGAGACGTTCGTCGAACGGCTGGAAGCGTACTGTCGGCGGTTCCCGCTGCAGTGGTACAACTTCCACGACTTCTGGGCGGGCCCCGAGGAGGAGGACCGATGACCACGGCGCCGTTGCTGCTGCTGCTGGCCCTGGTGGGCGATCCCGCCGCCGGCGAGGCCTGCGAGGACCGCGCCGATCTCATCGCCGCCTTCGCCGCCGTCGAGACCGTCCAGGCCCGGTACACCGAGACCAAGCACATCAAGCTGATGTCCGAGCCCCTGGTGTCCTCGGGCACCGTGGTGCTGGTCAAGCCCGACCGGCTGCGCATGGACATGGTCGAGCCGGTGCGCCAGTCGGTGGTGGTGGACGGCGCGAAGATCCGCGTGATGCACCACGACCTGGACACCGTCCAGCGCGTGGATCTCGGGCCCAACGCCGACGCGCGCGCCATCGTGCGCAGCATCCTGCTCGCCATGAGCGGACAGGTGGACCTGCTCGACGACGAGTACGGTTGTTCGCTGGCCGAGACCCCCGCCGGGGAGGTCCAGCTCGACCTCACACCGCTGACGTCGCCGATGAAGTCGATGATCCGCTCGCTGCAGGTGGTGCTCGGGCCGGATCGGTCCCTGCGGCAGGTGACCATCCGGGAGGAGGGCGACGACACGTCGGTGCTGGTGTTCACCGACGTGGTGTACGACGCGCCCATGACCCCGGCCCAGGTCGAGGACCTGTTCGGCCCGTGATCTCCGGGCGTGCCCTCCTGGCTGTCCGCGTCGCGCTGCTGGCCCTGCTGGCCTTCAGCGCCTGGCAGCTGACCCACTTCCGCACCGAGACCGCCATCGCCCAGTTCATCCCCGAGGGGGAGAGCCGCGACAAGATCAACCTGGGCGGCCTGATCAAGGCCACATCGTTCACCCGCGGCATGATCCTCGACGTCGAGGTCCCCGCCGGGGAGGTGGACGCCGACGCGGCCGCCGCCCTGTCCGACGAGCTCGCGCGGCAGCTGCGCGAGGCCGGCCCGTTCACCCGGGTCACCAACGGCGTGGACGTGGCCTCGGGCGAGGCGTTCCACCGCATCTACTTCCCGCGGCGGTACGCGCTGCTCTCGGATCGCCCCGAGGACGAGATCCCCGCGCAGTTCGGCGACACGGGCCTGACCGAGGCGTTCGCCGCCCTCCACGCCCAGCTCGCGCTCCCCTCGGGGATGCTCCTCAAGCGCATCGCCGATCAGGACCCGACCCTGGCCTTCCCTGCGCTGCTGCAGCGCCTCGAGGGCCAGCGCGCCCACATGGCCCCGCACCTGTTCAACGGCCGGTTCTTCTCGCCGGACCACCGCCACGTGCTGCTGGTGGTGGAGACCGAGGCCGACGCGTTCGATGCGAAGGCGCAGCAGGGGATCATCGACACGGTCCACGCCGTCTTCGAGCGGGTCGACGCCGCGGCGGGCGGCGGGCACACGCTCACCTACACCGGCCTCAACCGCTTCGCCCTGGAGAGCGAGACGCGCATCCGGCGCGACGTCCAGTGGGCGAGCACGTCGGCCACGTTGGGCGTGCTGGTGCTGTTCGTGCTGTTCTTCCGGCGCCCGCGTTTGCTGCTGCTGTGCGGCAGCCCGCTGCTGTTCGGGGTGGCGGTCGCGCTGGGGGTCACCCTGGCGATCTTCGGGTCGATCCACGGCCTGACGCTGGCGTTCGGCAGCACCCTGCTGGGGGTGTGCATCGACTACCCGGTCCACCTGCTCAACCACCTGCGCTTCACCCGCGACCGCGCCGACGAGCAGCGCCGCCGCTCGAGCCGCCGCATCCGCGCCAGCCTGAGCATCGGAATGCTCACCACCCTGGCCGGGTACGCCATGGTGGGGGTCTCGTCGTTCCCGGGCGTGCGTCAGATCGCGGTGTTCTCGTCGGTGGGCATCGCAGCGTCGTTCCTGTTCACCCTGGCGTTCCTGCCGCCGCTGTCCTCGTGGGCCCTGGCCGGGCGGGCCCCGGTCCTCGGCGGCTGGATGCGCCGGATGAGCGGCTGGACGGCCCTGGGACCCTACCGCCGCGGGATCGCCGTTGCGCTGGTGGCGCTGGCCCTGGTGGGGGCGGCGGGTATCCCGCTGATCTCGCTGCAGACCGACGCGCGCGCCTTCGACATCGCCGATCCCGGGACCCTGGCCGAGGACGAGGCGATCCGTTCGCGGATGCCCGCGGCGTCGTTTCCCCTGTACCTGCTGACCTCGGGCGCCGACGCCGAGGCCGCGCTCCAGAACAACGAGGCCCTGGCGCAGCAGCTCGAGATCCTGTGCGAGCAGGGGCACGTGACCCGCCACGCCTCGATCCGCTGGTTGCTGCCCTCGGTCCGGATGCAGCGCCGCAACCTCGAGGCGCTGGCGTCGGTGGAGCACACCGAGGAGGCCGCGCGCAGCGCGATGGAGGCCGCGGGCTTCCGGCCGGAGGCGTTCGCGGCCTTCTTCGACGATCTCCGCGCCGCGCGGGCGGGGGAGGTGCCGCCGCTGACCCCGGAGCTGCTGCTGGAGTCGAGCCTGGGTGATCTCGTCCGCGGCTTCGTCCTGGAGTTCAACGGCCGGACCTACGTGCTGACCCTGGTCCAGCCCGCCGTGGAGGGGGACGATCTGTCGTCGGTGTTGCCCGAGGACGAGCACCTCGTGCGGTTCAGCGGCCTGGCCGTGGCCAGCGCGGTGATGTCGGACACCCAGCGCCAGATCGCCTGGCTGGGGCTGGCCGGGCTGGTGCTCAACGGGATCATCCTGGTGCTGTACCGCCGCCGGCCTTCGGGCCTGGCGGCCACCCTCGCGCCCGCCTCCGTCGCCATCGTCGTCGTGCTGGGGATCCTGGGGTTCAGCGGTACCAAGATGAGCTTCTTCCACGTGATGTCGCTGCTGCTGGTGCTGTCCTCGGGGGTGGACTACGCGGTGTTCCTCTCGGACAGCCGCCGCTCGGGCGAGGGCGACGACGCGGCCATCGCGTCGGTGTCGGTGCTGTTCTCCGCCCTGACCACGGCGCTGGTGTTCGGCGCCCTGGCCGCGTGCCAGACCCCTGCGCTGCGCGCCATCGGCGGCACGGTGGCCGGGGGGATCCTGCTGGCGTGCGCCCTCGCCTTCGTGATGGCCGGTGTGGAGCGGGACCGTGGGTGAGTTCGTGCGCCACGGCGCCTCCGTCCTCGCGGTGTGCTGCGCGCTGCTGGTGGGGGCCTGCGCGCCGAAGCGCACCGAGCCGGCCGCCCCCGTGGTCGTCGCGCCGTCCCTGTTCGGCCAGGACGTCCGCATGGTCACCAGCCTGTTGTTCGAGTTCGGCGCCCGCGAACTGCTCGCGCGGGCCGTGGTGGAGAAGGCCGGCGATCAGCTGGACCTGTGGCTGCTGACCCCCAACGGCGTGCGCCTGTGCCACTTCCACCAGGACGGCGACGAACTCACCCGGGACGATCGGACCGAGGCCTGCGAGCTGCTCGACCCGCGCTACGTGCTGCAGGATCTGCGGTGGTCGTACTTCCAGGGGTGCGTGGACGCCTCGCCGTGCCAGGTCGGGGACGCGACCTTCACCGAGCGCGTGGACGGCGGCGACGTGGTGGAGCGGGCCGTGGACTGGCAAGGCGTGCAGGCGGTGATCACCTTCGAGGAGTACCTCGACGGCGAGGGCGGCCGGCATCCGCGCCGCGCCCGGATCGACAACCGCACCTACGGCTACTCGATCACCATCCTGGTCGAGACCTACGAGGAGCTGGGCGCGCCGCCCTCGCGGTAGACCTTGAGCGTGCCCTCGCACAGCACGTCGTCTCCGCGCCGGACCTGCCCCTCGAAGCTCCCATAGCCCCCCACCGTCTCTCGCTGCCAGGCCTCCACGAGGAGAGGATCACCTGTGCGGACCTCCGCGTCGGCGAAGCTCACGTCGCTGGCCCCCACCACGAAGCCCATGGGGATGGTGTCTCCGCCGGCCAGCCTCCCCCGGTGCCCGACGAACGCGGCCATGGCCTGGGCCAGGGTCTCCAGCAGTCCGATGGGCTCGAGCCGGCCCTGGACCACGAACGGGGAGTCGTCGGACACGGTGTAGGTGCACACGATGTGCTCCTCGCCCACCTCGCGGATCTCGTCGAGCAGGAGCATCGGCGCGCGGTGGGGGAGCAGCTCGTTCAGGGACCACACGGGGTCACCCGGACCGCCACCACCGAGCCGTCGCGGCCGGCCTTGAACAGCATGAGTGGCTCGGTGACGCCCGGTCGCGCCAGGGCACGCAGCAGGTGGAAGGCGCCCGCGCTCGGGTTGCGGGCGCCGCCCGGGAGGGTGGGCCCGGGATCGCCGCCGAGGCAGGACAGATCGGCCACCACGTCGTCCACCTCGAACGCCTCGCGCAGGGTCTCGACCATCGCGGCGGCGCCGTCGAGATCATCGACCACGGCGGTCCGGACCGCGTCGATCCAGCCGAGCGTGGGGTGTCCCGGCTCCGGTGCGGCGGCGAGGCGCAGCGAGCAGCACAGGTCCACCGCGCAGTGCTCCGGATCGGCCCACGGGATGTGGTCGATGGCCGTGTCCCCCGCGGTCACCAGCAGACGCTGCTCGCCGCAGGCGAAGCGGCACCACGCCTCCACCAGGGCGAACTCGAAGGACAGCTCGGCCCGCGTCAGGGTGGTGATGCTGGCGCGGCGCTTGGTGTGGATGGCCCAGTAACCGGCGGGGCCGTTGTGGACCGAGTTGTGGAACCGCGACGCCGAGATGGCCCGGCCCGGCTCGTGCAGCGCGTCGAGGATGGTGCTGATGATCCCCACCTCGCCGTTGGCCGTGGCGTAGACCAGGGGTGCGTCGCCGTGGGTCGCCTCGCCGGCCGCCTCGCGGGTGGCCCGGACGACCATGCACGCCAGGGGGCTCATGCGGCGGCGGGCCCGCCGAGCCAACTGGTCGTCGGTGAACGGATCGTAGCTGTGCTCCAGGGGCGGGATCTCGCCCGCCAGCTCGGCCAGGCTCGTCACCCCCCCCGAGGCGATGCCCGCGCCGTCGATGGCGATGCGGGTCATGGGCGCGCCTCGAACAGCAGCGACACGTTGACGCCGCCGAAGGCGAACGAGTTGGACAGGGCGTAGCGGATGCCCGGGGCGGGCCGATCCTCCCTCAGGATGTTCAGCGGGATGTCCGGATCGGGCTGCCCGAAGTTCAGGTTGCGCGGCAGCCGTCCGCGCCGCAGGGCCGACAGGGTGATCGCGGCCTCCACGCCCGCTGCAGCGCCGAGCAGGTGCCCGGTGTAGGCCTTGGTGGAGCTGCACGGGGTGTCCTCGCCGAACAGCTGCGAGACCGCCCGCGACTCGGAAAGATCGTTGTGGGGGGTGCCGGTGCCGTGGAGGTTGACGTACCCCACGTCCGACGGCGCGATGCGGGCGCGCTCCAGGGCGCCGCGCATGGCCAGCTGCGCGCCGCGACCCTCTGGATCCGGCGTGGTCATGTGGTACGCGTCGGCGCTGGCGCCGAACCCCGCCAGGTACAGCCCTGAGCCCAGATCGGCCAGCTCGGGCCGGACGATCACCACCGCGGCCGCGCCCTCGCCCAGGTTCATGCCCGCGCGGCGCTGATCGAAGGGGCGGCACACCTCGCGGTCCATGACCCCCAGCGACCTGAAGCCGTGGTACGTGGTCAGGCACATGGCGTCGGAGCACACCACGGCCACCGCGTCGCACAGGTCTGCGCCGATCAGCCGGGCGGCGGACGCCAGCGCGCTGGCACCCGAGGCGCAGGCCGTGGGGGTGGTGTACGACGGCCCGCGGGCGCCGATCAGCTTGCGGGCCACCACCGCGGTGACGGCGAAGCTCTGGTAGTTGTGGAAGTCGAAGTCGAAGTCGCCGCTGGGGACGTGGACCCGCTCCATGTCGCTGCTCGACGCGGCGCTCGTGCCCGTCACCACCCCCAGCCGATCCGCGCCGACACGGTCCCGCAGGATCTCCAGCGGGGCCTCGATCTGCGTCAGGCAGCGGGCGCTGAGCTGCTGGCATCGCGACTGGTGGACGGCCACGTCGGCGGGGAGCTGGGCCAGCTCGCCCTCCACGTCCCCGGTCGGGTGCTCGAGTTCTCCCAGGGTGGGTGAGCCGTACGAGAGCCCGGATCGACCCGCGTCGAGGGCCTCGTCGAGGGCCAGCTCGCCGTCGCCCACGGCGGACACGCTGGCGACGGCGACGATGGGCAGCGGCTCCATGGGGGCACAGTTGCGCAGGTCGATTCGGGTGTCAAGGTCGGGGACAGGACTGGACGAGGGGCGAGCGTTGGTTCAGAACTGTTGCGCTCCGGCCCGTCGCCGGACAGGAGGAACGCCCAGGTGGTGACCCCGCCCCGGATAGCCGGCATCGCCGTGGCCAGCGCGTGGGGTCCTGCGCTCGAGGACTTCACCGAGGGGCTGCGTGCGGGACGGGTGGCCCTCGGAGCCCGGTGGCGGGACTGGCCCGTGGCGCGGCTGCCCGAGGACCTCGCGGCGGATCCGGTGGCGCTGGCCTGCGCCGTGGTCCGTGACGCCGTGGCGGACGCGGGGCTGCCCGCCGGCACCCTCGCGGACCCCCGCACCATCCTGGTCGTGTGCAGCACCAAGGGCGACATCCGCGGCCTCGAGGGCGGGGACGGCGGCGTGGCCCTGGGGCCGTTCCTGGCCCGCGTGCGCGACGCCATCGGCCACGGCGGCCACGCCGAGCTGGTGTCCGCGGCGTGCGCCTCCGGTGGGGTCGGGATCGGGCGCGCCGCGCAGCTGCTGGAGGCCCGGTGGGGTGATCACGCCGTGGTGCTGGGCATCGACGTGCTCCACGACGTGCTGGTGCAGGGGTTCGGCGCCCTGGGCGCGGCGAGTCCGCGGCCGTGTACGCCCTACGCGGCGGACGCCGACGGCATGTCCCTGGGGGAGGCCGCGGTGGCGGCGGTGCTCGTCGCGGACGGCGGCGCCGGGATCGAGGTCGCGGGGTGTGGCGTGTCTTGCGACGCCCACACGTTGCTGCGGCCCCCTGCGGACGGGCGAGGGCTGGCCAGGGCGCTGCGCCGGTCCGGGGCGTCGGACGTGGACGCGGTGGCAGGCCATGGGGTGGCCATCCCGGCGGCCGACGCCGCCGAGGCCGCGGGCCTGCGCGCCGCGCTGGGGGACGCGCTGCCGCCCGTGTTCGGCACCAAGGGCGCGGTGGGCCACACCCTGGGCTGCGCTGCGCTGGTGGACGTGGCCGCGTGTGCGGTGGCCCTGGACCAGGGCTTCCTCCCCGGCACCCCGGGACACGGCGCCCCGGGAGGGCCCATCCGGGTCAACGCCGACACCGCGCCCGCCGCCCTGGACTCCCTGGTCGCGGTCAGCGCTGGCTTCGGCGGCATCAACGCCGCGGTCCACCTGCGCAGGAGCTCGGGCCACGGCCCGCGCGCACGTCGGCCGAGCCCCAGGGTCTACCTCCACGCGGCGGCCTTCCTCGACGGCGAGCGCCGCGGCGACCTCGAGGGCGTGCGCCGGTGGCGCGGTCCCGACGATCCTCCCCACCCGCCTGCCCGGGCGTTCTTCGACGATCTGCTCAGCCTCGGGCGCCTGGACCTGGCCAGCCGCTTCGTGCTCGCCGCGTCCTCCCTGCTACCCGAGGTGGAGGACTCCTGGCGGGAGCGCACCGGGGTGATCCTCGGCTCCTGCACGGGCAGCCTGGACGCGGATCGGCGGTTCGTCGCCTCCCTGGCCGGGCGCCCCGCTGGCCGCCTGTTCGCCCGGGTCCTGCCGTCGGTCCCGGCGGCCGAGGTGGCCATGCGGCGCGGCCTGTGTGGCCCGATCTTCACGGTCGGCCAGGCGCGCGACGCCGAGGGGGCGGCCCTGGTGGCTGCCGCCCAGGAGATCCAGTTCGGGGGCTCACGCGCGGTGGTGACCGGCGGCTTCGAGGTGGTCCAGGGTCAGCGGCCATGGGTCCGCCTGGCCCTGCTGTCGTCCTCCCCGCCGGCGGGGCCCGGCTACGAGCTGATCCTGGCCCCCGGGAGGTCCCCGGCCGAGCCATCCTCCGGGGAGCAGTTGTACGATCTCGCGGTGGTCCAGCGGCCCGAACGGTTCGCGCTGACCTGCGCCTGCGGCGGCAACGTGGTTCAATTGCGGTTTCGACGAGTGGAAGGACGACAGGTGACGCCTTGAGGATCGTGTTCGTCTATCCGAGGTTCAACAAGTACCTCGACGACGTGCCCGAGGAGCTGCACGACGTGGCCCAGCCGATCATCGGCGAGTTCACCACGCCGCCGTCGCTGGGCATCCCCATCCTCTCGGCGCTGACCCCCGCCGGCCACGACATCGAGGTGGTGGACGACAACCGCGGCGATCCCGTGGACTTCGGCATCGAGGCCGATCTGATCGCCATCAACTGCTTCACGCCCCAGGCCACCCGGGCCCTGGCCCTGGCCGACGGTTACCGGGCCGCGGGCCACACCGTGGTCATGGGCGGCATCTTCCCCACGGCCATGCACCGCGAGTGCCTCGAGCACGCCGACGCGGTCAACGTGGGGGAGGGGGAGCGCACCTGGCCGCGTATCCTCGCCGACGCCGAGGCCGGTCAGCTGCAGCGGGTCTACCGGGGCGGCGCCAAGCTGGATCTGGACGAGCTCCCGATACCCCGGCGCGACGCCCTGCACGGCAAGGAGGGGTACGACTGGCACGCCGCGCTGGTTCAGATCGCCCGCGGCTGCGGCTTCAGCTGCTCCATGTGCACCATCCCCAGCCACTTCGGCTACCGCGAGCGGCTGCGCTCGCCCCAACACATAGTGGAGGAGATCGAGCAGCTGCCCTACGACCAGATCTACCTGGCCGACGACACGCTCTTTCTGGAGAACCGTCGTGTGTCGGCGTGGGCGCGCGAGCTGCTCGAGGCCCTGATCCCGCTGAAGCGCCGCCTGTTCGTGGCCAGCACGCCGGCGCTGAACTGTGATCCCGGCTTCCTCGAGCTGCTGGCTCGGGCCGGCGGGACCACCTTCTACTGCACCCTCAACGTGGACCCCGTGTCCCTGCGGGCGCTGCGCGGCGACGACGACCGTGCCGTGGCCCGGGTCGCCGATCTCGTCCAGCGCGTCGAGGAGCTGGGCATGCACTTCTACGCATCGTTCGCGGTGGGTCGGGACTGGGACGACGAGAGCATCGGCGACCGCGTGCTGGAGCTGTCCCGCCGCGCGGGCATCCACACCGCCGAGTTCTTCGTCTTCACGCCGTTCCCCGGGTCGCCGGAGTTCGATCGCATGGCCTCCCAGGGGCGGCTGCTGCACCGGGATTGGCAGCGCTACAACGGCGCCAACGTGGTGTCGCGGCCCGCGCAGATGAGCCCCGAACGGCTGGAGGGCCTCTTCCACGACCTGTGGCGGGACTTCTACCGCGACCGGCGCGACGACCGCATCCTGCGCGAGCTGGGCAAGGACACCTCGGTGAGCCCCCACCCGGACGCCGGGCGGCCCGCACGCGCGGGGGATGATTGACGCTGCACCGGCGCTGCCCTATTTTTCGGACCGAACCCCGGGGCGAATCATGGACGAACGACAGGATCTGCTGAAGGAACTGCGCGAGCTGGTGATCGATGCCGTCGGCCTCGACGACATCGAACCCGAGGAGCTGGCATTCGACGAGCCGCTGTTCGGCGAATCCCTGGGCCTGGACTCCATCGACGCCCTGGACATCTCCATCGCGCTGGAGAAGCACTTCGGCGTGAAGGTCACCCCCGAGGTCGCCACCAAGGAGACCTTCTACTCCCTGACCACGCTGGCCGAGCTGGTCGAGACGCTGAGGAACCAGCCGCAGCCCGAGGACGCGTGAACGAGACGCCCCGGCCGGCCGGCGACCCCCCCCGCTCCAGGCTGTGGGGCTTCCTGATCGGCCTCGTGTCCACCGTCGCCTGGATCGTCTACCCCCTGCTCGTGTACCTCGCCCTGCGCCACGGCAACGTGCGCTGGGCCGCGGCCGTGTTGCTGGCCATGCTGGTGCCGCGGGCGCTCACCCTGCGCCGGTCCCAGCTGCGCAGCATGGGCATGATCGGGGCCCAGGTCGGGGTGGTGGCCCTGCTCGCATCCAGCGCGGTGCTGTTCGACGATGCGCGCTACCTGCTCCAGATCCCCGTGCTGATCAACGTGTTCCTGCTGGCGACCTTCGGCGCGACCCTGTGGCGCCCGGTGTCCATGATCGAGCGCTACGCGAGGCTGATCACCGAGGAGCTGACCCCCGAGATGGTGGCCTACTGCCGCAAGGTCACGGTGGTGTGGTGCGTCTTCTTCGTGCTCAACGGCGGCGTGGCCGAGTTCCTGGCGCTGAAGGGGAGCTACGAGGCGTGGGCGCTGTACACGGGGCTGATCGCCTACGGGCTCATCGGGACGCTGTTCGCGGTGGAGTACATCGTGCGTCGGCTGCTGTTCTGGGGCGTCATGGGCGACTGGATCGACCGCGCCCTCGGACACACGATCTTTCGCGGGCGGCAAGCGCGGTGAGCGCGGGGGCATCGGGCTGGCGCACCGCGGTCAACGCGGCGCACACGCTGACCTTCTACATGTACTTCTTCGTCGGCGGTGTGCTGTTCAACCTCGCCGTGGCCGTGCCCATGTGGCTGCTGATCCGCGTGGTCCCGTCGTCGCGGACCCTGCTGCTGGGCGTCGCCCGGCGGTTCTTCGCGGGCCTGTTCGTGGCGCTGCGGGCCGTCGGCGGGCTGGGGTTCGAGGCGATCGAGGGCCGCGACGTGGTCCGGCGGACCCCGGCGGCCGTGTACGTGGCCAACCACCGCTCCTTGCTCGACGTGCTGCTGCTGCTGTCCCTGATCCCGCGGGCCACCTGCCTGGTCAAGGCCGTGACCGAACCCCGGGGCGCTCGCGCCGAGAAGCGGTCCTTCATGCCGCTGTTCTGGCACCCCTTCGTGGCGGTGGCCGTGGACCTGCTCGGGTACATCCCCCTGCCCACGGAGTGGACCCACGCCGCGTTGCTGGACACCTTCCGCGCCGGTGTGGACGCCCTGCGCGGCGGCAGGCCGCTGATCATCTTCCCGGAGGGGACCCGCTCGGAGACCGGCCGGTTGCTGCCGTTCCAGGACTTCCCGTTCAAGCTGGCCATCGACGCAGGCGTGCCCATCGTGCCCGTGGCCATCCACTCCCACATCCCGTGCATGCCGCGGTCCACCAACTCGTTCCACGGCGCCCCGGAGCGGGCGCGCTTCCGCGTGAAGTTCTGCGAGCCGCTGGTGCCCAGACCCCGCGAGTCGGCGGCAGACCTGTCCTACAGCGTACGGCGGGTGCTGCAGCGGACGGTGAGCGGCTGGGAGGCGGGGGAGGCGCGGTAGGGTCAGCTGCCCGGTTCGACGCCGAGCCAGATGCGGTAGCCCTCGAGCTCTTCGTCCTCGACGGTCTCGGCCTGGATCAGGACCGGCCCCATCTCCCAGAACCCCTGGTGAGCGAGGGGGAAGTGGCCGATGGCCATGCCGGTGGACGGTTCGTCCTTGAGGCGCTCCAGTTCGACGGCCGTGCTCAGCTCGGCGGACGCCACCGCCGCCGGGGGATCCACGAAGACGTTGCCGTATCGGCGCAGGTGGACGCCGATGTGATCGGCCGCCAGCACCTTGAGCACGGCATAGGTGCCGTCGTCGTTGGGCACGGAGTACAGGCCGCCCACGCGGACGCGCGACGTGGCTCCGATGGCGTCGAACAGCACCGTCACCGAGTACGCCGCGCGGTATCGCAGGTGGCTCTCGACCATCCAGAAGGGATCGGAGAGTCGCCCCGGCTCCAGCTGTACGTGGGGGTGTTCCGGGCCGTCGATCCACTCGCCACCGTGGACGGCCGCGATGCACTCGCCGAGGAAGCTGCCCGCCAGATCCACCAGGCCGGTGAGGGCCGAGCCGGCCAGGTCCTCACGGCGGGTGTTGAGGAACCGCTCGAGCTGCAGCACCCCCTCCCGGTCGTGGGTCAAGGCCACGCCGTAGCGGTCCTCGACCACCGAGCTGAACACCTCGGCGTTGCCCTCGAGGACCTGGGACAGGGTTTCACTCATCGCCCGACTCGCGCGCTCCCTCCACTACCCAGCCTACGATCTTTTGCTACCTTTTGCTGTGCAGCCCCGGGAGGGTGAGCGTCGTCGTAGAAAGGATCGCTTCGTGGCCGACCAAGGGAACGTGACCGCCCCCGATGGAACCCGCGTCGCCTGGAGGGCGCAGGGGGAGGGGACGCCGCTGGTGTTCTGCAACGGCCTGGCCAACGACGCGTTCCAGTGGGGCACGGTCCACCGGCGGCTGCAGGGGCAGGGCCGGCTGATCACGTGGGACTACCCCGGACACGGCAACTCGGAGCCGGCCCGGACGCCCGATGCCGTGGCCATCGAGTCGCTGGTGGAGGAGCTGGGACGGGTCGTCGACGCCGCGGCAGGGGAGGGGACCCCCGTGGTGATGCTGGGGTATTCGCTGGGCTGCCAGGTCGCCCTGGCGTCGTGGTCGGCCCTGTCGGACCGCATCGCGGGCATGGTCTGCGCCCTGGGGACGCCCGGCAAGCCCTTCGACACGTTCTACGGTCCCTACCTGGGGCGCGTCGCCCACGGCCTGTTGCGGGCGACCCCGACGCGGGTGCTGGGCGCCGCGCTGAAGGTGGGCAGCGCGCTGGGGCCTGTCTCCTTCTACTCGAGCCAGCTCTCCGGCACCACCGAGCGCGGCATCCGCTACCGCGAATTCTCGCCGTGGCTGGACCACATGGGGCGGCTGGACGCGGCGTCGTTCAAGGCCATGAGCCTGGCGGCCCAGCAGCACTCGGCCGAGGAGCTGCTGGGCAGCATCCACGTGCCCACCCTGGTGGTGGCGGGCGGCACCGACGTGTTCACCCCGCCGGATCGTGCCCGCGCCATCGACGCGTCGCTGCCCGACAGCGAGCTGGTGTTCCTGCCCGGCGCCTCCCACGCCGGGCTGGTGGGGCACGGCGACGAGATCGCCGCCGCCATCGAGGACTTCCTGCGCCGCCGGAGCCTGCTGGCCTGATCCCCTTCCTCACCCGTGCCCGTGCCCGTGCCCGTGCCCGTCTCTGGTATCCTCTCGGTACGGGAGGCGGCATGGCTGGCAAGCGCAAGGGCGGTGCACGCAGCGAGGAGCGCCAGGAGGCGATCCGCCAGGCTGCGTACAGCTGCTTCCGCGACAGGGGCTACCACGAGACGTCGGTGGACACGGTCTGCCGCGCGGCAGACATCTCCAAGGGCACCTTCTACTGGTACTACCCCTCCAAGCAGGCCGCGTTCGTGGACATCCTCGAGACCTGGGCCCGCCAGGTGATGGACGAGGTGCTGCAGCAGTTCGAGCGCGCCGTGACCCGTGACGACTACGTCTCGGCCCTGACCAAGGCCCTGCAGCGCGAGGTGCACCGCGGGCGGGTCATCGTCCCGCTGTGGCTGGAGTTCACCGCCCACGCCCGGCGTGAGCCCGAGATCCAGGAGGCCCTGGCCCGGTTCTACGCCCGCGCCCGCATCGCCATCGCCGAGATGCTCCGCCCCTTCACCGGCGCCTGGCTGAGCGAGGCGGAGGTGCGGGGGATCGCCGCGGCGATCTTCGGCGCGTACGCGGGCATGGTGATGCAGGATCTCGCCGATCCCGACGGCGCCGATGCCGAGGCCTCCATGGGCCAGCTGATGTCCTTCGTGGGCCGCCTCCTCGCCCAGCTCGAACCCTCCTGATTCGCTCCAGATCGCGGAAGCAATAGACTGGCCGGTCTATTAGACGAGCCTGTGTCAGATTCTAGATAGCTACTCCTAAAGCACTGAAATAACGAGTGTTCAAGTCTTGATCGGACTGTCTAGGTTTGGTTTTTTGGGTTATCTCCGTTGACTAGACTGACCAGTCGGTCTAGCGTGAATGGCGTTCATTCGGAGGGCTTCGACCATGGCTGGACTGGACGCCGAGACCCGCGAGATGGTGCTTCAGACACTGGGCCGCTACGCCCAGCGAGAGCTCACCGCGGAGGTCCTGCTCGGGTTCGACGAGCACGACGAGTTCCCCCACCAGGTGCTGCGGGATCTGTACGATCCGCAGCAACTCGGCCTGCACCTGCTGTTCGTACCCGAGGAGTTCGGCGGGTTCGGCGGTGGGGCCTACGACATCTACCGCGTCTCCGAGACCATGGCCGGCATCGACCTGGGCATCGCCACGGGCATCCTGGCCACGTTCCTGGGGATGGATCCCATCTCCGTGGGGGGGACCGACGAGCAGAAGCAGCACTGGATGGGCCGCATCGTCGAGCAGCAGCTGCTCGTGGCCTACGGCGCCACCGAACCCCAGGCGGGCAGCGACCTGGCCAGCCTGCAGACCCGCGCCGAGCCCCTGGTGGAGGACGGCTCCCCAGCCGGCTACCGCATCAACGGCCGCAAGCAGTGGATCAGCAACGGCGGCGTGGCCTCCCTGTACACCATCCTGGCCAACGCCCCGGGCGGGCCGTCGTGGTTCGTGGTGGAGCGCGGCGCCGAGGGATTCAGCCACGGCGAGCCCGAGGACAAGCACGGCATCCGCGCGAGCAACACCGCCGCGCTGTACCTCGACGACGTCCAGGTGACGGCGGACGCCCTGGTGGGTGGCGAGGAGGGCCGCGGCCTCGCCCAGGCCCAGGCCGTGTTCGGCTACACCCGCCTGATGGTCGCGGCGTTCGGCCTCGGCGGCGGCTGGGCCGCCCTGCAGCGGGCCATCCGCTACTCCCAGGAGCGCATCCAGGCCGGCGCCCCCCTGTCGGAGAAGCAGGGGTTCACCCACAAGCTCATCGTGCCCAACGCTGCTCGGCTGGAGGCTGCGCGCGCCTACATCGAGTGGACCGCCGAGCGCATCGACGCGGGCGAGCCCGACCTGGCCACCGAGGGCGCCGTGGCCAAGTACATGGCCACAGAGGCGGGCAACCGCGCCGCCGAGGACGCCATCCAGGCCCACGGCGGCTACGGCTACACCCGCGAGTACGTGGTCGAGAAGATCAAGCGCGACGTGCGCATCACCACCATCTACGAGGGCACGTCGGAGATCCTCGAGTGGACCATCGCCCGGGACCGCTGGCAGCGCCACCTCAAGTCCCGCGGCACCTTCCACGCCGACTGGGCCGACCGGCTCGAGGGCGTGCCGGGCTGCGATGTCGCCGCCCTGGGCCTGCGCGCCCTGGGGGTGATCCTCGAGCGCTGCCGCCTCGACCGCCTCACCCGCAATCAGCACGTGCTGTTCCGCCTCGGCGAGCTCGTGACCCAGGCCGAGACCGCGGCGGTGTTCTGCGAGCGGGCGGCCACCGCCCCGTCCGAGGCCACCGAGCTGGGCCGCGAGACCTGGTCGGCGCTGGCGCGCATCCACGCCCGCCAGGCGGCCCTGCAGGTGGCGTGCGACGGGCTGCGCTGGACCACCGGCGCCGGACAGACCGATCCCGATCTCGCCTCGTCCCTGGACCTGCCGGCCATCTACGCGGCCCAGCAGGGCCTGATCGAGGACATGGATCGGGCCGCAGCGGGCCTCAACCAGACCTTCTCCATCGCCTAGCCGCCGTCCGCAGGCGGACCAGGAGATCCCCATGAGCACCGATCGAGCCATCGCCATCGTCGGCCTCGGCGCCATCTTCCCCGACGCCCCGGACGCGTCCTCGTACTGGGCCAACCTGTGCGAGGGGCGGTACAGCATCGAACAGGTCCCCGCGGATCGATGGGATCCCGGCCAGTACCTCGACGCGGACCGCGAGGCCGCGGACAAGACCTACTCGGCGCTGGGCGGCTGGGTGAAGGGGTTCGAGTTCGACTGGAAGCGGTTCCGCGTGCCGCCGCGGGTGGCCGCCGCCATGGACGAGGGCCAGCAGTGGGCCGTGAGCGCGGCCGCGTCCGCCATGGCCGACTACGGCTTCCCGGAGCGGCCCCTGGACACGGACCGCACCGGCGTGGTGCTGGGCGCGGCCATGGGCGGGGACATGCACCTGGACACCCACGCCCGCATCGCCTTCCCGGAGTACGCCGGGGCGCTGGAACAGGTGGAGGAGTTCCGTGCGCTGCCCGAGGGGCTGCGCGCCTCCATCCTCGAGCGCTGGCAGGGGCGGGTGGGCCAGCGGTACCCGGCGATCACCGAGGACACCATGCCCGGGGAGCTGCCCAACATCATCTCGGGCCGGGTGGCGAACCTGCTGGACCTGCGCGGCCCCAACTTCACCTGCGACGCGGCGTGCGCGTCCTCCATGGCCGCGGTGAGTTCGGCGGTGGATCTGCTCGCCGACGGCCACTGCGACGCGGTGATCACTGGCGGCGTGGACCGCAACATGCACGCGTCCACCTTCGTCAAGTTCGCCAAGATCGGCGCGTTGAGCGCCACCGGCAGCCGCCCCTTCGGCGAGGGCGCCGACGGCTTCGTGATGGGGGAGGGCGCGGGGGTGATGCTGCTCAAGCGGCTCGCCGACGCCGAGCGCGACGGGGACCGGATCTACGCGGTGATCCGCGGCGTGGGCTCGTCCAGCGACGGCCGCGGCAAGGGCATCGTGGCCCCCAATCCCGAAGGGCAGCAGCTGGCCATCCGGCGCGCCTGGGAGGACGCGGGGCTGGATCCGCGCACCGCCTCGCTGGTGGAGGCGCACGGCACGAGCACGGCGGTGGGGGATCGCGCCGAGTTCGAGAGCCTGTCCGAGGTGTTCTCCGGCGCCTCTGCAGGGGCCGTGGCCCTGTCTTCGGCCAAGGGCAACATCGGCCACCTCAAGGCCGCAGCCGGCGCCGCGGGCCTGGTCAAGACCGCTCTGGCGCTGCACCACCGCCAGCTGCCCCCGACCCTGCACGCGGACCCACCCAACCCGGACCTGCCGCTGGCCGCGTCGTCGTTCCGGCTCGTCCACGCGCTGCAGCCCTGGGAGCCGCCCGCGGGCGCGCCCCGTCGCGCAGGGGTGAGCTCCTACGGGTTCGGGGGGACCAACTTCCACCTGGTGCTCGAGGAGCACGGGGCCATCGCGCGGGCCCGCGGCATCTTCGGTGTGGGCGCTTCGGGCAGCGACGAGCTCGGCGCGAGCCTGGACGCGGCCGGCGACGGGGGATCGGAGATCCTCGCCCGGGCTCCCGACGAGACCGTGCTGGGCGCGCCGGCGCGCCTGATGATCGACCACGGCGATCGCCAGGAGCTCGGCGAACGGCTCGCCAAGGCCCGCCGCCTCGCGGGCCGCGACGACCCCCGCGCGTGGCGCGCCCTGCGCGCCCAGGGCATCTACCGCGGGGCGGGCGAGCCCACGGGCAAGGTGGCCTTCCTGTTCCCGGGTCAGGGTAGCCAGTACCTGAACATGGGCCGCGAGCTCGCGCGCAGCGAGGCCGTGGTCCAGCAGACCTTCGAGGAGGCGGACCGGGTGATGGCCCCCATCCTCGGCCGGCCCCTGACCTCGGCCATCTTCGTGGACGAGGCCAGCGACGAGGCCGAGGCCGCGTTGATGGACACCGCCATCACCCAGCCCGCGGTGCTGACCATGGACGTGGCCCTGAGCCGGCTGCTGGCCCAGCGCGGGTTCGCCCCGGACCTGGTCATGGGCCACTCCCTGGGTGAGTACGCGGCGCTGGTCGTGGCGGGCGTGCTGCCCTTCGAGCAAGCCCTGGAGGCCACGGCGGCCCGCGGCCGGGAGATGACCCGCGTCAGCGTCCAGGACAACGGCTGGATGGCCGCGGTCTTCGCGCCGCTGGACCAGGTGGAGGCGATCCTGGCGAAGGTGGACGGCTACGTGGTGGCCGCCAACATCAACAGCCGCCGCCAGTGTGTGATCGGCGGCGCCTCCGCGGCGGTGGAGCAGGCCATCGATCAATTCCGCGACCGGGACTTCCGCGCCCAGCGCATCCCCGTAAGCCACGCATTCCACACCCGCATCGTCGCCCCCGCCGGTGGCCCCCTGCGCCAGGTGCTGGACCGGATGGACGTGGGCTCGCCGAGCATCCCCCTGGTCGCGAACGTCACCGGCGACCTCTACCCCTCCGAGCCCGACTCGATCCGCGACCTGCTGCAGCGCCAGATCGCGTCCCCGGTGCAGTGGGTGAAGGGCCTGCAGACCCTGTACGGCCTCGGCGTGCGGACCTTCGTCGAGGTGGGGCCGAAGCGGGCCCTGAGCGGCTTCGTGGACGACGTGCTCGGCGACGACGTCACCGGCCTGTTCACCAACCACCCGCGCATCGGCGAGCTGGAGTCCTTCAACCACGCCCTGTGCGGGCTGTACGCCGGGGGCCACGCGCAGGCCTCGCAGCCGGCCGCGACCCCCGAGGAGGAGATCATGCAGACCAACCAGCCCCACGAGGTCGTGATCACCGGCACGGGCCTGGGCCTGCCCGGCGCCGAGAAGCCGGTCATGGATCCCGACAACGCCCTGCGCCTCCTGCGTGGCGAGCAGCTCATCGACCTGATGCCCTCGCGGTTCCGGCGGGCCATCCTCGACAAGCGGGTGACCCGGCTGGTCAAGGACGACGCGGGCGGCGGCTCCTTCGAGGTCCTCACCGACCCGGCCGACGTGATCAAGCTCGCCGGCCGCCCCGGCTCGTTCGACTTGACCGAGGAGTACGGGGTGCCCGCGGAGCTGGTGGAGGCGCTGGACACCTCCACCCAGCTGGCCATGGCCGCCGGCCTGGACGCCCTGCGCGAGGCGGGGATCCCGCTGGTGCGGCAGTACCGCACCGCCAGCAACGGCCGGCAGCTGCCGGACCGCTGGGTCCTGCCCGAGTCCCTCAGGGACGAGACCGGCGTGATCTTCGCCAGCACCTTCCCCGGGCTGGACCGCTTCGCCGACGAGCTGCAGCGCTACTTCACCTGGAGCAGCCGGCGCGACCAGCTGCAGGCCCTGGACGAGCTCCGCGCGGTGACCACCGATCCCGGCACCCTGGCGGAGCTGGGCCGGCGCGCCGGCGCCCTGCGCGAAGAGCTGGGCCGCGAGCCCTACGCCTTCGACCGTCGCTTCCTGTTCCGGGTGCTGGCCATGGGCCACAGCCAGTTCGCGGAGTACATCGGCGCCCGCGGCCCCAACACCTGCGTCAACATCGCCTGCGCCTCCACGGATCACGCGGTGGGGCTGGCCGAGGACTGGATCCACGCCGGCCGTTGCCGCAGGGTCGTGGTCATCGCCGGCGACAACGTCACCTCGGACCGGCTGCTGGAGTGGATCGGCGCCGGATTCCAGGCCGCGGGCGCGGCGGCCACCGACGACCGGGTCGAGGACGCGGCCCTGCCATTCGACCGGCGGCGCCACGGGTTGATCCTCGGGATGGGCGCGTGCGCCCTGGTGGTGGAGCGGGACGACGCGGTGGCCGAGCGCGGCATGAGGGGTATCGTGGAGCTGGTGGCCAGCGAGACCGCCAACAGCGCCCACCACGCGACCCAGCTCGACGCGCAGCACCTGTCCCAGGTCATGGACCAGTTGGTCACCTCGGCCGAGCAGCGTCACGGCCTGCACCGCAACGCCATGGCCGGCGCCACGGTGTTCGTCTCCCACGAGACCTACACCCCGGCCCGCGGCGGCAGCGCGTCCGCGGAGGTCGCGGCGCTGCGGCACACCTTCGGCGACGCGGCCGACCGCATCGTCATCGCCAACACCAAGGGCTACACCGGCCACCCGATGGGCGTGGGCATCGAGACCGCCGCGGCGGTGAAGATGCTCGAGCACGGCGTCGTGCCGCCGGTGCCCAACCTGCGCGAGCCCGACCCCGACCTGGGTCCCCTGAACCTCAGCCGCGGCGGCCCCTACCCGGTCCAGTTCGCGCTGCACCTGGCCGCCGGCTTCGGCTCCCAGGTGGCCATGACACTGTTCCGCCGCATCCCCGGCCGCCTGGATCGCCTGGACGACGCGGCGCGGTACGAACGCTGGCTCGCCGACGCCAGCGGCTGCGACCGCGCGGCCACCGAGGTGCACAGGCGGGTCCTGCGCGTGGCGGACGACGGGGCCCCCGCGCGCCGACCTGCTCCGGGGAGCTGGCGGCGGGGTGCGTCGACCGCGCCGTCGGTGCGGCTGCAGACCGCACCCGCGCTCACGCCGCCTCGGTGGCCGGTGGAGGCCGCCGACGAGCCCGAACGAGCCGTCGCCCCCGATCCGGTCCAGGCGGCGCCTCAGCCGCCCCAGGAACCCCCTGCCGTGGAAACGGCGCCGATGCCGGCGCTTGCGTCGGACGCGCCGGCGCTGGATGCGGTGGCCGAGGCGGTGGTCGAGCTGGTGTCGGACAAGACCGGCTACCCGGCGGACATGCTGGATCTGGAGCTGGACCTGGAGGCGGATCTCGGGGTGGACACGGTCAAGCAGGCCGAGACGTTCGCGGCCATCTGCGAGCGGTTCGGCATCCCCCGGCCCGAGCAGCTGAGGCTGCGCGACTACCCCACGCTGGGGGACGTGGTCGGGTTCGTCCGCCAGAACGACCCCGGAGCGCCGTCCGCGGCCGATCCGGTGGCGGAGCAGGTCCTGCAGCTGGTGTCCGAGCGCACCGGCTACCCGGTGGACATGCTGGATCTGGAGCTGGACCTGGAGGCGGATCTCGGGGTGGACACGGTCAAGCAGGCCGAGACGTTCGCGGCCATCCGGGAGCGGTTCGGCATCCCCCGGCCCGAGGAGCTGAACCTGCGCGACTACCCGACCCTGGGAGACGTGGTGGGCTTCGTCCGCGACAGCGGCGTCGCCGTGGCCGGGCAGGAGGTCCCTGCGGCGCCCGCGGGCGGAAACGGCGCGGGGCAGGGGACGGCGGCGGCCACGGCCTGGTCCCTGGAGGACGCCGATCGGGTGCCGCGGCGTGCGGTGGTGCCGATCCTCCGCCCGCCCCTCGAGCTGTGCCGGCCCACAGGCCTCGAGTTCTCCGCCGGAGATCGGATCGTCGTCGCCCCGGACGAAGGAGGCGCGGGGGAGCCCCTCGTGGCCGCCCTGGCCGAGCTGGGCGCCGAGGTGCTGGTGGTGGAGCCGGAGCTGGACCGCGATGCGGTGACCGAACGGATGGGAGCGTGGCTCTCCGAGGGCCCCGTGCAGGGCATCTTCTGGCTGCGCTGCCTGGACGCCGAGCCCGGCATCGATCAGCTCGATCACGCCACGTGGCGCGATCTGCTCCACCTGCGGGTCAAGGCGCTGTACGGGCTGTTGCGCGCCGCCCACGGCTCGTCGCCGTTCCTGGTCACGGGCACCCGCATGGGCGGCCTGCACGGGTACGGCGAGGCGGGCGCGGGCGCGCCCATGGGCGGCGCGGTGACCGGGCTGGCCAAGTCGTATGCCCGGGAGTTCTCCGCCGTGGTCAAGGCGGTGGACCTGGGCGGCGCGGCCTCCGCCGGCGAGGTGGCCGAGCACCTGCTGGCCGAGGCTCGGCGGGACCCCGGGATCGTCGAGGTGGGGTACTGCGGTGGTGAGCGGTTCTCGGTGAGCTTCGAGGAACGCGACGCCGCCGACGGCGCTCCCGGCCTCGAGCTGACCGAGGACTCGGTGTTCGTGGTCACCGGCGCGGCCGGTGGGATCACCAGCGCCATCGTGGCCGACCTGGCCGGCGCCAGTGGTGGGACCTTCTACCTGCTCGACCGGACGGCCGAGCCGAGGCGCGACGACTTCCACGTCAACCTGCTGCGCGGCGGCCGCGACGCCCTCAAGGAGGAGCTGATCCGCGCCGCCCGCGAGGCGGGCGAGCGGCCCGTGCCCCGGGAGATCGAGGCGCACATGCTGGACGTGGAGCGGCGGGACGCCGCCCTGCGGGCCATCGAGGCCGTGGAGGCGGTGGGCGGCCGGGCGATCTACCTGGGCGTGGATCTGCTCGACGACGCGGCCATGGCCGGCGTCATGGAGCGCATCGGTTCGGCCCACGATCGCATCGACGTCGTGATCCACGCCGCCGGCCTGGAGATCAGCCGGCCGCTGGCGGACAAGGAGCCCGAGGAGTTCGACCTCGTCTTCGACGTCAAGGCCGATGGACTGTTCGCGCTGCTGAACGGGACGCGGGACGTGCCCGTGGGCGCCCTGGTCTGCTTCAGTTCCGTAGCCGGCCGCTTCGGCAACCGCGGCCAGGCCGACTACAGCGCGGCCAACGACCTGCTGTGCAAGGTCGGCAACGCCCTGCGTCGCGTCCGGCCCGACACCCGCGCCGTCACCATCGACTGGACCGCCTGGGCCGGCGTGGGCATGGCCACGCGCGGCTCCATTCCCGCCCTCATGGAGGCGGCGGGCATCGACATGCTCTCGCCCGCGACGGGGGTGCCCACGGTGCGCCGTGAACTCGTCGCGGGCGGCTTCAGGGGAGAGATCGTGGTCGGAGACGGCCTGGGGATGCTCGTGGAGGAGCGCGACGCTGCCGGCGGGATCGATCAGGACGCCGTGGCCCGACGGCTCGAGGAGCTTCCCCTGATCGGTGCGCTGCGGTGCGCCCCCCTGTTCGGGGACCTGGTGGCCGAGACCACCCTCGACCCGACCACCGAGCCCTTCCTGTTCGACCATCAGGTCGAGCCCGGGCTCGCCTACCTCCCCGGCGTGATGGGGATCGAGGCCTTCGCCCAGATGGCCGTGGCCCTCGCACCCGACCACCGGGTGGACTCGGTGAGGGGCGTTCGCTTCGCCTCGCCGCTGAAGTTCCACCGCGACCGGCCACGGACACTGTACCTGCACGCTCGCATCCTCCCGACGGAGGGGGGCGACCTGCGCGCTCGCGTCGCGCTGTGCACCCAGGTGAGGCCCGATCCCGATCACCCGGCGAGGACCACGCAGCACTTCACCGCCGAGGTCGTCCTCACCCAAAGACCCGCGGCCGCTCCGCGAATCGACGTGGAGCTGCCGCCGGAGGGGGTGCCCGTGGTGGGCTCGGAGGACATCTACGACACCTACTTCCACGGCCCCGCCTACCGCGTGCTGGAGCGGGTGACCGTGGACGACCACCGCGCCTGGGGAGAGCTGGCGGGCGACCTGCCGCCCGACACCGCGGCGGGACCCGGGAGGTGGCTCACGGCGCCGCGGCTGGTGGAGCTGTGCTTCCAGGCCGCGGGCCTGTGGGCGATCGCCCACCGCAAGGTCCTCGCGCTGCCCGAGTCCGTGGAGGACGTCCGCATCCACCGGCCCGTGGGCCTCGACGAGCGCGGCCTCACCGCCGTGGTCGACGCCCGCGACGACGCCTTCGACGTCCAGGTGGTCGATCCCGACGGCGCCGTCGTCGTCTCGGTCCACGGCTATCGCACGGTCACCGTCGCCGAGCAGCTCGCGGGATGGCCCGTTCCGCCGGTCCCCCGCGAGGCGCCCCGCCCCGCGGCCCCGCGGGGGCTGTGAGGTGATCCGCTGGGCCACGGCCTCGGCCTCGGCGCCGCGGTTCGTCGCCGCCTGCGGCGAGCTCGATCGCTGGCTTGGTCCCGCGGAGCTCGAACACCTGTCCGGCCTGACCGTGGTCAAACGTCGCCGCGACTGGCTGCTCGGCCGCTGGACCGCCAAGGGCCTCGTCACGGCCCACCTGCGATCCGGTATCCCTCGCTTCGTCTCCATCGAGGCCGGCGACGACGGCGCCCCCCGGGTCCACCACGACGGCCCCCCCCTGTCCCTGTCCATCAGCCATTGCCGCGGCCGGGCCGCGTGCGCCGTCGCCGGCGGTGAAGCGCCCATCGGTGTGGATCTGGAGTGGATCGAGCCGCGATCCGACGCGTTCGTGACCGATTTCTTCACCACCGCCGAGGCAGCGCGGGTTCGGGGCGCCAGGGGCCCCCAACGGGATCGCCTGGTGACCGCGACGTGGAGCGCCAAGGAGGCCGCGCTGAAGGTCGCGCGGACGGGATTGACGGTGGACACGCGGACGGTGGAATGCGAGGTACTCGGAGATGGACGGGACTGGTCACCGCTGCGGATGCGCACGTCCACCGGGTCGATGCCGGGGTGTTGGAGGGAGTCGGGAGGGTATGTCCTCTGCGTCGCCGCAGGGAATTCCAGTTTCGCCCCTTTGACCCGCGCACGGGTGTACGACAGAATCCTGCCGAGGTGGGTGAACCCAAGCGTGTGAGGGGCGGACCGTTGGCGGGGTCGAGCGACGACGAAACCGGGGCGCTGCAGCCGGACTCCCTGCTGGGCGTGACCGTCGCGGGCAAGTACGAGGTCAAGCGGATCCTCGGCGCCGGCGGCATGGGCGCGGTGTACCTGGCCAGCCAGAAGATGCTGAACCGGGCCGTGGCGCTGAAGGTGCTGCGGCCCCCTGCGGACAGCGGGGTGGACCGGGAGCTGTTCGACGAGATGTTCCTGGCCGAGGCCGCGGCCGCGGCCGCGCTGAAGAGCCCCCACTCGGTGACGGTGTACGACTTCGGCCGCACCGACAAGGGCACGCTGTTCATCGCCATGGACTACCTGGAGGGCCGGTCCGTCCAGGACACGCTGGAGACCGACGGCCCCATGGACGTGGGGGAGGTCGTCCACATCGGCGTGCAGGTGTGCCGCGCGCTGCGCGAGGCCCACGAGCAGGGGATCGTCCACCGCGACCTCAAGCCCGCCAACGTGATGCTGTCGGACCGCAACAACGATCCGTTCTTCGCCACGGTGCTGGACTTCGGGCTGGCCGGCGAGATGCCCATGGAGGAGGACGACGACGAGGGGGTCCGCTTCCTGGGATCGCCGCGGTTCGCCGCTCCGGAGCAGTTCCGCAGGGACGTGGAGGTGGATCGACGCTCGGACATCTACTCGTTCGGAATGCTGCTGTACGCCATGCTGGCGGGGCGCCCGCCCTTCGATGGGGACACGGGGGAGCTGGCGCTGGCGCACGTCACCCAGATCCCGCCGACCCTGTACGAGGTGGCCCCCGATGTGCCGGCCCAGTTCAGCGCGCTGGTACACCGCTGCGTGGCCAAGGAGCCCGCGGACCGGTTCGACGACATGACCGAGGTGATGCGCGCGCTGGGTGAGGTGGAGCTCCCCGAGACCTCCCACGAGCCCGAGATCACGCCCCACGATCTGGCGGACTTCGCCGAGGAGATCGGCCTGGACGAGGTCGAGCCTCTGGGTGGCGACAGCGACGAGCTGTCCCTGGGCCCCGCGGAGCATGGGGTGTCCGAGCCCGACGCGATCACCGACGAGACCCAGGTGCTCGATCCGGGAGAGTTGACCGACGAGCTCTCCGAGTTCGACGACGAGATCACCGAGGACAACCTGGGCGTGGTCGTGGACGAGCCGCCCCAGAGGCCGCCTCCGCCGCGCAGCGCCCGCGAGGACACCCCCTCGCCCACGCCACCATGGCGGGAGCCCGAGGCCGCGCCCACGCAGCGCAAGCGCGGAGGACGCGTGGCGCTGCTGCTGGTGGGGCTCGCGCTGTTCGGCGGCGTCGCCCTCGTGGGGGCGTGGATCGGGTTGCAGTTCCTGCCTGGCGCCGAGGGGGACGGCAAGACCCCGGCGGATGCCACGGAGGAACCCGCCACCGAGCCGCCGCTGGTGGTCGAGGAGGCGACCGCAGCCCCCGAGCTGCCCGTGGAGATCGAGGACGAACCGGCCACGGCCGAGGAGCCCACCGAGCCGGCCCCGGCGCACGACGAGCCCCCCACGCCCCGGCCGCCCGAGCCCGCAACGGCAGCCGATACGTCGGACCGGGCAGAACCGGCCGACGCCGACGAACCGACACCCTACGACGAGCCCCCCACGCCCGCCCCTGAGGAGCCCCCCACAGAGGAGGTCCAGGTGGACGGATACAAGGACGATCCCTACTGAGTCGGCGCTGGCGGGGGGGACCTGCACGACGCCGACCATCGAGGAGGACAAGGCCGTGACCACGAGATCGAAGGACAGCCCCCTGCGTTCGCGGCTGCTCCTGGCCCTCGCCCTTGGCGCCGCCGTCGCGCTGGCGCTGCCGGCCGCCGCGGGGCCCCGCGACGACGCCAAACGCCACTTCCGCGCCGGCATGGAGTTGATCGCCTCGGGCGAGAACCTGGCGGGTATCGCCGAGCTGGAGGCCGCGTACCAGATCCTTCCGCACCCCAACGTGCTGTTCAACATCGGCCGCGCGTACCTGGACGCGGGCATGGCCGGGGAGAGCCTGGACTACTTCCGGCGGTACGCGGACAGCCACCCAGCGGACGAGGCCGACGTGCTGGTGCTCATCGAGAGCGTCGAGGCGCAGCTGGCCGCGGCCACCGAGGAGGCGCCCAGCGACGAGCCCGCCGAGATCGAGGGCCCCCAGCTGGCCGAGCTGCAGGCGCTCGCCGAGCGGCTCGAGCGCGCCGCGGACCGGCTGGAGCAGGGCGGCGCCAGCGGCGGCCCGGCAGCCGGTCAGGCCGAGCTGAGCCCCGAGGAGTTGCTGGAGGCCAAGTCCCTCGAGACGGTCTACGACGAGGTGGTCGTGTCGGCCTCGCGTCAGGCCACGGCCCCGCTGGATGCTCCGGTGTCGACCCACATCATCACCGCCGAGGACATCCGCCTGTCCGGCGCCACCAACATCCCCGACCTGCTGCGCCAGGTGCCGGGAATGGAGGTGATGCAGATGGGCGCGGGACACACCAACGTGGGGATCCGCGGGTTCAACGCCCGGCTGAACAACAAGGTGCTCGTGCTGGTGGACGGCCGCGCGGTGTGGATGGACTTCCTGGGCACCACCTTCTTCCGGCTGCTGGATGTCAACCTCGCCGACATCGAGCGCATCGAGGTCATCCGCGGTCCGGGCTCGACCATGTACGGCGCCAACGCGTTCTCGGGCGTGGTCAACATCATCACGCGGCCCAAGGGCGAGCGGTCGGCGGAGTTCGGCGTCATCGGCGGCATGGGGCCGACCATCCAGGGCAACGTGCGCTACTCCGACCGCATCAAGACCGTCGGCTACGCCCTCTCGGTGGGCTACGAGCAGACCAACCGCTTCGAGCTCGAGTACGACCCCGGCCGGCTCGACCTGACCCCCAACGTCACCGATCCGGAGCTCGCGGTACGGGCGCTGCGGCTCAACGGCGGGCTCACCTGGCTGCCGCGCCACGACACCCAGTTCGGCCTGTCCGGCGGCGTGTCCAGCGCGCACGACGATTTCTACGCCATCGGGCTGCTGCGCAACATGTACATGAGCGGCACCTTCCCCTGGGCGCGCGTCGACATCCGTCACAAGGGCCTCAACGCGCGCGCCTTCTGGAACCACTCCAGCGCCAGCGCCGGTCCCACCTGGTTCGCCGAGGGGACCCTGGACAGCCTCGAGACCCGGGTGAAGGCCAACGTGATGGACGTGGAGGCCTCCTACGGCGGCGACGTGCAGCTGGGCATCCCCCACCACATCACCGTGGGGGCGGGCTTCCGGGTCAAGACCATCGAGTGGGGCTACCTGGCCGAGGACCACACCGAGCGTCACCTCAACGGCTTCATCGAGGACCGCATCACGTTCGCCAAGTGGATGTCGGCGGTGCTCGGCTTCCGCTTCGACCAGCACCCCCTCGTCGGGTTCACCCCGTCACCGCGCGTCGCGGTCATCGTCAAGCCCACCGAGCGCATGGCCTTCCGGGCCTCGGCGGGCACGGCGTTTCGCATCCCCACGTTCATGGAGTCGTACCTGGCGCTGCGCGTGCCGGGCCCGGTCACCGGCACCGAGCTGATCACCCACGGCAACACCGAGCTGGAGCCGGAGCTGATCCGCAGCGTCGAGCTGGGCTATCGCTTCGAGGGATCCGACTACTTCATGTTCGACGTGGCCGGGTACTACCAGCGGGTCAGCAACCTGATCCACCTCGGCGGCGTGACCTCCACCTACGACCACGGCCTGGACGGTGAGCCGTTCGACGACCGCTTCGTGCTGGGCACGTCCCAGTTCGAGAACGTGGACCAGGCCTTCGCCGGCTTCGGCGTCGAGCCCTCGGTGCACGTGTTCCCCGTGGCCGGCCTCGACATCTCGGTCAACTACGCCTTCAACTACCTCATCGATCTGCAGGCGCAGGAGGCCGGGACCGAGGCGCGCGACGCCCGCACGCCCATGCACAAGGTCAACGCCGGTGTTCAGTACCGCTCGCCGATCCACCTGGACTTCAGCGTCAACGTCCACGTGGTGAGCGCCTACACCGTGCCGGAGCGGACCTTCGACGACGCGGGCCAGGTCATGCTGGACCCGCTGGAGATGGACCCCTACGTGATCCTCGACGCCCGCATCGTGCTGCGGCTGCTCGAGGATCGCCTCGACCTGGGGGTCACCGGCTCCAACCTCACGGCCTTCAAGGGCGATGGCCACCTCGAGCACGCGTTCGGAACCCACATCGGCCCACGGATCTACGGAACCGTGGCGTATCGCTTCTGAAGGGAGGACAGGATGATCACGCACCGAATCAGTGCTCTGTTCCTGGCCGCCTCGATGCTCGCCGCCGCCGGATGCGAGCTGGACGTGGTGCCCAACCGCGACTCGGTCGCCGAGGCCAGCGCCATCCACGGCACGGTCCGCGTGGACGGCGCCCTCTATGGCGCCGTGTACCTGATGCTGTACGCCTGCGAGGATCCGCCGCCACCCGCGGGATCGGGCAGCCCCGTGGACTTCGTGGTGCTGCCGCGCACCCACTTCACCGACCGCCAGGCCGACTTCGTCTTCCCCCTGGTGGCCGCGGGTGAGCCCGGGACCGAGGACACCGAGGCCGGGGCCGCGTGCTACCTCGTCGCCGGCTTCGTGGACTCGGACAACGACTTCAACCCGTTCTTCAACGTCACCGGCCAGGTCACGGCCGGGGACATCGGCGGCGACGCCGTGGTGGTGACGGTCCCGGGCGCCCCCATCGAGGGCGAGCCCATCCCCCTCGTGGAGGGGATCGTGGTGGAGCTGACCACCCCCGTACCCTTCGACCGGCCCTCCTTCGAGGTCTGGCCCACCCACGCCTCGTCGAGCGCCGGCCCCTGCGGCGTGGCCGTGGACGAGGGCTCCCCCCTCGGCCTGGCGATCGGCAAGGACAGCGACTACCCCGGCCCCTACGACCTGATCTGCGCCACCATGGAGACGCTGCCCCTGGAGACCTCGCTGGTGGACGTCAAGGCGCCGCTGTTCGGCATGGTCTTCGCCGCGGACGACGACGGCGACATGTTCCCCGACGACCTCAACGGCGACACCATCCCCGACGTGATCTGGCCCAAGGTCCTGCTGCAGCGGCTCGACACCACCGATCCCTACCTGCTGACCACCCAGGATCCGCCGGTGCTCATCCCCGCCATCGTCCTGCCCCAGGACCTCCTCGGCGATCCAGCCTACGACCACATCATGGACTACATGCTCGCCGGCAACGCCTTCGACGGCGAGACCGTCTACCCCGTGGACCACCTCAACCTGCTCATCCCGGAGCTGATGGTCACCGACGCCGAGACCCTCGCCACCGAGACCCTCGAGAACGTCGCCGCCACCGGCGTCGAGCTGAGCGGGCTCTACCAGATCCTGGTGATGAACAGCACCGGCCAGGTGTGGTCCACGCCCAACGAGCTGGCGGCGTTCGGGTACGAGTCCCAGGCGCAGGTGATGATCGTGGAGTAGGGCTACTGCGCGAACCGCGCGATCAGCGCGTCCATCACGCGACCCCACGCAGAGTCGAAGTAGGCGTGGATCTCGGTCCAGTTGCCGCCCTCGCCGAAGCCCAGGTGGCGCAGCCGCACGCCGGTGGTGCCGTCGCCGCGATCGGTGAAGTCGATGACGACCCAGGTGTGCTTGCCGCGCTCGTCGGCGAACTGGGGCGGGGCGTTCCACGAGAACGAGAGCATCTCGTTGGGGACGTAGCTGAGCACCTGGCATCCCTCGGAGCCCTGGCCGCCGGGCTGGGCCTCGGGGACGAAGTAGAACTCCATGGGCCCGCCGATGCGCAGGCCCACCGCCGCGTCCACCTCGAAGAAGCCGCGGATGCCCTCGGGGGTGGTCCAGGCCGCGTAGACGTCGGCGACGGGGGCGGCGACGACGGCCTCCTTGACGATGATGGGCTCGACCATGCCCTCGGCCACGAACAGGTCGGCGTCGATGTCGGCGACGGGGGGCGGCGGGATTGGCATGGGGTTCTTCTCCTTGGGTGGGGGTTCGGGGGCGATGTCCGCGCTGGCGTGGATGGCGGGCGAGAGCAGGGTGAGGGCGAGGGCGAGCAGCGTGGTTCGCATGGGGGCCTCCGAGGGGGAAGCCTACGGAAGCGAGGGCAGGGGGGTCAATGGGCGATGGCGCCCATCCGCCCGGCGTGGAAGTCGTCCATGGCCTCCTGGATCTGCTGGCTGGTGTTCATCACGAAGGGACCCCAGCGGGCCAAGGGCTCGTCCAGGGGGATCCCCGCGAGCAGGAGCAGGTCGGCGGGACCATCGGCGTCGTCGGGGACCGCCAGGTCCAGGCGGTCGCCGTAGCCCAGGAAGGCCACCTGGCCGTCGGCCACCTCGGTGTCGTCCACGGCGGCACGTCCGCCGAATACGTAGACCAGGCCGTTGTAGTCGGCGGGGAGCGGCTGCGTGGCGCGTCCACCCGGGGCCAGGGTCCAGTGTTGATAGACGATGGGTGTGTGGGTGTCGATCACGGCGCGCGCGCCGAGGGCCTCGCCGGTGATCACCCGCACCGAGACCTTGCCGTCCGGGGTCAGGCCCACCGGGATGGCCTGGCCGGGGACCTCCTGGTAGCGCGGCGCGATCATCTTGTCGGCGGCGGGGAGGTTCACCCACACCTGGAAGCCGTGCATGCGGCCCCCTGACGCGAGCAGCGCCCGTGAGGGCATCTCGGAGTGCACCACGCCCGACCCCGCGGTCATCCACTGCACGTCACCGGGCCCCAGCCGGCCGCGGTGGCCCGCCGAGTCGGCGTGCTCCATCTCGCCGGCGAGGACGTAGGTGACGGTCTCGAAGCCGCGGTGGGGGTGGTCGGGGGCGCCGATGGCCTCTCCCGGTCGCCAGTCCACCGGCCCCATCTCGTCCAGCAGCAGGAACGGGTCCACCTGGTCCAGCCCGGTGGTCGGGAAGGGGCGGCGGACCGGGAAGCCGCCTCCTTCGAGCTGGCGGTGGGCCGTGACGACCCGCTGCACGGATCGTGGCGCACTCATTCGAGACTCCTCGCGGCGACAAAACGCGCCGAACCGAGGGGCTGCGTGTGGAACAGCGGCTTCGGTCGGGTCGCCCAGGAAACGCCCGAGGACAGGCCCAGCAGGAGCAGCGGTATGGGAAGCGATGCGAACTCCCCGGCCGTTGCGTGGGTGACGATGGCGCCGATCATCACCACCGCCAGATACAGCGAGCCGAAGAAACGCGTCCTGGGCAGCGCGATGAGGATGACGGCGAGGGCTTCCACAGCTCCGACCACGTACAGGAAGAAGGCCGGATAGCCCCACTGGGCGAAATTCGCCACCGCCATCTCCATGCTCGCGAGCTTGTTCGCGCTGGCTCCGATGAACACGTAGACCAGCAGGTACGAGACGAAGCCCACGGCGAAGGTTTGCCGGAGTTCTGGGAATCGGGCCATGTCTCTTCCTCTCCTCGGCGATGGGACCGCCCGCTAGTTTGCTTACACCCTCTATGTTAGTAACGACTAACAAGATGACAAGGGGCGAATTCTGACATCGCCCGGGCTTCTGATAGGGTGGCGGGACCCGACCATGGGATGGTCCACCCCCATCGCCGCGATCGCCGCCATCGTGGTGGTCTTGTCGCTGGCCGCCTGCTCGCGTGCGCCGGAACCGGAATCGACCGGGGCCCGCGAGCTGGCCGGATCCACGTCGTGCCGCGAGTGCCACCCGCAGTTCTATAGGTCCTGGGAGACGTCCTGGCACGGGCAGGCCTTGCGGTCGGTTGGCGCCGGCGTGGATTTGCCGCCGGGGGAGGCGATGGCCGGGGGAGTCCGCTGCCGCGTCGGGGACGGGGTGGTGGTCGAGGAGACCGCAGAGGGGGCGCGCCACCACGCCATCGAGTACGTGGTCGGCGGCAAGGACGTGACCTACCTGCTCACCGAGCTGCCGCGCGGCCGTCTGCAGGTGTTGCCGGTGGCCCTGGATACGGCCACGGGCGAGTGGTTCGACACCACGGCCAGCGCAGTGCGGCACTTCGAGGGGATCGACGACGAGGCGCTGTCGTGGCGGGACCGGGCGTTGACCTTCAACACGGCCTGCTCGTCGTGCCACGTCAGCCACCTGTCCACCACCTACGACGTGGCCACGGACACCTACGCCACCACCTGGTCCGAGCCGGGGATCAGCTGCGAGGGCTGTCATGGCCCCGGTGCGGAGCACGCGCGGGCCTGTGCCGGCCCGGACGGCTGCGCCACCGATCCCCTCATCGTCGAGTTCGACGAGCTGACCCCGCAGCAGATCAACGACGCGTGCCTGTCCTGCCACGCCCGTCTGATCCCGCTCACCGATGAATTCACGCCCGGTGACCGCTTCTTCGACCACTTCGACCTGGTGACCCTGGAGCACCCGGACTACCACCCGGACGGCCGGGATCTGGGCGAGAACTACACCACGTCGTGGTGGTTGAGCCCCTGCGTCGCGGCGAGCGACCTGACCTGCCTGCACTGCCACACGTCCAGCGGCCGGTTCCGGTTCAGCGATGGCCCCGACGAGGCCTGCCTGCCCTGCCATGCCCCGCGGGCCGAGACCGGGGCTGCGGCCGCGGGCCACGCCGGCGCCGGGCCGGACAGCCGCTGCGTGGACTGCCACATGGCCACGACCACGTTCGCGCGGATGCGGCGCAGCGACCACTCGATGCGGCCGCCCGGGGCGCAGGGCGCGGCGGAACTCGTATCCGCCGCCCGGCGAGGCGACTGGACCTGCATCGCCGACTTGGAGGCCTACCTGGCCAGCCCCGGACGCGATGAGATCACCGCGGCGTCCCTGGTCCGCCTGCTCGACGGCAGCTCGGATCCGGCCGCGCAGGGGATTCTCCGCAGCGCCCTGTCCGACGTGTCACCCCTGGTCCGCTCGAGCGCCGCGGGCGCCCTGGGCCACCGCCTGGCCGAGGAGGACCTCCCGGCGCTGCTGGCGGCGACGGGCGACGACTACCGCCTGGTACGCGTACGCGCAGCGAGGGCCCTGGCGGGCCTGGACGAGACCCGCGTCCCGGCCGAACTGCGAGGGGACTGGTTGCGCGCGAACACCGAGCTGGACGCGTCGCTGCAGCCTCGCGCCGACGTGCCGGGGACTCACATGGCCCGCGGCAACCTGGCCATGGATCGCCGGGAGTTCGCCTCGGCCGTCGCCGCCTTCGGTGTGGCCGCGAAGCTGGACCCGGCCGCCGTCGAACCCCGGGTCAACGGCGCCCTGGCCCACGCCCTGGCTGGCGACGAGGTCGCGGCCGAGGCCCTGCTGCGCGAGGCCCTGGCCCTGGCGCCGGGCGACGCCACGGTGAACCTGAACCTCGGACTCCTTCTCGGGGGGCAGGGGCGCAACGCGGAAGCCGCCGAGGTGCTGCACCGCGCGGTGGACGCCGATCCGGAGTCCGCCGTGGCGTGGTTCAACCTGTGCGTGGCCGTGGGCGCCGGCGAACCCGCCGCCGCGGTCCCCCACTGCCGCCGCGCGGTGGCGCTGGAGCCGGGCGAATCCCGGTACGCCGAGGCGGTGGAGTTCTACTCCGAGGCAGGTTCCGCCGCGGAAGGGGGGACGTGATGGAGGACAGGAAGCCCTCGGTTTCTGGTGTGGTTGCCGGGTGTCTCTGGCTCCTGATGCTCACCTCTTCAGGGCTGGTGGCATCAGGCTGCCACAGCTGCCCCTACGAGGACGCAGGCGTGTCGCCGAGCGACTGGGTCCGGATCAGCGCGGGGGGGAACCACACCTGCGGCCTTCGGGGAGACTGCTCGGTCGAGTGCTGGGGGAATGCCGGGCGGGCGGATGACAGAACCAAACCGCCGAACGAGTCTTTCAAAGAGGTCGCGGCGGGGGTTGGATTCACCATGGGCATCCGGACTGACGGTTCGCTGGTCTACTGGGGTTCGGACGACTCCTCGGCTGCCGAGATACCAGGAGGGCGGTTTCAAGCGGTGGCCGCCGGCAATTCATATGCGTGTGCGTTGGGCGAGGACAATCACGTGCAGTGCTGGGGCTTCGACAACTACGGTGAGACCGCGTCCCCAGGGGGGGAATACAGCGCCGTGGCCGCAGGAAACAGCCACTCATGCGTGGTCGATGAGACGGGCCTTTGCACCTGTTGGGGCGCGGACTTCTACGATCAACTCAATGCTCCGCAAGGCACGTTCGATGCCGTGACCGCGGGCGGTAACCACAGTTGTGCGCTGAGTTCAGAAGGGACCGTGGCTTGCTGGGGTTGGAACGACTCCGGCCAGGCGACACCACCCGAAGCGGCGTTCGTGCAGATCGATGCTGGCGGTGAGCATACCTGTGGCCGCCACGAAGGCGGGACCGTGACCTGTTGGGGTTCGAACGAGCATACCGAGTACGGCGCAGTGAATCAGAGTGTCGCGCCTGAGGGAGCGTTCATCGATATCAGTGCTGGAGGACACCATTCCTGCGGGGTTCGCGACGACGGCGGCTACGAGTGTTGGGGTTCGAACTCGCACGCGCAGGCCGTGCCTGGGAGCACCCCTTGAATCGATCATCCTCCTGATTCCACAACTCCGGATTGGTTGAACCGAATCGGAATCAGTTCCGGATTGGTCGAACTAGATCGGAGTTTGTTCCGGATCAGTCTGGGTGCAGAGTGCATCTGTTCGACACCCAAACCTCTGCCCCCCCTTGCGCCCGCCCCCCGATTCGGGGACATTGGACTCCCGGGAGGCCTACGCATGCCCGGTCCCGCCCGCATCGTCCTCGAAGATGGCTACACCCTGCACGGACGCTCCTTCGGCGCCCCGGTCTCATCCGCTGGCGAGGTGGTGTTCACCACCGGCATGGTGGGGTACCCCGAGTCGCTGACCGATCCGTCGTACCAGGGGCAGATCCTGACGCTGACGTTTCCCTCCATCGGCAACTACGGCGTGCCCGGCGACGACATCGGGGCGTTCGGCCTGCCGTCGGCCATGGAGTCGGATCGCGTGCAGGTGTCGGGGCTCGTGGTGGCGGACTACTCGCCGGCGTACAGCCACTGGGAGGCGGTGCGATCCCTGTCGGCGTGGCTCGAGGCGTCGGGGGTGCCGGCCATCTGCGACGTGGACACGCGGGCGCTGACGCGCCGCCTGCGCGAGCAGGGCACGATGCTGGGCAAGCTGGAGGTGGACGGGGATCCCGGCTGGTTCGATCCGGCCACCGAGAACCTCGTCGCCAGGGTAGGGGAGGGGCGCCGCGGCGTGCTCAACGAGGGGGGCAGCCCGCACCTGGTGGTGGTGGACTGCGGGGTCAAGAACAACATCCTGCGCTGTCTGATGAAGCGCGGCGCCTCGCTCACGGTGATCCCCTGGGACGCGGACCCGGCCGAGGTGGAGCACGACGGGATCGTGCTGACCAACGGCCCGGGTGATCCGACCATGTGCGAACCCACGGTGAAGCACCTCGAGGCGGCTCTGCAGCGGGACAAACCCATCTTCGGCGTCTGCCTGGGCGTCCAGCTGCTCGCCCTGGCCGCGGGCGGCTCCACGTTCAAGCTGCGCTACGGCCACCGGGGTCAGAACCAGCCGGTGACCGACACCCGGACCCGTCGCTGCCACGTCACGAGCCAGAACCACGGCTACGCCGTGGACGCACGGAACCTGCCCTCGGACTGGGACGTGTGGTTCCTCAACGCCAACGACGGCACGGTGGAGGGGATACGCCACCGCCACAAGCCGTTCTCGGCGGTGCAGTTCCACCCGGAGGCGTCGTGCGGCCCGGTGGACACGGCGTACCTGTTCGACGAGTTCATCGACCAGGTGGTCGCTGCGAGGGGGGGTGTGCGATGAAGGCCGTGGGCACGGTGTTGCTGCTGGGATCGGGCGGGCTGTCCATCGGCCAGGCCGGCGAGTTCGACTACTCCGGATCCCAGGCCATCAAGGCGCTCAAGGAGGAGGGCGCGCGGGTGGTGCTGGTCAACCCCAACATCGCCACCATCCAGACGTCGGAGGGCCTCGCCGACGAGATCTACTTCGTGCCGCTGACCGCGGAGTTCGTCACCCGGGTGATCGAGAAGGAGCGGCCCGACGGCATCCTGCTGAGCTTCGGCGGCCAGACCGCGCTGAACTGCGGGGTCGTCCTCAGGCGCGAGGGTGTGCTGGAGAAGTACGGCGTGCGGGTGCTGGGCACGCCCGTGGAGGCCATCGAGACCACCGAGGACCGCGACCTGTTCGTCAAGGCCATGGCCGAGATCGACGTGCCGGTGCCGCGCTCGATCGCGACCTCCGACGCCGAGGAGGCCCTGGCCGCGGCCGACACCATCGGCTACCCGGTGATCGTGCGCGCCGCGTACACCCTGGGCGGCCTGGGATCCCAGCTCGTCCCCGACCGCGAGACCCTCGTCGAGGCCGTGGCCAAGGCGTTCACGGCGAGCCCCCAGCTGTTGATCGAGCGATCCCTGGAGGGCTGGAAGGAGGTGGAGTACGAGGTCGTCCGCGACGGCTACGACAACTGCGTGACCGTGTGCAACATGGAGAACCTCGACCCGCTGGGTATCCATACCGGCGAGTCGGTGGTGGTGGCGCCCTCGCTGACGCTGAGCAACGACGACTACCACCGGCTGCGGGAGCGGTCGATCGCCATCGTGCGGCACATCGGGGTGGTGGGCGAGTGCAACGTGCAGTTCGCCCTGGACCCCCACTCCAACGACTTCGCCGTCATCGAGATGAACGCCCGCCTCAGCCGCAGCTCGGCCCTGGCGTCCAAGGCCACGGGGTATCCCCTCGCAGCCGTGGCGGCGCGCCTGGCGCTGGGACGGTCCCTGCCAGAGATCGCCAACGCCGTCACCCGCACCACCTGCGCCTGCTTCGAGCCGTCCCTGGACTACGTGGTGGTCAAGATGCCGCGGTGGGACCTGGCCAAGTTCAGCCAGGTGTCGCGTCACATCGGGACGGCCATGAAGTCGGTGGGCGAGGTCATGTCCATCGGCCGCTGCTTCGAGGAGGCGCTGCAGAAGGCGCTGCGGATGGTCGGCGGCGGGTTCCACGGCCTCATGGGCAACAAGCTGCACCTCGATGACCTCGACGAGCAGCTGGCCAATCCCACCGACGAGCGCATCCTGGCGGTGGCCCAGGCCCTCGACCGCGGGTACTCCGTCGAGCGCGTCCACGAGCTCACGCGCATCGATCCGTGGTTCCTTCATCGCATCGCCGGCGTCGTCGCGACCTGGCGGGATCTCAACAAGTTCAGCGAAAAGGACATCCCCTCGGAGAGGCTCCTCTCGGCCAAGAAGCTGGGGTTCTCCGACTACCAGATCGCCAAGGCCACGATGAACTACCTGGCCGCGGACGACCACGACAAGACCATGATCATCCGCGAGCTGCGCAAGAAGCGGGGCATCGTGCCGGTGGTCAAGCAGATCGACACCGTGGCCGGCGAGTTCCCCGCCGAGACCAACTACCTGTACCTGACCTACGGCGGCGTGGAGGACGACGTGTCCTTCGCCCCCGCGGACACACCGGCCGAGGAGCGCCCGGTGGTGGTGCTCGGCAGCGGCCCGTACCGCATCGGCAGCTCCGTGGAGTTCGACTGGTGCTGCGTCGGCGCGGTCAACACCCTGCGCGAGCTCGGCCGCACCACGGTGATGCTCAACCACAACCCCGAGACCGTGAGCACCGACTTCGACGTGTGCGATCGGCTCTACTTCGACGAGCTCACGCTGGAGCGCCTGCTGGACATCCACGACAAGGAGCACCCCGAGGGCTTCATCGTCAGCGTGGGCGGCCAGGTGCCCAACAACCTCGCCCCGCGGCTGGCCCGGGTGGGGGTGCCCGTGCTGGGCACGCCGCCGAGCTCCATCGACGGCGCCGAGGACCGCCACAAGTTCTCGGCGCTGCTGGACAGGTTGGGGGTGGATCAGCCCCAGTGGCGTGAGGTGGGATCGGTGGACGAGGCCTGCGTACAGGCCGAGCAGCTGGGGTATCCGGTGCTGGTGCGGCCGTCCTACGTGCTGTCCGGCGCGGCCATGGCCGTGGCCTTCCGCGAGGCCGAGCTGCGCACCATCCTCAACCTCGCGGCCGTGGTGTCCGGGGACCACCCGGTGGTGATGAGCCAGTACATCACCGGCGCCAAGGAGCTGGAGATCGACGCGGTGGCGGCGAAGGGGGAGCTGGTGGCCTTCGCCATCAGCGAGCACGTGGAGTTCGCCGGGGTCCACTCCGGCGACGCGACCATGGTCCTGCCGCCGCAGAAGGTCTACCTGCAGACCATCCGGACCATCAAGCGCATCGCCCGGGAGATCGCATCGGCGCTGGAGATCAGCGGACCGTTCAACATCCAGTTCCTCGCGCGCGAGAACCGCGTGCGCGTCATCGAATGCAACCTGCGCGCGAGCCGCTCGTTCCCGTTCTGCTCCAAGGTCTACAACGTGGACTTCATCGGCCTGGCCACGCGGGCCATCCTCGGGTTGCCCGTCGAGCCCCCCCAGCGCTCGCTCTTCGACCTGGACTACGTGGGCGTCAAGGTGCCCCAGTTCAGCTTCACGCGCCTCGCCGGCGCCGATCCCCGGCTCGGCGTGGAGATGGCGTCCACCGGCGAGGTGGCCTGCCTCGGCACCGAGGTGGGCGACGCCTACCTCAAGGGCTACCTGTCCGCCGGCAACCGCCTGCCCTCGCGCGCCATCTTGCTGTCCACGGGCCCCGTGGAGTCCAAGGCCGGCTTCCTCAACAGCGCGCGCCGGCTGGTCGAGCGCGGCATCCAGCTCCACTGCACCGGCGGTACCGCCGAGTTCCTGCGCCGCCACGACGTGCCGTGCGAGGTGGTGACCTGGCCCCTGGACCAAGGCGACGCCGACGCCGTCGAGCTGATCCGGTCCGGCGGCGTGGACCTGGTGATCAACATCCCCAAGAACCTCCACGACGACGAGCTCACCAACGGCTACCTCATCCGCCGCGCCGCAGTGGACTTCGGCGTGCCCCTGCAGACCAACCTCCAGGTGGCCAACCTCCTGGTGGACTCCCTGTGCCGCTTCGAGCCCGATCAGCTCGAGTGCGAGCCCTGGGGCACGTACATGGGACGGGCCACCTGAGCTCCTCTCTGGACATCCTGCACCGCGACGAGCGGTTCCTGGCCGTGGCCAAGCCGTCGGGCATGCTGGTCCACCGCGGCTGGGGACGCGCCGACGTGGTGCTCGTGGACCTGGTGCGCGAGCTGCTGGACGTCGACGTGGTGCACCCGGTCCATCGCCTCGATCGGGGCACCAGCGGTGTGGTGCTCTTCGCCCTGGATCCCGAGGCCGCGAAGTTCGTCTCCTACCAGTTCGACCGCGGCTTCGTGCGCAAGCGCTACCTGGCGCTGGTCCGCGGCGAGCTCGCCGCGGAGCTGACCATCGACCACCCCATCCCCCGCCGCCCGGACGGCCCCCGCGTGCCAGCCGTGACCCACGTCCGGCGCCTCGCCGTTGCCGAGACCACGCCGCGCCACGTATCCCTGGTGCTCGCGAAGCCACAGACCGGCCGCTTCCACCAGATCCGCCGCCACCTCAAGCACATCAGCTTCCACGTCATCGGCGACACCACCTACGGCAAGGGCAAGATCAACCGCGCCATGACCAACCGCTACGGCCTCCAGCGCCTCGCCCTGCACGCCACGAGCCTCGAGGTCCGCCACCCCGACAGCAACGAGGACCTGCGGTTCGAGGCCCCGCTGCCCGACGATCTGACCGGGCCGCTGGAGCGGATGGGGTTCGACCTCGCGGCCCTCCCGGTGTAGCCGACCGATTTTCGGACGGGGTGACGGCAAGTCCTGCCTGCTGCGGGTCCGCTGGCGTTTCCTGCGCCACGAGACCGAGCTGTGGGTGGACGGCAAGCTGTACTGACAACGCCCTTGCGGCCCCGGGGATCGTGGGGTAGACGACCTCCACACCGAGGTGAACGTATGGGTTGGCGACGAGGATTGGCGTGGTTGGTGGTCGGCGGGCTCCTGGTCGGAGGCTGCCCCGCGAGCGACGACGACGACACGGTCGGCGATGACGACAGCGGTGGCGAAGCCGACGACGACGATACCGGCGACGACGACGATACCGGCGACGACGACGACTCCGTGGGTGATGACGACGACACTCAGCCGCCGCCAGCCGAGTGCTTCCCCGAGCCCCCCGACCCGCCGGAGTGCGCTGCGGGTCCGGCGCCAGACGACGACGGCTACTTCGATGGCATCGATCCGGGCTCGCAGAGCCTCAAGCAGGACCTGCAGCAGCTGATCTCGGACATGGACACGGTGAGCTACGACAACCTGTGGGACGTGTTCCCGTACACCGACGACGACGGCACGGACCACGTGTGGGACATCTACTCGGACAACCCCGGCGGCGCGGACCCGTACTCGTACGACTTCAACGACCAGTGCGGGCAGTACGGCGACGAGGGGGACTGCTTCAACCGCGAGCACACCTGGCCCCAGGACTGGACCAACTCCGATCCGGCGATGAAGTCGGACCTGTTCCACGTGTACCCCACCGATGGGTACGTCAACGGCCGGCGCGGCAACCTGCCGTTCGGCATCGTCGACGACATGGACTGGCAATCGCTCAACGGCTCGCTGCGGGGGGACTGCCACCACGAGGGCCACGAGATCACGGTCTTCGAGCCCATCGACGAGTACAAGGGGGACCTGGCGCGCACGTACTTCTACGTGGCCGTGGCGTACACGGGCAACGGGTGGTCGAACAACGAGATGGTCAGCGGGGCGTCCATCAACGACGCGGCCGAGCTGATGCTGCGGCAGTGGCACGAGGACGATCCGGTCAGCGACAAGGAGCGGGAGCGCAACAGCTCGGTCGAGGCGCGACAGGAGAACCGCAACCCGTTCATCGACTATCCGGAGTGGGTGTGCCTGATCGAGGACTTCTGAGCGCCGGGCGCCCTCACGGCGTCTGGAACACGAACGGATAGGTGACGATCACCTTGCCGCCGCCGTCGGGCGGGGGGAACGTCAGATCGGCGATGGCGTCGCACACGCACGTCTCCACCTTGTCGTTGTTCAGCGTCGTCTCCTTCACCTCCGCGGAGGTCACCGTGCCTTCGCAGCCGATGACGAACCTCACCGTCACCTTGCCGTGGAGATTGGGGCGTCGATTCAGCACCGTCTGGTAGCAGGCCTTGATGGGCTGGAGATTGGCCTTGATGGTCTCGTCGATGACCTTCTTGGGTAGTTTGCCCAGCGGGGGCTCCGCGTCAGCGGCCTCGGCCGGCTCCGTCACCTCGGAATCCGGAGTGATGCCGTTGAAGGCAAACGGGTGGGTGACCACCACGGACCCGCCCCCCTCGGGTTCGGGGAAGCGTAGCCGCTGTACCCGCTCGCACACACACGCCTCCATCTCGGCTTGGTCCATCGACGAGTGGCTCAACTCGGCCGAGCTGACCGAGCCGTCGGCTTCGATGACGAACTCCACGGCGACCACCCCCTGGAGGCCGGGCTGGTCCTCGAGGGCGCGCTGGAAACACAGGCGGATGGCTGGGAGGTTCTCGCGGATCGTGGCCGCGACGGCCCCTTTGGCCAGCCTGCCTTCGACGGGCTCCTCGGGGAGGAGATCGTCTGGCGGAGCATCCTGGGCGTGGATCGTGGGCGCCCAGAGGACAACTCCCAGGGATAGCAGGGCGAGGTAGGGGGAGCTCATGATAGGTCTCCGTCGTCGATGCGTCCGGCGTTTCTACGACCGGGTCGTGGGGCCTATTCCCCAACCTTCCAGTCCATCGTAGACTCCCGTCAGCGCGAGGACACACACACGTGACCAACACCGAGTACGTCTCCCGCATCAACCGGGTCAGCGATCCCAAGGAGCACCCCGATCACCTGCACACCGTGGCGATCTGCGTGCCCGTGAGACCGCTCTAGTCTTCTTCCGTCGCCAGATAAGCCGAGCCGCTCAACCACACATCGTCGGGGTAGTACACCACCAGCAGCGTGCCGCCGCGGATGGTGTCGATCACGTCGTTGGCGACTGCGGGGTCCAGGGCCGGGCAGCCCCAGGAGCGACCGAGGCGGCCGTTGGCGGCGATGAAGTCCTCGGTGACGTAGTCGGCGGCGTGGATGACGATGGCGCGGTCGCGGGCGTTGTCGTTGAAGCCCGGCTCGAGGCCGTCGAGCTTCAGCGAGTAGCCGTGCTTGCCGCGGTAGGTGCGGCCGGTGCGGAAGACGCCGAGGCTGGACTGGTGGCTGCCCTCGTCGTTGGAGAAGTGACGAGCGCGATTGCTGCCGGTGTTCTGGCCGTGGGCGACGAGCTCGCGGAACAGGACCTCCTCGGCTTCGAGGTCGAACACCCAGAGCCGCCGTTCGGTGGAGGCCAGCGAGTAGTCGATGACCGTGAGCACGTGATCGTGCCTCGACGAGATGTCGCCGGCGTCGCGCGCGCTGCGCAGGGCGGTCAGGGCGAGCTCGTAGACCTCCGCGTCCAGGCCAGCGTCGGAGGCCAGCGTGGACGGGACGTCGGTTGGAGCGTCGCCCGCCCAGCCGTCGGAGGCCACGCAGCAGCCGGTGACGAGGAGGAGCAGCGGGGCCCAGCGAGGAGACCGAGAGCGTCGGAGGGTGCGCATTGCAGGAACAACGCGCGACGTCGCGGCCCTGTTCCAAGATCCGGGATACCCGTTGAATCGATCCGTGACCTCGTCGGTCCTACAGAGACAGTAGACACCAGCAACGAGGCCCTCCTCCTGGCAAGAGAACCTCACGGTCGGCGGGCTCGCAGGCGCCCAAACCGGGGTGCCCCCTCTCCTTGACGACGCCGCAGCGTCCGCCGGCCGTGAGGAACTCGCCACCCCGCCGATTCTTGTTCCGCACTCGAACCGTGAAAACGTACCCTCGACCGGTTATACACACGCCCCACAGACCCTCGTTGGAGGTCCACGATGTTCGACATCGAAGGTGTGCTGAGGAAACAGCTCCGCGACGCCATGACGTCTCGCCAGACGCTGATCTTTCCCGAAGGGGAGGACCCGCGCATCGTCTCGGCCGCGTCCAGGCTGGTCAAGTTCGCCAACGTGATCCTGGTGGGCTCGAAGCGGCGCGCCGCCGAGCTGGTGGACGGCGGGGAGGCCCAGCTCGAGTGCTCGCGTCGCCGGTTCTTCGCCGTGGTGCGGTTCGTCGACCCCGCCGCCGACGAGCTGGCCGATCTCCTGGCGCGGCGGCTGCACTGGGTCAGCCAGGGCAAGCGGTGGGAGATGACCGCCGAGGAGGCGGCCCGGCGGATCCACGAGCCGGTGTACTTCGCCATCATGGCCGTGCGCGAGGGGTACGCCGACGCCGTGCTCGGCGGCGTGGTCCACGCATCGCGCGACTTCTTCGTGCCGTGCCTGCGCATCCTCGAAAAAGAGGGCACGGTCTACGAGATGGGCCTGTTCGCGCTGCCCGACGAACACCCCGAGGGCATCTTCGAGCGCAACCTGGTGATGTTCGCCGACGTGGCGCTGAACCCGGTCCCCACGGCCGAGGCCCTGGCCGACATCGCCGTGGGCGCCTGCCGCACCTTCCGCGATCTGGTCCCCGAGTCGGCCCTGCCGGAGATCAACGGCGCCTTGCTGTCGTACTCCACCCGGGGTTCGGGCCAGGGGCCCTCGGTGCAGCGCATCCGTGACGCGGAGCCGTTGATCAAGGGCAAGCTGGCCGATCTCAAGGCCGCCCACCCCGAGTACGCCGGGATCAACATCGTCTCTGAGATGCAGATCAGCGTGGCGCTGTCCGAGACTGCGGCCCACACCAAGCTCAAGGAGGAGTTCGGCGAGCTGCGCGGCGCGGGCCGCGCCCACGTGCTGGTCGTGCCCAACCTCGACGTGGGCAACCTCCTGTACCACCTGTACTCCACCCGCTACCCCGCGGCCGTGTCCACCCTGGTCATCGGCGGCCTGAAGAACCAGGCCCTGGACTTCTCCCGCTCCTCCACCGCCGAGCAGGTGGCCCGCGGCGCCAAGGCCCTGCTGCTGCGCCGCTTCCGCTCCGACCGGTTCGCGCGCACGCCCAAAGACCACTTCTTCCCCCGCTTCCGCGTGCTGGCGGTCAATCCAGGCTCCACCTCGACCAAGGTCGCGCTGTACGAGGGCGACGACCTCGTGGCCCGCAAGGACCTCAGCCACGCCGCGGACGAGCTGGCCGCCTGCGAGTCCATCGTCGACCAGCTCCCCATCCGCCGCCGCGTGGTCGAGGGGTTCCTCGCCGAGCACGACATCCACCACCCGTCCGACCTCGACGCCGTGGTCGGCCGCGGCGGGCTGCTCAGGCCCATCGAGAGCGGCACCTACGCCATCGGCGACGCCGTGGTGCAGGATCTCACCGACAGCGTGTCGGGCGCACACCCCGCCAACCTCGGCGGCCTCATCGCCCATGAGCTCGCCACCCGCGGCAAGATCCCCGCGTTCTTCGTCGATCCCCCCGTCGTCGACGAGCTCAGCGACACCGCCCGCCTCTCCGGGCTCGACGGCGTCGAGCAGACCGCCGCGTGGCACGCCCTGAGCCAGAAGGCCGCCGCCAAGCACTTCGCCGACACCCGCAACCGCGAGTACGAGGACCTCGACCTCATCGTCGCCCACGTGGGCGGCGGCATCTCCGTCGGCGCCCACCGCCGCGGCCGCTGCGTCAAGGTCCGCAACGCCCTGTTCGACGGACCCATGAGCGCCAACCGCCCCGGCTCCCTGCCCGGCCTCGGCCTGCTCGACCTGTGCTACTCCGGCGTCTCTCGCGACGACCTCGAGCGCCGGTTGCTCCGCGAGGGTGGTCTGCTCAGCTATCTCGGCACCGACGATCTCCGCGAGGTCGAGCGCCGCATCGACGCCAGCGACGACCGCGCCGCCCTCGTATTCGCCGCTCTCACCGAGCAGGTCGCCGCCGAGATCGCCTCGCTGGTCCCCTGTTTCGACGGTCGCCGCCCCCACCGCATCATCCTCACCGGCGGCATGTGCCACTCCAAGCGGATGCGTCGGCGACTCAAGCGCCTGCTCAGGCCCCTGGGCATCAAGACCACCATCTACCCCGGCGAGCGGGAGATGGAGGGGTTGCGGGATGGAGCGTTGCGGGTGCTGCGGGGGGTGGAGGAGGCGAGGGAGTATCGGCCGTAGGGGGGGGCTGGGCCGATGGCGGCTCCCTCTAATCCTCGCTCCCACGGTTTCCGTGGGAGCGGATCAACCTTGCCGACGCTTTGCGTCGGCACAATTAGACTCTGTCACCAGTCCATTGTCACCGCCACACGACCGGGCTGCCCGGCGTAGTCCCTCGCACTCGAGGAGCACCAGTGCTCGGCCTGGTCCACGTACCCGCGACGCACGGGATTGTCGTGGGTGTACCGGAGCTTCTGCACGAGCATCTCGCGGGTGAACAATGCCTTTGGATGGCTCCCTTCTTGCCAGAGCTGGTGCTGGCGGTCGGCCTTGTGGCGGAGCTTGGCGCGGCGGAGGCGGCCCAGAGTGGAATCGCGGCCCTCACGCTCCAGGAGTTTGACGATCTCCTTGGCCGTGTGTGCCTTGAACGCGGCGACCTCGCGAGCTGGATTTGCCGCTTCGAACAGCCAGTGCAGGTGATTCTCGAGGATGACGTATCCGAGGAGAATGATCCGTTGTCGCTGGATCAACCAACTCCAGGAATCGACGACGATGTCGACGGCTCCCGGGTTGGCGAAGATGGGTAGCCACTCGACGATGGTGCAGGTGACGAAGTAGGGGGGATTGGGGTCGTGGAAGACGTAGCGGTCGCGAGCCATGGATCCCTCCGAATGCGTGGGTGAATCCGGGGGGCGTGGCAAATCTAGGTACGGAGGTGAGGTGGTCAAGGGGAACCGGCGCAGAGCGCCGGAGAAGGGACGTTCCCACGGAAACCGTGGGAACGAGTCAGTCTCAGTACTCGCTCCCACGCTCCAGCCGGGCCGCGCGCGGATGGGAGCGCACAAACCTCGCCGGCGCTCCAGCGCCGGCACAATTATTTCTTCTCCTTCTTCGGTCGCTGGCCCGAGAATCTCTACAGAACCTGGCCGGGACCATGGCCAGGGCGGGCTGGTCGGTGTATAGCTGTGCTGCGTTCCGGTTCTGGAGGACGGCCATGAGGAAGTTGATCGCGCTGGTGGGCGAGGAGACGGTGGCCGAGTTCACCAAACAGGTGAGCACGGGTCTGCTGGCGGGGCAGGATGTGGCGTTCGGGGACTGGGGGCGCTTCCCGGTACACAAGCAGCCTGCGGCCCAGTCTCGGGATCCCCGGACGGGGAAGATCGCCAAGATCCCGGCGAAGTGGTCCGTGGGTCTGCTGTCGGGACCGTTCACCAAGAAGGTGATCAAGGGCGGAGAGCTGACCGAGGCGACCTCGCCGGGGCGGGTCCTCGGAGCCATCGCCAAGGTGCTGAAGCAGGGTGAGAGCCTCGAGCTGCGCAACCTGGGTACGTTCACCCTGGTGCACAAGGAGGGGTTCACCGGTCGGGCGCGCGGCAAGTCGGTGCGGATGAAGCCGCGGACGGTGCTGGTGTTCCGGCTGGAGCCGGCCCTGAAGGAGCGCGTGGACGAACAGGCGCGCTCGTGGCGACGCAGCGAGTGAACCGCTAGAGCTCCTGAAAGCTCCTCCCCTCCCTCAACATCTGCATCATCTTGCGCGTCCGGCGGACCCTCGTCGGCTCCTTCTTCGCGTCCAGGATCCACGCGACATACTGGCGCCGGTGGGATGGGGGGAGGGCGTCGAACGCCGCGGCGGTCTCCGCGTCCTCGTCCACCAGGGCGCGGGCGAAGCCGGGCAGATCCGTGGGACCCTCGCGGCGCGCCCGCTCCTCGGCCTCGACCTCGGCGAGGCGATCGAGCAGGGCCGGGTCGAACACGGCGAGCCCGGCCTCGGTCACGCGGTCCTCGGCGAGCAAGATTTTCATCCGGCGGATGTTGGAGGCGGACCACCGGCTGGTGGGCTTGCGGGGGCTGAAGCGCTGGACGAAGCGGGCCTCGTCGTGGCGCCTCGTCACCGAGTCGATCCAGCCGTGGCACAAAGCCGCGCGGACCGCGTCCTCGTACGAGATGCCGCGGTCGTGGAATCCCTTCTTGTAGATGAACAGGTGGGCCTCGGTGGCCGTGGCGCCGTGCTGGGCCAACCACCGGCCGAAGGCCTCGGCTTCGCGAAAGTCCAGGTGTTGTCGGCTCACGTCGGTCACTCCCAGTCCAGGGGAGGGGGGAGGACGATCTCCTCCATCGCCCTCATGTCCTCGTCCCACATCTCGTCGGGGGCGCGGCGCAGCACCACGGTGGCCCGTGCGGCGTCGCCCTCCTCGCCCAGCACCAGCAACGCCTCGGCCGCGGCCTTGCGCACGCGCGCCTTGGGATCGTCCAGGGCCTGGCGCAGCCCGGCGCAGATCTCGGGGCTGGTCACGCCGATGGCCAGCAGGGCGCGGGCGGAGGCGCTGCGGAGCCCCTCGCGCTCGCTGGACAGCGCCTCGGTGAGCGGTGCGACCGCGTCGGCGGCGTCCGGGCCGAACGTGGCCAGCGCGTCCGCGGCGTTCGCGGCCACGCCGTAACCGCGGTCCCACTGGATCACGGAGACGAGGTCGGGGATGGCGGGCGCCGCGCCCTCGCCGATGCGACCCAGGGCCTCGGCCGCGTTGGAGCGGACCCAGGTCTCCGGATCGGTCAGAGCCCCGCGCAGATCCTCCACCGCGCCCACCGCGCCGGGGCCGATGAGCCCCAGCGACCACGCCGCCCACTGCCGCACGTCCTCGTGCTCGTCGTCCAGGGCCAGGGCCAGGGCGGGGACGCCGTCCCTGGCGTCGGGACCGATCCGGCCCAGCGTGTACGCCGCGGTCTCGCGCGTGGGCGGATGGTCGGAGTCCATGGCCTCGACCAGCGCCGGTACCGCCGCGGCTCCGATCCCCTCGATGGCCGCGGCCACGTCGGACTTGCCGTTGTACCCGCCGCCGTGGACGAGCAGGTCCGGCACGGCGGGCGCGCCTGCCGGGCCGAGCTCCCCGATCTGGTGCGCGGCGGCGGCGCTGACCCATGGGCCCTCGCGGACCAGCTCCTGCCTCAGCAGGGGGAGGGTCTGGGCGCCCATGCCGTCGAGGGCGTAGATCATCTCCGCGCGGGTCTGGGCTTCCTTCTCGCGGCCGATGGCCTTGTGGAGGTGGGGGAACACGGAGTCCCCGTACTTGCCGTACACGCGCGCGGCGCTGCCGCGAATCTCGTGGTCGTCGTCGCGCAACATCCTCTTGAGGACCCTGGCCGCGTCCTCGCCGGCGTCGGGTTCGACCTGCGCCAGCCCGACCAGGGCGTTGAACCGGGTGGTGCGGTCCGGGGCGCCCAGCGCGGCCACCAGCGCGTCCCGTCCCGGATCGCCCAGCTCGGCCAGGGTCTGTGCGGCGGTGGTGCCCTTCCAGTCGTCTCGCTCCAGCACGGGTACCGCGGCCTCGGCCACGGCGGGCCACTGGTCCTTTGGGGCCACGTCGACCAGCGAACCGAGCGCCACGTTGCACGTGTGCTCGTCGGCCACGGCCTCGAGCAGGGCGGGGACCGCTGCGGCCCCGGCCGGGCCCAGGTCGCCGATGGCGACGATGTTGAGGTAGCGGGTGTGGTCGGGCGCGGCGTCGAGCTCGGCGACCAGCCGGCTCACCCGGGCGTCGGTGTCCACGTAGCCGATGCGCTCCAGGGCGCGGTCGATGTCGCGGCGGAGCCAGGCGCGGTCGGTGGTCTCCTGCAGCTCGAGCAGCGCGGGGATCGCCAGCTGGGCGTCCTCGCCCATCGCTGCCAGGGCCTCGACGACTCCGGCCGAGTAGTGGGAGCCCTCCATCTGCGTCAGGGTGAACAGCAGCATCGGGATCATGGGCTCGCCCATGGCGCCGATGCCGTCGGCGGCCGCGCGCTGGGTGAACTCGTCCATGCTCAGCAGTAGCGGCAGCAGCGCCTTGGAGGCGTCCTCCACGGGCAGGTCCATGCGTCCCACGGCCCACGCGGCGATGCCCTGGATCATCCCGGGGGGCGGGGCGACGGGATCGAGCAGCCCCAGCAGGGCGGGGATGGCCTCGTCGCGGGCGTCGGGGCCGATCTCCCCCAGGACCCACAGGGCCTCCTCGCGCACCTCGGTGACCGGATCGTGCAGGGCCAGATCCACCAGGGGGGGGACCGCGCCGTGCTCCACGGCCATCGCCGGGTGTTCCCTGAGCGCGTTGGCCGCGGTCTCGCGGGTGGCGGCCTGGGGATCGGCGAGGGCGTCGACCAGACCGGCGACGACGGCAGGGGAGGGGGGTTGCTCCTCGGCCTCCCCGGCCTGGGGGGCCAGGAGGAGGCAGCCGACCAGCACGACCCAGCGCATCATGCGGCGCCTGGATCCAGGGTCACGCTGAACGTCCCGGAGACGGCCTCGCCGGGGGGCTCGGCCAGGCGGCCGCGCAGCGAGCTCGTGACGCACGACGTCAGACCGCCCGCGTCGGGACCGCTGACACCGTCCACGGTGATGGAGCCCTCGCCATCGGCGGTCAGCCGGATCGTCAGCGAGCCCTTCAGCTGGCGATCTTCGGTCCGCGCCTGCTGGTAGCAGTGGTCGATGCGCGACATGCGCTTGCTCACGTGAGCGGCCAGATCGGCCTGGCCGCCGGGCTTCAGCGAGGCTGACGCGGCGCGGTACGTGGACGAGCCCCGCATCGCCACGACACCGACTCCGCCGCCGCCACCTCCTCCTCCGCCGCCGCCCACGCCCGAACCACGAGTCCCCAGGCCGCCCATACCGGCGTAGTCGTCCCCGCTGTAGCCGATGCCCCCGGAGAGCCCGGTCAATCCCTCGAATGCCAGGTCGGAAGAGCCGAAGATATCGGCTTCGGCGAGGCCACCGAAGATGCTGTCGCTGCTGTCGTACGAACCGAGGAGGGCGATGAGGGAATTGCTCATGGCCTCCTGGATGGCGGACCTGCGCGCCTTGCTCTCCTCATCGACGCGGATCGGGAGGAGCTCGGCACAGTTCCCGGTGGGATCGCACGCGGCCAAGGTGTACGTGCCGTCCAGCGGAGAGTCGGTCCAGATGTGGGTGGTCTCGCCGGGGGGGAACGACAGCGGCTCGGAGCCCGCGCCGATGATGCCGTAGCGCTCGGCGCTGCCGCCCTCTTGCAGCCGCTGACCGCGCCACAGCTCGAAGTGGTCCAACCGGTCGTTGTCGGTGGCCTCGCACCAGGTGAACTCGATCCCTGCGTCCAGGTTGCCCGGCTCGCTCATCTCCCAGGAGAACTTGCAGCCCTCGGCCCAGGTGGGCGGGGTCACGTCGGCGGTGCGGATCTGCACCGTGAGGGGCTCCGAGATGTTTCCCGTCGCGTCCAGCGCCTCGACCGCGAAGGTGTACTGGGTGAACTCGACCAGCCCGGTCACGGTCAGCGAGGGCTCGGCCTCTGCAGGGATCTCCGCGACGATGTCGCTGTCCTTGCTCAGCTGGTAGCGGGCCATCTCGCGGTTGTCGGTGGCTGCGGGCCACTGCAACGTCACGACGGTGTCGGTGACCTCGACCGATTCCAGGGCCGCCGCGGTGGGCCACTCCGGGAGCGTGTGGTCCGCGCACCCTGTCCACAACAGCGCTCCCGCGATCCAGGCGAACCTCGCGTTCGACTTCATGGGACTCCCTCACTCCAGTCCAGCTTGCGCGCGCGGGGCCAACACACGCGCGCGTTCGATTGTTCCACACGAATCCCGTGAAGGAGGGGCGGCTCAGCGACGCCTTCGCTGCCACCCCAGCGCGGCGGAGCACGCGGCGAGCAGCAGCAGGTTGCCCAGCCAGATTCCGCGGGGCAGCGCCGGCCCGTCGATCTCGCACGACACGTCGTCGCAGCCGTCCGAGCAGCCGGTGTCGCCGCAGCCGAGGCTGGCGTTGGGTTCGACGAGGGCGAGGTCCACGTAGGCCGCGACAAAGGAGTCGTCCTGTCCCGCGGGGACGACCTCGAGGGACTGGATGCCCACCCCGCCCAGGACGAAGGGACCGAGGGCGAGGTCGCCCACCAGCCCGGCCATCAGCGGTTCGATCATCGTGACGATGAGCTCGTCGAAGTTCTGCTCGATGTCCGACGACAGGTCGGGCACCAGATCGTTGTGGCACACGTGGGGGTGGAAGTGCTCGGTGTCCAGCAGCACCGTCGCGGCGATGGTGCCGTCGGCCTGGGCCGCGAGGTCGACGCCCGCGCCCACGTCCAGCTCGAGCCCCACCACCCGCGACAGCCGGTCCTGGGTGATCGCGTACAGGTCCACGCCGAGGTTCTCGGCCTCCACGTCGATGGCGTGGGGGCCGGTGGGCTGGTTCATGGGGGGATAGCGCGGCACGGTGTGGATCAGGATCGGGGACGACTCGCCCAGCCAGATGCGCTCCATGCGCGGGCGGTCCTCTTCGTCCACCAGCAGGGCCAGCAGGGCCGTGTCCAGGGGGATGCCCAGCTCGGCGGGGTCGGCGTCGAGGCACAGCAGCCCGGACCGCCACACCGAGTACAGCGCCGCGTTGATCAGGTTGTCCGAGATGAACGCGGCGGCGTGGTGATGGGCGGATGGGTCGACCCCGGGGGTCGCGTGGTGGTTGTCCGGGCTGCCGTGGGTGTCGAAGGGCACCATGCAGTCGGCCAGGGGCGCGTCGAAGGCGCCGTCCATGAGCACGCGGACACCCTCGGGTTCGATGATCAGCCCGCCGGGCTCGATGGTCACGTCCAGCGGCGAGCCTCCCTCGATGTCCACGGTCTGGTGCACGGTCAACGAGTCGCCGGCCCCTTCGATGGCGTCCTCCACCATCACGGGCAGGTCGTTCTCGATGTAATCGAAGAGTTCGCCCGACGCCTCGTCGATGAGCATCTCGACGATGTCGGTGCCGAAGAAGTTGAGGATGTCGTCGATGGTGGAGATGAAGCAGCCGTCGAGGCCGATGGCGTCCTCGGTCAGCGCGGTGTGGAGGTTGTGGGCCGGGGTGGAGACGGTGGCGTCGATGAACGGACCGTTGCCCAGGTCCACCAGGTCCAGCCACACCGTCATCTGCAGCGACACGTTCATGGGCTCGACCCACAGGTCGCAGGTCTGATCCACGAGGCCGCACACGTCGAAGATGCCGCCGTCGCCGTCGATGTTCACGGCAAAGGGGTACGTGCTGTCGTTGATCTGGATCAGGACCCCCACCTCCAGATCCAGCCCGTGGGGGATGGGGTCGACGGCCAGGTGGGTGATGTCCGCGTACGCGGTCATGCCCGAGATGGTGATGGAGACGTCGCAGCCCATGTACTCGCCCAGGTCCTGGGCCATCGTCTCCATGGGGATGACCACGGTGCTCAGGTGCAGCGCGGTGGTCTCGATGAACTGCAGCCCCGCCGGGGTCAGGTCGATCACCACACCCTCGCGCACGGTGCCGCCGGGGGGGATGTCGTGGTTGTCGTAGGGCGGTGGGTAGTCGTCGCAGACCGGCTCGTCGTAGTCGTCGTCACCGAAGGTGCCCATGTCGTCGTCGTCGTCCAGGGCGCCGGGGGGGCCGCCCTGGGGGTCGTCACCGCCCCACGAGCTCGAGCACGCGGTCAGCGCCGCGGCGAGCATCAGGATCGGGAGGCGGGTCCACATCTACGGGCTCCGGTGGGTGCAGTGTACCAACCGATCCCGCGGATCCCTTCGCGCGCGTGCGGTCCATTCACCGTGGGGTTCATCATCGATCCTCGTCGGAGAGGTGGCGCACCAGCGTGTCGATGAACTCGCGTGTGCGCTGCGGGACGAAGCGCGCGGCCGGGTAGAACACGTACAGGGCCACGTAGGACTCGGCGGTGTACTCGTCGAGCAGGGTCTCCACACGGCCCTCGAGCAGATCCCGCTGGAAGAACACCGGGAAGGAGTAGGCGAGCCCCTGGCCGGCCAGGGTGGCCGCGCGCAGCAGGCGGTTGCTGTTGGTGCGCAGGTTGCCCTCGGCGGTGTGGACGAAGGGGGTGCCGTCGGGCTCGGTGAAGTGCCACTGGGGGTTGAGGTAGCCCAGGCAGTTGTGGCTCGCGAGGTCGCGGGGGTGGCCCGGGCGGCCGTGCCGGTCCAGGTAGCGCCCCGTGGCGAAGAGGGCCCCGCGGAGCTTCAGCAGGCGCCGCCCCACGGCCGAGCTGTCCGGGAACTGCTGGTTGGGCAGCTTGCCCGCCACCAGCAGATCGAACTCCTCGCGCAGGCGCGCCAGGGGATCGTCCACCACGGTCAGGGTCAGCGACACCGCGGGGTGCGCCTGCAGGTAGTCGGGGATCACGCGCTCGTACAGCAGGTCCGATTCGAAGTACGACGGCATCACCACCCGCAGCGCGCCAGACACCAGCCCCTCGGCCTCGCGCAGGCGCTCCTCGGCCGCGGCCAGATCGCCGGGGATGGTGTGGACCTGCTCGTACAGCAGCTCCCCGGCCTGGGTGAGGGAGAGGCGCCGCGTGGTCCGATGCAGCAGCTGGACCTGCAGCCGCTGCTCCAGCGCGCTGAGTCGCTTGCTCACCGCGGATGGGGACAGCTCCAGGCGCCTGGCTGCGCCGCGGAAGCTGCCCTGGTCCACCACCTCCACGAAGATGCCGATGTCGTCCAGGGATCGTTTCATGGTCCTCGCTCACGGTCGCGCGTCTCCGACGCGATATGATGATGGGCCTGATGCACGTACTGCTCCTGACCCTGTTCCTCGCCGCGGCCGCCGGCGCCGAACCGCCGCCCGAGCCACCCCAGTGCCCGTTCCTCCTCACCCGCGGCAGCGCGGATCCCGCCGAGGAGGTGGTCTACTTCTGGTCCGGCGAGATCTACGCCCGGATCGACGCCGATCCCCTGGGCGCGCCCGTCCAGGAGTGGACCGAGCCGCTGCTGCGCTTCGAGGGGTACAACGTGGCGCGGTTCCTGCCCCTGGAGGAGCCCTGCTCGGTGCGTATGGTCAGCCGCGAGGTCAGCCTCTACCTCGATCCCGGCTCCGGCGAGATCCTGCGCTGCTGGACCAACCCCTTCACCGGCGCCGACGTGCCGGTGGTCCACGTGTTCAACGATCCGGTCAATGCGAGCCTGGGGGATCTCCAGCCCCGCGCCGAGGGCGACCAGCGGGTGTTCTCGTTCGTGATCCCCCTGAAGTACCCGTCGCCGCTGCCGGTGGACGAGTACGGCGACTACTCGGCGGGCAACACCTACGAGAGCACGGAGATCTTCGACTTCAGCGCCGCGGCGGACGACCTGGCCCGGCCGGGCGCGACGTCCGCGCCGGCGACCATCTCGTGGACCCGCGTGGGCCAGTGGTTGCCGTGGATGCAGATGGCGCAGCGGCCCGGAAAGCTCGTGTACCACGTCACTGGCCACAAGCTTCCTGGCGGCGTGGCGGCGCTGCCCGGGTACCTCCGCGATCACGTCACCTCCCACGCGCCTCGGTTCCTGCACGCCCCCGAGGCCGACACCGGGGACAACGTCACCAGCTGGGGTGCGTTCCGCGAGCTGGTGGAGTCGGGGGCGTACTCACCCCGCTGCGAACCTGCCGACTGATCCTCTCCCGGTCCGGATCGAGTCCGATTATGCACGAAATGGAAACAATGTCTTGAGGTTGTTTCCCGTTGGCGGACGGGGAATCGGCATCTATATCTCCTGGCGGACGAAGGAAATCACACCTGTCCCAGGAGCACGAAATGACGACTTCCAGCAACAATTTCTTGGTCTCTCTGGTGGCCCTGGTCTTCGGCCTGGGTCTGCTACCCGCCTGCGAGTTCACCGAGGCGGAGGAGGAGGACGGCGCACAGGAGGAGGAGCTCGAGTGCGACGAGGACGACGTCTCCGCTGCCGACGACGACATCGACGGTGAGGACGACTGTGGCGAGCCCGTCCACCTGACCTCGCTGGACGAGATCATGGACGCCCTCGAGGGCGGCTACCACGTGCGGGCCACCCTCTTCTACGGGGACTGCACCATCAACGGCTCGGCGGTCATCGACGCCACCGGCGGCATGGCCGTGGACACGTACGAGTGGTTCGCGGCCGGGTCCATCGGCAACCCCCAGGACTACGTGGCCTTCTCGCACTCCTCGCTGGTGCTGATCTCCGGCGTCCACTACTACGACTACGTCAAGGTGCGGGTGTACGCGGACGGCTCCGTGCAGGTCATCGCCGAGTACCTCGACCCCGTCACCTATACCGTGGACATGTACGAGGAGTTCGACTGCGACCTCGACATGGGTGACGGCGGCGCCGTCGTCCTGTACGCCCAGTAGCCCGCGCTTCCCCACCGGAGATCCGCCATGTCCAGACTCCCTGTCTTCCTCGCTGCGCTCTGCATGATCCTGGCCGGCCCCGCGGGCGCCTCGCTGCAGGTGCGGGACGTCCAGTCCCGCGGCGGCAGCACCACGGTGCGGTTGGGTCAGCTGCACGAGGGGGTTCCGGTGCTTGGGGGCGCAGCCGTGGTGCGCGTGGACGCGCGCGGCGACGTCACCTGGGCGCGCACCTCGCTGGCCGAGGGCCTGACCGCCGGGACTCGCGCGTCGATCACCGCGGACCAGGCGTTGACCGCGGCCGTGGGATCGACCCCGAACGCCGAGGCGTCCACCCCCGAACTGGCGGTCCTCCCCGGCCCGGACGGCGGCAAGCTGGTGTACGTGGTTCGGGTCTTCAGCGAGGCCCCGCTGCTGTCGGAGGAGGTGCTGGTGGACGCGCACACCGGCGAGGTGGTCCGTGTCCGCGATCGGATCGTCAGCGCCTGGGCCCGCGCCTACGAGACCAGCCCGGTCCACGGTGATCCCATCGAGGTCGAGCTGACCGACCTGGCCGGCGACGGCACCGTGCTCGACGGCGAGTACGCCGTGGCCCAGTCGATCACCTCGGGCAACAGCCTCGGCTCGGCCGAACACCTGGCGGTGGCGGACGAAGCCGGCGACTTCCTGTACGACCCGGTGGAGCCCTCGGTCGACGACCCCTTCGCCGAGGTCAACGCCTACTACCACGTCACCCGCGCGGCCTCGTACTTCGCCGAGAGCCACGGCCACGAGTTCGGCAGCGACATCGAGATCTACACCAACTTCTTCATCTCCCAGCCCAACGACTGCGCCAACGCCTACTACGCCCAGGACATGATGGGCAACGACCTGCTGATCTACGGCCAGTACGACATGGACTTCGGCTACGACGGCGACGTGGTGCTCCACGAGTTCGGCCACCTGGTCAACCACGACCGCGCGCCGCTGGAGATGGAGTACTTCTACTACGACGCCCACGGCATGTACGCCGGCCCCAGCGCCATCGACGAGGGCATGGCCGACTACTGGTCCGCCACGCTCCAGGACAGCTCCAGCCACGCCGAGTACTCGTCCGGGGCGCTGGGCATGGGCCGCGAGCTGGACAACGACCACACCTGCCCCGGGGACGTCATCGGCGAGTCCCACCACGACGGTCAGGTCGTCAGCGGCGCGGGCTGGGAGATCCGCGAGGCCCTCGGCGCCGAGATCACCGACGAGCTGATGTACGAGGCCCTCGGGTTGATCGGCGGGCGCCCCACCTTCGCCGAGTTCGCCGAGGCCATCTCGGCCGTCGCCCGGGAGAAGCAGGGCTTCGGCGAGCTCACGGTGGAGCAGGCCGCGATGGTCGACGACGTCCTCGAGGGGCGGGGGTTGCTCGACTGCGGCCGCTCGGTGCCCCTGGCCGACGGCGTGACCACGGACCTGACGCTGGACATCTTCTACTGGTTGTACGGCTCGACGTGGATGAACGAGTGCCAGGTGCTCCAGGACACCGACACGCGGTTCGGCGCCCACTTCCAGCTGTCCTTCACCACGCCGCCGGCGTCCGGCGGAGAGCCGCTGGGGCTGACCCTCGACCTGGACGTCGAGGCTGCGGACGGCACGCTCAACGACGGCAACCTCGACTACACGGTGTACCTGCGCCGCGACGAGATGGTCACCTTCGAGATGGTGGAGACCGCCAATTCGATCCTGTTCGCCTACAGCGGATCAGGTCCGATGCCCCTGGCCGACCAGTACGACCTCGTCCTCGACGGCAGCCCCGCGTCCATCGAGCTGACCCCGGATGGCGAGCTGGCGCTGGAGCCCGGCACCACCTATCACCTGGCCGTGAGCCACATGACCTGCGAGACCGTCCGGCTCTCGGTGACCCCGACGCTGGCCCTGGAGCTGCCCCCCGAGGGGGACGACGACGACGACGTGGTCGAGGACGACGGGGACGCGGAGGAGCAGGGGTGCCAGTGTGGCCGGGGCCGTTCGGGGGGGAGTCCTGGGGTGGTGGGGCTGCTCGCGCTGCTCGCGCTCACTGCAGGACGTAGAGCCTGGCCTCGATGGGCTCGTGGATCTCTGCGATCTTGACGAAGCGGTGCTCCTGGGGGAGCACGGCGTTGACCCGCTTGACGATGGTGTTGAGTGAGGCTTCGCCGTCGAGGCTGTCCTCCCAGCAGGCCTCGAGGGGCTCCTCGTAGCGGGCCAGCAGATCGGCGTCGTCCAGCGCGTCGTAGATGGGGCCCTCCACGTCGCCCAGCATCTGGTCGGCGCGGACGATCACGCCGCGGCGTTTCGCGTGCTCCCAATCGGCGCCGGTCATGTCCGCGGCAAAGGCCTCCTTGATCTTCTTGTCCAGGTCCGGGGTGATCCGGGCGGCGAGGATGGCCCTGGCGCGGGCGACGTCCCGGCTGTTGAACTCGCCGCTCGTGTTCTCCGCGATTCGCTCGATCTCCTCGAGGCTCGCGCCCCCTCGCTCGGAGCGCCACGCCATGTCCGCAGCGTAGTCGGCCTCGAACTGGGCCCTGAACTCTCCGGGGCTCACGGTCGCGCGTTTCCTCGTCCCCATCTTGCGCCGCAGCAGATCCAGCAGATCGCTCTCGTCGAGGGAGGGCTCGTAGATCTTGTGATGGGCGGGGCGATGATCCAGCTCTGCGCCGTGGGGCGCGTTGGACACGGTCAGCGAACCAGCCGTCTCGTAGAACACCACCAGATCGGTCCAGACTCCTGCCTGGGGGTGGCGGTAGACTGCACCGCTCAGCCGGTCATCGGCGTGGAGCATCGCCACCACCCGCACGCCGTCCATCGGCTCGATGTCGAAGCACCCTGCCCGGGTGAATCCCCGCTCATCGAGGGCCTCCACCCGCTGCATCAGCTCCTTGTCGCCGGTGGGCATCGCGCTGGGGATCAGGGAGACCTCCGCGGGCAGCTCGTCCCCGAATGCGTCGGTCAGCGCCTCGCCCAGCGCGCGGAGCCGGTTGCGGATCACGAACCCCGCCACCACCACGGCCACGACAGCCAGCAGCGCCACGACGGCGAGCGCGATTCCCAGTGTCTCCATTTCGGCCAACCCCTACCCGATAGTCGATTCTCCTACGTCCAGTTCATGTCGGGCAAGCGGCATCTCGTGGCGGCGCTCGGACGAACCGGGAATAGCGCTCCCGCTGGGTAGTACACTGGGCACCGGAGGGCATCATGGGCAAAGGCAAGGCCATCGCGCTGGGACTGCTGACCGTCTGGCCGCTGCTGTACATGTTCATCTTCATGGGGTTCTTCCTGGTCAGCTTCCTGTCGATGGGCAGCGGCCCCGAGGCCGGCGGCTTCCCCGTGAGCTTCGCCATCATCTTCCCGTTCCACATGTTCACCATGCTGTCCATGTTCGCCCTGCTCGCCATCTACCTGGTCCACGTGATCAAGAACAAGGACCTGGAGGACAACATGCGCATCATCTGGGTCATCCTGGTGATCATGGTGGGCATGGGGGCCATGCCGGCGTACTGGTGGCTCTACATCTGGAACGAGGCGGAGGAGACGAGCCCGTGAGAGAAGAGACCATCCTCAGGACCGCCGCGTTCGATCCCGCCCTCAAGCTCTACTGGCTCATCCAGGGCGCCTGGATCATGCTGGTGACCGTGGTCTGCGCGCCCCTGCTGCCGTTCTGGCTGCTGGGCCTGGGCCAGCTGTCCTCGGCCAAGGCCTACAAGCGCCTCGAGTGCCAGCTCACCACCCGTTCGCTGCACCTGCGCAAGGGCTGGCTCTTCCGCGTCGAGCGCACCATCCCGCTGGACAAGATTCAGGATCTCGCCATGCACGAGGGGCCCATTCTCCGAGCCATGGGCTTGTCGGTGATCAAGGTCGAGACCGCCGGCCAGAGCGGCCAGAGCGGCTCCGACGCCGTGCTCGTGGGCGTCATCGACGCGCCAGCGTTCCGCGACGCCGTGCTCGATCAGCGGGATCTGGTGACCGAGACCAGCCGTGAGGCCGCGGTCACCGCGCCGGTGTCCAAGGACTCCGAGCTGGCAGTGCTGGAGGAGATCCGGGACAGTCTGGTGCGGATCGAGGATTCGTTGAAGAGTCGGGATTCCTGAGACCCGGTGGAGATGTCCATGGACGAGTTCCCCGCGGAATTGGTCGAGATGATCAACCTGCGCCTCGGCGGCTACAACAAGGCCCTGGGCCTGAGGTTCGTCAAGGCCGCGCGAGACGAGTTCGTCTCCGAGCTCGTCATCGCCGATGAACACCAACAGCCCTACGGCCTGGTCCACGGGGGCGTGTACTGCTCCATGGTCGAGAGCACCTGCTCCACGGCCGCCGCCCTGAACGTCTTCGGTGAAGGCAAGAGCGCGGTGGGCCTGGAGAACTCCACGTCGTTTCTTCGGTCCGTTCGCAGCGGAACGCTACGCTGCACGGCCACGCCGCTGGTCCAGGGACGCCGTTCCCACGTGTGGGAGGCCCGCATCCACGACGACGAGGATCGGATCGTGGCCACGGGGCGCGTGCGGATGCTGATCCTGGAGCCCGGCGCCCAGGCGGGCGGCGAGACCGTGGAGATGAAGAGCTAGAGACCTGAGCACGTAAACGTCACGCCGCCCGTTTCATCCTCGAGATCGTC
>CAYRNR010000001.1:0-243972 GCA_964425605.1 uncultured Rickettsiales bacterium | reverse complement strand
GAGGCCAGCGCGACCGATGGTCGGGAGCCGGGCCGAGGACACCAGACAGGAGCGAGACCATGTTTCAGACCATCACCGACGATCGTGGCAATCACCTGACGGCGGCCTTCTACGCGATGCTCAACGTCCTGCTGTTCGCGGCCCTGCTGCTGGCCATCGGGCCGGCCTCGGCCCAGGAGACGGAGATCCAGATCGACGACGACGACTCGGCGGCGCCCACGCGGATCCTCCTGGGCACCGCCGACGAGGAGCTGCCCGCGCCCATCGCCGGGTTCGCCACGCGCACCGACGACAAGGTGAGGGTGGAGGACACGGTGACGGACCTGTTCGCCGCGGGCCAGGAGGTCACGATCGTCGGCACGGTCCTGGACAACGCCTTTGCCGCCGGCCAGACCGTCACCCTGGACGGAGGGCGGGTGGAGGGGGACCTGTTCGTGGCCGCGGGCATGGTCCTGATCGACGGGGAGGTGCTCGGCGATCTCTACGGTTTCGCCGGCGATCTTCACATCACCGAGCGGGCGGTGATCCACGGTGACGTCCGCGTGGGGGTGGGGGATCTGACCCACGAGGGCACCATCGAGGGGATGCTGGACGCCGCCGCCGGCATGGCGAGCCTCGACGGCAAGATCGGCCGCGACGCCAAGCTCGAGGTCGGCGAACTGGAGCTCGGCCCCGAGGCCATCATCGGCGGAGACCTGATCTACGAGGCTCCCCTGTCCACCGAGATCCTCGACCCGTCCCAGATCGCCGGCGTGGTGGACTTCACCCAGGTCGAGGCCTCGGACGCCGAGTGCGCCGACGAGGGTCCCAGCGTGATGGGCTGGCTGTTCAAGCGCGCCTGGCTGTACCTCGGCGCCCTGATCGTCGGCTGCGTGCTGCTGCGCATCAGCGGCCGCCGATTCGGCCGCTTCGCCGAGGCCCTCATCGACCAGCCCGGCCGCTCGGTGGGCATCGGCTTCGTCTCCCTGGTCACCGTGCCCGCGTTCGCCGTGCTCGCCATGGTCCTGGTGCTGCCGCTGCAGCTCGGCGTCCTGACCACCCTGCTGTACCTGGTCGCCCTGTACGTGGCCGGCATCATCGCGTCGCTGGCCATCGGGCGGTGGATCCTGAACCGCATGGGCCGCACCGAGGCGTCGGCCTACGCCGCGATGGCGCTGGGCCTGCTCGCGCTGCACCTGCTGCTGCCGGTGCCCTACCTGGGGTTCGTGGTTCGCCTGGTGGCCATCGTCGCCGGCCTCGGCGCCATGTGGGTGGCCGCGCGCAACGGTCATTCGGAAGAGCCGGTCCTCTAGCTCGACCCGCCGCAGCCCGCCGCCCCTCCCCACCTGACCCTCCCCGTCCGTGTATGTTGACCCCGTGCGCCCCCGGCTCCCCATCGACGAAGCGCTGCCCGATGTCGTCGCCGCCGTGCGTGCCGCGCGCGCCGCGGTCGTCGTCGCCCCACCCGGGGCAGGAAAGACCACGCGAGTGCCGCCGGCGTTGCTGGACGCGGTCCGGGGCAAGATCGTCGTGCTGGAGCCGCGGCGGGTGGCGGCGCGGGCCGCGGCGAGGCGGATGGCCGAGGAGGCGGGGGAGCGCCTGGGGGGGCTCGTGGGCTACCGGATTCGCCTGGATCGGGTGGAGTCCGCGCGGACACGGGTGCTCGTGGTGACCGAGGGCGTGCTGGTGCGAATGCTGCACGACGATCCCCTCGCCGAGGGGATCGGGGCGGTGGTGGTCGACGAGTTCCACGAGCGATCGATCCACGCGGACCTGGCCCTGGCCATGGCGCGGCACGTTCGCCGCGAGGTGCGGCCCGATCTGGCCCTCGTCGTGATGTCGGCGACGATGGAGCCGGCGCCAGTGGCGCGCTACCTCGGTGGCGTCCCCGTGATCGACTCGGCCGGACGGAGCTTTCCCGTGGAGGTGGACTACCTCCGGACCGCGGACTCCCGTGCGATCCCCGACCGGATCGCTGCAGGGGTCCGGCGGATGCTGGGGGAGGTCGATGGGGACGTGCTGGCCTTCTTGCCCGGTGTGGGGGAGATCCAGCGCGCGGCCCAGGCCCTGGCCCCGGACGCCCGGGGACGAGACCTGGCGATCCTGCCCCTGTACGGCGATCTCCCCGGTGACCGCCAGGACGCCGTGCTGCGGCCCGGGCCGCAACGCAAGGTCGTGCTGGCGACGAACGTGGCCGAGACCTCGATCACCATCGACGGCATCGCTGCGGTGGTCGACGCAGGCCTGGCGCGGGTGCCCGGCCACGACCCGGCCGTGGGCATGGACCGCCTCGAGCTGCGCCGCATCAGCAGCGCCTCGGCGGACCAGCGCACGGGCCGGGCCGGTCGGACGGGTCCAGGCCGTTGCCTGCGCCTGTGGACCGTGGACGAGCAGGCTCACCTGCCAGGGGCCGAAGCTCCGGACATCGCACGCCTCGATCTGGCTGGGCCGGCGCTGACCCTGATGGCGTGGGGGGAGCGCCCTGGGTCGTTCGCATGGTTCGAGGCGCCGCCCGGCGACGCGCTGGAGCGAGCGCTGCGACTGCTGCACACCCTGGGCGCCGTGGACGGCGACGAACGCCTGACCGAGCTGGGACGGGACATGGCGGGGTTGCCCCTGCATCCGCGCCTGGCGCGCCTGCTGCTGGAGGGCGTTCGCCGTGGTGCGGGAGAGGCGGCGTGCCTGCTCGCGGCCCTGCTGGCCGAGCGCCCGCCCGTGCGGCGCCGGGGTCCAGAGGACGAGGGCCCTCGCGCCCGCTCGCGCTCCGACGTCCTCGACCTGCTCTCCGCCGTGGAGCACGTGGCCGACGCCCACGTCCCGACTCCGTACCGCGACGACGAGATCCTGCAGGGCCCTGCCCGCCGCATCCTCTCGACCGGGCGTCAGCTGGTGCGCCGCGCAGGCGTCGAGCGGCGCGCCGCGCTGCCCCCGGGTGAAGCGCGCGACGAGGCCCTGATGCGGGCCCTGCTCACGGCGTACCCCGACCGGCTGGCCCGGCGGCGCGGCCCGGGCAGCGATCGGGCGCGGATGGTCGGCGGCCGGGGCGTCCGCCTCGCTCCGTCGTCCGGGGTGGTGGACGACGAGCTGCTGGTGTGCGTGGAGATGGCCGCGGGCCGCCGCGGGGCGCGCGCGGAGTCGTTCGTCCGGCTGGCCTCGGCGGTGGAGCTGGACTGGTTGCCCGGGTACCTGAGGCGCCGCGAGACGGCCCTCACCTTCGACGAGGCCGCCGGGAAGGTGATGGCCCGCGAACGGGTCTCCGTGGAGGACCTGGTCCTGGTCGAACGCCCGGTGGCCGCGCCCGATGCGGACGCCGTCGCGCGAGTCCTGGAGGCGGCGGCCGCCGCCGACCTCGGGCGGGCGCTCGCCCTGGACGAACCCCGGCGAGCGGCCCTGCTCGCCCGGTGGCGCTTCCTGCACCGCGCCAGGCCCGAGCTCACGCTCCCCGAGCCCGATCGAGCACTGCGCGACGACCTGCTCCCCCTGCTGTGCGCCGGCCGCAGCTCCCTCGCCGAGCTGAGGGCCGCGCCCCTCACCGGGTCCTTGCTCGGCCTGCTGTCCCCTCCCCAGCGTCGCGCCCTCGACACCCAGGCGCCCGAACGGATCGTCGTCCCTGGCGGTCGCGCCGTCGCGCTGCAGTACCCCGGCGACGGCCCGCCCGTGCTCGCCGCTCGGATCCAGGAGCTGTTCGGCCTCGCCGAGACCCCCCGCGTCGCCGGAGGGCGCGTGAGGGTGAGGGTGCACCTGCTCGCGCCCAGCGGCCGGCCCCAGCAGATCACCGAGGACCTGCGCAGCTTCTGGGACACGACCTACGCCGAGGTGCGCAAGGAGCTCCGGGCGCGCTACCCCAAGCACGACTGGCCCGAGGATCCCTGGACGGCGACCGCGTCGAGCCGTCCACGCCGCCGTCATCGATAGTGGCGATCCAGCTCGTTGGCGTACCGACGGCCCAGCTCGGCGGCGTGACGGCCCAGCCACTCGGTGAAGCGGATCGTCCCGGTCGGTTCGCGGTCGGAGATCAGCAGGTTCGCCATCAGCCCCTCGATCTCGTCGCGGGTGAGCACGACGTCGCGCAGCATCAGGCCGGCGGCCCGGGCGGCCAGGAGCAGCGCGCTCGGCGGCACGTGGATGATCCGGGACCGGCTGCCGACGGCTGCGGCGACCAGGCGGACCATCTCCTCGAAGGAGAAGGACTCCGGGCCCACCGCGTCCACGACCACGTTGGCGCGCCGAGCGCCGAGGGTCACCGCGAGGGTTGCCTGGTCGGCGACGTGGATCGGCCGTATCCCGTAGTCGCCGTCCCCGGCGACGCCGAACAGCGGGAGTCGTCGCAGCATCCACGCGATGTTGTTGACCAGCACGTCCTGGTCGCCGAACAGCACCGCAGGCCGCACGATCGCGTGGGACAGGCCGGAGCCCGCCAGGGCCGCCTCCAGCTCGGCCTTGCCCCGGAAGTAGGGCAGCGGCGAGTCGAGGGAGGGGTGGGTGATGCTGACGTGGACGAAGCGCTCCACGCCCGCGTGGACCGCGGCGTCGATCAGGGCCCGGGTGTTCCGCACGGCCGCGGCGTGGGTGTTCTGGCCGCGGTCGAAGCGGACCCAGTAGGTGTTGTAGAGGACCGTGACCCCCTCCAGGGAACGGCACAGCTCCACGGGATCGTCGAACGCGAGCCGCGCCGCGCGAACTCGACCGTCGAAGGGATCGCGGCGGCCCGGGTGGCCGGTGAGGGTCCGCACCTCCTCGCCCGCCTCGAGGAGGATCGCCGCGATGTGGCGGCCGCTGTAGCCAGAGGCTCCGGTGACCATGTGGACGTTCGCCATGGTGTCGTCCTTCCTTGTGTTCTGTGCGTTCAGTACGTTTTGAACATTCGACACAGATCCGTGCGCATGCCCGTGGAGGGCCCTCCTCTACTCGCTGCTGTCGGGAATCTGCCCGGTCAGGAACTGGAGCATCGCGCGGCTGGTCGCCTCGTTGCCCAGGAACTGCGTCCCCACCCGGTCCATGGTGCCCAGCAACTCCTCCATCTGCTGGAGCCGCTCGAGCACGGGGCCGCCGTCGTCTTCCGAGCTCGCCAGCGCATCACGCACCGAGGCCAGCGCCGGATCGAACTCCCGCCGCTTGCGCTCCGCCGCGATGCGGAAGAGCATCGACCACACGTCGGACTCGGAGACGTAGTAGTCCTTGCGATCCCCGGGCAGGTGGACCCGCTGGATCACCTCCCAGCTGCGCAACTCCTTGAGGCACATGGACGTGTTGCCCCGGCTGATCTGTAGCCGGGTGGCGATCTCGTCCAGCCCCAGCGGCTCCTCGCTGGCGAGGAGGAGGGCGTGGATCCGGGCCATGGATCGATTGATCCCCCACAGCACCCCCATCGATCCCCAGGATTCGACGAACCGTTCCACTGTCCGCGCGTCCATGTTTCCTCCGTTCAGTACAAACTGAAACATACCACGAGAACACGATGGATCAACCCCGATCGTGGGATCACCCCAAATCGCCGTGCTCTGTTTCAGTCGATCGCGGCGTCGAAAGCCGCGCTGTACCGCCCCGCCTGCTGCTCCAGCCAGTCCCAGTCCCCCGCCGCCACCCGCTCCCTGTCGAACAGCGTCGTCCCCACCCCCACACCTGCCGCGCCGCAGCGGAAGAACTCGGCGAGGTTGTCGATGCGCACGCCGCCGGTGGGCACCAGGCGGACGTGGTCCAGCGGGGCCATCACCTCGCGCACGTAGGACGGGCCGAACCGGCCCGCGGGGAACAGCTTGACCAGGTCCGCGCCGAGTGACCACGCGGTGTGGATCTCGGTGGGGGTGAACGCGCCGGGCACCACGGGGATGCCCTGCTCGCGGCACGCGGCGATGACGCCGGGCAGCACCACCGGCGTGACCACGAACTCGGCGCCGGCGTCCAGGGCGGCGGCAAGCTCGTCCATGTCGCGCACCGTGCCCGCGCCCACGTTCATGGTGTCGCCGAGCTCACCGCGAAGCCGCCGGATCAGGTCCTCGGCGTCCGGGGTGTTCATCGCCACCTCGATGGTGCGAAGGCCACCGCGGTGGGCCGCCTCGGTCATCGGCACCACCGCGTCGGCGTCGAAGCCGCGCAGGATGCCGATCAGCGGCAGCTGGTGGAACAGATCCCAGGAGAACAGGCCGCGCAAGGAGGCCTACTCCTTGCCCGTGGCGCCGCGCGTGCCCCAGCCGGCGGGCTTGTTGTCCTTGAGCCGCCGGTAGAAGTCGAGGACCTTGTAGCGGTCGTCGGTGTCCATCAGCGCCATGGCCGAGCGCGGGTGCTCGTTGAGGAAGCCGGTGATCACGTAGGGCAGGTGGTAGCCCCAACGCAGGTCGTCGCGCAGGTAGCCGTAGTCCTCGATCAGGTCCAGCAGCGGCTCGACGTCGTAGCGGGGGTTGTTGAGGTAGAACAGCAGCAACTCGAGCTGTGTGTTGCCCGACCCGCGGCCGATGCCGTGCACCGTGGCGTCGGCGTACTCCACCCCCATGTTGATGGCCTCGATGGTGTTGGCGAAGGCGTTCTGCTGGCTGTTGTGGGCGTGGATGCCCAGGGTCCGATCGCCCAGGAACTCGCGGTATTTGATGACCAGGTACCGCACGTGGTACGGGTACAGCGCCCCGAAGCTATCCACCAGCGTCACGTGCTGGATCGGCGTCTCGGCCAGCGCCGCGAGGAAGTCGTCCATCTCCTTTTCGGTGATCGCGGACACGGCCATCAGGTTGAGGAACACCTGGTAGCCGCTGTCGAGGCAGTGCTCCGCGATCTCCAGGCACTCGTCGAGCTGGTGCGCGTAGGTGGCGATCCGCACCACGTCGATCAGCGTGTCGCGCGAATGCGGGATGTCGGCCTTTTCCACCTTGCCGATGTCCACCATGGTCGCGAGCTGCATGTCGCTGCGCTCGACCACCTGCTGCACGTCCTCCTCCCAGCAGAACCGCCAGGGGCCGTACTTGTCGGGATCGAACACCTTGGCGGACGAGCGGTAGCCCACCTCCATGATGTCCACGCCCACGTGCATGAGCGCCCGGAAGGTCTTCTTGACCAGCTCGTGGTCGAACTCCCAGTTGTTCATCAAGCCGCCGTCGCGGATGGTGCAGTCGATCACCTTCACCTGGTTGCGCCGGCCGGCGGCGAGGTGCCTGGGGCAGCACTGAACTCGGTAGTCGTGGGTCATGGTCTCACCCGGTGCCCGCGGTGAGGTTCGCGGGGAAGGTGACCATAGCACGTGGGACGGAATCCGCCACGGCGCGGTGCGGACCGTGGCACCGGGCACGGCCGGACCTGGGGCGACTCCTGCCCCCCTGCCCGGTACGCAACATGCACCTGTTCGACCCCGTGCGCGAACGGACCTGGGACAAAGGAGCCGAGAGGCCGGAGGAGGGATCATGGAGTTCAGGAGATCGTGGTCGAAGCGGACCTGGTGGGCCATCGCCGCGGTGGCCCTGTGGATGCTGGCGTGCGAGGGCAGCTCGCGGATGGACGACAGCGGAGGGGGGGTCTACGGCTGGGACACGGAGGACCCCGGCGGCGGGGACGGCGACGGCGGGGACCCGGGCGACGACGACGACGCCGGGGACGACGACGACGCCACCGGGGAGCTGATCCCCGAGCTGGAGCAGCCCGAGTGGGTGTACGACGAGGTCTGCGAGGAGGCGTCCGAGTGGTCCTCGACGTTCCACCTGACCAACGACGACTCCAACTCCCAGGCCGCGCCGGTGTTCGCCCGCCAGCTCATCGGTGAGGACCGCGTGGGCCTGCGGGGCATCCGGCAGTGGGAGTTCCTCAACTACTACGACTTCGACTACGAGCGGCCCGATCCGGGCGACCTGCGCATCGAGCCGCAGATCCGGGTCGAGGAGGACGGCGTCTACACCCTGGTCGCGGCCGTGGTGTCGGCCCCGGCCATCGCGTTCGCCCGGCGGCCGCGGTCGCTGACGTTCTCGGTGGACGCGTCGGGATCCATGGGTGTCCACGCCGCGGAGCTGGCACGCGAGGTGGTGCGCCAGTGCGCGTCCAACCTGCTGCCCGGCGACCGGGTCTCGCTGGTCATGTGGGACAGCGAGCCGCTGGTGCTGCTGGAGAACCACGAGGTCATCGGCCACGACGATCCGGACCTGCTGGCCGCGGCCGAGCAGATCGACTCCAGCGGCTCCACCAACCTGCACGACGGGCTGGTCAAGGCCTACGAGCTCGCCGAGACCGCGTACGACACCGGCCGCATGAACCGGGTGATCCTGATCAGCGACGGCGGCGCCAACGTGGGGGAGACCGACGAGCAGCTCATCGCCACCCACGCCGAGGACGGGGAGGCAGAGGGCATCTACCTCGTCGGCGTCGGCGCGGCAGAGTCGGCCAGCTACTTCCAGGACCAGCTGATGAACCAGGTCACGGACGCGGGCAAGGGCGCCTACCTGTTCGTGGACACCGCCGAGGAGGTGGCGCGCAACTTCGGCGAGGACGACCGATTCATCTCACTGATGGAGGTCGCCGCCAGGAACGTCCAGCTGTCCATCCACGTGCCACCGGAGTTCGTGATGGCCGAGTTCTTCGGCGAGCCGGACGCTGAGAATCCCGACGAGGTGGAGCCCCAGCACCTCGCGCCGGGCGACGCCATGCTGTTCCACCAGGTGCTGGTGGACTGTTCCAGCGAGCCCGACACCGCGCACGCGCTCGACTTCACCGTCTCGTGGATCGATCGGGACGACGGCGACGCGCACAGTGTGACCCTGACCACCACCGTGCAGCAGATGATCGACGCGGCCGGCCCCCAGCTGGTCAAGGCCGACGCCGCCATCGCCTACGCCACCGCCCTCGAGGGCGCGGTGGATCTACCGGAGAAGGGGGCCGTCGCCTCCCTCGGGCGCGCGCTGGCCGAGGTGGAGGCCGCCCGTGAAGAGGCAGACGACGCCGATCTGGAGGAGATGGCGATGCTGCTGACCGCCTACCGCCGGCTGTTCACCCCGGCCGGGCTGCAGGACCGGCGGCGCGCCGAGGAGCAGCAGAGGGAGCTGGAGGCGGAGATCGAGGCGCGCGGCGACACGGTGATGGGTGGGCCGTAGGGCACGCTGCGACGGCCCGTGGCCGATCGCCGGCTCAGCACCCCTGGCCCGGGTACACCGTGGCGTCCCTGTCGTCGCAATCCCACCCGAGGCCGGGGTACGCCACGAGATCGTAGGGGCCGGGCTGCCACCACTCGGGGTACCCGTCCCCATCCAGATCCCACTGGCCGGCAGCCGAACCGCCGTAGGCGCCCAGGTCGCCGGTGCTGCCGTCGGGATCGAACAGGGTCGGATCGCCGCCGTCCACCAGGGGCGATCCCGCATCGAGGTGGAGGTCCCAGGTCGCGGGATCGACGTCCGCGGTGTCGAGCAGCTGTGGGTCCACCGAGAGGTTCCCCGCGGTGCCCGTGGGATCGTCCATCCCCGAATACAGCGCGATACCGGCGCCCCACACGTCGTTGTAGGCGAATGCGGACAGGGAGAGGCTGCCCAGGACAGACACCCCCACCTCGCCGGAATCAGCCAGGACGTTGTGGGTCACGCTGCAGGTGGGTCCGGGGCCGCTGTATCCGCAGCAGGTCCTCGTGGTCAGCGTAGCGGGGTGGTTGCCCACGAAAGTGTTGTGGGTCAGCGGGCCTGCGTCGTCGTACGAGATCTGGATCGCGTCGGGCTCGTTGTCCACGAAGCGGTTGTTGAGGATGGTGGTGGTGGAATACCCCGTGCGGATGGCGCCGCCGGTGGCCGTGGCAAAGTTGCCCACGAACAGGTTGTGGGCCACCCACGGGTCTCCGTAGAAGATCTCGATGGCGCCCCCGTCGGCGGACTCGCCCACGGACTGGTTCCCCTCGAAGACGTTGTGGGTGAACGTCCCGCTGGACAGCTCGGCGCGCACTCCCCCACCCCCGCCCGGTGGCTCGTCGTCCTTGTACGCCACGTTGCTGCGCACCAGGTTGTGGGAGAACTCGCCGCCGTACTCGTACAGGTAGGCCCCGCCGCCGTAGCCCGTGTCCACCTCGTTGTCCTCGATGATGCAGCGGGTGATGGTGGGTGACGTGCCGTACACGAACAGTCCGCCGCCGTAGGCCAGCGTCGGCTCGGTCCCGGGGTACCCGAGGGTCCCGGTCCCCCCGCGTACGGTCACGCCGGTCAGCGACGCCGCGGCCGTCTCGCCGGTGGCCACGGTGATCACCGATCCGCCGGCCGGAGCCTCGATGATCGTGATCTCCGGGCCCTCGAGCGAGGCGATGTCCAGGTCCAGGCCTCCGTAGTCCACCACCTCGAAGAACGTGCCGGGGAACAACCGGATCGCGAGACAGCCATCGGGCAGCAGGGCGATGGCCTCGGCCACGGTCGTGCACGGATCGTCGAATCGCCCTGATCCGCCGGCCGGGGCGCCAGGGTCGGCGTAGACCGGGCAGTCGTCTACGCAGTCGGCGATGCCGTCGCCATCCTCGTCGAAGCCCTCGTCGATCAAACCGTCGCAGTCGTCGTCGACCTCGTTGCACTCCTCGTCGGCATCGGGATGGACGCCAGGGTCCTCGTCGTTGCAGTCCACCTGGGCCTGGGGGCAATCGCTGGAGCCGGGCGCCCCGTACCCATCGCCGTCCTCGTCGGTACAGGGGTCGCCGGCGGAGCCGCTGTCGTCGTCATCATCCGCGGTGTCGTCGTCGTCCGGGAGGGTGTCGTCGTCCGCCGCATCGTCATCATCTCGGACGGGGCGGTCGTCCACGCAGCCCAGCAGCAGGCATAGGCCGATCACGGCCATCGGGCCGCTCCTCGTCGAGCTCATCGGATCTCCTCCTCACCTGGCCGCGCCAGGCCCTCGTTCCCGACTCCGGGGTCCCCCGGCCTCCAGTGCACCGTGTCCATCACTCCCAGACGATCACGAGCGAGTACGCGTGGCCGGGATCCCAATAGAGCCCCTGGTTGGAGTACGGTTCGTCGTTCTCGGCCTCGGAATAGCTGCAGTCGCCGTCGGTATCGAGCCAGGTCTCCAGCTTCATCAGGTCGGTGTGGTACTCGGTGTTGCAGGCATTCCAGTTCCACTTCTCCAACCACACGTCGGCGCAGACGCCCTCGAGGTAGATGAACCCCCACTTCTCCTCGCAGTTGTAGTGATCGTCCTCGAAGCCGAGCAACAGCGCCTGGAAGAGACCGGGATCGTCGTGCACCACCTGCACCTGGGCGCCGGGGGGGCCGTTTCCGTACTGGTCCGTGGAGAACTCCAGGTTCTCGCAGATCAGCCGCTTGTCGGTGCTGCGGTCGAAGTAGGTCACCCCGTCGATGGCCACGGCGATGCGGCCCGGTTCGTCGCAGTCCACGCCGGTGTCGTCGTCACCGGCGGTGGTGTCGTCGTCTCCTGACGTGGTGTCGTCGTCGGCAGGCTCGGTGTCGTCGTCGTCACCCTCGGTGGTGTCGTCGTCGGCCTCGGTGGAGTCGTCATCGGCGCCGTCGTCGTCGGACGGAGGTGTGGTGTCGTCGTCGCCCGCATCCCCCCAGCGGTCGGAGCAACCGACAGCCGCAGCCAGCACCAGAATCAACGTGAGACGTCCCACCGTGTCCCTCCCGTCGGTCCGCTACCACCTCGCGTCGGGATACAGCGCCAGCAGGCACTGCTGGTAGGTCATCGGCGCCTCGTACTGGATCGTGCAGTCGGGGTTGAACGCCTTCATCGCGTCCTGCACGGCGAAGTAGGTGGAGATGCCGTAGCACAGGGGCGGCTCGCCCACGGCCTTGGAGCCGAAGATGGCGCCGGGGGGGCCCTCGAGGCCCAGGGGCTCGATGAGCACCTGGCCGGGGGCGGTGTAGATGTCGGGGATCTTGTAGCTGGCCAGGGAGTTGGTCTTGAGGCTGCCGTCCGGGTACAGGGTCAGCTCCTCGATGGACATCAGGCCGATGCCCTGCATCAGCGCGCCCTCGATCTGGCCGCGGTCGATGCCCTCGTTGATGGAGGAGCCGAAGTCGTGGACGATGCGCACGGCGTCCACGTCATAGGTGCCGCGCACGCAGTCGAGGGTGACCACGGTGATGGCGGTGCCGTACGAGTGGTACTTGAACGGGTGGCCCTTCTCCACGTCCTTGTCGAAGTCGATGCCGGGCGTGGCGTACCAGGCGTGCTCGGACAGGGCCCGGCGCTTCTCGTAGGTGGCCATCACCAGGGTGGGCCAGTCCAGGTCGGTGGGCTCGCCGTGGTTGTAGACCCGCTCGTCGCGCAGCTGCAGCCCGCCGATGTGGCAGTCCAGCTCCTCGGCCGCGGTCTCGAGCAGCCGCTCGCGGATGGCCTCGCAGGCCATGTAGGTGGCGTGGCCGTTGAGGTCGGCGCCGGAGCTCGCCGCGGTGGGCGAGGCGTTGGCGATGCGGGTGGTGTTGGTGGACTCGACCCGCACGCGGCTCGACGGCAGGCCGAGGGTCTCCATGACGACCTGGGCCATCTTGGTGTTGACGCCCTGGCCCATCTCGATGACGCCGGTGGTCACGGTCACCGAGCCGTCGGAGAACACGTGCACCAGCGACCCGGCCTGGTTGAGGCTGGTCTTGGTGAACGAGATGCCGAAGCACAGGGGGAAGAGCGCCAGGCCCTTCTTGAGCTCGTCGTGGCTGGCGTTGAAGGCGTCGATCTCGGCGCGCAGCTGGGCCAGTCCGAAGCGCTCCTCGGCCGCGTCCCAGCAGTTCCTGGCGTGGCAGCGCTGGGTTACCTGGCCGTAGTGGAACGAGTCACCCTCGGACAACAAGCTGGCCTTCTGGATGACGGCGCGATCCACGCCCATGGCCTCGGCCGCGGCCGAGATGGCGGCCTCCATGACGTACATGGCCTGGGGGGCGCCGAAGCCGCGGAAGGCGGTGTTGACCGGCAGGTTGGTGCGGCACGAGTACACCGTCACCTTGGCGTTGGGGATGAAGTAGCTGCCGCAGCCGTGGAACAGGGTGCGCTCCATGACCGCGGGGGAGACGTCGGCCGAGGCGCCGGCATTCTGGTAGGCGGTGACCTCCCAGGCGCGGATGCGGTGGTCCTCCCCCACCCCGATCTTGTAGTCGAAGGAGTAGGGGTGGCGCTTGCCGGACATGCGGATGTCCTCGTCGCGGTGCAGCACCAGCTTGACCGGCTTGCCCAGGCGATGAACCGCAAGGGCGGTGAGGCTGGCCCACTGGGTACCCTGGTCCTCCTTGCCGCCGAAGCCGCCGCCGATGCGGGCCACGTCCACCTCGATCTTGTGGATGGGGAGGCCCAGCACGCGCGAGATGCCCTTCTGCACGTACCAGGGGGCCTGGGTGGACGAGAACACCTGGATGGCGCCGTCCTCGGTGGGCCAGACGTACGAGCCGTGGGTCTCCAGGTAGACGTGCTCCTGGCCGCCCATCTCGGCGGTGCCCGACACCACCGCGGCGCAGTCGTCCCAGGCGGTGTCCACGGCGCCCTGGCTGAAGGTGCGCGGCGGGGTGATGTACTGCTCGCGGGCCTGGGCCTCGCGGGCGTCCAGCACCAGGGGCAGCTTCTCGAACTCCAGCACGATGTGCTTGCGCGCGGCGCGGGCGATGGCCTCGCTCCTCGCCACCACCAGGGCCACCGGCATGCCCACGTACTCGAGGATGTCGTCGGCCAGCAGGACCTCGTCCTGGATGATGGAGCCGATCTGGTTCTCGCCGGGGATGTCCGCGGCGGTGAGCACGGCCACCACCCCCTCGATCGCCTCGGCGGCCGAGGTGTCCAGCTTCGTGATCCGGCCGTGGCCGTACGGGGAGTCGAAGACCGCGGCGAACAAGGTGCCCTCGCGCAGCGGCAGGTCGTCCACGAAGTGGGTCTCGCCCCTCACGTGCAGCTTGGATTCGATGTGCTTCATCGCAGCACCTCCAGACCGAGGGTGTCGGGGGCGAAGCGCCTCAGGTGCACGAACAGCTGCTGGCGCACCAGCAGCCGCTTGTACTCGGGCCGGCTGCGCGGCGTGATCTCGCCCTGGGCCACCTCGTTGGCGCCGCGGAAGGTGGCGGCGTCGATGGGCTTGCCCACCAGGTAGTCCTCGGTCTCGGTCATGACGCGGATGGTGGCGCCGAGGCCGCCCACCGCGTACGACGCGCGGGTGACGATCCCGCCGTCGATGGACACGCGCATGCCCGAGTTCACCACGGCCATGTCCAGGTGCTGACGCTTGGACGTCTTCTCGAAGCTGTAGTGGGTGCTGGGGTCGGGCACGTCGAACACCACCTCCTCGAGCAGCTCGCCGGGCTCGATGGCGGTGGTCTTGTAGCCCACGAAGAACTCGCGGATCGGCACCTCGCGGCGCTGGCCGTCGCGGCTGAACACCAGGGTCGAGCCCTGGGCGGTGAAGAAGATGGACACGTCGCCGATGGGCGACCCGTTGACGATGTTGCCGCCCACGGTGGCCATGTTGCGCACCAGATCCGAGCCGCTGAGGCCGAGGTAGCCCGCCAGCTGGGGGTACAGCCCGGCGAGCACGTCGGAGTCACGCAGCTCGTTGAACGTCACCGCGGAGCCCACGTGGCAGCGGCCGTCCTCGACGCGGATCGTCTTGAGCCGCGGGATGTCGTGGACCAGCCGCACGGGCTTGCCGTTGACGTCGTCGGGCCGCTGGACCAGCAGGTCGCTGCCGCCGGACAGCACCAGGCCTTCGGCGGAACCGTCGCCGTCTGCGGCCGGGTCGGTCTCCAGGGCGGACAGCCGCTCGTGGATGCCCTCGAAGTAGGCCGGCAAGAAGCGATTCTGGACCAGCCAGGGGATGCGCTCGTCGCCGGGGCCGGGCGCGCCGGCCAGCTGCTCCAGGATCAGGTCGGCCGCCCGCTCGACGGCCTTGTACCCCGTGCACCGGCAGATGTTGCCCGCCAGGGCGTCGATGGCGGCCTCGCGCGTGTACTCGGGGGCGCCGAGCAGGAACGCGGTCATCGAGACCACGTAGCCCGGCGTGCAGAACCCGCACTGGATGGCGCGCATGTCCACGAACGCCTGCTGGACCGGGGTCAGCTCGTCGAGGTTGAGCCCCTCGACGTTGACGATGTGCTTCCCGCGCGCGTTGCCCAGGGGCAGGATGCACGACGCCAGGACGCGGTACCGCAGGCGGCCGTCGTGGACGTTGTCGGGGATGTCGCCCACGAGCACGGCGCAGGCGCCGCAGTCGCCCTCGCGGCAGCCGACGCGGACGCCGTGCATGCCCTCGGGACCCCGCAGGAGGTCCACCACGGGACTCCCCGGCGGCAGCTCGGTGCTCACCGCACGGTCGTTGACCAGAAATCGAATCATGGGATCACTCCGTGTACACGGGCGCCCTCGCGGGCCCCGCCCGATCTTACAGCATAGGGCTCAATGGCCCGATGTGCACCGGTAGGCGCCGCTGCGGCGTGGATCGCCGGCACCGTCGAAGCTGCCGTCCGGCCGCAGGCGGACCAGGTGGAGGCCGCCGAAGTACATGTGCAGGTCCGGGTAGCGGGTCACGTCGCCCAGGTGCTGTTCGAGCTGCGTCACGATCCCGGGTTCCAGCCCGGCCAGCTCCACACGACACACGCCGTCCTCGTGGTGGATGCGCGCGTGCTCGACCGCCTCGGCCGGGGCGCACCCGCGGTCCACCAGGTGGACGATCCCCTGCATGACCGCGCTGCGGATACGGTTGGCGCCGCCGCTGCCCAGGGCGGCCAGCGTGCCGTCGGCCTCGGTGAGGATGGTCGGCGTCATCATGGTACGGATGCGCATCCCCGGGAGGCGGGTCGCGCCCTCGGGCCCCTGCAGGTCCTCCTCGCCGAGGAAGTTGTTCAGCAGCACGCCGGTGCCGGGCAGCATCCAGCCGCAGCTCTCGCCGTTGGACGACGTCATCGACACCAGCCAGCCGTCGGCGTCGGCGGTGGAGATCTGGGTGGTGGAGCCGGCGCTGGTGTCCCGCGGGGGTGTCGGCTGGGGTCGATCCAGCGCCCGGGCCGCCCGGTCCAGCTGGCCGTCGGACAGCATCCGGCGGACGAAGTCCGCCTCGTCCAGGGAGGTGAAGAACCGCGCGTCGCGCGCACCGTCGGCCGCCGCCATGATCCGGGTCAGCAACAGGGCGGTCGGGCCGTCCAGCGCCTCGATCCCGGGCCGGCAGCGCTCGAGCAGGCCGAAGGCCAGGGCGAGCAACACGCCGCCAGCGCCCGGCGGCGGGTTCATGTGGACGGTCGCGCCGCGGTAGGGGCGGCACAGCGGGGTCCGCACGACGGCCTCGTACGCGGCCAGGTCCGCGGCCGTGACGCTGCCGCGGTCCCCGCCGGCGAAGGCCAGCAGGGCTCGCGCCACGTCGCCGGTGTAGAACGGCGCCGCGCCCTCGCGGGCGAACAGCTCCAGGGTGTCCCCCAGCTCGGGCAGGCGCAGGAACGCCCCCTCGGCGATCACCTCGCCGCCGGGCAGGAACAGCGCGGCCACGACGGGATCCTGAGCCAGCAGCTCGGCGATCAGCGTGGTCGTCACCGGCAGGTTGCCCGCCACCACGAAGCCCTCGCGGGCGTGGTGCAGGGCGGGCTCGGCCAGCGCGTCGAGGGGGAGCGTGCCGTAGCGGCGGTGCAGGTGTTCCAGGCCCGCGGGCATGCCCGGGATCCCCACCGAGGCCGGGCCCACGTGAAAGATCTGCACCTCGGCCCCGTAGTCCACCGGCAACGGCACCATGGGGGGGGTGCCCGCGGCGGGCCGGTCGAGGCCGGGCACGGCAGCGAAGAAGTCGTGGGCGCGCACGCGGCCGTCCGAGCCGCTGCGGACCAGGGCCACCCCACCGCCGGCCGGGCTGGTCAAGCCGGGCTCGACCACGAACGCCGTCAGCGCCGCGGCCACGGCCGCGTCCACGGCGTTGCCGCCTTGCCGCAGGGCGTGCAGGCCCGCCTCGGCGGTCCGCTCGTCTCCGGCGGCCACGGCGCCTTGGGTGGGGGATCTGGACTGCATCGAGGCCACAGGGTAATGGGGTCGGGGGCCGGTTTCCAGTGGGGTCCCCTGTCAAGGGCGGCAGCGGCGATCTATCATGGAGATCGTGACCGTCTCCCCGTCGGGGAATCGCTGGTCAGTGAAGAGGTGAACGGACCATGAGCGAGAAGTTCGAGGATACCCAGTCCGCACGCGCCGACCATCCCGAGTTCGTACGCACCAAGCCCACGCGCGTCCGCATCGTGCTCGCGGACGGCACCCGGTGCATCGGCAACGTCCACGTGCAGTGGCCCGACGGTCGCGTCTCGGACATCATCAATGACCTGCGCAGCTTCCTGCCGATGACCGACGTGGTGGTCGAGGGCGACTCCACCCAGTACACCTTCCTGACCATCAGCAAGGCCCAGATCTCGTTGATCTACGAGATCAAGCGCGCCTGACCTCACCTCCCTGACATCGACCTGCACGGGTGCCCGGCCGGGGCCTCCTGGACCACCGGACGTCCGCCCTCCCAGTCCGTGGGTACCGCGCCCCACACCTCGCCCATGAGCTCACAGTAGTCCCTGGACAGGATGCCCAGGTCGATCCTCTCCACGTCCCCGAGCTCGGTGGCCGCCACGAACCGATCCTCCTGGCGCTGGAGGAACTCCACCGCGCCGTGTAGCTCGGCGTGCTGCAGCAGCGTTCCCGTCTGCGTGTCCCAGATCCCCAGGAAGCCGTCGACGAACCCGATGGCCACGGTCCCCTGCGGGCCGGGCACGATCCGCCGCGGCGCGTGGGCGGGGACGTCCACATAACGCAGCGCCTCCCCTCCCCCGAGGACCGGAACGCTCTCGACGATCCCCTCTCGGTACCCCACCACGATCGACGAGTCGATGCGCGCCACGGCCGCCGCCGCACCCTGGACCTCCCACGAGGCGCGGACCTCACCGTCCGGACCGATGCGGCGAACAGCGCCCTGTGCGGCCACGAGCAGGGCCTTCGAGTCGCGAGCCACCGCGGTGATCCCTCCCCCGACGACGCGGGGGGCCGAGGTGCCCTGGACGAGACGCAGGCTCCCTTCGTGGTCGAGGGCCGCGCACCCCCAATCGAGGGCGACGAGATCCGCGATGGGCGGCCCCTCGATGTCCGCATTCCGGCGATCCGAGGCGCGGTCCCAGACCTCCAGCGAGCCCGCGTGGGTGCCGAGGCACAGCGTGGCCCCGAGGGCATCCGACACCGCTGCCTCGTCCTCCATGGCTCGCCACCATGCGCTGTCCGGAGCAGGATCGCCGTCCAGTCCGTTCCATCCCTCGTGGGTCAGGACACCGGGGGGCTCATCGAGCAACGCGACCGTCCGCCACTGCGGCCGTCCGGACGCCACGTCCCACACCCGCACCGTGCCGTCCTCGCTGGACGCCGCCACCCAGGCGCCGTCGTCGCTGAACGCGATGGAGGGGCACTCGTCGCGGGCACCGGTCAGCCCGCGCAGCGCGCCGCTGTCCAGGTCGAGCAGCCGGACGACGCCGTCGGATCCCCCGAAACCCACCAGGCGGGAGCCGGGGTGGAAGCGCGGGCTCAGGGGATCGACGTCGGTGTCGCGCCACACCACCGACGAGTCGCCGGTGGCCAGGTCCATGATCCACACTTCGTGGTCGGTGTTGGAGCCCAGGGCCCACCGATCGTCGGGGCTCAGGTCGTAGCCGTAGTCGGCCAGCGGGCTCGTGCCGACCCAGCGAGTGCGTGCGCCGCTGGCGCGGTCCCAGATGCCCACCCGCCGGTCGTGGAGCAGGACGAGCAGTTCGTCCCCGCCGGCGTAGAACTCGACCGAGGCGACCTGACCAGGGAGCCCACCGATCTCCTCGGTCCTCTCCGAACGCAGATCGTGCAGGACCACGGCTCGATCCTTGCCCAGGGCCACCTCCCGGCCGTCGGGGCTGACCGCGGTCGACTGGGTGTGGCGCCCGTCGCCCGGCAGCTCGCGCAGCACCTCCCCCGTGGCCACGTCGAAGACCCGGATGACACCCCCCGGGGCCATCTGCAGCAGGAGCTGACCGTCGGGGGAGAACTGCTGGGTGATCACGCCTTCGACCTCGGTGCTCCACAGGGGGGTGCCCTGGGCCGCGTCCCACATCAGCAGCCGGCGGAAGCTCGCCGAAGCCACGCGCTGGCCGTCCGGCGACGCGCTCACCGTCCAGACCGTGTCGTCGTGCCGGCGAGGGACCGGATCCGGCGCGGACCGGCTCACGTCCCACAGCCGCAGCGTGCGGTCGTAGCTGGCCGAGGCGAGCAGGGTTCCGCCTGGCTGGAAGTCCACCGCCATCACCCGGTCGGTGTGCTCGCCGATCCTCGCCAGCAGCTCGCCCGTGTCCGCGGCCCACAGCCGGATCTCGGAATCCCGATCCCCCGACGCCAGCGTCCTCCCGTCGGAACCGAACGCCACGCTCCACACGTAGAAGCCGTGCCCTCGCAGCACGTGCAGGGCCTCGCCGGTGGCCACGTCCCACAGCCGCACCGTGCGGTCGTACCCACCCGAAGCGATCCGCGCACCGTCCGGGCTGAATGCCACTCCGACCACGGGTCCGTCGTGGCCGCGAAGCTCCCGCAGCAGCACGCCGGTGCTCACGTCCCACAACCTCACCGTGCCGTCGGCGGCGGCGGCGACCAGGTGGTGGCCGTCGGGCGAGAACCGGACCTGGTAGGCGCGCTGCAGATCGTCGGCCAGGACCACCGGAGGGGTCCCCGCCCCGGCCGGCCACAGGCGCACGGAACCGTCGGCGCTGCCCGACGCCAGGGTGCCGTCCGGCGCGTAGTCGAGGCCTGCCACCACGTCCTGGTGCCCGTCGAGTATCCCGAGGGAGGTCCCGGTCCGCGTGTCGAAGAGTTCGAGCCCCGCCGCATAGGTACCCACGGCGAGCCGCAGACCATCGGGAGAGAACGCCAGGCTGCTGATCATCCCCACGGTCGGGATCCCCCGGAGGAGTTCACGCGTGCGCGCGTCGTACAGGCGCACCGTTCGATCCTCCCCACCCACGGCGACGCAGCGGCCGTCCGGTGAGAACCGCGTCGCGTGGAGGTGCTCGCCCAGCTCCACGCTCCACACACGCGCGTCGCGGGTCAGGGCATCCCACAGCAGCCGGGTGTCAGCGCCGTCGCGCAGCTGCAGGGAGCCGCGCGACATGGCGCGCGCTTCGAAGAGATCCCCGCGGGCGAAGGCCGAGGCGGCCCCCTCGCGGAGGGCGTCCGCGCGCTTGTGATCCGCCGACTGACGCTGGCTCTCTGCCTCTGCGCGCTGGCGGTTGGCGGTGGCCGCCAGCCAGGCCATGGACGCGGAGACGACCAGCAGCACCACGATGGTGGCAGCGACGAGGGCGCGGTTCCGTGAGGTGCGGCGGCTCTCCAGCCGCTCCCCCGCGTCCAGGAACCGCCGTATCCCGTCGGGGAGACGCTGCAGCCGGCGCGAGCGGCGCAGGCCATCGAGCAGGGCCTCCCCCTGCCAGACCTCGGATTCGCGGTGTCCCCGCTTCTCCCACAGGCGCGCGGCCGCGCCGGCCTCGGCGAGGAACACCAGCTCGTCGCGGCCCTCGTCGAGCCATCGACGCAGCCGATCCCACGACCCGATCAGGGACTCGTGGACCAGCTCCAGCTCTCCCTCCGGCCGACCGCCCTCGCGCGCCTTGCGCGAGACGACCAGCCGCCCCTGGACGAGGCGATCCAGGACCTCCGCGGCGGCGGCGGGGAGCCCGTCGAGGAGCTCGCCGCGGGGGACCACCTTGCGCGTCCCCTCGGCGGTGACGAGGCGGAGCATCAGCGGCCGCGCGGCGTCCAGCTCCCCCTCGGACAGCCCCTCGAGCACGCCGTCGGCGTGGTGGACCAGGGAGCCCGCCACCCCTCCCATGGCCTCGTAGTCCGCCCGCCGCAGCTGGCGCGCGCCCTCGTCCCGGCGCCGCCACAGCATCTCGCCGGTGACCTGGAGCAGCGGCAGGGCCGACGGCTCGCCCGCCACCGCGGCCACCATCTCCTCGACCAGCGCGGCGTCCTCGAAGGCGTAGCCGGCCGCCTGCACGGGCTTGACGATGATGTCCCGGAGCTCGTCGCCGCCAGGGGCGCGCAGCACGGTCAGACGTCCCAGAGCGCGCCGGGCGGCCTCGGTCTCGGCGAGCCGCCCCAGGAAGTCGTCGCGCAGGGTGAACGCGACGCGGACAGGGCCCCGGGGGTCGTCGGCGCCGCGGCAGATCGCCTCCATGAAGACGCGCCGCACATCGGCGAGCTCGGACAGGGTGTACAGCTCCTCGAGCTGATCCACCACCAGCAGCAACCTCGTGCCGCGGGCCTCGGCGAGCTGGGCCAGCAGCAGGGCCAGGCGGGCCGGGGACTCCGCCAGAGAGGCGGCCAGATCCGCGGTCTCGCGGTCCAGGTCGTCGACCTCTACGCCACGCCAGGACGAGGAGCCCTCCTGCGAGTCCGCCCCGGCGGAGGGACGCTCTCGATCCAACAACAGCCGCGACGCCAGCGCCCGGATGGGGTCGCGACCGGGCCGCAGGGTGATCACCGTCCAGGGACCCTGCTCGCGCAGCCTCGGCACCACCCCCGCGAGCACGAAGGAGGTCTTGCCGGCGCCGGACGGCCCCACGATGGGAAGCACCGGCTGCTGGCGCAGACGCTCCGAGAATGCGTCGATCTCCGCGTCGCGGCCGAAGAACTGGCCCGCGTCACGCTCGTCACACGGCAGCAACCCGCGGAACGGCGGGCGCTGCTCGACGCGCACCTCGCCGCGGCGCGCCAGCACGCCCAGCAACCGGTCCAGCACCTCGCCGGCCTCCGGGCGGGCCTGGGGCCGCTTGTCCAGGCACTGGGCCACGAGGGCGGCCAGATCGCGCGGCACGGTGTCGGGCAGCGGAGGCACGGGTCGCGAGCCGGTGATGCGCGCACACAGCTGGGGGATCGTTCTCTCGGTGAACGGGTGCACCCCGGACAGCAGCTCGTAGAGGATCAGCCCCAGGGCCCAGACGTCCGCCGCGCCGGAGACGAAGCCGTCGGTCCACAGCTCCGGGGCCATGTACATGGGGGTTCCGCGCAGCCCGCCCGCGGCGGTGCGCACCGGTTCGAACCCGCCGCCGGTCTCGCCGACGTCGCCCCCCTCGGTCCCGTCCACGCGGATGCTGGCCACGGCCTCGTCCGTGAGCAGCTTGGCCAGGCCGAAGTCCACCACGCGCAGCCGGCCGTCGGGGGGGATCATCACGTTGGCCGGCTTGAGGTCCCGGTGGAGGATCTGGTGGCGATGGGCCTCGGCCAGCGCCTCGGCGATGGCCACGCCGATGCGCGCGCTCTCCCACACGCCCGGGCGGCGGTCGTCGATCCGCCGCTGCAGGGACTCCCCCTCGAGGTACTCCAGCGCCAGGTACGGGTTCCCCGCGTGCTGTCCGACGAAGTAGATGGCCACGATGTGCGGGTGGCTGAAGCGGGCCGTGGTGCGGGCCTCCTGGAAGAACCGCTCGACGGCCTCGCGCGAGCCCATGCGGTTGCGTCGGAGCACCTTGAGCGCCACGCGGCGGCCGAGGCGGACGTCCCGCGCCAGGAAGACCTCGCCCATTCCGCCGCGGCCGATCTCGCGCAATACGTGGAAGTGGTCCACCCGGACGTCCGCGGCGATGGCGTCGGTGGCATCGCCGACGCGGCTCTCGCGGGTCTCGGCCGTCTCGGCCGTCGAGCCGTCAGGGGCGGCCGGACCGGACCACACGTGGGTGGGCGCGTCCTCGGCCAGGGAAGCGGAGGTCTCCGACCAGTCGAGGGTCGGGGTGTCGTCGTCGTGGTCGTGGCCGTGGGGCAACTACAGCCCCAGCAGCTCCTCGATGTCCTCGTAGCCCAGGGTGATGTCATCCACGGCGACCACCGTGGGACCGGGGGCGAACAGGGTCAGCGAGGGCATGGAGTCGTCACGGCTGAACAGGCTCTGCACGTACCAGCCCTGGTCCGCGAGGACCGGGTAGGTCAGCCCCAGCTCGCTGGCGTGCCCGGCGAGGGCCTCGGGCGATGGGTCGTTGCCGGCGTCGTCGGCCGAGACCAGGTAGATGACCAGGAAGTCGTTGTCGCGGTAGGCGTTCCAGTAGGACTGAGCAATCACCGACTGCTCCTCGCAGCCCGGTCACGTGAATGCGCCGGCGATGAGGAAGATGGTGTGGTTGCAGAAGTCGTGGAACCGCACGTACTCGCCGTACTGGTCCAGCAAGGTGAAGTTCTCGGCGATGTCGCCCACGTCGTTGCCGGTGGGGACCACGTCCATGCGGCACGCGTCGATGGGCCAGCCGCCCAGGTAGGGGTGGTCCGCCTCGGTGAGGGGATCGGTGTACGACTCCACCTCCTCGCCGTCCTCGTACCCGTCGCCGTCGGTGTCCGCATTCCCCGGATCGGTGCCGTGGACGTTGACCTCGTCGCCATCGGACAGGCCGTCGCCGTCGCTGTCGGCGATCTCCGGGTCGGTGCCCAGGTCCTCCTCCTCGCCGTTGGTCAGGCCGTCGCCGTCCTCGTCGCCGTCCGGATCGAGGGCGCACCCGCCAGCCAGCAGCCCGCAGGCGGCCAGCAGCGCGATCCACATCCGAGGTCGTAGCAGGTCCATGGTTGCCCTCCTTCGCTCTTGCCACCCGAGCGTACTATAGTCGGGCGTCCTCGACACGCGCGGGGAGCGCGCGCCCGCGAAGGGCGCAGCACGGAGGCAGACCCCATGAACCACAGATTGCTGATGCTCCTGGCGGCGCTGGCGCTGCTCGTCGGCTGCCCCACCGGCGGCGACGACGACACCTCCAACGGCGGCGACGACGACGACGTGGACGCCGGCACCATCACCGTGCGTGGCTCCGTCCACGACCTCGGCGACGTCGACTCCACGGTCTCCGGCGTGTCCGTGGTGGTGGCCAACCCCGCCCCCATGCTGGCCAGCGGTGGCGAGCCCGCGGCCCTGGGCGTCGGGACCGTCGCCGGCGACGGCAGCTTCGAGGTCACCGGCATCGACCCCACCGGCGCGGACATGGGGCTGATCATGATCGTGGACGACAACGGCACCGAGTACCGCAGCGTGGCCACGGGCATCCACGGCGACGAGTACGCGGGCTGGACCGACGGCTTCGTGGTGGAGGACCAGGTCGCCTTCGCGGCGTCGGCCGACGTGGTGGCCGCCATGGAGCTCGACCTGGCCATCGCCGGCTGGCACGGCGAGCTGTTCGAGGGCGGGGCCCTGATCGGGTTCGTCCAGGACGCCGCCATGGAGCCGGTGGACGGCGCCACCGTCACCTCCACCGAGGACTACGAGGTGTTCTACGCCGACGGTGATCCCATGGGAGAGGGGGCGTTCGTCGATGACTCGACCGCCCTCAACGTCGCGACCTCCGCGGACGCCGAGGCCCTATGGATCGCGCCGGGCGGTGGCGTGGACAACTGGAGCGCCGTGGCCGACGGCTACACCTACGAGACGATCCTGGTGGGGAGCACCGAAGAGATCCTGGTGGTGATCGCGTTCAGACCTACGGAGTAGTCGCCGCGCGGGACGCTCCTCGCCTCAGCCCCTTCAGGTGCGCAGCGGCCGGCCGAGCCGCCACCCCTACCACCACCACGATGCTGACCACCAGCGGCAGGGTCCATCCGCCCCCCAGCGAGAGCACCGACACCGCCACCAGCGCCACCCCGGCGCCCGCCACGAGCGCCGCGAGGTTGCGCGACAGCCGGCGGTGCAGCCCCAGCAGCAGCCCCACCCACAGCGCCACGGTGCCGGCCAGCCCCATCATCCGGGCCATGCGCACGCCACCCACCGACGTGTACGGCAGCACGAACGACGCCTCCTCGTCGGAGCGGTTGGCGTAGAGCTTGTCGAAGCTGTAGCGCACCCCCGACGTGGGCACCTGGATGCGCAGCGCCTCGCCGGATTGGGTGGTCGTCGCCGGGGCCATCTCCCCTGCGGTGACCGCCTCGGCCACGCCCGCCACCTCCAGGTTGGTGCGGGGGGTACCGAAGGCCACGTCCGCGGGCAAGAAGACGTCCCAGTGGGTGCGGGTGACCACCATGTCCGGCCGCGGCAGGCTGCCGCGGACGCGGCCCACCGCGCCGATGCTGGCGATGTCGGTGGCGTAGATCAGCTCCACGGGGAAGCCCCGGGCCGAGTTGATGATCTTGACGAGGATCTGTTGCTGGTCGCCGCTGTCCTCCTCCGCCACCAGGGCGGGCTTCTCGGGGCGGCCGTCCACGAAGGCCGACCACACCTCGGAGTCCCGGGGCAGGGTCACCTTGAGGAACTGCTGGGAGCTGTTGCGCACCGTGTACGTGGCCGTGGTCACCGCGAGGCCGTCGCGGGTGACCAGGGTGCGGTAGTCGGCCTGGTCGATGGTGGCCCGCTGCACGTCGATCTCCTGGTGACGGGCGATGCTCAGGCCCAGGCGGGCCGGAGGGTTGGCCTGCACGTACTTGTACGACAGCAGGATCGGGTTGGTGGTGCGCAGGATCAGCTGCTGGGGCAGCTCGCCCGTGTCCAGGGTGGACAGGTGCTCCATGGACGACGGCTGCACCTCCACGGCGCTGAGGGCCTCCACGCCGATGCGGCCCTGCTCCACCTCGGCGCCGGCCACGGCCAGCAGCGGCACGATCACCTCGGTGGCCCCCTCGTCCAGGATCTGCTCGTAGACCACCTCGAGGCGGAACTGCCCGTCCATCTCCTGGGTGAACTGCACGTCCACCACCTGCCGGCCGTCCTCGCCGTCCTCGGTGGTGTACGCCCGCAGCGACGGCGCGCTGAGCCCCAGCAGGTTGATCCCCGCGGGGAGGCTCAGCGCCAGCTCGGAGATGCCCCCGGACTTGACGTCCACGGCCACGCTGGCCGATCCCTTCAGCGTCACGTCGCCCAGGGACACCAGGGTGTCCACCTGCACGTCGAACTTGCCCTCGCGCCGCTCGGGTACGGCGGGCTGGACGCGCAGCGCCGGCGGCTCCTCCACGTACTTGAAGGTGTGGGCGATGGTCATGTCCACGGCCTCGCGCACGAAGGCGGGCAGCTGGTTCTCACCCACGCGGGTCAGCGCCCCGTCCTCGGCCGGCTTCAGGGTGAACTCCTTGGACGCCAGCAACGCCACCATGCCCCGCTGACGGTTCACGTCCACGGCGCTGACCAGGGGTACCTCCACCTCCTCGGTGGCCTGCGCGCCCGTGCCGAGCTTGCACTCGTACAGCACCTCGAAGGTCACCTGATCGGTCACCTGGCGGTCCAGGAACACCGACACCGGGTAGGGCTTGCCCCGCTGGCCGGGCCGGGGGCTCCACTCCGCCACCCCGCCGCCGCTGCTGCGGATGTCGTTGACCACCGCGTCGGCGGGCATCTGGATCTCCAGGTGGTTGGTCTCGCCGCGGGTGACCTCGTAGGCCACCATCGCGTGCACGTACAGCACCCCCTCCTCGGCGTGGACCGCGTGGTAGACGTCGGCGTTGGTCCGCAGCTCGGCGCGCACCTCCTCGGGCACGGCCTCGGACCACGACAGCACCACCTGGCTGGTCAGCGGCACGTTCGCCGCGGCCACGGTGCTCGAGCCCGGGTGGGTGTGGGTGACGCTGGCCCCGGGCTGTACCGAGACCTCCTTCTTGCCCGGCAGGCTCAGCTCGAACCGCGACACCGGGATCTCGGGCACGGCCAGGGTGACGCGCGGGGGACCTTCCTCGCGGGTCACCGGGGTCTCGAATCCCAGCGTGACCTCGTGGGCGCCCGCGCCCCGGACCACCGCGGCGAACCGCTCGGCCCCGGCCACGATGGTCGCGTCGCGGCCGTCCACCTTGACGTCGCTCAGCGTCATCGTCCGCGGCAGCAGCTGCAGCTCCACGCTCAGATCGCCGAACAGCTCCACGTCGAGCTCGGCGGACCAGACCACCGCGTCGCCCACGAGCCGGCCGGTGTAGGTGGCGCGGCTCACCGCGTGCCCCCCCTGGCTCGGGGGCCGCCACGACAGGTGCACCGCCGAGGTGGAGGGGATGGTCGCCTGGACCGTGGTGTTGCGTTCGTCACCCGAGGTGGTGGCGCCCGCCGAGGGGATCACCGCCACGTCCAGCCCGGAACCGGGCAGGATCGCGGTGAGGTTGGTCACCGCGGCGCGGGGTACGGGCAACCCCACCGACTGGCCGTGGGCCGAGCCGTTCGCGTCCACCGCATAGGACAGCACCACGTCGTACACGCCGGCCTTGTGCACGCTCCAGCCCACGCCGTCGGGCGAGCTGATCAGCTGCACGGGCGAGCCCGACACCGTGGCCGAGCTCACCGCCGTGCCCGCCGAGAGCAGGGGCACCAGCACCCAGTCGTCCGTGAACACCTCGGCGCGCAGGTTCACCGTCACCGCCGCAGACGTCCGCGCGCCACCGCCGCCGGGGGTCACCTGCAGCGAGACGTCGGCCCGGCCCAGGGCGAAGTCCGCTGGCGCGGCCACCGGCGCCGTCTGCGGCGCCGCCGCCTTCTCCACCAGATCGTCGTACTGGTCCAGGGGCAGCCGCACGTCACCGGGGGGTTCCTCGGCCCACGCGGGGATGGTCAGGGAGAGGGCGATGACGAGTGTCCACAAACGCATGAATGCCTCCTAGTCCCACCGGGGGCGCGGCAGGACCTTGAGCCGGCCTGCCAGCCGGAGAGAAGCGATCAGGTGGGTTCTGCCGGGCGTGTTGCGGGCGGGCCCCGGCGGCAGCGCCCGCAGGTAATCGTCGAGCAGGGCGATGTCGGCGAGGAGATCCGGATCCCCCTGGAATCCCGGCACCTCGTCGTGCACCGCCTGTGCCAGGTTCAGGTGCCCCTGGAGCAGGCTCAGCGCCGCGGGCATGTCGCCGGCCTGGAGCGAGGCGCTGGCCTCCCCGAGTACGCCGGAGAGCTCGTGGGACAGCACGTTGCGGGTGACGTTGCGCTCCAGCGGCCCCGCGGCCACGCGCTGCCGCCCCAGGTCCAGGGTGTCCCGGGCCACGCCGTTGCGCAGGTGGACCAGGTCCTTGTAGCGCACGGTCACGTCGGCCACCGGCCCCGGCCCCGGCACCACCACGTCCAGGAGGATCACGTGCGCGTCCCCGCTGTAGAAGGCGGGGATCACCACCTGGACGCCGTCCTCGTCCTCCCCGCGGTCCGCCACGATGCCCAGGTCCCGCGACACCCGCTGGTCGATGCTCTGCTCCGCGTCCCGCACCTGCTGCGCGGCCACCTCGTCCAGGGGCAGCGACCCCAGCACGTCCACCAGCTCCACGTCCGGGGCCAGCCGGATGCGCAGCCGCACCGCCCGCGCCACGGCCTGCCCCACCGCGGTCAGCTCCCGCTGGACCAGATCGGCCGCCTCGTCCGGGCGCTCCATCAGCCGGCGGTTGCCCTGGCCGGCCAGCACCAGCCGGTCCAGCTGCGCACCCCGCACGGCTCCGCCGATCCCCACGACGCTCGTGGGCACCCCGTCCACTGCGGCCTCGTGGGCCGCCCTCGCCAGCGCGTCCAGCTCCGGCCCCAGCGACCGCGCCGTGACCAGCACCACCGCGTTCGAGCCCAGGGGCGAGGACTCCTCGTCGCCCACCCGCTCCAGCGCAGCGGCAAAGGCCTGGGTCAGATCCAGGGTCGGCCCATCGCCGGCCCCGGCTTCGCCGAACAGCTGCTGGCCCGCCACGGTCAGCGGCCCGTGGCGGAACTCGTCCGGCTCCACGACCACGCCGCCTGGACGCCCCGCCACCACCACCGAGAACCGATCCGCCACGTCCCGCTCCGCGGCCAGGGCGTCCAGCAGCGCGCGCATGCACGCGCCATCGGTCTCGGAGATCTCCTCGCCCAGGTCCAGCACCACCGCCACGTTCATGGTCGGCCGGCGCCCCGCCTGCCGCTGGGTCCCCTGCAGCCCCACCTGGACCACCATCCGGGTGCGCTCCTCCAGGCTTGCCTCGCTCGCGTGCAGGTACACCGCCAGCGCGGCGCTGTGAGGCGCGTCGAAGGGCTGGCTCCCCTGGCGCGCCAGGTCCTCCATGTGGGGCTGGCCCGCGGTCAGGTCGTGGAGGTCGTCGCGGTCGAACTGGGCCAGTTGGTTGCGCAGCAACCTCAGCGACGGATCGCCGGGCACGTAGGTGTTGGCCCAGTAGCCGTGGGGATCGCGGAAGGTGAGGGCGTCCAGGGTCGAGTAGCGGGCCTGGAACTCGCGGACCGGGTGGGACAGCACGCGTGGCTCGTCCACCGGGAATTCACGAGCAGTGGCCAGGGCTCTGTGCTCCAGGATCGGCGCGGGCGTCGGCTCCTCGGCTCGCTCCTGCCGGGGCCAGGGATCGTTCAGCTCGATGGGGTACGTGGCGATCACGATCCCGCCGCCCCTGGGCGACGGGAACTTCATCCGCTCGATCCGCGCGGTGATGCAGTCCTCCACCACCACGTTCTCGAGGCTCGTGGCCCCGACCTCGGCCTGGGAGACGGTCCCGTCCGTGGCGATGACGAACTTCGCCATCACCGTCCCGCTCAGGCCGGGCTGGCGGTTCAGCTCCTTTTGATAGCAGTACCTCAGCTGTGACTGGTGCTGGCGGATCACCCGGTCGATCAACGAGCGGTCCAGCGCCCCCAGGATGATGGGTTCGCCGATGGAGAGGGCGGCGCCGGCCTTGCGGCCGAGGTGTGTCCCGCTGCCGGCACCGCCCCTCCGTCCCTGTCCCTGGAGAGCGTGGCCGCCCAGGAAGCCGCCTTGGCTGCCGTGGCCGTCCAGGGAAGATGTGTTCATGTCGCCCCGGCCACCGCCCTCGCCGCTGAGCGTGAGCGAGCCGCTGCCGAAGACGTTCGAGCCCCGGGAGTAGAGTCCTCCCGATCCGTACTGGTTGCCGTACTGGGAGCCGATGACGCCGCCGACGTAGGCCGACGACCCGTTCGCGAGCGCGCCGTCCAGGCCGAGGGACCGGCCCGCTTCCATGGCGGCCAGGTCCGCGAGGATGCCCTCGCTCTGGGCGATCCGCTTGTCCAGCGAAGAACGGGCCATGGGCGGCGGGCTCGACGGCCTGGCATCCGCGTTCGTCGACAGGAGCAGCGCGGCCGTCCCCTGTTCCTCGAGCTGCTCCCGGCGCGCTCGACGAAGCTGGATCGAGCCCTCCTCCCCCTTGGCCTTCTTGGCCTCTCCTTCGTCCGGGCCGGCCGACTCCTCGACTGGTGCGTCCACCTTCTCGAGGTGGATCTCCGCGAACCGATCCGGGATGTCCCTCACGTCCCGCTTCGCCGGCAAGGGCGCGCTGAACGCCAGGGCCAGCACCAGCCCCGTCGCCACCGCTGCCAGGACCACCAGTACGTGGAATCCGCGGTCGCTGCGATCCGGGTCCTGGCCGAACATGGGGTGCCGCCCTCCTCGTTCATACTTGATTGTATGATTATCACCCAAGAATACATACAGGTTTGTTGTAATCGTGTGAAAGAAAGGGAGGGGGAGTGGGGCAGGGACCTGCCCGCGGGGCATTCCAAGCCACGCGCGGGCGTCAACGCTGGTCAACCGTCTGGTTCTTGTCGTCTTTTCCTTGCGCTCTCCCTTCGCTACCTGGGACGCGGCTCCTGGCAGGTCAGGTGCGTGACCCAGCCCTCTACTGGAAAGACGCAAGACCAGACTTGACCAGGCACCGCCCCCAAGGATCTCCGATCCGCCAAACATGTCCGCCATTCACCACCCACCACAGGTGGGACAGCAGCTAGACGTCACAGCCTCGCCCACGTAGGGATCCCCCATGCAACTCCACGCGCTCAAGTACGGCGACCTCATGGGCTCCCCCGACACCAAGGACATCCTCCTGGCCGCCGGCCCAGGCACCGACGCCGCCCACCATCAGTGGCTCGCCATGGCCGCCGCCAAGCTCGCGCTCGGCTGGTCCGGCCAGGCCACGTCGGTCCTCCTCTTCGACCCCGATCACCCCCACGGCTTCCCCGCCTGGCTCGATCCCTCGTTCATCTCCCCGGACCCCTCGACCCACGGCCAGGCCTCGGTCGACCGCGCCCTCCAGGCCCTCGCCGACGCCGGCCTCACCCCCGCCGACATCCGCACCGTCCTGGTCACCCACGACCACGGCGACCACGTGGACTCGCGCGTCCTCGACCTGCTTCCCAACGCCACCGTCTTCGCCCCCCTTGGCTCCTCCATCCCCAACGCCCTCCCCTTCGATCCCGACCACCTCGACGGCCTCGTCACCCACCTCGACACCCCCGGCCACTGGGGTCCCCACAGCTCCTACGTCGTCGATCTCCCCGACCTCGACGTCTCGATCTGCCTCGCCGGCGACCTCGCCATGAGCCACGCCCACCTGCTGGCCCTGGACCACCCCCTCGCCTTCGCGGACCACGCCGCCGGAAAAGCCAGCCTCGCGCGGGTCTTCGCCGAACTCGACGCTCGGTCCACGGGGCTGAAGATGCTCCTGCCGGGGCACGACCGGCCGATCTTCGTGACGAAGCGGCTGCGGGAGCTGGTGAGCTGACAGGAACTGGTGGACGGAGAAAGAGGGGATGCCTCACAGGGGGGCGTCTCCAAAGTACAACAGCACCAGCGCCTCGCCCACAGCGGCGGCTTCGATGCTCTCCCACTGCTGCTCGAGCCGGTCGAGGGCCTGTCTGGCGTGGTCGCGCGCGTGCACATGATCGAAGAAGGTGTTGCCGGTGATCTTCGCCGCGCGGGTGTACCCCAGGAAGAGGAAGTCGCCGTCGCGAGGCCTGTGGAACAGGACCTCCAGCTTCTCGTCGACGCGCCTGACGTAGTAGGTATCCCGGGACGCCAGCGATGGCAGGCTGTGCACGGGGAACACGGCGCGACTCAGATCATCGCCCGTGCCCAGCTCGCCATCCTCGCCCGCGCTGGTCAGGGTGTAGCGGCCCGGCTCGTAGCCCAGGTCGAATCTGCGGCCCCAACCGTCTCGCGTGAAGTGCTCCAGGGCATACCGCTGGCCCGGTGTCAGTTCCTCGACGGGCAGCACCACCTCGCGATGGACGTTGGCCAGGGCATAGTCGCGGCGGCCGTCGTTGGCCAGGGCATCCCCCACCGGGCCGTACATCAGCCCGAGGGTCGCCGCATGTGGGTCAACGTACTCCCGCCCACCGTCGGACTCGCCCGGCAAGGTGACCACAGCACCTCCGCGGTCCGGCGACGCCAGCAGCACCATCCACAGGCCCAGCGGCAACAGCGCCGCCAGGACTCCCACAGGCGGCGAGCGGTAGGGGGAGCCGCGCGCCTTTCGATACCAGATCCACACCAGCGCAACGACCACGGACACACCGCTCAGGCCGAGCAGGCCCCAGCCGACCGGTCCAGCCAGCAGGCCTGCAAGCCCATCGGTCACCGCTACCGCGCCTGCGGCCAGGGAAGCCTCCCCAGGCTCGGTCAGCTCGAACGCCCGCGTGAGGTCCAGCTGCAACGCGGGCTCACCCTGGGGCATGGATTCGGTATGGCTATGCGGGTAGGCGGAGAGATACCCCGGATGCAGGAAACCCTGGGCCACCTCCTGCACACTCGTCGCGAAGATCCGCACGGGTCGGTCCTTTCGGGGCGCCTCGGGGGATCAAACGGGGCAAACAGGGAAATGGGACAGACACCCCGCCCGCGCAGCGGAAGATGCTCCTCCTCGAACCATCCACAGGAGGAACCATGCAGACTTCCACGACCCAATCCACTTCACTCACCACCTGATGCCGCAGATGTCGGCGGATCGGGAATGGCTCTGGTGGGCCTGGGCCGTGTTCCTGACCGTCCAGATGCTGTGGGCCTTGGTGATGTCGTTGCGCCACCGTGGGTGAGAGGGAATTATTTGTCCATGGACAATGTCCATGGCATTATTCCCCCATGAAGTGTGTACCCGCGGGCGTGTTCAAGCAAACCTGTCTGCGTCTCCTCGACGAGGTCGCGGAGACGGGCGAGGGGATCGAGGTGACCAAGCACGGCAGACCGGTGGCGAGGGTGGTGCCGGTGCCTCGGCAGGAAGCACGGGACTGGGGTGACTGCATGAGGAGCACAGCGCGGATCGAGGGGGATCTGTTGGCGCCAGCGAGCGAGGAGAGCGAGTGGGAGGTGCTGGGCTCGTGAGGATGCTCCTGGATACCCACGTGTGGCTCTGGCAGATGCTCGACTGTGAACGCCTATCCACTTCCGCGGCCGAGGCGTTACGAGATCCAGCTCATGAGCTGCACCTGTCCTCGATCTCCGCGTGGGAATTCCTCGTACTCGTTCGTAAGGGCCGGTTGTCGGTCGATGGCGATCCCGCTCGCTGGCTCCGAACAGCTCTGCGGCGTTCCCCGGTGACCATGGTCGGCCTCGACCTGGAGACCGCGATCCGAAGCGAGCAACTCGAGTGGACACACGGGGATCCTGCGGATCGATTCCTGGTGGCGACGGCCCAGGTCAACGACATGATCCTGATCACCGCCGACCGACGCATCCGGCAGTACGAAGGGATCGAGACCCTCTGGTAGCGCGTTCACACGAACCGATCACCCCTCAGAAGGTCACGGCGAGGCGAACCCCGGTCAAGGAGGCGGACAGGTCGAGCTGCGGGTGTGAGCGGCGGGTGTGCATGTCGATGTCGAGGGTCTGGTCCTCGGTCAGGCCGAGCTCTTCCCTCAGCGCCGCGTTGTAGGCCTCGATCATGGCGTCGGCGGCCTCCGGCGAGTAGTAGGCCGAGGCCTTGCGTTGCTTCATGCTCACGTGGAACGGAGCGATCCACGACAGCGCCAGGCAGAGGCTGCCGGAACCCAGGAGAATGCCGCCCACCTGCATCTGGACGAGGGAAGGTGGTTCGTCCCGGCCCGGGGCCTCGAACAGCAATACCCCGCCGATCACGGCGCCCACGCCGGACACCAGCATGAGACCGAAGACCGTCCACGCCGTGGAACGATCCTGGCGCAGGGCCTCCATCGTGGCGGTGTCGTTCATCAGGTTCGCGAAGTGGATCGCGGACATCAGCGCGCCGCCGCCATCGGACACCGTCCAGGTCAGCATCAGCTTGACCGGACCCCGCATGGGATAGGTCTCGTAGGGGATCAAGACGCGCCGCAACGACTGCTGGTCGTAGGTGCGCAGGGCCCCGGCGTCGTTCTCCGGTGGCACCTCGCTTGCCGCGGCCGGGCCGGTGACGAGGACCAGCGCGGTACACACGGCGGCCATCCAGCAGGACCACGCCGCGACGCTGCCGTTCCTTCCGGGTTGCACTCTCACGACGACCTCCCCCACCCGCTCCAGGTGTCCTTGTATCTCCAGCATACCAACGGTCCCGTCCTTTGCGATGACGTGGGCCCACGCGCCTGAGGATGCTCCTGCTGGGGAGCGACCGATTTTCGGACGGGGCGACCGATTTTCGGTCGCTTGCCAGATACGGTGGATCCCCAAAGACCTACCTTTCCCCTTTGATTTCAAATACATGCCACACATGGCATGCCCATTGCTCTCTCCCCAGAGAAACCGCGCTCGGCATCGGAACCGGCGCAACACCCTGGGAGGAAGACCATGTTTCGCAACCACATCTTCTCGTTCGCCCTGTCCTCGCTGGCTCTCCTGGCCAGCACTCTGGCCCCGGCTGCGGCACACGCGAGGTATCAGCAGCCCGCCGGCATGCCCGAACCCGAAACGGTCCTGGGCGAGGGAGCCCTCGAGCCGGAGACGCGGGTGATCTCGGAGGGGGAGATCACGCGTATGGCGGTGCTCTCTGTCACTCACGACGAGCTCGTGATGGAGTGGGAGACCGCGACTGGATGCACGTTCGAGTTGGCCTTCTACCCACACGATGACCTCGAAGTCGTCGCTGGCGAGATCGGGCGCTGCAACTTCGAGTCCTGGTTCGTGGGGGCCACAGAGCCCATCGATCCGGAGTTGGTCGTGTCCGTCTGGGAGAACCCGTCCTGGTGGGACGTGATCTCGAACCTGCCGGCGGCCGGCACTTCGTCTCCACCGAATCCCGATGACTTCGACGTGCCCGACGCGGAGTCCCACACCGAGATCGAGGAGGCATCCGAGTGCGGGAAGGCGATCGCTTGGTTTGCCTTCTCCTCTATCGGATGTACCGCCTCCGTGGGCGTGGCTTTGGGTGCCACTGGCGGAACCATGGGAGCTTTTGCATGGAGCTTCGCTTTCGTGGTCGCAGCGTGCGGCGCTGCGGGTGTGCACGCGATCGATGTCATGGACAACTGCGAAGATCACCCGAGTTTCAACGAGTCGGGAGTGGAAGATCTCCTCGACTACATCGAGACGATGGAGCACGCATCGATTCCTGACTACACGGAGGTTGAAGAAGCCTTCGAGCAGTACACCGAAATCGAGGACCTGGGCTACGATTTCACGATCGAGAGCGATGTGGAGGAGTTGGTGGACATCGGTGCGGCGTTCATCGAGGGGTTCGGCATGGAGTCCATACGATAGCTCAGAGGCGCCCTCGTATTCCCAAATTCGCGCGAGCAGGGCTCGCGCCCCTACAAGGAGCTGACATGGAGACGTCGAACAAGAACAAGCGTTCGCTTTCCGCAATGGGTGCTCTGGCCATGGCGAACCTGATGATATTCATGACCCACCTGGTGCAACCCTTGGCCGCCGAGAAGGAGTGGTTCTGGTGGGCCTGGACCAGCGCGCTGTGCTTGACAGCGCTCATTGCCACGGCGACCTACCTTCGCGAGCAGCTCTCGGCGCGTTGATGCTCCATCGCCGTCACCCTGAGGACACCCCCGAAACCGTCATGAATACACCGAAGACGACAAAGAGCGAACTCTCCAACTACCAGGTCATGGGCCTGATGTATGCCGCACTTCTCGCCACCCACCTGGTGCCGCAGATCTCAGCGGAACGCGAATGGGTCTGGTGGGCCTGGGCCGTCGCACTCACCGTCCAGATGTTCTTGGCCTTGGCGATGTCGTTCCGTCGCCGTGAATGAGCCTCTCCTCGTCGCCACGGTGGATTTCCTCCGCGAGAGATCTCCCACGAGATAGAAGCTCCACCACCTCTCCCAGGAGCAGCTCGCCAGCAGGCTCGCCATCCGGCAATCCAGCCTGTCCAAGCTCGAGCGGCGCACCGATACGCGAGTCAGCAGCCTGCGCAGGTTGATCGAGGCCATGGGAGGCGAGCTACTCGTCCTCGCGAGGTTTCCCGAGGGGGACGTCGTGCTCGATCAGTTCGGTCTTCCTTCCCGGAGCCGGCCGGAACCCAGCGACGAAGACGAATGGGAGGTGCTGTCGTCCTGACTCGCGATCACGCCCACCTCACTCGAACCGGATCGCGAACTCCATGTCCGCCACGCTCGACGCGTCCTCCGGCCTCTTCCGCCAGAGCTTCAGGACCAGCCGCGCGGGCAGCGCCTCGATCTGGATGCGCGCGACTTCGGTGATGTGGGGGCTGCCGTTGTTGCAGCCGCCGGGGTACCTGCAGCTGCCGCCGTGATGGATGAAGCTCCGGACGCGAAAGGGCGTGGAGCTGGGATCGCGCTGGGTGACCTGGTCCGACGCGTCGAGGTCCAGGTAGAGGAAGTCGAAGCCCAGGTCGCGGGCGTTCTGGGGATACAGGTAGGTGCCACCGAGGGGGAGGGTCGGGGGTTCGACGGTGTACGGAGCGACGCCCTCGATGAGGCCGGTGGCGTCGTAGACGACCTCGGCGCGGGACTGGTCGGGCCACCAGGTCAGGGAGGTGGGCTCCACGGCGAGGGGGAGCTCCTCGTCGGACAGGCCGGAGCGGGCGACGGCGTCTTGGTCCCAGCGGAATCCGCCCCATCGGCTCGCCCCGAAGAGCTCGGCGCCGACGAGCACGAAGGGGTTGAGCACGAAGCGTGCCTCCTCGGAGGCGCCCTCGGTGGACCTGGGCCCCGGGCCGTACCTGAACTGCCCCACCATGCCCCACCAGGGCAGGCCGTCGACGATCCGGCCGTAGATCCTGCTGTGGGGCTCGTAGCCGGAGACCAGCGCGGGGTGCAGCGCCACGTTGGCGCGGCGCAGCGCGAGCACCGCCTCGCGGGTGAGGCCGTCGAAATCGACGGGATCGTGCAGGGCGACGTCCACGGGCCCCGCGACCGCGGCCTGTGGCCCGATGTGGAGGACCGGCGGCGAGGGCCTGTCGGGCCGCGCATCGAGCGGCGGGGTCCAGCTCTGGCGGGCGTGGCGGACCTGAGCGTACAGCACCGCGGAGAGGGCCAACAACAGCAGCAGGAGCACGGCGCGGCGGGGAAAAGGGACGCTCACACCTTCACGCCTTTTCCCCGGCACGGTCAGGACAGTATCCCCAGCGCCGCGAGGGCGACCACGCCGACGACGCCGACGATCACGACGCCGAACACCGCGAAGAACACGCAGCCGAACACCAGCGAGAACAGCATCTTGGAGAGGTGGCGCTCGACCTTGCGGCGCAGCGTCTCGGGGAGGTAGGGCCGGGCCAAATTATACAGCTTGCGCTGCAGGCGGTTCTTGGCCTCGTCCTTGACGTTCTGGACCATCGCGTCGCGGGTGGCCTCCATGGGGGTGGGCGGAGCCTGCGGCGTGTTCTCGGTGGTCATGGGGGGCCTCCCTCGGCAGGAGTGTACAGGGAGGATGCAGAGAAAAGGCGTAAAGGTGTGAGCGTCCCTTTTCCTAGCGGTCCATCCCGATGCCCTTGTGATTGTCGGCGTTGGTGCCGTCGCCGATGGGCTCGTTGTACCAGACGGCGTCGTTGGTGACGTACTCGTGGGTGGTGTTGTAGGTGTCGTCGCCGGCGCCGAGATCCATGAAGACGCCGATGTGGGCGCGGGACGAGTAACCGCCGTCGACGATGCCGAAGTGGGGCGAGCCCTGCTGGGAGCCGTCGTTGTAGATGTCGTCGCCGCCGGTGTTGATCATGAAGGTCATGGACCACGAGTAGGCGCGGCCGTAGTTGAACTGGCCGGAGTAGATGTCGTCGCCGGCGTTGTCGAGGGTCCAGCCGATGGACCAGTCGTAGCCGTAGCCGCCGGACAGGGCGATGACGTGGATGTCGTCGTTGCCGCCCTCCTCGACGAAGAGGTTGGTGCCCATGTGGGGGGAGGCGGCGGGGCCCCACCAGAAGGTGCGGTAGATGTCGTCGCCGCCGCCGTCGTACAAGAAGCCGTAGCCGTAGACGAAGCCGTGGCCCTGGGACATGCAGTCGGCGTAGTGCTGGTCGTCGCCCTCGCCCAGATCGATGAGCGCGCCGTAGCCGCCGGCGCGGTTGGTGCCGTCGTCCATCCAGTCGCCGCGGAAGCCCCAGCCGACCCCCTGGCAGATGCTCATGTAGTGGGGCTTGCCCTCGTCGTCGGAGTAGGGCCAGGTGAAGCCGAGGCCGTGGTAGTTGTTGAAGCCGGGGGCGGGCAGCCAGTCCTGGTAGTCGTTGTAGTAGCCGATGTAGGTGTCGTGGCCGTCGAGGTCGAGCAGCAGGCCGTGACCGCGGGGTTTTCCGGCGCCCTGGCCCATGGTGTAGACGCCGTAGTAGTCGTCGCCGCCGCCGTCGACGAGCATGCCGAGGCCCCAGTAGCCGGTGCCCTGGCCGGTGGTGCCGAGGCGGTAGATGTCGGTGCCGTCGCGGTCATACAGCACGCCGATCCCGAACGCGCCGTTGCCCTGGGCGTGGGTGGTGGCGGTGTAGACGTCGTCGCCGCCGCCGTCCACGAGGACGCCGACGCCGAACAGGCCGCAGCCCTGGGTGAAGCCGCCGTCGGAGTCGAAGGCCTCCAGGTCGGAGGTCTCGTCGGACTCGATGTCGGCCACGTCCGGGGAGTACAGGTCGTTGCCCGAGGCGTCGACCAGCACGCCGGCGCTCATCCAGAACTCGTGGGTGGCGGCGTAGCGGCCGTGGTAGACGTCGTCGCCGCCCAGATCCACCACGATGGCGGCGTCGGCGAGCTGCTCGCGGGTCCAGGTGGTGTCGGCGCCGGTGGTGTCCACGAGGACGCGGCCGTGGGGGGTCATCACGTCGAGGCCGGGGGAGTCGAAGGGCTCGATGCCGTCCAGGGCGACGCGCAGGGCGTCGGCGGCGCCCGACACGCGCAGGCCGGCACCGTACATCTTGCGCTCGGCCAGGTCGTCCTTGGTGGCCTCCACGTCCTCGAAGAACGTGCCGCCCACCGGGCCCATCATGGCCGAGGTCTGGGTGCGCCACATCTCGGCCTGGAACTGGTCGAACATGCGCTCGAAGTCCTCCCAGGCGCCGTCCTCGAAGGTCTTGACCTTGAGCAGGTAGGCCTCCCCCACGGCGAGCACCAGATCGGCCAGGGCCGCGGAGAGCTCGGGGGGGTAGTCGGCGGTGGCGGCCACGAGCTCGTCGAGGAGCTCGTCGTCGAAGTCGTCGCCGTCGGGGGCGCCAGGGATCTCGTTGTCCAGCGATCCCAGCCCGGCCAGTGCGCGCATGACGACCATGGGCACGTCCAGGTCCACCTCGTCGGGGGTGTAGCGGTCGCGGGACAGCTCGTCGTAGTAGTCCCAGGGGTGGCCGAAGGCGGTCATCTCCTCGAGCGACCACTGAACCACGGCGTCGCCGGCGGGCGCGCCCTCGGTGGCGTCGGTGAGCTGGGCGAGGTGACAGTAGCCCGCCTCGGGCACCAGCCAGGGGCGGATCCGCAGGCTGGGGCCCTCGTCGTAGTTGTCGGAGATCCAGTCGGTCTTCTCGGTGGTGGGTACGGACCAGGCGCCCTCGAAGGTCAGGTCCTCGAGCTCCCAGCCGTGGTAGCCCAGCCCGTCGTCGCCGGTGAACTCGTCGGGCAGGGTGTAGGCGCCGGAGCAGTCGAGATCCACCGCCTCGATCTCGCCGCGGCGCGGCACGATGGGGTCCTCGCTGGGCTCGCCGGTGGTGTCGTCGTCGTCGCCGGTGGGCACCGAGGAGTCGTCGTCGCCGCCCTCGTCGGGGCAGGCCACGAGCAGTCCCAGGGAGAGCATCCCCAGGATCAGAAAGAGCGCGCGTGAGGTCATGGGTTCCCTCCGGGGCTAGAATCCCCTTCTATATCAAGCCATCCCACGCGGGCGAAGGGATTCGACGATGCGCATTCCGATGATGGTCCTCCTGCTGTGTCTGGCGGCGACCGCCGGAGCTGCCGAGCCGACGATGTTGTTGCGGTCGCCGTCGGTGAGCGCGGACCACGTGGCTTTCGTGTACGCGGGGGATGTGTGGCTCGCCGACCGCGACGGCGCGCACCCGCGGCGGCTGACCGTCCATCCGGGCGTGGAGAGCGATCCGTTCTTGTCCCCGGACGGAGGCCATGTCGCATTCACCGGCCACTACGACGGCAACGCCGACGTCTACGTCGTCCCGGTGAGCGGCGGCCAGCCCGTCCGCCTGACGTACCACCCCACCGAGGACGCCGCGCGGGGGTGGACCCCGGCCGGCGACCAGGTGCTGTTCCGCTCCGGGCGCCTGACCCAGGCGCGCCGCGACTACCGGATCTTCGCGGTCCCCCTCGCCGGCGGGATGCCCGAGCCGCTGCCGATGCCCACGGCCGACCGCGCCGCCGTCTCCCCCGACGGCAGTCAGGTGGCCTACGTCCCGTTCCGCGAGGCCTTCGGGACCTGGAAGCGCTACCGCGGCGGCCGGACCACGCCGGTGTGGATCCTCGACCTGGCCACCCACGACCACGTGGAGATCCCCCACGAGAACGCCAGCGACGCGCGGCCAATCTGGGCCGGCGACGAGGTGCTGTTCCTCTCGGACCGGGCCGGCACGATGAACCTGTACGCATACGCCGCCGACGGCACGGTCCGCGCGCTGACCGGCCACGCAGACCTGGACGTCAAGGACGCCGCCGCCCACGGCCGCGCCGTGGTGTACGAGCAGGCCGGCCGCCTCCACGAGCTCGATCTCGACTCCGGCTCGACGCGCACCCTGGACATCCACATCTCGCCGGACCTGCCCCACATGCGCCCCCACCACGAGGACGCCGCACCGTTCATCCGGTCCATGGACCTCTCCCCCACCGGCGTGCGCGCGGTGTTCGGAGCCCGCGGCGAGGTCCTCACGGTGCCCGCCGAGGACGGCGACGTGCGCAACCTGACCCGCTCGGTGGGGGTGCACGACAGGTACCCGTCGTGGTCCCCGGACGGCCGCCAGGTGGCCTACCTGTCCGACGCCGGCGGCGAGTACGCGCTGATGCTGGCCGAGCAAGATGGCCTCGGAGAGCCAGAGACCCTCGCGCTGGGCACGCCGTCGTTCTACTACGGCGCCGTCTGGTCTCCCGACAGCCAGCGCATCGCCTACACCGACAAGCGGCTCAACCTGTGGACGATGGAGCTGAACGTCCGGGAGCCGGTGCTCGTGGACACCGACACCTACGATCACCCACCGCGCAGCATCGAGCCGGTCTGGTCGCCCGACAGCCGCTGGATCGCGTACTCGCGGCGCCTCGACAACCACCTGCGCGCGGTGTTCCTGTACGACGTCACCACCGGCCGGAGCCACCAGCTCACCGACGGCATGAGCGATGCCGTCTCGCCGGCATTCAGCCGCGACGGCAAGCTGCTGTACTTCGCCGCGTCCACGAACCTGGCGCTGCGGGCGGGCTGGCTCGACATGTCCTCGTACGAACGCCCGCAACGCAGGGCGCTGTACGTGGTGGTGCTGGCCGCGGACGAGGCGTCGCCGTTGCTCCCGAAGACCGGGGACGAGGTGGTGGAGGAGGAAGTGGAGAAGGGGAAGGGGAAGGGAGAGGTTGAGGAGGAAGTGGAGGTGGAGGTGGTGGTGGATGTCGAGGGGATCGACCAGCGTATCCTGGCGCTTCCGGTGACCGAGGGGGACTACCGCGATCTGCGAGCGACCGAGGGCGGGAAGCTGCTGTACATCGAGCAGCGTGAGGACGGGCCGGTGCTGCAGCGGTTCGACCTCGAGGAGCGCGAGGCCGCCGTGTTCATCGAGGGTGTGACGAACCATGTGGTCTCTGCGGACGGCAACAAGCTGCTGTACGCCAGCGTGGACGGTGGGTACGGGATCGTGGAGGCGACGGGTGACGCCCCGGACGACGGCGGCCTGCTCGACCTGTCGGGGATGCGCATCCAGGTGGACCCGCGCGCCGAGGCAGCGGAGATCTTCGAGGACGCGTGGCGCATCCAGCGCGACTTCTTCTACGACCCGGGCATGCACGGGATCGACTGGGAGGCCATGGGGGATCGCTACCGGCCGTGGGTGGCGCACGTGGGGCACCGCGACGACCTCAATTACCTGCTCGGCGAGCTGATCGGCGAGCTGGTGGTGGGGCACGCGTACCGCTGGGGCGGCGACCACCCGGACGTGACCGGGCCCGGTGGCGGGCTGCTCGGCGCGGACCTGGAGCTGGACGACGGCCACTTCCGCATCGCCCGCGTCCTCGGCGGGCTGAACTGGAACCCCGATCTGCGGGCCCCGCTGACCGAGCCCGGGGTCGACGTCCACGAGGGCGACTACCTGCTCGCGGTCAACGGGGTGCCCCTGGGAGCCAACGCCTACGCGGCCTTCGAGGGCACCGCCGGCGTCCAGACGGTGCTCACGGTCAACGACCGGCCCACCACCCGCGGCGCGCGCGAGGTCACGGTGGTCCCCGTGGCCGACGAGACCGCCCTGCGCCACCGGGACTGGGTGGAGGCGAACCGCCGCAAGGTCGACGAGATGACCGGCGGCCGGGTCGCCTACGTCTACATGCCCAACACGGCCTGGGCGGGCTACACGTCGTTCAACCGATACTTCTACGCCCAGCTGGACCGCGAGGCCGTGGTGATCGACGAGCGCTACAACGGGGGCGGCTCGGTGGCCGACTACATCGTCGACATGCTCGGCCGCACGGTGATCAACTACAACACCACGCGCGAGGGCGAGGACTACCCCAGCCCGCTCGCGGTCATCGACGGGCCCATGGTGATGATCGTCAACCAGGACGCGGGCAGCGGCGGCGACTGCCTGCCCCACTACTTCCGCACCCGCGGCCTGGGCAAGCTCGTGGGCACCCGCACCTGGGGAGGGCTGATCGGCATCTACGACTACCCGGCGCTCATCGACGGCGGCATGGTCACCGCGCCGCGCATCGCCTTCTACGGCCCCGACGGGGACTGGACGGCCGAGAACGTGGGCATCTACCCGGACATCGAGGTGGAGATGACCCCCCGGGCCGTCATCGAGGGGCGCGATCCCCAGCTCGAGGCGGCGGTGGAGCAGGTGCTGGCGGAGCTGGAGCAGGACCAGGACGGCAAGCCCACGCGGCCCGACTATCCCGATTACTCGAAATGACCACGCCCGGAGGACCGACCATGGCCGACGCGCAGACCCCGCCGCAGTTTCGCCAGCTGCTCGTCGCGGCGATGATCGCCGCTGCGATGGCGGTGGCCGCCTTTGCCTATGGCCACGTCCTCGACCGCCACCTCCAGCGGAACCAGGGGTGGCTCGACGCGCTCCAGACGGCCCGCTTCCTGGTCCCGTCCGAGCCGCCGTTCCCCAGCCGCGGCGCCCTCGAGGGCGCGCTGCACACGCTGGAGATCGCGCTGCCGGAGATCGAGGCCGCCGAGATCACCGAGCTGCGCACCGTGCGCAACGGCACCGAGGCCGCCTTCAAGGTGGTCAACACCTCCATGGACGACAGCCCCCGCCGCAGCCAGCGCGACGAGGCCATCGTCGAGCTCGCCGCGGCCCTCGACGCCCTGATCCCCGAGGTGGAGCGCAACTCCCACGATCTCGCGGCCAGGCGAGTCCTGGTCACCCGGATCATGGGGCTGCTGGGGCTGATCACCGTCGGGCTGGCGGTGGGGAGCGGGCTGGTGTTGGCGCGGGCGAGGCGGGAGCGGGAGGGGGATCAGAGGTAGACGTCGAGGAGCTTGCCCAGATCCGGTTCCAGCTCGCGCGCCATCTGCGCCATCACCTCGGCGGTCTGGTCGAGCAACGCGAGCACGGCCTCACCCTCGACCTCCTGGGCATCGAGGGCCTCGCGCGCCATGCGGATCTCCACGGCTTGCATGAGGGATGCGGTGCTCGAGCCGACGGGGTTCATCTCGGGGTCCTTCCCCTCCTGTCATCGGATGGATGCGCGGTTACTTTAGCCTCCGATCACAGATCCAGGTAGGGAACCTCCACGTCGAAGTAGAACGCGTCGTGGGAGCAGTCCACCTCCGGATCGTTGTCCCCGGTGGCGATGAACGTGAACTCGGACCGCTGCTCGTCGATGGCCCGGAAGCTCAGCTCCGACGTGATGGCCAGATCGAAGGACAGGGAGATGGGGCCGTGGGTCTCCGGCGGCGGGATGTCGCACTCGGCCAGGTCCGTGTCCTCGCCCACGCAGTACGTGGGGATGGAGCTGGAGAAGTCGTTCTCCAGCCCGACGATCCGCTCCCAGTCGTAGATCCGGAACACGTCCTCGGACTCCAGCTGCTCGATCCAGGGCCGGTAGCTCGAGGCCAGCACCACGCCGTTGAACACGAAGATGAAGTTGTCGTCGTAGACGATGTCCTGCTCGAGGCCCGCCGCGCCCGCGAAGGCGAAGTCCATGTCGCACACCACGAGGCCCTCGAGGTCGAGGAACTCGGTCTCCTCCACGCGGGCGGTCAGCACGCCCTGCTGCTGACCGAGGTTGCCGTCCTGACCCCAGGGGCAGCCGCCGTGGGTGGCGGGGAACTCGACGCGGAACGTCTCGGTGAGGATCTGGTCGGCGTACTCCTCGCACGCCTCGAGCACGTCCTCGGGATCTTCGATGTCGTCCAGGTCGTCGATGCCACCGCCGGTGTCGTCGTCGTCGTTGACGCTGAGCTGGCCGGCGCAGCCGACCAGCGGGATCGCCAGGACGATCAAGAGATGTCGCATGGAACCTCCTGCTGGATAGACGATGATACGGGGCTGTGTGGGGACAGGGCTACGGCGACTTCAGCGGCGCACACGACTGCTTGCAGTTGGCGTAGCCGGGGAGGCAGGGGCCGGTGTAGCGGCAGCGCTCGTCCCACGCGCCGTCGTTCTGCCAGTCGTGCTGGGCCGAGGTGATGTTGCCCTGGGCGTCGTAGGTGAAGGTGGTGCGCTGGTCGGGGCAGCCGTCGCCGTCGTGGTCGCGGGTGACGACGCTGCCTGGCTCGTCGCACGAACAGGTCCACGGCGGGGGGCACTCGGTGCCCTCCGGACACGGGCCGGCCGTGGAGCAGTCGCGCAGGGAGTCGAACAGCCCGTCGAAGCCCACGGAGCCCCCGTCGGAGAACAGGTCGGCGACCTCCCCTTCCCCCCCGGCCGTGCCGATCATCTTCAGGATCATCACCCCGTCGGACGAGCTCGCCCGATGACCGCGGGCACCCCAGGCAGCCATGTCGCCCACCAGGCCGGATGGGTCGGTCGCCACGACCAGGGGATCGTCGTCAGCCCCATGGACCAGCAACGAGGTCCCACCCGACGCCCAGCAGTCGTCGATGTTGTCGACGATGTACAAGATAGTGGTGTCCGAGGGCAGGACCTCCTCCGGACCGCCCAGGACCAGCTCGACCGGGACCGGCATCCCGGCGCCGTCCAGGCAGGTCAGCGCCATGCGGTCCCGCTCGACGATGGCGCTGGGGTACGCGCCCCAGAGGCTGCGCAACCCCGCCTCGCTCACGTCCACCTCCTGCAGCGGCGACACCACGTCGAACCAGGTCGCCGGCTCGCCGCGCACCGCCACGGGGAACGTGACCTCGGACAGGCGCGCGTCCCACAGGGCCCGGCTGGCGGTGATCAGGTCCGGCGACCGCGCCACGACCCGGGCCACCTCCTCGGCCACCCGGGCGTGCCCCCACTCGCGCTGCAGCTGCTCCATGTCGGGGATGGGCTCGCCGCCGGTGGCGTGGGGGCTGCGGCTCTGGACCGCGTGGGGTGGAGGGTTCGCATGAGCGAGGGTCGCGTGAGCGAGGGTCGCGGCCAGGGTGACGGCGAACGCGAGGACGATCGGGGTTGTTCTCATGGTGCTTCCCGGGGCCTCAGCGCGGCCCGAACCTCAGGTTCTCCATCTCGGCCTGCAGGGCGTCGAAGGTCTCCTCGCCCAGCAGCTCCACGAGCCGCTCGTCCGTCTCGGCGGCGACGCGTTCGCGTTCCTCGCGCATGGCCTCGGCGTCCAGGTCGCCGTCCATCATGGCCGCGCGCAGCTCGTGGCGCTCGGCCGCGCCGTCGAGCAGCACCTGGATCAGCTGCTGGGCCGTGTCGTCGTCCAGCCCCTGGTCCGCGGCGAACGCGTCGGCGAGCTCGCTGACGCGGTCGTTGACGTGCTCCTCGCGCCGTAACCGGCGCTCCTCGCGCTCGGCCACGGAGTAGTCGGCCACCACCTCTTCGATCATCTGGCGCGCCTCGGGTGCGGCCAGGGACTCGGCGAACTCTCCACCGTCCAGGTCCAGGGAGGTCTCCAGGGCCCGGGAGAACGGCCGATGCCGCGACCCCCCGGAGGCGCTGCGCCGCGCGGTCGGCGGCCCCGCGGTCGCCTCCAGCTCGGCCAGGCGATTCTCGAGGTCCTCCACACGCTGGGACAGCCCACGGTTCCGCACAGCTCCGGCCACGGCGACCACCACGAGGGCGAAGAGCACCGCGAAGAGCCCGATGTTCCGCGTCCAGGCGTTGGCAGGAAGTGTCGTCATGTCCGCAGGTTGCCCCAATCTCCGGCGCGCAACAACTGGAAGCAGCACTCGGGAAAACCCACTCCACTTCGCCAGGAAGCCGATCCATCCCGGCTGAACGGGCTTCGCCCACTGCGCCCTTCATCAGTCACGATGGCCAAGCATCGCTCCTTCTTCAGGGCTTGTCAGCCGGACGTCTCGACTCCCTGGCTCGGTCCGGGGTTTCCCCGATTACTGCTAGACTCGCTGACGTGAAGGCTATTTCACGCCCCGTGCACATCGCCCTGCCCATCCTGGCGGCGCTGGTCATCGCCGGCGTCCTGGGGTCACGCGATTTTGTCCCCGGCGGTCCTGCGGCCGAGGACCCCGGGTTCGGACCGGGCGCCGACTGGGACGTGCAGTGGGAGATGGCGGGCGTGGCCGAGGCCAGCCGCCGCGAGGGTCTGGTCCCCCACTGGGATCCGTTCTCCCAGTACGGCGTGCCGCAGCTGGCCAATCCCGAGTCGTTCACGTTCCACCCCGCGTGGCTCCTGGGCTCGCGGTGGGGAACGCGTCTGGGATTGAGCGCCCTGTACGCCTTCCAGAGCCTGGTGTTCCTGCTGGGGATGGCGTGGCTGGGGCGGCGCCTGCGAGTGCCGTGGTACCTGGCCATGGCCGCCGGCCTCGGGCTCGTGCTGTCCACGGAGTGGAGCGACCGCATCATCGGCGGCCACCTGATGTTCCTGGGCGTGTGTGTCTGGCCAACCGCCCTCGCCGCGACCCTGGCCGCGCTGTCGGACGACCACGGCGACCGACCGTGGATTCAGCTCCTGCTGGGGGCGGTGGCCGGTGGCGCCCTCGCCCTGGCGAACCTCGGCGGCGGACACTACCCCACGGCCCTCGGCCTGACCGCCGTGGTCGCCCTGACCTGGGCCCTCGCCGCGCCACCGCGCGCCCTGCTGGGGCTCCTCGCCGTACTGGCCATACCGCTGCTGGCACCCACCGCGCCCGCGGCGGCCCGGTTCCCGCTGGTCGCCGCGGGCGCGGCGTTGATCGCCTGGGGTATCGGACGCAGCGACCGCCGCGGCGCCCAGCTCCGTTGCCTCGCAGGAGTGGCCACGGGCGTGCTCGCCGGCGGCGGCTTCCGCATCATCCCCGAGGGGGTCGTGATGGCCATGTCCACGCGCCCCCTGACCCCGGGCAGCGGCAACCCCGAGGTGGAGCCGATGGCGCTGCACCTCCCGTGGACCGAGCCGTGGCACGGCCTGGAGGGTTACCTCCACTACGCCTGGCCAGGGTGGCTGGCCCTGCTCCTGATCGGCCTGCTGGCCCTGGCGCGCGTGCACCGCGGGCTCGCCTTCGTCACCGCGGCGTTCCTCCTGCTGGCCTGGACCGCGGGCCGGCCGATGCAACCGTGGGCCCTGGTCGGCCTGCTGCCGGGGATGGCCGCGGTCAACTACCCCATGCGGCTGCAGTGGATGCTGCCGATGCTGGCTCCCCTCGGCGGCGCCGTGCTGCTGTACCGGGAGGTCCGCGCCCGCATCGGACCGGCCTGGGCGCACGGCCTCGCCGCGGTGATCTGCGTCGTGGCCCTGGTGGCGACCGCACGCAACCTGGCCCACGTCTATCCGCCCGAGCCCATGGGCTCGGACGTGGCCTTCGCGGCGAGCGCGCAGGTACACGGCACGACCCCAGATCCGCGCAACGATCCGCTGGCCGCTGCGTCGGCGCAGGGCCTCATCAACCCCCACTACGGCACCGCGCTGGCGTTCGGCCCCCTGCTGCTGCCGGACGCCTGCGGGGACGCGCTGGGCTGGGTGGAGACCGCCTGCGGCCAGACGCCCGACCTCCAGTCGGCGCAGGTGGACGGCTCCCTGGCCGGCTGGGAGATCCGGGCGGAGGCCGGCACCACCGTGACCGTGGCCCAGCGCGATCTCGCCGGCTGGCGCTGCGACGGCGGCGAGCTCGTCGAGGGTTGGTGCGACGACAGCCCCGACGGGCCCCAGCCCACCGGCCGCGGCCACCGCTGGCTGCGCGTCAAGGTCGGCGAGACCGGCGTCGCGCGCTGTCGGTGGCGGACCCCCGGGCTCGGCGTGGGCCTGGCCCTCCAGCTCGCCTCGCTGGCGCTGCTGGGCTTCGCCGTCTTCCGCGACCGGCGGGGCTGACGTCTCGCGCGCGTGCTGGTTTTATTGTCCCGGCTCACCACTGGACCTATGCTGGACGGACATCGGGAGATTCACACCCTGCTGCCACGCCTGCCCCTGATGCTCCTCGCCCTGCTGCTGGCCGTCGCCGGCTGCGACGGGGATGACGACGACGACACCACCTCGGCCGGGGAGTACGTGCTCGAGGCGCTGCGTGGCGCGGGCGGCGTGGCCCTGTTCGTCGACCCCGCCCCCGGGGGCGAGGCCTCCATCGAGGCCACGGCCCTGGACGGCGCCACCTACTCGGTGCCCCTCGGAGGCGCCAGCCTCGTGGTGGACAGCCGCGGCGTGTCGGGCTCCCAGTACGCCCTCCTCGACGGCGACGAGGAGCTCGCCCGCGCGGACGTGGTCTCCCTGGACGTGACCGCGGTGAGCGAGCCCGGGCCGCCGCTGCTCCTCGAAGGCGAGCTGCTCCAGCTCCAGCTGACCCTGCTGGCCGGGGATCTGACGCTGCCGCGCGGGGACCTGCTGCTGCGCCGCCACCTGCTGCCCAACGGCGACACCACCTACCTGGACCCCGCCTGCCTCGGCGACGCCGCGCTGACCGACGCGTGCTGGACCGAGGAGCCCGGCGCCCTGCTCGAGGATCTGGCCATCGGCGAGATCGAGGGCGCGCTGCTGCTGCCCGATCACGATCCCGCCCCCGTGGGGCCCCAGGTGGAGGAGCTGCACCTGCTGCTGCGGGTGGTGGACGGGGACGGCGCAGAGGTGCTCGCCGGCGGCGGCGTGCGCGCGGTGTTCCTGGGCTCGGAGCTGAAGTGGGGCGACCCCCACGCCCACTCCAACCTCTCCCACGACGGCTGCGAGGACCCCGACGACGGCTGCGGCAACCGCGGCGCCTACCCGGGCGAGGACTTCTTCGCCAACGCCGTGGACGTGGGCCTGGACTTCGCCGCCACCACCGACCACGGCGAGTGGTACGAGATCCGCGAGGACGGCGAGCTCGCGTGGCTGATCTGGGACGAGACGCTGGCCCAGGTGGACGACGCCCTGGTCTACGAGGACGACGGGTTCGTGCCGCTGCTGGGCTACGAGTGGACCAACTTCGTCAACCCCTTCGACATCCTCGACGAGGGCGACCACGCCGAGGACTTCCCCGACGACTTCGACCGCGGGCACAAGACGGTGCTGTTCCGCGACACCGACGTGTGCGAGCGCTACCGCATCGGCGCGCCGACGCTGACCGACGCCTTCCCCAAGGGGGACACCGGCCTGGTGTATCGCCTGGACGACGATCGGCCCATCGCCGCGAACGTGAACGACCTGCTGATCCACTTCACCGTGGCCGAGGACGAGTGCGGCGCCGAGGACCTGCTGACGTTCTTCCACCACCCCGCGTACAAGTTCCCCAACCCGGTCAGCTGGTCGCTGGAGACCAACATCCCCGACCCCGACGTGGAGATGCTCGTGGAGGTCGCCAGCGAGCACGGCAGCTCCGAGTGCCGCGACACCACTCAGGACGGCTGCGACTTCTGGGTCAACGAGGAGAACGAGACCGAGCACATCTGGTGGGGATCGATCCAGGAGGCCCTCACCCAGGGCCACCGCCTGGGCTTCCTGGGGGGCTCGGACAGCCACGACGGCCGCCCCGGCAGCCTGGACGAGGCCTCCACCATCGGCGCGTTCTGGGACGCGGACGGTGACGGCGAACCGGACACGCCGTACCAGCAGTTCCAGACCGGCGCCATCACCGGCGTGTGGATCGAGGGCGGGTTCGACCGCGACAGCCTCTGGGATGGGCTGACGACCCGCCGCACCATGGCCACCACCGGCCCCCGCGGCCGCGTCGCGCTGGTGGCGCTGGACCAGACCGGCACGCCGTACCTGCCCGGCGACGTGGTCCCGGCCGGGCGCTTCCCCCTGCAGCTGACCGTGGTCGTCGAGCCGGGGGACGACTGGGAGGTGGAGGCCATCGAGGTGCTCGAGCCCGACGACGGCGCGATCATCGCCTCGGCCGAGGGCACCTCCCTCGAGGCCGGCCTCGTCGATCCCGGCACACACGCGTTCTACGTGAGGGCCCGCGTCCTCGACGGCGACACCGAGCACCGGATCTGGCTGTCGCCGCTGTTCATCGAGCGCTGAACGTCCCGATCTCCCCCTCGCGGTCCCGCGCCTGCCCCCGGCCCTCCGGTGGATTGCAGGCAGGGTCGATAGCGACGATTCAACGTGTTTGTCCCTGCTTCCTCCACGCAGACGTCTAGTGGAGTAGTTCCCCGGAGATCCACGGCTCGATCCGTGACGGGGAAGGCAACTCGCCCACTACTTCGACCTGGATGAGGGGCTGGAGAGGCCGATGTCGCAAACCCGATTCAAGATCGCAGGCTTGGTCCTGGTGTCCGTCCTCATCGGGATCGGCGCGCTGGCCGGCAGGGCAACAACAAAGTCGAGGCACAGCGGACCCGAGGGCGTCGGCGATGTTCTCGACGACTGGGTCCGGATCAGCGGCGGGACCTTCACCATGGGGGGGACTCTGGGGGACGACGACCAGCTTCCGGCGCACGAGGTCACCGTGCCGAGCTTCGAGATGTGGCGGACCGAGGTCACGGTCGCTCAATACCGGGCGTGCGTCGAGGCGGGCGTCTGCCCGGAGCCGGGCTGGGGACAGGCCTTCGCCAACTGGAACGAGCCACTGCGCGACGACCATCCGGTGAACCTCGTGAACTGGTACGACAGCCGAACGTTCTGTTCCTGGATCGGCGCCAGGCTGCCTACCGAGGCCGAGTGGGAGTTCGCGGCTCGCGGCGTGGAGGGGCGCACGTATCCGTGGGGCGAGGAACACCCGACCTGCGATCGGGTGGTGATGGACGCAGGGGGAGCCCCCGGCTGCGGTGAGTCGAGTTCCTGGCAGGTCTGCAGCAAGCCGGCAGGCAACACGCCGCAGGGCCTGTGCGACATGGGTGGCAACCTGCTCGAGTGGATCGAAGACCCCTACCACGACAGCTACGTAGGTGCTCCGACGGACGGCAGCGCCTGGGACGACATCGGTGGTGAGATCGGCACCGTCCGCGGCGGAGCGTTCACCGACAGCGCCTGCGGACAGCTCGCCGACGGCCGCATCTTCGACGACCGGACGGGCCACTGTGCGTTCGTCGGCTTCCGCTGCGCCCGGAAATAGCCCACTCATCATTCCCCGACCCCGGCATCCAACTCCCCCATGGACCAGGCAGGTTGATAGACTCCGATACGGACCGGTGGCGAAGGGTCGCCCGGTTCCCAACTCGGAGGAGTGGTCATGCCCCGAGTCGAGCCATTGCTGCCCCTGTGGCTCGCGGCTCTTTTCTGGACCTCGTGCGCGGACGAGGCAGCCGACGACGACACCTGGGGAGACGACGACATCGTCGAGGACGACGACACCACGGCCGGCGACGACGACGACGACACCACGACCTCCCACGTCTGGGAGATGCCGCTGGGCATGGCATTCGGCGACGAGGAATACCGTGCCCAGGCCTTCCTCGACGACCTGACCGCCCTGGGCACGTCGCGCATCCAGAACAACATCTGGTGGTGTCAATTCGAGCCCGTCGACGACGAGTACCACTACACCCTCACCGACGCCTTCGTGGACGAGATCGACGAGGGCACGCGCCCCCTGCTGCGCATCAACGCCCGGGGTTGCCACTGGCCCACGACCGAGGAGTCCGGCCACACCGTGCCCGCCGACCTGGCCATCGGCGGGGACTACTACGAGTTCGTGTACGAGGTGGTGGCCCGGACCGCGGGCCGGGTCCAGCTGTTCGAGGCCGACTGGGAGGTGGACGAGCTGGTCAACTGGGAGGGCACCGCCGGCGACTACGCCCAGATGATGCGGACCTTCCACCGCGCCGTCCTCGACGCCGATCCCGAGGCGACGGTGGTCTGCGGCGGCAGCTGGGCCGACCTGGACGCCGACGACCAGCTGTTCTTCCACGAGGTGTTCGAGGATCTGGACGCGGACGGCGAGGACCTGCCCTTCCACCTGTTCGACATCCACATCTACCAGGACCCCCACCAGGTCCCCGAGCTGCTGGGCACCATGCGCGCCACCCTCGACGCCCACCCCGAGACCGCCGGGATCCCCATGATCGCGTCCGAGTTCGGCGGCCCCACCCCCCTGGAGTTCCGCGACCGCGACGTGGATCTGTACGACCAGCTCATCGAGGAGATGCGCGACGACGTCTCACTCCTCGGCAGCGACCTGTCCAGCACCCCGCTGGAGCCCGACGGATACCCGGACTACCTGCGCATGTTCGCCTTCGGCGTCGAGCCCGAGCTGGACGATCGCCGCGACCGCATCCAGGTCCGCCAGCTGGTCCAGCGTTCCGTGGCCGGCATGGCCGGTGGCCTCGTGGCCCAGCACTGGTGGAACCTCGTGGCCGAGCGATCGATCGAGAGCGTGGACGCCGGCGTCTACTTCCGTCACTTCACCTTCGGCAAGCTCACGCTCAACGTCCCCGACCCCGATCCCGGCGGCATGGAGTTCACCCCCCAGCCCGTGCACGCGGACTTCGCCCGCAACGTCGCCTGGCTCAACGGTTGCGCCAGCGCTCGCCGCGTGGATACCGGCCGCAACCTCACGTGACTGTTCGAGGTGGGCCGCGTCGATGGCTCCACCGCCTACGTGATCTGGGAGCAGCGCGATCCCTTCGGGGGGGAGGACGAGCCGGCCGTCGAGGTCACCTTCGCGGTCCCCTGGGAGGCGGCCACGGCCGAGGATGTCTTCGGCGAGCCCGTGGAGGTGGCGATCGAGCAGGGCGTCGCCCGCCTCATGATCACGGGGACGCCGGTGTTCGTGGAGCCCTGATAGACTGCCATGTGGACCGGTGGCGAGGGGTCACCGGGACTCTGCCCCAGGAGGATTCGCCATGCCCCGATCCCACCGATGGCTGCCCTTGCTGCTCACTGCCGTGTTCTGGACCTCGTGCGCGGACGAGGTGGCGGACGACGACACCTGGGGAGACGACGACATCGTCGAGGACGACGACGCCACCGGCGACGACGACGACGCAACACCCGGGGACGACGACGACGCGACGCCCGGAGACGACGACGACGCGACGCCCGGAGACGACGACGACGCGACGCCAGGGGACGACGACGACGCGACGCCAGGGGACGACGACGACGCGACGCCCGGAGACGACGACGACGCAACGCCCGGAGACGACGACGACACGGTCGGCGACGACGACGACGCCACGCCAGGGGACGACGACGACTCCGTCGGGGACGACGACGACAGCGCGGGCGCCGATGGCGACGGCGACGGCTGGACCGTGGCCGCGGGGGACTGCGACGACAACGACGCCGACGTCCACCCGGGGGCGCCGGAGCTGTGCGACGGCCTGGACAACGACTGCGACGGGGCGGTCCCCAACATCGAGGTGGACCACGACGGCGACGGCTTCGCCACCTGCCAGGGGGACTGCGACGACAACAACATCGACGTGCACCCCGCCGCGAACGAGGAGTGCGACGGCCTGGACACCAACTGCGACGGGGCGTGGGGCTTCGGTGAGGTCGACGGCGACGGCGACGGGATCTGGCTGTGCGCGGGCGACTGCGACGACTTCGACGCCACCGTCTACCCTGGCGCGCCCGAGCTGTGCGACGGCCTGGACAACGACTGCGACGGCCTGCTCCCCGAGGACGAGATCGACGCCGATGGCGACGGATTCACCGGGTGCGGCGGCGACTGCGACGACGACGACGCCACCGTCTATCCCGGAGCGGCCGAGGTGTGCGACGGGATCGACGACGACTGCGACGGGACCATCCCCGCCGACGAGGTGGACGACGACGCTGACGGCGTCATGACCTGCGACGGGGACTGCGACGACGCAGACGCCACGGCCTACCCGGGCGCGCCCGAGCTGTGCGATGGCGCGGACAACGACTGCGACGGGACCACGCCCGCGGACGAGGCGGACGCGGACGCCGATGGGGTGCGCGTGTGCGACGGGGACTGCGACGACGCCGACGACACGGTCCACCCCAACGCCGCGGAGATCTGCGACGGGCTGGACAACAACTGCAACGGCGTGGTCCCGGGCGACGAGACCGACGACGACGGCGACGGCGCCATGGCCTGCGCCGGGGACTGCGACGACGCCGACGACACGGTGTTCCCCATGGCTCCTGAGCTGTGCGATGGCCTCGACAACGACTGCGACGGGACCGTCCCGGCCGACGAGGTGGACGGCGACGGCGACGGGGTGATGTTGTGCGACGGGGACTGCGACGACACCGACGCGGGCGCCTTCCCCGGCGCCGCAGAGGCGTGCGACGGCCTCGACAACGACTGCGACGGCGTCGTGCCGGCGGGCGAGGTGGACGCGGACGGCGACGGCGTCATGATCTGCGATGGGGACTGCGACGACGCCGACGCTGCGGTGCTGGGCTGGGTGGCCGAGGACAGCGGGTTCATGCGCTCGGACTGCAACCCGGTGCTCACCTACGGCACCAACGGCCTGTGGGACGACTACGCGGTGGCCCCCGGCGCGGTGGTCTTCGACGGCACCCAGTACAGGATGTACTACACGGGGTACGACGGCTCACACTGGCGCATCGGCGCGGCCACGTCGGACGATCTGCTCAACTGGACCAAGTACCCCTCCAACCCGGTGGTCGAACTCGGCGCGAGCGGCGACTGGGACGACTCCCACGTGGGCTGGATGGACGCGGAGCTGGACGGCGGCGACTGGACGATGTGGTACTCCGGCAGCGGCGGGACCCACTACCAGATCGGCCGGGCCACCTCCACCGACGGCTACGCGTGGACCCGCGACGCCAACAACCCGATCGTGGCCAACGGCGCCAGCGGCGAGTGGGACGACTACCACGTCTACTACCCCACGGTGGGCGAGTACGACGGCGAGTACCACATGTGGTACACCGGCGCGCCGAGTTCGGGGGGCGACTACCGCGTGGGCCACGCCACGTCCGCCGACGGTGCCACCTGGACCAAGGACCCCGACAACTACTACCTGAGCCCGGATCTGTCGGACGAGTCCAACGTGTTCGCCCTTCCCACGATGTGGGAGACCGGCGGGCAGCTGTACATGATGGTCCGGCGCCACACCACGACCAGCGCGCGCTTCCGCGCCCTGACCACCACCGACGGCCTGAACTGGATGCGGACGCCCTCGTCCACGAGCTTCGACCGGGGCGTCTCCGGCGCGTGGGACGACTCGCGGATCAACACGCCCACCGCGTTCGCCGCCGAGGACGGCGTGTACCTGTACTACCTGGGGGCGCCGACCAACTCCACGGCCGACAGCGAGATCGGCGTGGCGTTCAACCGGACACCCGACGCCTCGATCGCGGCTCCGGCCGACGGCTCGGTGTACGACCAGGGTGACCTGGTGACGTTCGAGGTCCTGGTCGGCGACCACGCCTTCGTCGAGAACCTCGACGTGCGGCTCGAGAGCGACCTGCAAGGCGTCCTCGCCCACACCAACCCGTCCGTGCTCGGCACCCTGTCGGTGGACACGGCAGACCTGGCGCCCGGGGATCACACGATCACCCTGACCGTCATCGACGAGGGGGGCCTCGAGGCGTCCGACGTGGTGACCGTGCAGATCGAGGCGTGGGACTGTCTCGGCGATCCCACCGGAGTGCCCGATCACGACGGCGACGGCTACACCGTGTGCGAGGGGGACTGCGACGACCTCGACTCCAGCGTCGGCGGCTGGGACCGCACCACGTCGGGCTGGATGCGCAGCCCGTGCAACCCGTTGCTGACGGAGATGGACGGCGAGTCCTTCGCCGACGACCGGGTGTACGCCTCGACCCCGATCTGGGACGGCGACGTGTACCGGATGTGGTTCTCGGCCTACGACGGCTCGGACTGGCGCCTGGGCTACGCCCACTCCCCCGACGGCCTGCACTGGGCGGTCCCGCACGACGGCGCGACCGTGCGCTACTGGCCGAACGTGGCCCTGGACCTCGGCGACTCCGGTGAGTGGGACGACGAGGGCCAGTGGGACTCCTCGCCGGTGGACGACGGCTCCGGCGACCTGCTGCTCTACCACAGCGGGTACGACAACTCCCACTGGCGCATCGGCCAGTGCACGTCCGCCGACTGGCAGGATCTCACCCCCGACCCGGCCAGCCCCGTGCTGGAGCTCGGCGCCAGCGGCGAGTTCGACGACTACCACGTGTACTCGCCGGCCGTGCTCCACGACGGCGCCACCTACCACATGTGGTACGGCGGCCGTCCCAGCTCCACCGGCACCATCCGCGTAGGGTACGCCACCTCCTCCGACGGGGCGAACTGGACCCGCGTGACCGGCACATACGTGCTGAACGTCACCTCCGGCGACTGGGACGACACCCACGTGTACAACCCGTCGGTGGTGAGCATCGACACCGGCTACCTGATGGCCTACCAGGGCCACACCGGCGCCTACAACAAGATCGGGCTGGCCTACTCCTCCGACGGGGTGAACTGGTTCAAGTCCGAGTCCAACCCGCTGCCCATGGGGGTGTCGGGCGACTGGGACGACTACCACAACCGCGAGCCCAGCCTGGACTGGGACGGCGTGGATCTGCGCCTGTGGTACTCCGGTTGCTCGTCCTCGAGCTGTTCCGGCGCGGACATCGGCGTGATGCTCAACCGCTGGCCCACGACCCAGATCACGGCCCCCGCCGGGGGCGCGTCCTTTGCCGCGGGCACGCCGGTGACCTTCACCGCCGGGTCCGACGACTACGCGGCGATGGACACCCTCGAGGTGGTGTGGACCGACACCTTCGGGACCGAGCTGGACACCACCGCCCCCGACGCGTTCGGGGACATCTCGTTCACCACGGCCACCCTGTCGGTGGGCACGCACGAGATCACGTTGACGGTGACCGACGAGGGTGGGCTGTACGCCACCGACTCCGTGGAGGTGGTGATCTACTGAAGTCGGGCGCTCGTCGCCGTTGCAGGCGGCCCCCGATACCGCGCCTACTGGGAGTCGTCGTCGTCGCCCGACGAGGGGGGGGTGTACCACGAGGGGTAGCAGTCCGTGTCGTCACAGTCCTCGCAGCCCTCGACGTAGGCCCAGTCGAGCAGTTCGTCTTCGGGATTCAAGGTGCAGCCGTCCTGAGCAAAGGTCTCGCAATCCGCCTCGTCGTCCACGAGCATGGTGCACGAGTAGGCCGGCGATCCATCCAGGTCGCAGGTGTGGAAACACACGCCGCCATCCAGCAGGTTGCTGCCCAAGCAAGAGATCAGGACAAGGGGCCACCAGGCCACCACCAGTAGAATCAGCCCATACTTCGTCCAGGTCATCTGTCGCCCTCCATGTCGATGGGACTCGTTACATTACCAAACCGCTACACGGCCGTATTCCTCGGGCGCCGGCGCGCGAGGAGCAGCAACATCAGGACCGCCACCCCGAATGGCGCACGCCCAGCTGACGGCGCCCCGACCCTGCACTCGCAGTCGCTGGACACGCCCACGCCGTCGCCCTCGTCGGTGGTGTCGTCGTCGTCCGAGGGTGTGGCGTCGTCGTCGTCGTCGTCGCCGGCCGGATCGCACTCGTCGACGTCGTCGACGTCCACCAGGCCGTCGCAGTCGTTGTCCAGGCCATCCCAGCAGATCTCGTCGGCTTCGGGGTGGATGGTGGCGTCGATGTCGTCACAATCCCCGTCGCACGTGGTGAAGTCGTCCCCGTCGGCGTCGTCGAGGTTCAGCACGGGGTCCCCGTCGTCGCAGTCGCCGGCGCACTCCATGGCGCCGTCGGCGTCGCCGTCGGACTCGTCGGCGCGCACCGTGCCGTCGCAGTCGTTGTCCAGGCCGTCGCACAGCTCCTCGGCGTCCGGGTACACGTCGTCGCGGGAGTCGTCGCAGTCACCGGCGCAGCCGCGGTAGCCGTCACCGTCCTGATCGTCCTCGTCCGCGGGCACGTCACCGTCGCAGTCGTTGTCCAGGCCGTCGCAGAGCTCCTCGGCCTCGGGGTGGACGTCGCCGTGGGTGTCGTCGCAGTCGCCGGCACACTCCATCCAGCCGTCCGCGTCGGCGTCCGCCTCGTCCGCGGCCGGGGCGCCGTCGCAGTCGTCGTCGATGCCGTTGCACGCCTCTGCCGCGCCCGGGTAGACAGTGGCGTCCGTGTCGTCGCAGTCGCCCTCGCAGACCATGGTCCCGTCGCCGTCGTCGTCCGCCTCGTCGGCGGGCAGCGAGCCGTCGCAGTCCTCGTCCACGCCGTCGCAGGTCTCGGTGGCGCCGGGGTTCACGTCCACGTGGCCGTCGTCGCAGTCGCCCTCGCAGACCATGTACCCGTCGCCGTCGGAGTCGAGCTCGTCGAGCCACTGGACGCCGTCGCAGTTGGTGTCCAGCCCATCGCAGAGCTCCGAGGCGCCGGGGTTGACCGTGGGATCCGCGTCGTCGCAGTCCCCCTCACAGAACATCCAGCCGTCGGAGTCGTTGTCGGCCTCGTCGTACACCACGAGCCCGTCGCAGTTGTTGTCCAGGCCGTCGCAGAGCTCGGTGGCGCCAGGGTTGGTCAGGGGATCGGTGTCGTCGCAGTCGTCCATGGCGCCCGTGGGGCACTCGGGCACTCCGGGCGAGCCGAACCCGTCCCCGTCGCGGTCCACGCAGAAGCCCTCCCCCAGCACCAGGTAGACCTGCCCCACGTCGGTGCCAGCGTCGTCGCTGTCGGGGACGCCCGCCACGATGTCGTCGAGGCCGTCGCCGTCGAAGTCGCCCACCCCGGCGAGCGCCGTGCCCGCCAGGTCGTCCTGAGCCTCGCCCAGGAACGAGGCGGACGCTGCGCCCAGGTCCATGCCCAGGCCCCAGCCTGCCGCGCTCTGCCCCAGGATCACGTAGATCTCGCCTGCGTCCGTGCCCGCGGCGTCGCTGCCGCGCGCGCCGATCAGGAAGTCCGCCAGTCCATCCCCGTTGACGTCCCCCGTGCCCGAGAGGGCGCTACCGGACTCGTCGTCCGGAGCCTCGCCCACGAACGACGCGTCCGCGGTACCCAGATCCACACCCGTGGCCCAGCCCGTGGTCTGCCCGAGGACCAGGTAGGTCTGCCCCGCGTCGGAGCCTCCCGCGGCGCTCCCCCAGGCGCCGACGACGAGGTCGTCGAGGCCGTCGCCGTCCACGTCGCCCACGCCCGCGATGGCCTCGCCCGCGTGGTCGTTGGCTGCCTCGCCGACGAACGAAGCGTCCGCCGACGTCAACAAGGCATCCGTGGCCCAGCCCGCCCCGTGGCCGAGCACGAGGTAGACCTGCCCCGAGTAGTTGCCCCCGGCGTCGCTCCCGGGCGCGGCGATCAGGAGGTCGTCGAAGCCATCACCGTCCACGTCACCGGCTCCCGAGACCACGCTGCCCGCGAAGTCCCAGTTGAGCTCGCCCACGAAGGAGCCGTCTGCTGCGGTCAGGTTGACGATCAGCGTGGCCATCACCCCGCCGAGCACGAGGTACGCCTCGCCCGTGGATGGGCCGTTGTCGTCGCTCCCGTCCGCACCCACGAGGAAGTCGTCGAAGCCGTCGTCGTTCACGTCCCCGGCGCCCGCCACCGAGCAGCCCGCGTGGTCCTGGGTGTGCTCGCCCACGTACACCGTGGCCGACGTGCCCAGGTCGAGGCCGAGACCCCAGCCGCTGGCCGAGCCGTGGACCAGGTAGGCCGCGCCGGCGTTGTTGCCGCCGCGGTCGTTGTTGCGCGCGCCGATCAGCACGTCGTCGAAGCCGTCGTCGTTCACGTCCCCGGCGCAGGCCAGCGCCGTGCCGGACTCGTCGTATGGGGACTCCCCCAGATAGGACCCGTCCGCGTCGGCCAGGGAGCTCCCCCAGCCGGTCTCGGCGCCGCGCACCAGGTAGGTCTGGCCGGCCGTGTCGCCGCCATCGTCGTTCCACGGCGCCCCGACCAGGAAATCGTCGTACCCGTCTCCGTCGAAGTCGCCCGCCGGGGATACCGCCGCCCCCGCAGAGTCGAACAGCGCCTCCCCGGGCAGGACGAGGTCGGCGTCGGCCAGCGAGGTGCCCAGGGTCCAGGCCCCGGCCAGGCTCGCGACCGCGACCGCGGCCCCGAGGGCTACGACCGTCCACGAACGTCGCTGCGTCATGACGTCCCTCCGTGGCGTGCATCATAGCAGCGGCGCGCACGCGGGGCAGGCGCGCGGGGTGAGGCAAGCGGGCTACTGGATCTCGTACTGCAGCCGCACGATCTCCGCGCCCCGCTGTACCTCGAGTTCGAGCTGGGCTTCCCCGTCGAGGGCCTGGACGGTCGACAGGATCGTCTTGGGCTCCAGCGACTGTCCGTTGACCGATCTGAGCACGTCGTTGTCGCGCAGGCCCAGCGAGCCGAACGGGCTCGCGTCGCGGATCCTGAAGATTCGAAAGCCGTCGACCTTGCCGTCGGCGAAGTTGGGCACCACCTTGGCCAGCTTGCCCAGCTCTCCCAGGTGCTCCAGCGCGCGGCCAATCGCGTCCTCGGTCACCTCGAAGCGGGTGTCGTCCACCGCGGTGATGCCCTCCGACCAGTCGATCCGGGGATTCTTGCCCGGCTTGCGTTGGGCACGTTCGGGCGCCGCCGGCACCCGCGCACCGAACACCAGCATGTCGGTGGACCCATCGTCGAGGCGCAGCGCCACGGAGCCGCGCCGGATCTCCTCCACCGTCGCGCCGGCCAGCCGATCGCCCACCAGCACGACCCGGCTGGAGTCCTCCACCACCACCAGCGCCGACGAGTACACCGGCTGCGGCGCGACGGTGGTCACCAGCAGCTCGGCGTCCACGCGGCCTCGGGTCACCACGGTGGGGCCCTCGCCGGGCTCGAACAGGGTGCCGATGGGCTCCAGGTAGTCGTCCACCCCGCCGGGCTGCCGGGGGGGCGCGGCGAGGTCCTTCGACGCCACCGCTCCTGGCTCGGTCTCGGGTTCGGTCGGGATCTCCGCCCAGCTCGCCACGCGAGACGCGGCCAGCAACCCCAACACCCCCCCCGCCAGGGTCACCCCGGAGAACACGGCCACCACGGTTCGGTTCATGCGACACCTCCTCGAGACCCTACGTAGCAAGGTCCGGGCCAGGCGCGAGGACGCGCACGGCGCCCAGGACACGCGGATGTCCATCGGGCCGGAGGGACAATCTGGCAGGGACGGCGGTGCCGCGGTGACAAAGCGTCACTGCAGCGCGGCGGCAGCCTCCTCGATGGATGCGCGCAGGGCGTCCTGGGCTGGAACCGAGTCCAGCACGAGCTTGCGCGCCTCGGGGCTCAGCTCCAGGTGGAGGAACGCGGCGTCGGCGCGACCGGCCAGAGCGCGGCCCTGGACGTTGGTGGTCCCGCCGAGCAACGAGATGTCGTCCGGATAGCGCGCCACGCCCAGCTGGGGCAGGCCGGCGCGGAGGCTGGCGGCAAACGCGTCCAGCACCGCGCGGTGATCGGTCGCCCCGCAGCTGGCCACCACGTCCACCGCCGCGTCCTCCACCGTCTGGCGGCCGAACCCGTGCAATTGCACCAGCAGGGGTCGTTCCAGGCCGTCGAGGGCGCCCAGGGTCAGCGCGTGGAAGGCGCTGTCGGCGCGGTGGGCCACGTCGCTGGCAGGGTGTCGGCCCTCGGGGACCTCGACCGCGCGGCGGTGGCGGGTGTTGACCAGCAGGACCCGGAAGTCGGACCGCGCCATGATCTCCGCGGCGAGCTGGCCCGTGCCGATGTCGGAGAAGCTATGGGGCGCCTGCAGCACCACCGGGAGGGACTCCCCGCCCGTGCGCACGATCATCAACCCCTGGCCGTCCCCGGCGCTGTCGCCGAGGACCTCCAGCACGCCAGAGGGGTCGGAGGCGGTAGAGGTCATCAGATCCCGAGCGAAAGCCCGCAGCTCCAGCTGGGAAGCTTCGCTCAGGGGACTGTAGGGGCCGCGAGGGTCGTCTTGCGCGGCCCTCACCAGCGCCGGGATATCCTGATCCGGCTCGAAGGTCCCGGGTTTCACGGGCTCCTCTCCCGCGACCGCGCGCCCGGCGAGGGTCACCGCACAGGCGAACAACACCCCGTACCGGGCCAGGCGCATCGCGTCGCTCCACATCCGTCGATTCCTGTCCATTCTCGCAGATGAGATGCGTCTACCTGGATGGAGGCGTGACTTTTGTCATTTATTGACGGCCCCTGCGGGGGGGCCTGGACAGGCCGATGATATACTTGCTGGTCGGAGATCTAGTCCCTGTATGAATTTCAACGAGCATCTGCAGCGGTCTGACCTGCCTCGCGTCGAGTATCCGTTCGTCTCGCGCTCGAGGCGGCTGGGCGACCGACTGCTCTCCACCTACCTCAAACGCTTCAACTCGCGACTGCAGCCGATGAAGCCCATCGCGCTGGTCAACGGCATGGCGACCTACGACCTGACCCAGCCGCCCATGGAGTCCGAGGCCGGCTCGAGGGTGTTGCGCTCGGGCTTCGACTACGTGATCCGCAAGAAATCGGCGCGGCCCGTCGCCATGGTCTTCATGCTCAACGCCGCGTGCAACATGAGGTGCCTGCACTGCTCGGCGCGCAACCACATGGGCCCCGACCGCAAGCCGCTCGAGTACGAGGAGATCATCGACCTGGCCGATCAGTTCCTGGAGATGGGCGGTTCGGCCTTCGTGATCACCGGCGGCGAGCCCACGCTGCACCCGCGGCTGCTGGACATCATCGACCACGTGGACAAGTCCAAGGCCGTGGTGTCCATGTTCACCAACGGCTTCAGGATCGAGGAGATGGCCGACGAGTTGCTGTCGGCGGGTCTGTTCTCGGCCCTGATCAGCCTCGACTCCGACCAGGCGGCCGTCCACGACGAGCGACGCCGAAAAGCCGGCGCCTTCGACAAGGCCGTGGGCGGCGTCAAGCGCATGCGGGAGCTCGGCGCCCTCGTGGGTATCAGCACCTACATGACGCGGCCCGACCTCCATGACGGGTACTTCGACCGCGTGGTCGACCTCGGCACCGGCCTGGGTGTGCAGCAGATCTTCATGTTCGACTGCGTGCCCACCGGCGCGATGCTCCACGAGCGCGATCGGGTGCTCACCCCCGACGATCGCGCGAACCTGCGCGAGCTGGTCAAGGGCCAGAACGCCGCGCCGTCCGGGCCGGCGATCATGGGCCAGTCCTGGGTCAACTCCCCCGAAGGGTTCGGCTGCTTCGCCGGCTTCCACCAGCTGTACGTCACGGCCACGGGAGACGTGGCGCCGTGCGACTTCACGCCCATCACCTTCGGCAACGTCCGCGAGGAGCGGCTCCAGGTCGTCTGGGACCGCATGCGCGCCAGCGAGGAGTGGGGCGAGCGCTTCATGGACTGCCGGATGCAGGACCCCGAGTTCCGGGCCAACACCGTCGACCTGCTCGGCGACGACAACGACACCTGGCCGGTCCCCTACGAGAAGATCCTCGAGCTGCGCGCCGAACGGGACCGGACGTCCTGAACCCATGCCCCGCAAGGACCCGCGGCCACCGCCACCGGGTGAGCTGATCACGGTGGACGGCCTGCGCCTTCACGTGGAGGCGAGGGGTGATCGCGGCCCGCTGTTGCTGGCGTTGCACGGCTACCTGGCGAGCACCACGGTCTGGCAGCCCGCCCTGCCGCTGCTGGGGCGAGGCGCCCGCGCCGTGGCCCTGGACCTGCCGGGGTGCGGGTTCTCGGACCGCCCCATGGACGTCCCCTACGACCTGCCCTGGTTCGCCGATCTCGTGCCGCGGGTGCTCGACGCGCTGGAGACCGACCGGGCCGTTCTGGCGGGCCACTCCCTCGGCGGCGCCATCGGCCTGCACGTGGCCCGCAGCCACCCCGACCGCGTGGCCGGGCTGGTCCTGGTGTCCCCCTTGGCCTACTCGCCGCCGCCGCCGCCGGGGCTGCGGCTGGCCAAGCGCGCGCCCGGGCTCGCGCGACGGTTCTTCTCGAGCCCGGTGGGGCGCCTGGCGATCCCGCGCCTGGCGGCCCGGGCCACGTTCTGGGACACGACGCGCTACTCCAGGATGCGCAGCGTGCGCCTGCTGGAGCACCTGGACGCGCCCGGGGGCTGGGAGGCGGCCACCCGCATCGGGTTGCAGGCGGGGGAGTTCGCCCCGGGCGCAGAACTCCTGGCCCAGGTCCACCAGCCCGCCCTGATCTGCTGGGGGGTCCACGATCCGACCTACCCCGTGGAGTGGGCGGACAGGCTGGCCGGGGATCTGGGCGGACCGGCGCGACAGCTGCTGTTGCAGCGGTCGGGGCACAACAGCCACGAGGAGGAGGCCGACGCCTTCGCCGAGACCGTGCTGGAGTGGCTGGAAGACGTGGACTGGAATCCCCAGGTTGCTGCTACACTGGGGACTCGGAGCAATGGGAGGTTCGAATGAGGATCCCTTTGTACGTCCTGCTCGCGTGCGCGTGGGCGTTCATCGGATGCCCGGGCGCGGGCATCACCGTCGACGACGACACCGTCTGGGACGACGACGACGCCACCGAGCCCGACGACGACGACGACGACACCACGCCGACCGACGACGACGATGACGACGACATCACGGGTGACGACGACGACACCACGGAGGAGCCGCCCGGGCCGCCGGACCACGCCAACATCTACATCATGTACGGCTACCCCTCGATGCTCGAGTCCAACGCGGTGGACGCGTACATGGCCATCGCCGGCGGCAGCTACAACGGTACCTACTGGAGCTGGTCGGACGGATCGCGGTCGTACACCGTCCACCAGGGCCTGGAACCGAGCGGTTTCGCCCAGGGGGTCCAGGAGACCGACGCCATCGTCGTGTACGCCGGCCACTCCAACTTCGGGCTCGGCATCACGTTCGCCTACGTCGTCCTCCCCGGCACCGCGACCCTGACCCAGAACTCCGACGACGTCGCGACCTCCCATGACTTGACCGCCACCGTGTCCGCTGGCGACACCGTGCGGTTCGCCTCCGACGCAGCCTCGGCCCTCAACGGCTGGGAGTCGTTCACCGTGGACGCGATCACCGCCACCACCATCGACATCAGCAGCAACTACCAGGGGACCAGCTGCACGGCGAACGTCCAGCACGCGCAAGACGTGCCCAACCACAGCAACATCGACTACGTCCACGCCATCGACGACATCTTCAACCTCGGCAGCGACCAGGTGGCCATCAACTTCGAGTACCTGCACAACGAGCAGGCCTACCCGAACTTCATGCTGGACCCGTCGGACATCGCCCAGAACCCCGTCAACTACCTGGTGCCGGGCATCAACGTGGAGCGGTTCCCCAACTATCAGGGCGTGGCGCCCGGGGACAGCTTCGGCGTCATCGCGCAGGATCCGTGGGGCAATCCCTACCACTACCAGGACGCCCACGACGGCTTCTACAAGACCATCGTCAACGGCGGCGCCGCGGACATGCCCGCCAACCCGCAGTACGCCGTCTCGTTCATCCGCAGCTGCAACTCGGGCCGCTACTACGGCGAGACCTTCGACCGCGGGGTGATCTTCTACGCGGAGGAGGACGCCGACTACGAAATCGCGATCACCTACCTCTTCGTCAAGGGCATCATCGAGGACATGAGCTACGACGAGATGAAGGCCCTGATGAACGACGCGGACCCCATGTACGAGTACTTCAACTTCAACGAGTACCCCGCCCCACCGCCGCCGCCGCCCACCTGCAGCGCCCGCTGACAGGACCGCCGCACGTCTGACGTTCCCCTGGTGAATGAGCTAGGATCGCGCGATCGAGGAGTGGCATGGGCGAGGCCCTCAACATCATCCGCAACCTGCGCACCTACCGCCGCAACGGCCGCCTGGACCGCGAGGGGCTGAAGGCCCTGCAGCTGCGCAAGTTCCGCGCGATGGTCCGCCACGCCATGGACCACACCGAGTTCTACGCGCAGCTGTACCAGGGGGTGGACCCCGACACCGTGGTGCCGCGGGACCTGCCGGTGGTGACCAAGGCCGACCTGCTGGGCCACTTCCACGAGTTCCTCACCGACTCGACCCTCAAGCGCGAGGCCCTCGAGGAGTTCGTCACCGATCCGGCCAACATCGGCAAGTTCTACCGGGACCGCTACGTGCTGTTCCACACGTCCGGCACCACCGGCCAGACCACCGTGATGGTCTACGACCGCGAGGCCTTCGAGCACATCAAGGCCGTGGGCCTGGTGCGCGGCTTCGACCGCCCCGCCTCCCCCTGGACCTCGCTCAAGGCCGCGATCAACCCGAACAAGTCCAAGTTCGCCGTCGTGGTGATCACCGGCGGGCTCTACCCTGCGGTGACCAACTTCCACTACATGCCCGCCGCCACGAGCGTGTTCTTCGAGATGAAGCTGTTCTCGTTGTTCACGCCCATGGAGGAGCTCGTCGAGGCCCTCAACGAGTACCAGCCGTGGTTCCTCATCGGCTACCCCTCGGTCATCCAGGCCCTGGCCTACGAGCAGAAGGCCGGCCGCCTCCAGATCCTCGACGGCCCTCCTCGCCGCTCCGTCGCCACCCTGTCCGAGCCCCTGCTCCCCCAGGTCCGCCGCCTCGTCCGCGAGGTCTGGGACCTGCCCGTCATCGACACCTACGGCACCGGCGAGTGCCTCCCCCTCGCCCGCGGCTGCTCCGCCCACGGCAACCTCCACGTCAACGAGGACCTCGCCCTGATGGAGGTGGTCGACGAGAACTACGAGCCCGTCCCCGACGGCACCCAGGGCAACTCCGTGCTCGTGACCAACCTCTTCAACAAGGCCCAGCCCTTCATCCGCTATCAGGTCTCCGACATGGTCACCGTCGCCGCCGAGCCCTGCCCCTGCGGCTCCCCGCTGGCCACCATCGAATCCGTCCAGGGCCGCACCGAGGAGATGATCTGGCTGACCACGCCGGAGGGCGAACGCGAGCTGCTCCACCCCTACCTCTTCGTCGTGGCCATGTTCCGCGTGCCCGCCGTCCGCGAGTACCAGGTCGTCCAGAAGTCCGGCTACCAGCTGCTGATCCGCGTCGAGCCCGCCGAGGGCGAGGACTTCCAGCTCGGCGACGTCCGCAAGGCCGTGGACGGCGAGTTCGCCAAGGCCCGCGTCCGCACGCCCGTGGATCTGGACTACGAGGTGGTGGACTTCATCGGACCGGACGAGAAGACGGGCAAGGTGCGGAGGGTGTTGCCGCTTCAGTAGTCCATCCGGCGCACCGGAACCGCTGACCATTCTCGCCATCATCGTAGAAAAGTCATGACCATTCTACGATAGACGGCAATAATGGTCACACCATGAACCACATCCCTCGCATCTATGACGCCACGATCGAGCACCACTTCGACGACGTGCGGCAGATGCTGTTCCTCTCCGGGCCTCGGCAGGCTGGCAAGACGACCAGCGCGCGACACGTGGCGGGCGCGCTGGGTGACGCGGTCTACCTGAACTGGGACAACACCGACCACCGACGGATCATCCTCGCGGGGGCGGGGGCCATCGCCGAGGCGGCGGGCCTGGATCGACTCCGCGACGACCCGCCCGTCCTGGTGCTCGACGAGATCCACAAGCAGCCGCGGTGGAAGGACCTGCTCAAGGGCTTCTTCGACACCCACGGCGACCGGGTGCGCGTCCTCGTCACCGGAAGCGCCCGCCTGGAGGTGTTCCGCAAGGGCGGTGACAGCCTCATGGGCCGCTACTTCCCGTATCGCCTGCACCCACTGAGCGCGGCTGAGCTGAGCTGCACCGACTTGCCCGATGAGCCGATCCGCCCTCGGCCCGAGCCGGTCGAGGCGGAGGTCCTCGACCGCCTGTTGACCTTCTCGGGCTACCCCGAGCCGTACCAGCGAGCCGATCCTCGCTTCTACAACCGCTGGCGGCGCCTGCGCACGCAGCAACTGCTGCGAGACGACGTGCGCGATCTCACGCGGGTCCAGGAGATTGGACAGCTCGAGGTGATGGCGGAGCTGATCCGCGAGCGCGCCGGCCAGCTGGTCAGCTACACGTCGCTGGCCAACCAGATCGGCGTGGCCCTCGACACGGTCCGACGCTGGCTGCAGATCCTGGGGGCGCTGTACTACTGCTTTCCCGTGCGGCCGTGGTGGCGGAACGTGGCGCGGGCGCTGCGCAAGGAGCCCAAGTACTACCTGTGGGACTGGTCGATGCTGCGCGATCCAGGAGCTCGGTACGAGAACCTGGTCGCATCATCACTGCTCAAGGCCGTGCACTTCTGGACAGACCACGGCTTCGGCGAGTTCGGCCTGCACTTCGTGCGGGACAAGCAGAAGCGGGAGGTCGACTTCCTGGTCACCCGCGACAACCAACCGTGGTTCCTGGTCGAAGCCAAGACCTCGGGTCGCGCCCGCCTCTCGCCCACGCTGGCCCACTTCCAGCGCCAGCTCGCCGCCGAACACGCATTTCAGGTCGCCCTGGACCTGCCGCCGATTCGACGAGACTGCTTCTCGACCTCGGAGCCTGTGATCGTGCCGGCGAGGACGTTCCTGGCCCAGCTGGTCTAGGATCCCCCGTCTCGTGGGCGGGGCTCGACGACGATGCCGGGAACGTACTCGGCCATGAACAGCGGCAGGGACAGCAGGCGGTACTGCAGATCGCCGTCTGGCATGGCGACCTCCAGCCTATCGTCGGACCAGAGTCCACCGTGCAGACGCATCCCGATCCTGCTGCCCGAACGCCACAGGTACTGATGCAGGGATTTGAGGCTGCCGGCGGCGCCGGCCTTGACCTCGACTGGAAGCAAGGTGCCGGCCGCGTCGACGAGGTAGTCGACCTCGGCGTTGGCCCTGGAGGATTCCCGTACCCAGAAGTGGAGCGGATCATTGGAGCGCGTCTGCGCCGAGACGAGGAGCTGGCCCACGACGGCCTCGGCGATGCGACCGTCGAGGACCTGCTCGATGGGGACGGATTGCAGCGCCTGGACCGCGACGCCCGACGTGCTCGCGGCCAGGCCCACGTCTAGCGGGAGGAGCTTGGGGGCCGCCCTCGGTTTGAGTCTCAACGGCGGATGCAGCTCGCTGGTTGGCCACGCCCGCCGGCAGACCATCATCCCCTCGAGACGATCCAGGGACGTCTTCATCTGATGGGAGCGATACCCCGGAGAGAAGTGCTCGTACTTGAACCGCTGTCCGTAGTGGTGCCGTAGGCTGTCGAAGGCCGCCTCGAGGTTCACCAGGTCGCGGACCCCTCTGACCTTGTGGAGATCCTCTGTAAAAGCCTGGTGCAGGTCGGAGTGCACCTGTCGCACGGCCACGGCCGAACGGTGTTCCGACCACTGGGTCACAGCCTCGGGCATGCCTCCAACCAGCACGTACTCCCGGAAGGCCGCCTCGGCCTGGTGATGGACAGGCCGGGTCAGGGGCTGCAGCTTCTGCGCGGCATCTCGCAGCCCGCGGGCAAGACGAGACCGCCCCGTGGCTCCGAGGAACTCGTGGAACGAGAAAGGATGGAGATACCGGAAGGTGACGCGGCCCACCGGGAAGGAGAACCCTCGATCCTGGAGCCGCACCTCCATCAGGGAGCCAGCGGCGACCACATGCAGCTCGGGATGGTCCTCGTACAGGAACCTCAGCCAGGTGACGACACGCGCGTCCTCCTGGATCTCGTCGAGGAACAGCAGCGTGCGCTTCGGGAAACGCACGAGATCGTGCCTCAGGGCCAGCGCAGCGAGCAGGTCCTGGGCAGAGTCACACGACGCCACGAGCCGGCGATCCTCGTGACGCTCGAGGTTCAGCTCGACGAGGAGGTCGAATCCGCAGCCCAGCTGCCGGACCGATTCGGTCTTCCCGGTCTGTCGCGCTCCCCTCACCACGAGTGGCTTTCGTCTTTCGGCCGCAGCCCAGGCGAGCAGGTCAGAGTCGATGTTTCGGGGATGGTAAGTCACGATCGTTTATTATCACCTTTAAATCGCAAAGACCATGGTGTTTTCGATTTTCAGACAGGGCGAGACTACCGCTGGCGTCCGCGAGGCCGGCTGGGCAATGTACCGCCCGCCCTCAGATCTCCGCCGCGATATCCATCGTGATCTCCACCGGGTAGTGATCGCTCACCGTGCGCGCCATGGTCTCGTCGAGCACGAATGCCTGGTCGTAGTAGAACACCGCGCCGCTGTCGGGCACGACCCTGCCGCTGAGGTCGCCCGTGGTGACGATCCGGTCGTAGGCACAGTCGGTGGAGCTGACGGTGGTGTCGGTGACGTCGTCGATCCACCAGGCATAGGAGGGATCGGTGTACAGCGACAAGGTGGGCAGCTCATCCTCGCGGACGTAGTTGCAGCTGGCGTTGAAGTCACCGAGCACGACCACGTCCTCCTCGGCCCACACCGTGGCGATGTCCGCCACCACGTCGGGCAGCAGCCCCACCTCCTCCACGGCGTAGTCCGGGGACGTGTGGATCACGGCGACGGCGAAGTCGAAGGCCTGGTCCGCGGACTCGAAGTGGGCCATGAACGGCTCGCGCTGGAACAGGTCCTCGTCGGGCTCGAGGCCGTCGTCGAAGTGGTAGCTGTCCAGCAGGGTGAGCTTCTCGGGTTTGTAGAAGTAGGCGTACTGCTCCTTGGAGCTGGTGCGCCCGAGGCGATCGCTGAGGACCATCTCGTACTCGCCGCCGGTCTGGGTGTCGAGCATGGAGAACAGGGTCTCGATGGCCTCGCCGGAGGCGTCCCGGATCTCCTGGAATGCGAGCAGATCGTAGCGGGTGATGGTGTCCACGAGGATCTGCGGCACGTCCTCCTTGCCCATCTTGGTCCTGCCGAACACCTGGCAGTTGAACGCGCCCACGGCCACGAGGTTGGGCTCCGGCGGCGCGGGCTCGGCCGTGGTGGTGGTGTTCACGCCGATGTGGTGGATGTACAGGCCGATCTTGGACTCGGTGACCCCGTAGGGTTTCTTCAGCAGCAGCCGAAGGGTGATGACCTCGCCCACGTGGTCGGACAGGTCGAGGGTCATCGTCGTGGGATCGTCCCCGGCGTCGGTCTCCTCGTGCAGGGTGGTGAAGTCCGCGTTGCGGCGCGCGCCCTCGGGGCCCACCTGGATCTGGAAGTACTCGTACTCGTGGCCCTTGAAGTGGAACTTGATCTCGAGCTCCGGGTCGCGGGCCTGGCTCAGATCCAGGTCGCGCGTGAGCTTCCAGTAGTAGGTGTACTTGGTGCCGGTGACGCTGTTGCGCGCGGCCTTCTCGCCGTCGTTGGTCACCGTGACCCAGCCGTCAGTGGCGCTGCGGCCGATACGCGCAGGGGAGAACGAGTAGCCCCCGAACCCGTCGTCGAACTCCTCGATCTCGTAGTAGGCGTGGGCCGCTGGCGCAGCCAGCAGCACGATCAGCGAAGAACACAGCAAGAGGTGAATACGCATCAGTCCGACATCCTCCCCGTGATCTCACCGACGTTGTCGCCGATGCGGTACAGCCCACCGAGCTCGAAGCTGTCCTGGTCGATGCTGGCCTCGGCCATCACGTCGAAGCCCTGGGAGCTCGCGATGCTGTTGAGCACGATGGTGCCGTCCGAGGTGACATACCCCGACGCCTCGAAGTGGTCGCCCTCGAGGTCGGTGAACTCCACCTCGAACCGCCCGTCGGCGATGATGAGGATGGTGCTGGCCGTCTCCTCGCCCTCGAACAGCGTGGTCAGCTCGTATGCGCCGTCGAACTCGCGCGTCCGCTCGTCCTCGGTGAACACGTTGTCCTTGGACCCGGCGATGATCCCCTCCTCCTCTTCCACCGTGTAGTCGCCGTCCAGGATGCCCTCGGCGTGGACCGTGCCGCGGGTCACCTCGATGTCCAACCCCGCGGTGTTCTCCAGGGTCTCCACCACCACGTTGCCGTCCTCCTCCACGTAGCCGGTGGACTCCACCACGAACCCGTCGCTCGACGCGACGTTGGTGGTGTAGGTGCCGTCGTCGGCCACCACGAAGCTCCCCAGCGCGAACTGACTGCCCGCCCGGTGAAAGGCGATCACGTAGGTCCCGGCCCAGGTCGAGGCCTCCACGGTCGCGTCGTCGTCGTCATCGGCGGTAGCGTCGTCGTCGTCGTCCGCGGCCGTGGCGTCGTCGTCGTCGCCGGCCGGGGTGGTGTCGTCGTCGTCGTCCGCGTCGCCGGGGCAGCCGGCGAGGACGAGGCCGGACAGCGCCGCGACGAGGGCGCAGAGTCCCAGAAGTGAGAGCAGCCGGTTCATGTTGTTTCCTTTCGTGAGGTTCAGAAGCTCAGATACAAGGACTCCATCACACCTTCCACCGGCCCACCCAGCACCCTCTTGACCGCCGAGTTGCCGCTGGTGAGGTACAGGTGCCGCTCGTAGAGGCCCCTCGGGACCTCCGCTGTGAAATCACTATCCCCCCTCTTTCCGTCGAAAGACAGCACCCACCTCACGCCGCGCGCGTTGAGAGCCTCCAGCGCGCCAGACAGCCGCTCCACGTCCAGATCCGCCACGTACCGCTGCCGGCTTCCCGCATACGGCGGGTCGAGGTAGACCAGATCGTCCGGCCCCGCCTCGGCGAGGGTCTCCTCGTAGTCCTGGCTCGCGAACTCGACCCCAGCGAGCACGTCGTGCCACGCTCCGACGACCCTCGCGAATCGATCCGGCCGCATCCCCCGCCGCGACACGTGGAACGAGTTGTTGAACTCCCCGGCCCGGTTGAACCGCACTATGCCGTTGACGCAGGTGCGCATGAGGAACGACAGGTCGAGGGGATCGTGGGTGGTGTTGAAGCGATCGCGGACGTCGTAGTAGGTGGCGGGGAAGCGTGGGCGGCCGGCGGCTTCGGCGGCGGGCACACCGTCGAGCTCGGTCTGCAGGCGATACCACTGGGTCTGGTAGTGGTGGATGACGGCGCCGGGATCGTCGCGGACCAGGGTCCACAGGCGGATCAGGGGCTCGTACAGATCGCCCGCGAGCGCGCCCGGGTGGGCGGCGAGGAACAGCACGGAGCCGCCGCCCACGAAGGGCTCGATGTACCGGCGGTGGGGCGGGAAGTGCGCGGCGATGGCGTGGGCCTGGGAGCGCTTCGAGCCGGTCCACTTGATCACGGAGGGGACGGCGGGGCGTGTCATGGAGCGGACGCCTCGAGCCTGCGGCGCGCCAGATCCACGTACTCCGGATCGGTCTCGAAGGCGAGGTACCGCAGCCCCAGCTCGCGCGCTGCCACGCAGTCCGATCCTGCTCCGGCAAAGGGGGCGAGGAGGACCTGGCCCTCGCGGGCGCTCAGGCGGAGCATACGTTCGAGCAGCCGCAGCGGCTTCTGGGTGGGATGCTTGCCCAGGGCAATCTCGCCCGGGCGCTTGTTGTTGGGGATGTCCCAGACGGTGCGCATCTGCTTGCCGGGGGCCTTGAGGCCGTCCTCGGGGCAGTCCATGGCCTTGGCGGCCTCGTAGTCGAAGTGGTAGCGGCGCTCCTTGCCGCCGGTGTGGGCCCACAGGACGGTCTCGTGGCTGGCGGTGAGGCGACGGCCGGACAGGTTGGGGAAGCTGTTGCGCTTGTACCAGACGACCTCGTTGATGATCTCGATGCCCAGCGTCTGCAGGGCGACGTTGAGGATGCCGATGTTGTGGTAGGTGCCGTGGACCCACAACGAGCCCGTGGGTCGAACGACCCGGGCCAGCTCGCGCAGCCACGTCATGGTGAAGGCCACGTACTCGCCCAGGGGCATGTCGTCCCACGTCGCGGCGACCTTGGACCAGTCACCGCCGAAGCCGGGCAGCCCCGACGCGCTGTCGAAGGACCACGAACCACCCTTGGAGGCGTTGTAGGGGGGATCGGCGATGGCCACGTCGATGCAGTCGTCGGGCAGGGAGTGCATTCCCTCGATGCAGTCCAGGGGCTGGATGGAGTCGAGGGGGAAGGGGCCGAGGTGGGACGGGGACCCGCTCAACACCCGGAGCAGTTGCGGCAGGCCGACTGGACGCAGTTGGGGTACACGTAGTCGTCGCAGTCGTACACGGTGTTGCCGGAGATGTCGTTGGTCTCGAAGCTGGTGACGGTGGAGTCCCAGCAGTAGTAGCCGCCGCCGCCCCACTCGGCGTGGTTGCCGGTGATGGCGTTGTTGAGCAGGTCGATGGTGGTGTCGCGGGTCTGCATGCCGCCGGCGGTCTGGGCCCAGCAGCTGTCGATGGTGGAGTCCGACAGGCTGCCGGTGCAGGTGTAGATGTGCAGGCCGCCGCCCTGGTCGCCGGTGTTGTCGTAGACGGTCAGGCCGCTCATCTCCATGTCCGAGTCCCAGCCCGAGATGCCGCCGCCGCCGGCCAGGGCGGTGTTGGCCTCGAACAGGGTGTCGGAGATGGTGCCGACGGAGTCCACGACGTACAGCCCGCCGCCCCAGTCGCCGGTGTTGTCGGCGAAGGTGGAGTCGGCCACGGCAAAGGAGGGGGAGTCGATGATGGCGAGCCCGCCGCCGAAGTAGCCGACGTTGTCGGTGAAGCCGCAGTTGTCGATGAGGCAGTCGCCGGTGCACAGCGCGCCGCCGCCGTCCACGCCGTTGCCGCCCAGCACGGTGACGTTGGTCAGCTCGGACTGCACGCCGCCGTCGCCGAGCACCACGGTGGTGGCGGTCTCGTCGCCGATGAGGAAGGTGGCCGCCGGGTCGCCGGTGCCGATGATGCGGATGGACTTCCCGGCCGCGTCCACGTTGCCGTAGTAGTTGCCCTCGTCCACGTTGACGGTGGAGTCGTTGCACACGGCGTCCACGGCGTCGGTGACCGTGGCGTAGTCGCCGGGCACGTCCACGGTCATCTCCGGGTGGACGCCGCCGTCGGAGTCGTCGCAGTCGTCGCCGTCGGTGCACGCCCAGTCGATGTAGCCGTCCGAGTCCGCGTCGATGACGCCGTCGTCGGGATCGCCGGTGCAGTCGCGATCCACCTCGTCGCCGCAGACCTCGTCAGCGCCCGGGTGGATGCCGTCGTCCTCGTCGTTGCAGTCCTCGCCGCCGAACCAGTCGGCCTCGTACCCGTCGCCGTCCACGTCGAGCAGATCGCCGTCGACGCAGTCGTTGTCGAGGCCGTCGTAGGGCACCTCGGTCTCGCCCGGGTTGACGTCGGGGTTGGTGTCGTCACAGTCCCCGTCGGCCGGGCTGTAGCCGTCCCCGTCCATGTCGTCGCTCGACGAAGTGTCGTCGTCGTCGCCCGTATCGTCGTCGTCGTCGTCGTCCGTGACGTCGTCGTCGTCGTCTGCGACGTCGTCGTCGTCGGTGATCGACGAGTCGTCGTCGTCGCCTTCGGGGCAACCCAGCAGCATCAGGGCAGTCAGCAGGGCCGAGATCAGCAACCAGGGATATCGAGTCATGGCGATCCCCTCCTCCTGGAGGTGTGTCGTGCTGCCCACAGGGACAGCAACAACAGCGGGGTCAACGGGTCGATGGGGGCCGTGGGTCCAGCGCGGCACTCGCAGCTGCCGCTGCCGAGGCTCACGGTGTCTCCGGGTTGGGTCGTGATGGTGTCGTCGTCGTCGTCGTCGTCGTCCGGCGGATCGAGGGTGTCGTCGTCGTCGTCGCCCGCAGCCGCGGCGCCGGCCACGGTCATCTCGGCCTCGTAGGGCACGAGGTTGCGCCCCGTGGCGGTGACGTACAGCCGTTCCTCGGCGCTCGTGTCCACCGTCAGGACCAGCTGGCCGGCGGCGTCGGTGGTGCCCACGGCGTGGGCGCCGCCGTCCCCGGAGAGGCAGACCACGACGCCGGGGAGCGCCTCGCCGGCCAGGGCCGCGTTCACCGTGACGTCCACCTGGCCCCGCGGCGCGATGGGGGGGTGGCTCAGGGTCCACTCCCGGGGCACGGCGGTCCACAGGTTGAGCTCGGGATCGCCGTAGATGTTGGAGGCGTAGTACTGGGACGACAGGTGGAACTCGTCGTAGTAGTGCAGCCGCCCCGCCTCCACGGCCGCGCCGAAGGTGCACACCTCGGTGTCGGACGTGTCCTCGAAGATGTAGCCCCAGAAGCCTCGCCGCATCGCCGATCGCCAGTGTGCGCAGTAGGCGCAGCTCACCGACTGGCCCACGAAGGCCACGGCGCCGCGGGGATCTCCGGTGCTGCCGGCGCGCATCCACAGCTCGCCGCCGCAGGCCCAGTCGGGCGAGTACGCCATGGTCTGGCAGGTGTAGGAGATGATGACCGGCAACATCGGGCCGTTGTCCAGCGTGGCCGGATCCACGCTGTACCCGGGCCAGTCGCAGTTGGTGAATCCGCCCACCACGCCGTGATGGGCCGCGTAGGCGAGCCCCGCGTCCAGGTGATCGTGGAACACCAGCGACGAGTTCGGCGTGGTGCCGTAGGTGACGTTGTGGACGTCGGTGAACCCGGCCTGACGCAGGAGGCCGGACGCCCAGTTCACGTCGCCGTAGTAGTGCAACCAGTCGTCGTCGTCCCAGTCCTCGTACAGCAGCAGCGCCGCGGATCGGTAGTAGTCCGTGTCGTCGAGATCGGGCCAGCGCTCGTACTGCAGGGTCTTGTCGACCATCGTCTCCACCTCGGCGCCCGAGTTGGCCGGGAGACGGCCCGGGTGGAGCTCGATGAAGTGGTCGCCGTCGACGCTGGCGTAGTAGGTGTCCGAGTAGCCGTCCTCGACCCAGGGCATGGGCAGCTGGGACATGCTCCCCACCAGCAGCAGGTACTCGGGCGCCGGGTCCCAGGTGGCCACCGCGTCGATCACGTACTGGCGGATCTCCACCGACGTGTACCCGGCCTCCGAGGTGGGCACGACCTTCGCGAGCATGCCCTTGCGGGTCTTCCACTCGGCCAGGGGCTCGACCTCGTCGATGAAGCTGTCCGGGGTGATGATCAGGTACCGCGCACCGTCGGCCGCGCACGGCAGCGCGGGTAGCCCCACCCCCAGCAGCGCGGCGACGACGAGGGCCCTGGTGATCATCGGTGGGATCTCCGTGACATGCACGCGACAGGATAGCACGCGCGGACCCGCGCAGGCCGGGTGCGGGCGCGCACGGGAAGGGCCCTGGAGGGGAAGCGGCTCAGGAGTCGGTGCAGCCCTCGCACTCGTCGCAGAACACGTTCTCGGGGTCGTTGTCGGTGACCGTGGAGGCGGTGGTGCTCATGGTGCTGCCCTTGCAGTGGATCCCGCCGCCCTCCTCGCCCGCGACGTTGCCGGTGATCTCGCAGCCGCCGATGACCGCCTGGGCGTTGTACAGGCGGATGCCGCCGCCCTTGGTCACTGCGGTGTTGCCGGTGATGACGCAGCTGGAGAAGCTCACCACCGACAGGGTGCCGGCGTACATGGCGCCGCCCTTGTCCGTGGCCTCGTTGTCCTCGATGGTGCACGTCAGCAGCGTCGGATCGGAGCGGTACAGGCCCAGGCCGCCGCCGTAGGCGCCCGTGTTGTCGTGGATGTGGGTGTCCGAGATCACCGCGGTGGTGTCCCGCAGGCGGATGCCGCCGCCGTACCGCGTGGCCGTGTTGCCCGACATCTCGCACGCCTCGACGGTGAGCTCGGCGCCGTTGGCGTACAGCCCCGCGCCGTCCGTGGCGCTGTTGTCGGTGATCATCAGGTCGCGCAGCACCACCTCGGACGCGTCCACGAACACGCCGCCGCCGCACTCGTCGGTCTCGCCGTCGTGATCGGGATCGAAGGTGGTACCCACGCCGCCGGCGACGGTGAAGCCGATGACCGTGGAGTTGTCGCCGAGCTTGTGCGACAGGGTCGAGCTGGTGCCGCTGCCCTCGATGAGCGTGTTGGCCGAGCCCTCGAGGGACTGCAGCGTGATGTTCTTGCCCTCCAGCACCACGTCCTCGGTGTAGGTGCCCGCGTACACGCAGACCGTATCCAGGTACCCCGCCGCGTCCACGCCGGCCTGGATCGTGGTGTGGTCGCCGCCGCCGGCCGCGTCCACCACGATCGTGTCCTCGTCGGTGAATCCGTCACAGTCGTTGTCCACGCCGTCGCACAGATCGTCGGTGTCCGGGTGGCGGTCGGGGTCGGCGTCGTCACAGTCGGTGCCGTCGGTGCACGCGGAGTTGAGGTAGCCGTCGCCGTCGGCGTCCATGGTCCCGTCGTCGGGGTCGCCGCTGCAGTCCGAGTCCACCCCGTCCCCGCACGCCTCCTCGGCCAGCGGGTGCACGTCGGCGTCGGTGTCGTCGCAATCACCCTGCTCCTCGGTGAAGCCGTCGCCGTCCTCGTCCACCGGGCACTCCTCGCACTCGGTGCACTCCTCGCACTCGGTGCACTCCTCGCACTCCTCGCACTCGCCGTCGCAGCTCGTCAGCACCAGACCCAGGGCCATCAGCAAGATCATCGGAACCGCGCGCATCGCTCGAACCTCCACGGGACATCGGGAAGATTTGGGTACGTACCTTGTTAACGTACTCGAAGGTGAGTTCTCAAGTACGTCCCCGCTTGCTCCCCGACAACCAGCCCCCCTTCTGCACGGAGGTGATCTCGCGCAACAGGGCCGCGGCGCGCGCGTGGGAGATGCGGCCGTGGACCAGATCGTCCAGGACGCGGTTCGAGGCGCGGCGGCGGTGGATGGAGTGGAGGTAGTCCAGGGCGTTCTCGACGAGCTGGAGCACCAGCGTGAGCGGGGACCGGCGGCGGCGGCCGGCCACGAGGACGCGTTCGCGTTCGCGCACGACCGCGGCGAGGTGGGCCACGCAGGCCGCGGCCTCGGACCGCACGCGCTCGTCGGGGCTCGCGTCGGCGAGGGTCTGGAGCTGGCCGTGGGCCAGCCGGGCGTCGAGGACGCCGTAGTCGGGGTGGCCGCGGAGCCAGCGCAGCAGCTCGAGGGTGCGCGCGGGATCGGCGGCGCGCAGCTCGTCGAGGGTCTGGCTGACGCGTTCGAGGGAGACCCAGCGGTAGACGAAGTCGAGGCCGGTGCCCTTGATGTTCTGCATGCCCATGACCCGCGCGTGCACGCCGGGGGGGAAGCACGAGCACACGAAGTCGAGCACCTGGTCTCCCGTGGCGTGGGGATCGCGCAGGCGGTGGGTGCGCTCGAGCACGAGATCGACGAACAGGCGGCCGACGCGGCGGCTCAGCGCGGCGCGGTCGGGGGCCTGCTCGACGGCCCGCGCGGCCGCCGCGACTGCAGCCGTGAGGGCGACCTGGCGACGCACGAAGCGCGCGAGCTGGGCGTCGCGGGCGTCGCCGGTCACGCCGGAGCAGAGGCGGTCGATGGCGGCGGTCAGGGCCGTGTCGCGGGCGGCGGCGTCCACGGCGGCGCGCAGCTCCTTGCGGGCGGCGCCGAAGGGGCGGGCGGCGACAAACCCCAGGGCGGCCTCGGCGAACCCGGAGTCGTCCAGCCGCTGGCGGGCGACGGCCTCGGTGAGCCCGCACCCGACGAGCCACGACGCGATCTCGTCGATCAGGTCCTGGGGCTGCTCCCACCCGCGCAGGTGGAGCCGCGTCATCAACCTCGAGAACCGCTCGCGAGCGAGGGCGGGATCGTCCCCGAGCTTCAGGGGCGCCACGTGCTCGAGCAGGGCCCGGCGGAGGTAGCCGACGAAGCCCGCCAGGTTGGTGCCGATGACGCACAGGGCGTGGGCCGAGACGTCGCCGGCCACGATGGCGGCGAAGGCGCGCGAGCGGGCCACGCGGTCCGCGCGGTTGTTGATCACCGCGCCGACCCACTCCCCGCGGCTGCGGCCGGGATCGAACTCGGCCATGCCGGTGCGCTGCCAGTTGTTGAGGAAGCCGGTGCGCTCGTTGGCGGAGTGGCCGTTGACGAAGGTGATGCGGCGGCCGGCGAAGCCCACGGTGGGGAACTGCTTGAGGGCGCCGATGTCCGGCACGAGGTGGTCGGCCATGCGGACGATGGCGTCGTCCGGGTCCAGCCCGAACTCGGCGGCGACGGAGGCGACCAGGGCGATGTTGCGGGGGTGCTCCCGGTAGGGGAACCGCGCCAGCAGATCCTCGGCGATGAGGTCGGCCTCCACCGCCGGCACCGGGACGAACCGGGTGGCGCGCTCCGAGGCCACCTGGCGCAGGATGGGCGCCATCTCCTGCTCGGTGGTCACCAGCACGCCCTTGCGCGGCACGAAGCGCGCCAGGCTCTCGGCCACCTCGCGGCCCGACGGTCCCTGCACGTCCTCGTGGTCGGGGTAGCAGTTGGTCAGGGTGGTCAGGTCGTCGCGCATCCACTCCAGAGCGAGGATCTCGATGTAGCGCGGGTTCAGGGCCATGCACTCCCAGGTCAGCGCCTGGACCCCCAGCCGCGCCGCGAGCCGCAGCACGTCCCGCTGCTCCCAGATGGTCGCCTTGTCGTACGGGCGGTACAGCAGCAGCTCGCGGGGGCGCAGCCCCGGGGCGCTGTGGATCACCATCGCCTCGTTGCCCGTGGTCTTGCACAGCACCTCGGCGCCGCACGAATGCAGCAGCGCCGCCTTGAGGCGCTCGGTGCCGCTCTTGCCGCGGGTGCCGCTGCCGCCGATCACCAGCGGGATGCGCCGGCGCCAGTGCCGGATGCGGGCGGCCTGGACCACGGCGTCGCCCAGGACCACGGCGCCGAGTCCGCCGATGAAGGCCGTGAGATGGACCAGGGAGTTGCCGGTGTTGCTGAACAGGTACCGCCAGGCCTGATCGGCCAGCCCCGGGAGGCTGCCGAGCCCGGACAGGGCCAGGGCGGCGGGGGCGCCGCGCCCGAGGAACTGCTCCAGCTCGGGGTTGCGTAGCTCGTGGTGCTCCTCGCCGAAGGACGCGTGAGCCGGCCTGGACTCGAGCCGATAGCCCAGGGCCGTCAACGCGTCCGCGAATGCCGCGCGCTCCTCGGCGTCCCCGGCCTCCAGGGACCGCTGGCGCAGCGCGTCGAGGCGCCCGACGTTCCAGCGAACGGACCACAGGGTGGACCACCGGCGGGGCGCCCGGGGCGGGTGCAGCTCGGTCACGCCGTGGGGGTGGAACAGGTGGATGGTGCGGCCGGTGCGCGCGGCGTCGAGGCAGTCGGCCACCGTGGGCAGGTGGGGACCCCACGACCCCAGCGCTGGCGCGACCACGGGCTCGGCGGGCACGCCGGTCGTGGTGGCAGCCGCCATGCCCAGCGGCGGCGCGCGCAACGTCCCCAGCCGCTGCGGCAGGGAGGTGTGCGCGCCGGCCTGGCGCTTGTCGGGCGCCCTGTGGCGCGCCTCGTGGACCACCCGCGCCAGGGATCGGACGAACCGATCGCCGCGCTGGATCACGAGGCCCTTGCCCGCCGGACGCCCCGACAAGCCCATGTCGTCCCTGCCCACCAGGGCCAGGGCCTCGCCCCACTGGCGGGCGTCCCCTGCCGGGGGACGCAGTCGCTTGCGGCCACCCGGCGGCAGGCGGCCGGCTACGCGCGACACCTCCCCGACGATCCGCGCGAAATCGGCATCCAGGAGAGACCGCAGCGTCCCCAGGACAGTGGCCGCGTGGTGAGCCTGCGCCAGCGCCGCACCTTCCCCGCGCGCTAGCCTCGCCACGGCGCCCACGATCGCCGCGATCCAGCCGCGGCTCCAGGGATCGTCGGGGGCCCCGCGCAGCGGCCCCACGCAGCGCGCCGCCTCGTCCACGGTCACCCGCTGCGCCACGGGCGCCCCCTCGCTCCCGAGGGCGCCGAGCAGGGATTCGAGGACGGAGTGAGCGCGGGCTCGACCCGCGTCGCCGCCGGCCCCGAGGCCATCGCACGCTGCCGAGGCCAGACCGCGAACCGCCAGGGCGCGCACTCGCGGGCTCGCGTCCGCGGACGGCTGGCCCGCGACCAGGGAGGCCAGCGCTGCGTCACCCCAGGCGCCGCCGGTCGCGGCGCGCACCCAGGTCATCCGCACGTGCTCGCTGGGATCGTCGCGCACGGGATCCAGCAGCTTCGGATCCACCGGGTCTTGCGCCGCGGCCAGCCGCACCGCGGCAGCTCGGACCAGGAAGTCGTCTCGCGGCGGCGCCACGGAGGTGAGCCGGAGTTTCAGCGCCGAGAGGCCCGCGGCGCGGTCCACCCGCGTCAGCAACGCCAGGGCCGCGCACTGCACGTCCACCTCCGCGTTGGCGTCTGCCGCCCATCGGGCTACCCGTTCGCGCGTGGGGGCGTCGAGCTCGACCCCGAGGGAGGCCAGGGCGCGCAGCAGGGCCGACCGCGGGAATGCGGCGTCGGCCGCGTCGACGAGCCCGATCAGCACGCCCTGGGCGCTGGCCACGGCTGGCCAGTCGTTGTGTTCGAGGACGTCGAGGCACAGCTCGACGGCGCCGCCGATCTCGTGGACTCGTTGCTGGAAGCGCTCCTCCAGCGCGGCCAGATCCAGGTGGCGCCGCAGGGCGGCGCGGTCGCCGCGCAGCTGGTTCCGGCGGGTCGCGGTGTGCCGCAGGTGCTCGGCGGCGAGGCGGCGCCGCTTGCGGAGCGAGGGCTCCAGCGAGTACGCGGTGGAGAAGGTCTCGAAGCGCGAGCGCTCCTCGCCCATCCGCGCGGTCAAGGACGCCGCGGCCTGGGCCAGGGCGAGCAGATCACGGCCCGGATCCCCGGTGGGTACGCCCGCGCTCGGCTCCCCGGCGACCAGCGCAGCGCGCCGCTCGCCGATCCGCGCCTGCAGGGGCGACGCCATCGACAGCAGCCAGCGGGTGGCGGGCCGGGTCTTCACCGTCTCCACCTCCCCTCGCGTAGCTCGGGGGCGCGGATGTCCTCGAACAGCAGCTCCGTGGGCGCGAAGTGGGTGATGGCGCGGCGGCCCGGCGTGATGCTGACACCCACGGTGAGCCCGAGGCGGCCGGGATCCACCAGGTAGGCGAGTCGCACCTCGGGCCGGATCCACAGCGCAGGCGGCCCCAGATCGACCCAGACGCGCAGCGTCAGCTCGGTCCGCCACCAGGCGGTGCGTCGCCACGGGTCGGCCAGCCGCCGCGAGACGTCGCCGCGAAGGGCCAGGCCGAGGGGTCGCGGCCGGAGGCGGAGCTCGGCGCGGGCCCCCACGTGGTCCACCGAGAGGTCGGGATTGGAGCGCGCCCGGACACCCACGGCCCACTCCCCGTTGATCCACGGACGCCAGCTCAGATCCACCCCGGCGCCCAGGCCGAACGGGTGGGCGCGCCGGTAGCTGCTGGCGATCTCGGGATCCGCTGGCGTGTCCCCCCACGCTGCGTCCGCGGGAGGCTGGAGGTATCCGTGCACGACCACGCCGGGCACCAGCCGCAGGTCCGGACCGAGGCGAATCGGCCGATCGAGGCTCCCTCGCACGACCAACGCGCCGTGGACCGCGCCCTCGCCGGGCTGCGCGAGCGCCTGGAGCCGCCCCCGCACCCGCAGGTCCACCACCGGGATACGCTGCGTCGCTGCGAGGCGCACGCCCACGGTGGGGGTCCCCGCCCCGAGCCGCGCCAGGAGCCCCCCGGCGAGCCAGGTGCGCCGGTCCAGGCCCACCCGGTGCATGGCGTGGACCTCTCCGTACAGGTACCGACGGTTCCCCCGCTCCTCGTCCGCGGACCATCGCTGCCACAGGTGGGCGCCCGCATCGACGGTGCCGAACCGCGGACGCGGCAGGCGGGCGGCGAGGTCCACGCTGGACCACGACGGGGAGGCTCTGTCCGGCCGCGCCTCGTCCCCGGGCAGGGGCTCGGACGGGAGTTCCTCGGACCGGGGGAGCACGACGCTGTCGGCCATGCGCTGGGTCACCCGCACGGCCACCCGGCCACCGTCGGTCCGGGCCTCGAGCTCGGCCACCCCTTCGCCGAGCAGGACGATCCGGTGGCGTTGCAGCGGTCCGAAGGGCTCGCCGCCGTCGCTGATCAGCGTGGGCCGGGTCTCCGGCCACACGGCCTCGACCCGCTCGACGCCGTCCACCCGAAGCTGGAGACGGGGCCGCTCGTTGCCGCGGGCCGCCGCCTCCACCTCGAGGACGGTCGGACCCAGGACGCGGTAGACCACCGGCTGGTCGGGCCACGCCACGTGGAACGAGGCGCGGCGGCCGGGCAGGGACCAGCCCTCGCCGCGGATACCGACCGCCATGTGGCGGGCGGAGCTCCCTGGGGCCTCCGGCGCAGCCAGGCCCACCGCGATCTCCTCGCCCGGGGCAGCGCGCACGATCCGCGAGGCCACCTCGCCGCGGGGGATCTCCCAGGCCTGCTCCGCCCCGCGTCCCACCCGCACGCTGGCGAGGCAGGTGGGCTCGGCCGGAGGGAACCGCAGGTCGTCGCAGAACGCCTCGAGGGTGATCTCGGATGCGCCCTGCCGCCCGGGGGCGACCACCCACTGGGAACCCGCCGCGACGACCCGATCCACACGCTCCAGCGGTGCCCCCAGCACGGTCCAGCGCGCCCAGCCCGCGGGATCCTCGTCCACACCCGGAGCCGCCACCTCCCCGGCCAGGATCACCCGCTGCGGGCTGGACGCGGCGATCCCGAGGGGATCGGGGCGCGTGGCGATCACCGCCTCCCCGGCGATCCGGTTCGCCGACGCCTCCTCCACCACCTCGCCGGCGAGGCGGGCGTGGGCCAGGGCCAGCAGCGCGGCGCGTGGACGGTCCTGGGCGTCCTCGCGAGACGCCTGCGCCCGGGCCAGGTGCGCCGCGGCCGAGTCTCCGAGGTCCCCGAGGCGGCCACGGGACACCCCCACCGCCGGATCGTCCTCGGCGAGATCTTCGAGCCACGCCGGCGCGCCGTCCCCCACCGCGGCGGGCAGATCCAGGGCGATCACGCCGTCCGCGGGCGCTCGATTCACGGTCACGTGGTCGGCCACCGCCCGGCACCCGAGACGGAGCCTCTCCACGGCGCCGGAGGGCTGCCCGGTGAACAGCGCCGCGGCCTCGATATCACGACGCGCGTAGCCCGCCAGCCCCATCCGCAGCAGCAACATCGCGCGCTGCAGCCTCAACTCGGCCTGGGCCTCGGGATCGGCGGCGGCGCCGGCGATGCGGACGCTGATCCCGGCGAGATCGTCGTCCACCGCCGGGAGCTCGGCGAGGGGCGCGTCCGTTCCCGCGAGCGTCTTCGGGTACGGCTGGCGCGTGGTGATCCTGATCCACACCGGGCCGCCGTCGTCGACCACCTCGATGCGCACCCAGGGGGCAGGCTGCGGCAGGTCCACCGCAGCGGTCCCCGCGGTCAACAGGTCGCCGGACTCGACCATCAGCACGGGGATGTCGCGGCCGGGGTAGACCACGGCGCGCCGCTGGCCGTCGGGGGTGTGTATCCGGATCTCGCGGGGTTCGTCTCCGGTCCACCACGCGTCCACTCGCAGGTGCGCCGCCCCCGCCGGCGCAGGGAGTTCGAACCTCCCGCCCGGATCACCGGGCCGAAGCACCGCGGCCCGGACCAGCCGCGCGTGGGTCCCCCCCAGCGCGCTCCCCGGCGCGGACGTGGGCAGATCCACGGCGATCCCGGCCCCGTCCTCTGCGCCCGGCGGCAGCCGCAGGCGCAGCTCGTGCCGCCCGGGCTCCAGGGCAAGCCGGAACGGCGTCCATCCCGGCTCGAGCAGCACGCGCGACGGCGCGCCGCCGTCCACCTCGACGGACGCCACGAGGGCACGATCGTGGTCGTTGACCCCCAGACCCCGCACCACGGCCCACTGCCCGGGATCGTGGGGATTCTCGGCCAGGTGGATGTCCACGGCCTCGCCCGGCGGCAGGAAGCCGGCCATGCCCAGGGGGTATCGTCCGCGTTCGTCCGGCCCCTGGGACGTGGACGGCAGGATCGCGAGGATCTGCTGGGCGTCGGCGGGTGGCTGGATGCCGGTGGCCACGTAGGCGGTGGCCTGCAGCCAGGCGTGGCGAGCCGCGTCCCGCAGCGCCCGGGGCGCGGGGCCGGGGCCCTCGCTGTCGAGCCGCCTCACCTCGGCCTCCAGGATCGGCAGCGCGGCCCGATCCGCGTCGAGGGGGGCCTCCCGGGACTGCTCCTGGGCCAGCTCCGCCCACGCCTCCACATCGGGCGAGGCGGGAGCCGCCTCCATTGCTGCGTATCCCCGCGGGAAAGGCGGCCGGGCCCGGACGAGCTGCGCCCGGAGCTCCAGATCCGCGCCCACCGACTCCGCCGCCCAGGCCTGGCGTCCGGGATCGACCGCCACGGCCAGGCGGCGCCACGGCGCGTCGTCCCGCGGGGTCGAGGAGCTGAGGAGCCGAGCGTCGACGTCCGGCCCCTCCACCGCCAGGTCGAACGGCGCCGCGCGCAGGGGATCGCCGCCCTCGGCGCGCACGCGCACCACCAGCTCGCCTGGACCGTTCAGGCTCCACGTCCAGCTTCGAGTAGCCCCTCTCACCCGCAGCTGCCGCGTCGACGGCCACGCAGACGACGACACTGGCCGCAGTCGATGGACCCTCACGGGGCCGCCGTTCGCCGCGACCACGGCCCACGGCGCCGCCGGCGCCGCCGAGGTGAACACGACGAACCGGCCGGCCCCCAGCGGCACGGGGTGCTGTTCGACCAGGGACCGGGCGCGCCCCTCGGCGTCCACGTCCACCCGCCAGACCAGCGGGGCGTCGCCCGGGTCCAGCTCCAGCAGGATCGACGTGGCCGGATCGGCCTGGAACCACACCGCGGAGGACACCTCTGCCGCATCCGGCGGATCGCGCAGCGGTTCGAGCTCCTGCCACACACCCCCCGGGGATGCGCCGACCAGCACCGTCGCCAGCAGCAGCAGCGCGCTCATGGCGAGCCCTCCGGCTCGTTCCGCGCCACCTCGACCCACTGGGCGCCCGCCGGACGCTGCTGCGCGGGCACGCCGTAGGCCACGAGCCGGACCCAGACCCGGTCGGACCCGCCGCTGCGCTGCAGCGTGACCTCGACGAGGCCGCCCTCCACGTCGTCGCCGATGGGCACCCGGATCGGATCCGCGGCGATCAGGGTCCGTGAGCGACGGTCCGCCAGGAACCCCGTGGCCGTCCCGCGGGGGGCCACGATCCCCTCGATGCGCAACGGCGTGGTGCGCGCGACCGGCTCGCACAGCTCGCGCCGGCCGCCCACGTCCACGGTGAACGACGCCGTCGAGGCGGGCCATGAGCGCTCCGGCTCCACCTCGTAGTACGGCACGAAGTACAGCCGCGCCCCGGCGCCCTCGGGCACGGGCAGCAGCACGCGCAGGGGCGCGCCGGCGGGCAGATCGAACACGGTGCGGGCCCGGTACAGCTCCCGGTCCCCCGCCGACCGCGACGGAGGTCGATCCACCAGCGCGAGGACGTCGCGGTCGAGGGTGTTCAGCGTGACCCGGTGATCCCCCGCCGGCAGCGGGCCGGCCCGCAGGTCCATCTGCTCGGCCACCAGCGAGAACTCCGACAGCTCGCCGTCGTCCAGGGTCAGGTTCGCGTCGCTGCCCATGGCCCCGGGGTCGGCCAGCCACATGGACAGCCGCAGCTCGTCCCGGCCGTCCTCGCCCAGCCGCAGCCCCATCTCCTCGCCCGCCCTCAGGCGGGTCCAGGTGCCCTCGGGCCACCAGCCCGCCGCCCCCCGGCCGACGCTCCACCGCTCGAGCAGGCGCTGCCTGGCCACGGCGCCCTCGGGGTTCCAGGCCACGCCGCTGCGCCGGGTCGTGGCGTCGGGATCCCAGCCGAGGGGGTTGCTGGCCAGGTCGTCCACGAGCGCGGCGTCGCTGGGCTCGAGCCTCACCTGGGCGCTGACGCACACCTCGCGCCCGGCCGCGGCCAGCGCCTCGAGGTCGGCCGGGGAGAACGGGATCCAGGTCCTCTCGTCCAGGGGCGCGTACCGCAGCGCCACGCCGTCGGTCACCAGATCGTAGGCCTCGTCCGGGACCGCGGGCTCCCAGCTGTCGGTCATGGGCACCGACACGGCCACGTCCACGGTCGCGTCCGCGGAGAGCCTCAGGCGCCGGGCGCCGTCGCCCACCCACAGCTCGAACCGCGTGGGGTGCCCGGCGGCGGTGGGCATGGCGCCGGGCTCCAGGGTCCCGGCCACCTCGTAGGCGGACGGATCCGCGGGACACTCGACGACGCTGCCGTGCAGGGTCTCGCCGCGGTCGTCCACCAGCTCGGCCCTCAGCTGGACCGCCTGCCCTGCCGCGGGCCGAGCCTCCACCCGAACCCGGTCCACACCCGAGGGGTGGGGGCGCAGCTCGTACTCCAGGGTGTCGTCCGACGAGGCCAGCCGGTGCATGCGGAGGATGCGGAGGTCCGGGCCGAGGCGGTACTGGCCCGTCTCCCTGTCGAAGGAGGTGGCCGTCCCCGCGAAGATCCCCAGGGGCACGTCGTGGGTGGTCGCCGAGACGCGCACCGGGGCGTCGCCGCGGTTGAGCACCGACAGGCTGATCACCTCGCCAGGGGGCGCCTGAACCGCGTGCTGGCCTCGCCCGATGGCGTCCAGCGGCAGCGCGCCGATGGTGATCGCCCCGGTCTGGGAGACGGTGACCAGGGTGACCTCGCCCGAGGGGGCGTCCACGTCGATGGGCTCCACCTCCAGCTGCACCTGGGCGGGGCCGCGCAGGTTGAAGGCCACGGCGCGCCCGGGATCCAGGTACTGCCAGCGGGCCCGCTCGCCGATCCCCTCCTCGCGGTAGTCGCTCAGCACCACCAGCCGCGTGGTGTAGTCCCTCACCCGCGCGCCGCGCGCCTCCATCCGGTACCAGCGGAACGACGAGAGCAGCTCCTGCTCACCCGGATCGATCTCGTGCCAGGTGGAGGCGCCAATGCGCCGGGACATGAGCTGACGGCGCCACTCCTCGATGGTCTGCAGGCGATAGGCGCTGCCCTCGGCCTCCCGGGGCATCCGGCGGTAGGGGCGGACCAGGACCGGATCGATTGCGCCGGCCAGCGGCTCCAACCGCAGCTCGCCGCCCAGGCCCCCCAGCGGACCCAGGTCCAGCTCCAGCACCCGCTCGTCGGTCAGCTGGGCGTCCCGGGCCACCAGGTACACCCGCTCGCGCGGCTCGTCCCCGGCCGAGGCGGTCCGCCGGGTGTGCAGCCACACCGGCGTGCGCCAGACCTCCTCGCCCGTGTCGTCCACCAGCACCGCGTCGAAGCCGAAGTCGTGGCCATCGCGCGGCGGTTCGTCCAGGGGGAGCTGGAGCAGGCACACCAGCTTGACGCGCTCGGTGTCGGGCTCCACCGACAGGGCCAGGGGACGCCCCGGCTCGAGCACGTAGAACAGCTTGGGTGACTCGGTGGGGGCGGCGGCCTGCGATCCCGGGTCCAGGTCCAGGTCCAGCGCTGCCAGGCCCATGAGCAGGGCCGCGGCGAGGACGGTGGCCAGGGCGAGCTTTCGCACCTCAGCTAGCCTCCGCCAGGATCAGGGACACCAGGCCCGTGCGCAGCGCGGCGGGGGGATCGTCGATGGCCTCGACCAGGGTCACGTCCGTGGTGAGCAGGTTGACCGCGGCCGTGGTGGAGTCCCGGCTCAACCACAGCACGGGCAGGCCGCTCTCGCGGTCCACCAGCCACGCCACGGCGATCCCGTTGGCGCGCGCCTCGTCCACCGCGTCGCCGAGGTAGCGCAGGTCGCCGGTGCGCACCAGCGAGGCGCAGCGCGCCAGGGAGACCTGCCAGGCACGGTCCAGCTGCGGCGGCGGGGCCTCGAGGGAGCCGGCGGTCACCGCGGCGTCGGCCGTCACTCGATCCACCCAGTGTTCGTCGAGCCACACCTCGCGGGGCTCGAGACCGGCGCGCACCGCGGTGCGGGTCAACCTATCGCCCTCCCGGGTCGCCACCCGCCGGCGCAGCTCTCGCGACGCCCAGACCACCGCGTAGGGTTGACCGTCGAGGTTTCGCGCCACGTGCACCTGGGGGATGCCGTACCCGCGCAGCGCGACGAGCTCCCGGTTGCCGTCGTAGCCGCGAACCGGCACGCCGAGGCTGCGCAGGGTGTCGCCCACTGCGGCCAGCCCCTGCGGTTGCCGCGCCAGGTCCGCCGCGAGCAGGCCGGTGGACAGGATCACCGGGGACCGCAGCGGGCGCCACGAGCGGTAGCCGCGCACCTGCAGCCCCAGGGGGGGCTCCCCGCCCGGCGTCGCGGGCGGCTGCTTGAACGCGACCCGGTGAGCGTGGGTGAACACCGTCTCGAGGTTGCCCTCGCCCACCACGTTGGAGCTCTCGTCCAGCGTGGCGGTGGGCTCGGCGCCGGCCACCAGCAGGCTGTGACCGTCCAGCTCCCGCAGCAGGTGCAGCGCCAGATCCAGCGAGTAGCGCTCCGCCGCGGGCTTGGGCACGGCCACGAACCGCGCCGTGGCAGACTCCGGACGCACGAGCACGGCCCCCCAGCCGCGCGTTGCCGGCTCCGCTTCGTACAGCAGCACCACGTCCTCGCCGTCCCCCAGGGTGATCCGCTGCACGGCGTACCCCACCAGCGAGGCCGTCCGATCCACGTAGGCCAGCAGCGCGGCGTCGGCGGCCAGGATCTCGGCGTCACGCAGCAGCGGCGTGAGCACCTCGCGGTCGAGGAACACCCGCTCGGTCTCGCGCGGCTCGCGGTATCCCAGGGCCGTGGTCTGCCCGACGAACCAGTCGCGACCGGCCAGGGACGACAGGCCCCACGCCTCTTCGCGGTCCAGCTCGTGGCCGGTGTCCCGCGGGTGGGCCCGGAGCTGGCACTCGCGCACCCCTGCGCCCGACAGGGCGATGCGCGCCCTGGATTCGGCCGAGCGCGCTCCGTAGGCGTCGGTCCCGTCGAGGGGGACCTGCTGCGGATCCACCCCCCCCACGGTCTCGGCCACGCGCTGGAGCTGCCCCTCGGGCAAGGTACCCGGGCGCTCCCAGACCACGGAGCGGTCGAGCACGGCCGCGGTCCGGATCTCGAGGACGGGGCGGCCCTCGAGGGCACGCCGAGCCGCGGTCAGGGGCAGCCCGCCCCCCGACGACATGCGCGCGGTGGCGGACACGTCGAGGCCGGGATCCACGCCGGAGACCAGCAACATGCGCGCGTCCAGCGACTGGAAGAGCACGGCGCCCGAGACCAGCGACGGCGCGTCGTGCACCGGGTGGGGCACCTCCACGATCAGGTCCGAGGCCGAGTCCGGCCGGACCACCACCACCCCCCAGCCGCGCAGCTGGCGCATCGCTCCCGGCGGCTCCCTGAACACCCAGTACCGCTGGTGGTCGTGGGGATCCACCATCTGCGACAGCTGCAGGCCGAGGGCGCGGGCGCGCGGCTCCACGTCGTCGAGACCGTCCGGTCCGACCTCGGCCAGGTCGCCCACGAGCGCCCGCCACGACTCCAGCTGGGCCGTGGCGTCCGCGCCGTGCCTCAGCGCAGGCTGCAGGCCGCACAGCAGCCGGCCGGACGCCCGCTGCACCTCACCCACCACCCCGCTGCGGACCTCCTCGTGGACGACGCGCAGGTCCGCGGCGGGCGCGGCCTCCCCGGGGTCCGGGTCCAGCAGGGCCAGGCCCAGGCCGATGAGGGTGCCCAGCCCCAGCGCCACCAGCGAGGTCTGCAAGGTGGGCAGCAGGATGACCGTGGCGCTGCCGCGCTGCAGGATCTTCAACGCCAGCAGCGCCGGGAGCAGGTAGCCGAAGCCGAAGTAGTCGGTGGCCCGCAGCCCCGGATAGGTGGCGGCCATGACGTGGCACGCCGCGAACTTCAGGGCGAAGCCGATACCGAAGACCACCACGATGCGGCGATACCCCTCCAGGTTGGCCGTGCGGATGCCGGGCAACACCAGCACGGCGCGCACCGCCACCACCAGCACCAGCACCTCCACCACGGTCGTGAGCACCTTCAGCGGGGAGAGCCAGGCCAGCGCCACCAGGGCGAGCACGACGATGCCGTGGCTGTCCCACCCCCACGCGAGGCTGTTGCGGGTGGCCAGGTACGCGCCGGTGAGCAAGATGATGTAGGTCTTGGGCGAGGCCAGGAACCCCAGGGCCACGTTCTCGTAGGTGAGCTCGAAGTCGCTGATGGAGAGGTTGGTGTAGGGGATCAGCACGAACTGCAGCGCCGCGAAGATCAGCGCCGTGGGCACCACGACCTGGGGCAGGCCGTCGAGGGCGCCGGTCCGCCACATCATGTTCGCGGTCAGCGGCACCACGATCAGCCCGACGCTGTACAGGTTCGTCAGCAACGTCGGGGGAACCCACCCCTCGCCCACCAGCGCCGCTCCGGCCGCGGGCAGCACGAGGGCCTCGAACACCAGCCGCACCGCCACCGAGCACAGCAGGATCAGGAAGAACCGCTCCCGCCCGAAGAATCGATTGTAGGGGAGGAACCGCGCGCCCCAGTCACTGATCCCGCGGGCCACGAAGTAGGTGATCACCGCCTCGAGCAGGATCACGGCGCCCGCGGTCGGCTGGATCACGAACACCGACGCCAGGTAGCCCGGGACCACCAGCCCGGTGAACACCCAGCCGAAGGACTCGGTGAGCACGAACAGCAGCAACAGCCCGAGGAACACGGCGGTGAACAGGGAGTTGTCCAGCCCGCTGGCAGGGAAGAGGTTGAACGTGATCTGTCCCGCGATCACCGGCACCTCGGCTAGTCAGGGTGCTCTGTGGCGCGCGGCCCACGCGGCTGGGTCGACGACCTCCACGGCACCCTCGAACACGTTCACCACGAGGGCCAACTCGCCCCCGTTCAAAGGGTACACGAGCAAGGGTGCCAGATTGTACTCCCCTGCCATGAAAGGCGGGGCCTGGAGCTGGGCGACGTCGAGGGCGGTGACCGAAGACGCATCGGTGGCGTTCACGGCGATCAGCTCGCGATCGAGCTGCGCCACGTAGCGATTCGAGCCCTCGAGGTGGGCCAGCAGGCCAGCGCCGGCCTCGAGCTCGGCCACGGGTTGCAGGTCGTAGTCGAGCACCTGAGCGCCGATCAACACCCGGCTGTGCTGCCGATCCAGGGTCAGGGGCCGGCTCGCCGGCGTGTCCACCACGGCCTCGTGCACGACGGCGCCGCCGTCGATGGCCACGAGCCGATCGTCGAGGTTGTAGTAGGCGTACAAGCGGCCGGTGTACGGCTCCACCCGCACGGACATGTGCTGGAAGAAGTCCTCGATGCCGGGCTCCACCGGGGTGGCCACCTCGATCTCGGTCACCACACCCGAGGCCAGATCGAGCTGCAGGACCGAGGCCCGGGGCGGGTGGCTCACGTAGGCCATCCCGCCCACGATGTCGAGGGCGAGGTCCACTCCGGAGAAGTGGCCGGTACAAAGCGGGTTGCACGGGAGCTGGTGGCTGCCCAGGCCGAGGTCCCACTGGTCGACCTGCTCGAGGGTGTCAGCGTCGAAGGCGGTGACGAGGGTCAGCTGCTGGGACGCCACGTACACCCGGCGGGCGGCGGGATCGATCTCCACGGCGAAAGGCCACCACGGCGCGGCGAGGGTCGTGACCTCGCCGGTGACACGGTCGTAGACCCAGACCTCGTCGGAGAGGTGGCTGGGGAACCAGACGCGGCCGGTCTCCCGGTCCACGGCCGCGTCATCCAGGGTCAGGCCCAGCGGAGGTGAGGTCCACAGCAGCGACTCGTCCGCGCCGACGGCCGCGATGTCCAGGGAGTCCTCGGCCCCGACGAACAGCTCGTCGCGGCCCGGGTGGTACGCCGCGAAGTGCGGGGTCTTGCCCACCAGCGCCACCTCGTCGGCGGTCGCCCCGCCCGGGTCGACGCCGTACACCACGCCGGGTTCGCCGGAGTAGGTGCCTCCCTCGGGCACCTCGGCCCCCTGCCGCGCCACCACGTAGAGGCGATCGCGGTCGGGCAGCGCGGTCACGCCGAAGGGGTCGCTGCCCGCGGCCACCTCCCCCACCACCTCCAGCTGCTCGGTGGCCTGGATCTCGAGGACCGTGCCGCTCTCGCGGGCCGAGAGGTAGAACGTGTCGGCATCCCACGCGGCGATCTGGCTAGGCCAGCCGTCCACCTCCAGCTGATCCACCAGCGCCCCGTCGCTACGGTCGAACAGGCTCAGCCGGCCCCGCAGCTCGTCCACCACGGCCAGGTGGTCGGGCGTCGTGGCGAAGGCGGTGGGCCGCACGTCCCCGAGGTCGTAGGTCTGCATCAGGGACAGGTCCCCGCCGTCCAGACGCAGGATCTGGCCGCCGGTCAGGCAAGCCACGAGCAGGTGGCCGGTGAGGGCCTCGGTGACCATCCACGCGGGCTGGTCGCACACCTCGACGACCTCGGCCACCTCGCGCGCGGCCGCGTCGATGCGGATGAGCTGGCCCCCGAGCCGGTCGTTGACCGCCAGCGACCCGGTCTGCGGCAGGCACGCAACGAAGGGGAACAGCGGCACCGTGTCGTCGGTGGCCTCCCCCAGGTCGATGACGTCCACCAGCGAGCCATCGGCCGCAGAGACCACTCCCACCCCTAGCGAGTGGAGGTTGGTGAAGTACACCTCGTCGGCGAACTCACAGGCCACCACCGAGTACAGCCCGACGTTGTTGCCTACGGACGGGGCCAGGCGCGCCGTGTCCCCCACCTCCCAGGGATCGGGGAAGGAGTCGTCGTCGTCGCCTGTGCTGTCGTCGTCGTCTGTGGTCGTGTCGTCGTCGCCGGGAGTCGTGTCGTCGTCGCCCGCCGCGGAGTCGTCGTCCGCTGCTTCGTCGCACGAGCAACCGTGGACGATCAGCGCGGCCAGGATGACCAGGAGTCCGATCCGGGGCGTGGTCGGCACGTGCATCGGTTCATTATGGCTGCTGCGGCAGCGAGCGGTAGTAGGTCCAGCGATCCCACGGACCGATCCAGCCGATCTCGTGGGCGGTCTGCACACCGATCTGCACCTCGTCCAGCGTGAGGATCTCCCGCTCGTCGTCGGGGCTGATGGGGATGTCGCCCGCCATGAGCTCGGCGTGCTCCTGGGGGTGGACCGGCGCGCGGTGGGGGTCGGCGTAGCCCAGCGGCCACGAGGCCCGGTAGGTGTCCGGATCGTACTTGTCGGTGGCGCCGAAGGCGTGGGCCACCTCGTGCAGCAGCGTCAGGCCGCTGTAGGTGTAGTCCAGGTCCTCCATGCTCAGGTAGACCACGCCGAAGCGCCGCGTCCGCGACGCCAGGGACTGGGCCTCCACCTGACCGGACGTGTCGTCCGTCACCAGCACCAGCACCATGCGCACGTCGTACTCGTCGAAGTCCACGCCCAGGTCGTCGGCGAGGTCCTCGAAGTAGCGGAAGTACTGCAGGTTGCGCCACATCAACACGGGCAGGGAGGCCTCGGGATCACCCACGTCCGGTGGCGCGAGGGCTACCGGATGGGGGCCAGCGCGTCGCAGCTCGACGCTCGGTGGCGGCTCCGCCGAGTATCGGGCGAACTCCCGCGCGAAGAACGTCTCCACGCAGAACACGTCCACGTCCGCGGGCTCGCGAACCGGCGTGCCGTTGAACGCCATGAGCCGGTTGGACGGCTCGGTGCCGGGGGGGACCAGCTGCAGCAACAGCACCCGCACCGTGCCCCCGTCGTACCAGTCGATGCGGTTGCGCCAGCGTGACGCCACGATCAGCAACAGGAACGACAGGAACAGCAGCAGCATGAGCCGCTGGCGTCGCATCAGCAGCCCCAGGAGGCCCTTGTCCCGCGAGCGGGCGGAGCTCCGCCGATCCGGCGCTGCCGGTGATCGTTCCGCGGGCGGCTCATGTCGCGACGACCCCACGCTCACCCCTCTCCCCTGCCGGGCCGAGAACGCAGATCGGCGGCCCGTACTCGAAGTCTACAAGAAAGGGGGAGCGCGACCGAAGGACAACGAGATCGCGGGGCCGCGGGGCCGGGACTATTTGACGCGGGTCAGGATCACCAGCGACGAGTTCTCGTGACGCTTCGAGGCCTTGCGCCCACGCAGCACGAACATCATGCCGTCGGGCATGGGGTACTTCTCCACCGCTGCGCCGTTGTCGTGGTTGAGGATCAACATCCCGTCCTCGAGGGACCACATGTCGTCGCCGTCGAAGTGGAAGTTGTTGGGGGAGTGGTGGTTCCAGCCGAACTGCCCGTCCGAGCGCAGCTTGAAGAAGCGGAAGTCCTCGTCACGCGCGTCGCGGGACTTCCACACCGTGCCGTGGAAGTCGGCCTCCGACGGCACGACGACCGCAGGCTTGTACTCCACCCGGTGGGCCGTGGAGCGACACCCCCCCGCCAGCAGCAGGAGGGCAACGGAGGTGGCGAGGGCGACGAAGCGCGCGACGTTCATGGGAGTTCCTTTCGAAGGGAGACCACGAAAGCAGTAGCAAGACCGTGGCGCCCGAGTCAACAAGCGTCGCGCGCGTGGCGCACGATGTTCCTTGCGTCCCTGGCCACCCGGGGTCATTGGTAGTACTACGGAAACCAGGAGTGTCCGCGGGTGTTCCCCAAGAGACCCAGGAGGAATTCCATGTCCCGATCCCTTCGCACCCCGCTGCTGCTCGCGGCCCTGCTCGCCGTGGCACCGGCCGCCTCGGCGGACGAGCCCGCGACCGACGGCCCCGTCGCCGCGGCCGAGCCCAGCGTCGTGCTCTACATGACGTCGTGGTGTCACTACTGCCGCCTCACCTCCACGTACCTGCGCAACAAGGGGGTGCGCTTCGTCGAGAAGGACATCGAGGCCGACCGCAACGCGCTGAGCGACTACTTCAGCGCCGGCGGAGGTGGCGGGGTGCCCATGGTGGTCATCGGCGGCACGTCGATCATGGGGTACGACACCGGGGCCATCGACCGCGCCCTGGCCGCGCTCCCGCCGGCGCAGGAGGCGCCCGGGACCCCCACGCCGCAGACCGAAGAGCCGACGCCCACCGAGAAGTCCCCGCCCGGCGACAAGTGGCCCAAGACGGTCCAGGGCGAGACCATCGACATCGGCGGCGACGTGCACGAGCCCGAGGTGGTCTTCATCGGCGCGCGGGAGGATGTCCTGGAAGACGTCGAGGCCACGAGGGCCCAGGACCCCATCGAGGAGATCGTCGGACCGAAGCCCGACGACGACGAGGAGGACTGATCGGGCGGGCTACTTGCGCTTGCCGCGCGGGCCCACCTTGGCGCCGCCGCCGCCGAGGTTGATCTGGAAGCGGTCGTTCATGGCCCCCTCGAGGGACGTGCGCTCGGAGTCCGACAGCTTGCACTCCTCGAGGATGGAGTTGACCTCGCCCCGGATCTTCGGGTTCAGGGTCTTCTTGCCGTCGGCCGGGTTGCAGTAGGGGAACTCGGTGTTGCCGGCCGTGATGTCCTTGATCACCGGCTCGCGGATGGCCTGGATCTCCTCGGCGAAGATGTCGCTCTCCAGCAGGGCGTGGTCCGCGTAGAGCAAGATGCCCTTGTGCACGTCGTTGCCCAGGGGGCTGCAGCCGCCGTAGTCCCAGTTGCGGCTCTCGATCTTGGACCACCCCTCGGCCATCCCGTTGTCGTACATCGACTCCACCAGGTCCAAGAAGCGATCGTCCGACTTCTGCGGCGTCCGCGCGGCGGTCTCGCGCAGCGGCTCGAACGGCATGACGACGACCGCGGCCGTCCCCTCCGCCTCGTAGCTCACGGCGTAGAAGGGGAACTCGGCGAACAGGTCCGTGGGGAAGGGCTTCTCTTCGTTGCGGCCGTACTCGGCGTCCAGCGGCACCTGGATGTCCTTGGCCAGCGCCTTGAGGCTGCGGTAGACCGTGGCGAACTGCACGTCCGACGTGACCGCCTTCAGGTCGTCCTGGGCCGTCTTGAGCGACTTCATCTGGTCGTCCGACAGGAGCTTCTCCAGCGCGGACGCCTCCGGCGGCGCGGGCGTGGCCGGCTCCGGCGTGGCGATCTCCACCGGCGTGGGGACTTCGGGTTCGTCCATCAGCCCCTGGGCGCAGCAGCCGCCGAGGAGGAGAAGGACGCTCACGGACAGGACGGAAACGAGGGTTCGGGTCATGGGTGTTTTCCTCCGGGGGGAGAGACCATGGTAGTCCAAATCACTCCGCGAAGGTCACCTGGAGCTCATCGAACTCGCGGAGGGTCTCGTCGTCAGCGGTCAGGCAGGTCACGAACAACTCCAGCGCTGCCTCGTCCCAGAAGCACGCGAAGTGCTGCCGATACATGGGGATCATGGCCTGCCCAAGGGCGTGGTCGACCTTGTAGGGCTTGCGCTTGCGAGCCCGTTGGGCCAGTTCGTCGTCGCAGATCTCGATGTTGGTGGCGCCGGGATACGCAGACGTCGTGTGGGGCTTCATCACCTCGTCGCCGCACACGTAGATCGAGTACATGCGTGTCTGGGCGTCGTCGGGGAGCCGGCTCTGGGCCATGCGCCGCATGAACGAGCTCTGCGGGTCGATCTCGGCGAGGGAAGGAAACATCGGCACCTTGAAGTACGTGGTCCCGTTGTGGGCCGAGACGAACGAGACGAACCGATCCACCTTCTCGTGCCCACCGAGCTGCTCCACGTAGTAGCGCGTGGCGATGCCGCCGTTGCATTCGGCGATGATGTGGATCCGGTCCTGGCCGGTCCTGGCGACGATCGCATCCACCGCCTTGCCGATCCGCTCGGCGCCGTCCTCGAGCGACGTGGTGAACAGCTCCGGTGGCTGGTAGACCACCGCGCGAAATCCCCGCTCCCGCAGGCGATCGCGCATCACGTCGAAGAACTCCGCCACGATGGTGCTGCCGGTGATCAGCAGCACCACGGGCTGGTCCTCCACCTCGGCGGCCTCCTCGGCGATGACCTCGGGGAGCCTGAACGAGTCGTGGCCGCTGTCCCAGGCGTATCTCACGCACCCGGCCGAGCCTGTGACGATCCACACAAGCACGCCCGCCATCACGAATCTTCGGCTCATGGATCCTCCCTCTCGGGCCGGAGCATACCACCGACGCGGCAGGACCCGGCTCCGGGAGCGCTGATCTACAATGTCCCGCGCGATCACCCACCCCGACGCGGCGAAACGGAACTCGATTGTCCCCCCTGATGGCCCACGCCGGAGAGATCGCCGCCCTGGGAACAGCCTGTTGCTGGACCGTCACGTCGCTGTCCTTCGAGGCCGCGGGCAAGCGGATCGGCTCGCTGCCAGTCAACCTGATCCGCCTGGTGATGGCCGCGCTGTTGCTGTCTGCATACGGGTTGGCGACCCGCGGGCTGGCGCTGCCCACCGACGCCTCGGCGCACACCTGGGGCTGGCTCGCCCTCTCCGGGCTGGTGGGCTTCACCTTCGGCGATCTGTGCCTCTTCCGGGCGTTCGTGGTGCTGGGGGCGCGGCTCTCGGTGCTGCTCATGTCGCTGACGCCCCTGTTCGCCGCCGGGTTGGGGCTGATCTTCCTCGGTGAGACCCTCGCACCGCTGGCCCTGCTGGGCATGGCCGTGACCCTGGGCGGCGTGGCCTGGGTGGTGCTCGAGCGTCCCGCCGACGAGCCCGCCGAGGCGCGTCGCTCCCGCGCGTGGGGCATCCTGCTGGGGATCGGGGGCGCCCTGGGTCAGGCGGGCGGGCTGGTGTTGAGCAAGCACGGCATGGGCGACTACGACGCCTTCGCAGCCACCCAGATCCGGGTGCTGGCCGGGCTCGCGGGCTTCGCGGTGCTGTTCCTCGCGCTGGGCCTGTGGCCCCGGGTCTTCGCCGCCCTGCGCCAGGGGCGCGCCCTCGCCTACACCGGCGTCGGCGCGTTCGCCGGCCCCTTCCTCGGTGTCTCGCTGTCCCTGATCGCCGTCAGGAACACCCACGTCGGGGTCGCCGCCACGCTGATGTCCCTGATGCCCGTGCTGATCCTCGCGCCGGCCGTGCTGTTGATGCGCGAGAGGGTCACCTGGCGGGCAGGCCTCGGGGCGGGGGTGGCGGTGGGGGGTTCGGCGATCCTGTTCCTGACCTGAGGTATGCTCGGCGCGGAGTATCTCCATGCAAGACCACCCATCGACCTCCCCCCGCGCCAACGCCCGGCCCCACACGGTGACCATGGCCGGCGGCCTGCTCCTCGGCGCCGGGCTGTGGTCGGGGTTCCTGGCCTTGACGCTGACCATGGCGACGTTCTTCGTGTGGGTGCCCGCCTACGTCTGCGGGATCTTCTGCGCGGCGTGGGCGACGCTGGTGGGGATCCTGCTGCTCGCCGGGGTGAAGACGGGGCGAGCGCTGGCCATCTCCGCGGCCGTGGCCGAGATCATCACCATCGTGGACTGCGACGTCATCGGCGTGGCCCTGGGCATCGTGGCGATCGTGTTCCTCAACAAGCCCGAGACCGTCGCGTACTTCGCCGGCGCTCCCATGCCGGACGCACCCATGGCGCGGGGCCGCGCCGGTGGAGGCGGGCCTTCGACGCGAGCCCTCGAGCGCGGGGCCGGCATCGAGGTGGAGTCCAGCTTCATCCCGCTGATGTTCCTGCTGTTCCTCACCCACCCGGTGGTGACCGTCGGCGGCAAGGCCTTCGACATCCCCTGGGGCCGCGGCTTCGTCCCCCTCGAGCCGGGCACCCACGACGTGAAGATCCACTTTCCCTACCTGATCACCGAGGGCAGCCCGGCCACCGCGGAGATCACCGTGGAGCCCGGCAAGGTGACGCTGCTGCGGTACACGGTGCCGTTCGTCGTGATGATGGCAGGCAAGATCGTCGAGCAGGGGAGCGAGCCCGCCCAACCGCCCCCTCGCGAAGAGCGCACGTAAGCCCTACGTAAGGCCCAAATCCCTTCACTTCCAGAGGTTCTCCGACTACTATCGCGCCGCGAAATCGGCGTGGGGTCGAACGGGGCAGCGAGGGGCGTGCGCAACGGTTTTCCAGACGTAGGAGACGACTTCCCGCTGGGGTCCGAGGACCGCAGGCTGGGCAAGTACACCCTGCTGGACACGCTGGGCAGCGGCGCAGCGGGCGTGATCTACCACGCCCACCAGGCCGGCCCGATGGGGTTCCGCAAGCAGGTCGCGCTCAAGACCGTCGCCGCCTCGGGGGACCGCCGCAGCGCCGGGGTCCGCGGCATGATCAACGAGGCCCGCCTCGGCGGCCACCTCCAGCACCCCAACATCGTGTCCATCCTCGACTTCGGGCTCATCGACGACACGTTCTACATCGCGATGGAGTACGTACAGGGGCACACCCTGCTGGACGTGATGCGGCGGTGGATGGACCACGGCGCTGTGCCCGTGACGGTGATCGCCGGCATCGCAGTGCAGATCTGCGAGGGGCTGGCCTACGCCCACGACGCCACCGACGACCAGGGCCAGCCGCTGACGATGATCCACCGGGATCTCAAGCCGTCGAACGTCATGATCAGTCACCGCGGCCAGGTCAAGCTGCTGGACTTCGGCATCTCCCACGCCGCGACCAACCTGTACGAGGACGAGCCCGGCACCACCGCGGGCACGCCTGCGTACATGAGCCCCGAGCAGACCGTGGGCAAGCGGCTGGACGGCCGCTCCGATCTGTTCAGCCTCGCCTCGCTGATGGCGGAGATGATCCTCGGACGCGCCGTGTTCGGCCACGAGGACGCGCGCGAGTCGCTGCGCCTGGTGCACCGGGTGGAGGTGGACGAGGCGCTGGAGCAGGTCTGGCGCTCGATGCCGCTGTTCGCGCCGGTGCTGCAGCGGGCCTGGAACGCGGACCGCAGCCAGCGCTTCCCCACGGCCGAGGCCATGAGCCGGGCCGTCCGGCGGGCCTGCCGGGGGCTGGGCTACAAGCCCGCGGGGCAGCCGCGCATCGCCCACTGGCTCAACCGATGGATGAGCGCGCGGTCCGACGCCTGGTTCACCCTGTCCCACGGCGAGTCGCTGGCCGAGGGGGACTCGGACTCCCAGGACTCCGCCGACTCGAGCCCGGTCAGCGGCTGGGATCGCTTCGAGCAGACCCTGCCCATGCGGGACGCGACGGCCGACGCCGGCAGCGACGACGACGACGAGGACGACGAGGACTTCGACGAGGACATGGACAGCTGGACCGGCCCCGGCTACCAGGACTGGCCGTCGAACCCCGAGACCAGCCTCGCCCCGGACTCCACGGTCCTCAAGGGTGCGGGCGAGGAGCTGCCGGATCTGGAGCCCACCGCCGAGGTGGAACGGGCCGTGCGCGCCGAGGACGTGCTGGCCTGGATCGAGATCCGCCCCGACAGCTTCTGGCGCGGCAGCGAGTCCGACGAGGAGGGGCGCAACGACGACGAGGCCTGCCACGAGGTGGTGCTGTGCCAGCGCTATCTGGTCAGCAACATCCCCGTCACCCAGTCCCTGTGGGCGGCGGTGATGGCCGACAACCCCGCCGAGGTCTTCGCACCCCAGCGGCCGGTGGACGGGGTCACCTGGTTCGACGCCGTGCTGTTCTGCAACATCTACTCGCGCGCGTGGGGGCTCGAACCCGCCTACCAGATCGACGGCGGGACCGTGACGTGGAACCGCGACTCCCGCGGCTTCCGGCTGCTCACCGAGGCCGAGTGGGAGTTCGCCGCCCGCGCCGGCCAGCCCGGCCCCTACGCCGGCCTGCAGGTCCCGGACACCGCCGCGTGGTTCGACGAGAACTGCGGCGGCTCACCCCGCGCCGTGGCCACACGCGCCCCCAACGCCTGGGGTATCTACGACACCTGCGGCAACGTCTGGGAGTGGGTCTGGGACCGCTACGATCCCTGTCCGGAGACCGGCCCCACGGTTGACCCCGCCGGCCACTGGTCCAGCTCCCAGCGCGTGGCGCGCGGAGGCGCATGGACGGGCACTCGGTACGAGGTCCGGACCGCGATCCGGCGCGTGGGCGACGTGATGGAGGCGGGCAACGACCTGGGGCTACGGATCGCTCGATCGCTGTTCTGACGCAGACTGTTCGCTCAGGCGTTCTCGCCGAACCCGATGATCAGGTAGCCCCCACCCTTGGTGTCCTTCTGGATCTCCAGCAAGCCCTTGGCAGCGGCGTTCTCGAGCAGCTGGTTGAAGGTGCGGAAGCCGTAGCTGGACTCGTTGAAGTCGGGCTTCTTGCGCTTGATGGTCTGCTTGACCATCGACCCGTAGAGGTTGTCGTCCCGGTCGCGGAACAGCGACTCGACGGTGTCCAGGACCAGCTCGAACGCGGCCTCGGGATCGTCCTTGGCGTCGGCCGCGGGCTTCTTGGCCGCCGTGGCCTTGGCGGGCGAGTCGGCCTTGGCGCTGGACCGGGGGGGCTTCTTGTCCGCGGGCTTGGCCGGGGCCTTGCCCCCGCGCTTGCCGCCCCGCTTCTTGGCCAGGTCGTCGTAGAAGATGAACTCGTCGCAGTTGTCGATGAGCAGTTCGCTGGTGGAGTTGCGCACGCCCACGCCGATGACGAGCTTGTTGTTCTCGCGCAGCTTGGACACCAGCGGCGAGAAGTCGCTGTCGCCGGTGATGAGCGCGAAGACGTCCACGTGGGTCTTGGTGTGGCACAGGTCCAGGGCGTCCACGCACATGCGGATGTCCGCGGAGTTCTTGCCCGAGTAGCGCACGTGGGGGATGTCGATCAGCTCGAAGGCCGCCTCGTGCAGGCTGCGCTTGGCGGACTTGTAGCGGTCCCAGTCCGAGTAGGCCTTCTTCAGGACGATCTTGCCCTTGTCCAGCAGCCGCTCCAGGACCAGGTTGATCTTGAAGGTGTCGAGCTTCGCGTCACGCGCCCCGAGGGCGACGTTCTCGTAGTCACAGAAGACCGCCAGGCTCGGCGGTGTATCGATATCGGAGGTCATGTTTCCCCTTTGGTGCCGCCCCCGGTGCGGAGCGGCTGGCGCAACGCTAGGCGGGGGGCAGGGGTGGGGTCAAGGAATCGTTTCAGTCCATGGCCAGGACGATGAACTGGACCCGGCGGTTTCGCGCGTGGGCGGCGTCGTCGTCGCCGGGCTCGATGAGCTTGGACTCGCCGTAGCCCACGGCGGTCAGGCGGGTCCCCTCCAGGCCGCGGGCGACGAGGTAGTCACGCACGGCGTTCGCGCGCTCCTGGCTCAGCTTCATGTTGGAGTCCGCCGAACCCTGCTTGTCGGTGTGGCCCTGGATCTCCAGCTTGCGGATCTCCTGGTGGGCCGCGAGCACGTCCACCACTGCGTCGAGGACCCGGTGGGAGGTCGGCAGGATCACCGCGCGCCCGAGCTCGAAGTAGACCATCTCGTAGATGATGATCTCGTTGCGGGCGGTGTCGAGGAGCACGAGGCCCTCGTCGGGGCAGCCGTCGTCGTCGTCCACGCCGTTGAGCACCTCGGGTTCGTTGCGGCAGCGGTCGTCCTCGTCGGGGATCCCGTCGCCGTCGTTGTCACCCTCCGGGCAGCCGTCCTCGTCCTCGAAGTTGTCGCGGTCCTCGGGCACGTCGGCGCACTTGTCCTCGGAGTCCACGATGCCGTCGCCGTCGCTGTCCGCGTCGTCGGGGCAGCCGTCGGTGTCCTGGAAGCCGTTGAGCGTCTCGGGTTCGTCGGGGCAGTAGTCGCGGCTGTCCAGCAGGCCGTCGCCGTCGCGGTCCCCTGGCGGGGTCACGCGGTAGCCGATGCCGAAGACCAGGCGGCCCTCGGGGGCGCCCACGCCGTGACCGATGGAGGTCCCACCGGCGAGCTGGATGCCCAGCCCAGGGACCGGCTCGAAGGTCGCGCCGGCGAGCCACTCCACGGGGTTGTTGCGGTCCTGGCTGTGGACCTCGCCGAACACCTCGCCGCCCAGCTCCAGCACGGGGTGCACCTGGAATCCCACCCCGGCGGCGTACATGAAGGCGCTGCCCAGGGTCAGGTCCCGGACGGGCTCGGAGCGGGTCACGCGCGCGCCGAGGTTCGCGCCCATGCGCACGGGCCCCACATGGCCAGTGACCGCGAAGGCGGGCTGGAAGGCCACGGTGGACCGGCCGGTGAAGCTGGCCTCGGCGCCCGACGGGAGCGTCAGTGGCAGCACCAGCCCCAGGCCCAGCCCCCTCTCCTCGGGATCCAGGAAGCTGACCTTGGGTACCAGGCGGATGTCCCCCACCGATGTCGCCGCGAACCCTTCCGCGCCGAGCTCGCCCAGGCCATCGCCGGACACGCGCAGGTGCAGCGGCACGTCCACGGCCAGGTCGGCGAACCCGAACCCGATGGCCGCCTGCAGGTCCATGGTCGCGATGTAGCCCACCACCGACTCGCGGGTGCCGTCGGGCAGCTCGAACTGCAGGGGATCCCGGGCGTAGCTGAACCACATCCCGAAGGCCGGCTGCCACAGGTCCAGCGCTGCAGCCGAGTGGGTGGCGTACCACCCCTGGCGGTCCGCGTGGGGCTGGAAGTGCTGGACGTCCATGGCGGGCGTGTCGGCGGCGGCCGCCGGGAGCGCGAAGGTCAGAATCAGCATCCACAGGAGCTTGCGCATCGTGCCCCCCCTCAGCTTCTGCGGCGAAGCACGGCGGTCAACAGGAGTGCGAGGGTCGCGATCACGGTGACGGGCTGGCCACCTGGATCGCTCGACGAGCACTTGCACCCGCCGGTCAACCAGCCGTCCCGGTCGCCATCGTCGTCGTCCGCTGGTTCGCCGTCGTCGTCGTCGTCGTCGTCGTCGGTGACATCGTCATCGTCGTCGGTGCCATCGTCGTCATCGTCGTCGTCGTCCCCGGCCGAGTCGTCGTCGTCCCCGGGGAAGTCGTCGCTGGGATCGTTGGGATCGGTCTCACCCGGATCGATCTCGCCGTCGTGGTCCGTGTCCTCGTCGCCGTCGTCGAGGCCGCCGCCGTCGGTGTCCGCCTCGGTGGGATCGGTGGTCGTGGCCCCGCCGTCCGCGTCGGGCACGAAGGAGCCGGGGTCCGTGTCGTCCCCCTGGGGTTCGGTCAGCCCCAGCTCCGTGCCGTCGAGGATCCCGTCGCCGTCGCTGTCGGCCTCGGTGGGATCCGTGCCGTGGTCCACCTCGTAGCCGTCGGTCAGGCCGTCGTCGTCCGTGTCGTCGTCGTAGGGATCGAGGTCGTTGGCCAGCTCGTAGGCGTCGGAGAGGCCGTCGCCGTCCGTGTCGAGGCAGTGGCCGTCGTCGGAGGGATCGTTGGGATCGCACTCGTCCTGGCCCGGCTCGTACACGCCGTCGTGGTCCGCGTCCTCCACACCATCGTCGATACCGCCGCCGTCGGTGTCCGCGTCCAGGGGATCCGTGGTGGTGGCCCCGCCGTCGCCGTCGGGCACGAAGGCGCCGAGGTTGGTGTCGTTGCCCTCGGGCTGGCTGAGCCCGCGCTCGGTGCCGTCGAGTATCCCGTCACCGTCCGTGTCCGCGTTCGCGGCGTCGGTCTCCGTGGCGTCGCGCACGCCGTCGTGATCGACATCCTCGGAGCCGTCCATCAGGCCGTCGTCGTCGCTGTCGTCGTCGTTGGGATCGGTGGTGGTGACGCCCGCGTCCCCGTCGGGCACGAACGCGCCGGGGTCCGTGTCGTCCCCCTGGGGTTCGGTCAGCCCCAGCTCCGTGCCGTCGAGTATCCCGTCGCCGTCGCTGTCCGCGTCGGCCGGATCGGTGCCGTGGGTGACCTCGTAGCCGTCCACGAGGCCATCGTCGTCCGTGTCGTCGTCGTACGGGTCCAGGCCGTTGTTGAGCTCGTACTCGTCCATCAGCCCGTCGCCGTCGGTGTCGATGCAGCCGCCATCGTCGAGGGGATCGTTGGGATCACACTCGTCGTCCCAGGGTTCGTACACGCCGTCGCGGTCGGTGTCCTCCACGCCGTCCTCGCTGCCGCCGCCGTCGCTGTCGGCGAGGGTCGGGTCCGTGGTGGTGGCCCCGCCGTCGCCGTCGGGCACGAATACGCCCAGGTCCGTGTCGTTGCCCTCGGGGATCACCAGCCCCGCCTCGGTGCCGTCGAGGAGGCCGTCGCCGTCCGTGTCCGCCTCGGTGGGATCCGTCTCGCCGGCGCCCACGAGGCCGTCGCCGTCGGCGTCCTCGGTGCCGTCCATCAGGCCGTCGTCGTCCGTGTCGTCGTCCAGCGGATCCGTCCCCGCGGTGATCTCGGCGCCGTCGAGCAGGCCGTCCCCGTCCGTGTCCGGGTCGGTCGGATCGGTTCCGAGCAGGAGCTCTGTCTCGTTGTCCAGGCCGTCCCCGTCGCAGTCCCCGCCGATGTCGTCGCAGGGATCCAGCGGATCCGTGCCGTGGCTGAGCACCTCGATGCCGTCGGTGACACCCCCGCCGTCCGTGTCCGGGTTGTTGGGATCGGTCTCGCCGGCGTCCAGGTCGCCGTCGTGGTCCGCGTCCTCGTCGCCGTCTAGCAGCGAGTCGTTGTCGGTGTCCGGGTCCAGCGGGTCGGTGGGGTTGTTGCCGTGGACCTCGGTGCCGTCGAGCAGCCCGTCGTTGTCCGAGTCCGGATCCGTCAGCGAGGTGCCCGCCGCGATCTCCTCCTCGGCCAGCAGCCCGTCGCCGTCGCAGTCCGATCCGTAGTCGTCGCAGTCGTACAGGGGATCCGTGCCGTCGGTGTGGACCTCCTCGCCGTCGGTGGCGCCGCCGTTGTCCGTGTCCGGGTCCAGGGGATCGGTGTTGTAGGTCAGCACCTCCTCGCCGTCGTCGAGGCCGTCGAAGTCCGAGTCCGGGTTGTAGGGATCGGTGCCGTAGGTGCACAGCTCCTCGGCGTCCACGAGCCCGTCGCCGTCGGAGTCGAGGTTGGGATCGAGCACCTCCACGAACAGGTAGCCGCTGATGTCCTGGTCGATCCAGGCGTAGGTGTCCATCAGCGACTCGTTGCCCTTGCTCAGGCCGTCGTTGTTGAAGTTGCCCCACGAGCGGGCGTTGACGTTGGGCACCGCCGGGTTGGCGTAGTTGCCCGACACCACGCCGGTGGGCCCCGACGTGACCAGCCCCTGCACGCCGTTGGGCATGTTCACGGCGTTCACCTGGATCTCGGTGTCGTTCCAGAACATGGTCAGGCCGCTCTTGTTCAGCGACCCGTCCACCGAGAACAGCCGGAACCCCTCGTACGAGGTCTCGATGTCGATGCCCACGTAGTGGAACTCGCCCACGGTCAGGTAGATGCGACACGAGTAGGTGCCCGGCGACACCGGGTCGCCGATGTTGTCGGTGCCGTCCCAGGTCACCGTGTTGGTCCCGGGGTTGGCCGCCCCCAGCAGCAGCAGATCGTCGTCCGAGGTGCGGTCGTAGACCCCGTCGCCGTTGAGGTCGCAGATGACGTGGTACGTCCCCTCCACCGTGGAGTCGAAGAAGAACACGCCGTTGATCAGCCCCGGCGCGATCACGTTGCAGCCCAGGGCCCCGCCCCAGTACCCCTCGCCGGAGATCTGCGGCGTCATCAGGGTGTACGAGGCGTCCTCCGGAGGGTTGAGGTAGATGGGGAACTCGACGTAGACGTCGCCCTCGAACACGCTGCGGCCGTTCGCCCCGTCCACACCGACGCTGTTGGCGGCGATGATGTAGTAGAACCCCGAGAAGCCGTCCGGCTTGAGCTCGACCACCCCGTCGTACCCCGAACCGCCGCCCTCCACCAGGGCGTAGAAGCTGCCGTTGAGGGCGTTGGCCTCGGCAAAGTCCTGGCCATCCATGTACCAGCCGTAGCTGAACACCCGGCCGAACCCCGGCGCCGTGCCGGTGACGGTGATGTCCCAGTCGTCCTGATCCTGGCTCAGGATGATCCCGTGGGCGCCGTCCATGGTGGGGTTGAACGTGCCCATGGGGCTCAGCGTGGTCGCGAAGGCCCCCGTGGGGTCGTACACGTCGATGGTGCCGTCCCCGATCCAGGTGAACGTCTCGGAGGCGTGGTCGAGGATGTCGACGAACAACTCCGTGTCGTCCCACAGGATCTGGGTGGTGCCCGTGTCCACCGAGCCCTCTGCGTGGCTCTGGCGGGCGGGAAGGGCTATCGAGACGACCAGGAGCAGGGCCAGGGGGCCCAAGGATGGTCGAGGTCTTGACGTGTTCATCGCGCCTCCGCAGAAGGGTCCAGCGTCGAGCATATCCGGTGAAAGCGGCTGCAACCAGCGATCAAGGCGCAGCGGGCTCGCACGCCTCGGTGGCTCCGGACAAACAGAACCCGCGCCGCTCGAGCACCTCCCAGGTGAAGAACGGCGCCTGCCACTGGCGCGAGGGTTTGGCCATCCACGACGGCCAGACCGCGCCGTCGGAGGTGCGGATCGGGTCGAGGGGACGCGATTCGTAGTGGGCGGCGCCGCGCTGGGTCGTGTTGGGCAACCGGATCCACCGCTTCAGGGAATCGGCCCAGGCGAAGTGGGCGGCGAGGTCGTCGTCGAACTCCTGCAGGGCGATCCACTGGCCGCGAGGGCCCTGCTCGGGCGCGTCGAGGCCGACGTCGAGGTAGGAACGGTAGCGCAGCGTCGCCGTGGCCGGGTCGAACTCCCAGGTGACGGAGTCGTTGTACCGGGTGTAGTCCCAGCCGTCGTACTCGGTCTCGGTGACGATCAGCGCCGAGCCGTCCAGGGGCAGCGCCGCGAGGAGGACGACGTGCTGGGGCCGCGCGAGGGACGAGCCGACCGCGCCGAGCCGCAGCTCCTCCTCGGCGTCGGTGGGCATGGGCTCGTCGGCGACCACCACCGCGTGGAGATCTTCGGCTCCGCGCGGCCACCATTGCAGCCCGTGCTCCGTCAGGGGGTGGGGGCCCACGAAGAGGACGCCCTGGTCCAGCTCCAGCGGTTCCATGGGCAGTTCGCCCAGCGGCGCAGGCACGCCAACGAGGTCGGGGAGTCCAGGGGAGGCCGGCGCGTGCTCCCGGGCAGCGCAGAGGTCGTCCAGCGGGGTCATCACACCGTCCGCGAGCACCACCTGGTCGATCCCGCGGCGTGGCTCCCCGCATTCGGGTGCGGAGAGCACCGAGAGCACCCCCGTCGTCTCGTCGTCCTGGCGGGCCAGCAACCAGCGGGAGCTGCCCGCGGTCAGCGCGGCGGCGTGGCGCAGCCGCCAGTGCGCGCCCTCGGGCACCCAGTCCTCCCCTCCCCGGTCGAGGGTGAGCAGGCGCTCGTCGGCCGGGCCCTCGCGCCACTGCTGGTCTTCGAGCGTCCAACCGACATGGGCGTCGTCCTGCGAACAGACCAGGTGCGGCCGCCCATCGTCCAGCGTCGTCCCGATGCAGCCCCCGCTGTCCGAGGGGACGTCGGGCCACGAGGTCCAGGCGCCGGCCTCGAGGTCGTACGCGGCCACGTAGGGCCGCGTCGGCGTGGCGGGGCCGGTGATCGAGCCCACGACGGCGAACCGGGCCTCGTCCACGGCGAACAGGTCGTAGTGGTGGGTCGACCGCGGCAACCTCAGCGGCGCGACCTCGCCCGTGTCCAGGTCCACCAGCTCCACCCCCAGCTGGGCCGGGAGTTCGGGGAGTTCCGCGACGACCGCCTCCCGCTCCTGCTCGGTCGTGGCAGCCCCGAACCGCTCGTGGAAGGGCGCGAGCGCCTCGTGGTAGGCGTCCATCTGGACGGGGGTGAGTCCGCCGAACACGGCCACGAACCGATCGGACAGCACGCGCGCGTCCTCGCCCCGGCGCGCCACCCGCGTGCGGTACGGCGTCCGCCACCGCCCGCAGCTGCCGTCCTCGTTGAGCAGGTAGCCCTCCTCGCAGACCCCTGGCTGGCCGGCGAGGGCCTCGTCGGCGAGCACCTGCTTGACGTGGATGCGGGCATTCACATCGCGGTCGTCGGTCATGACCAGGCGCAGATCGACGACCTGGTAGGCGATGTTCGAGCGCTCGTCGATGTGCGCGTACCCGCTCACGTCCAGCGCCATCGCCTGGGTGAACACGTGCCCGTCGTCGAAGGTCGCGATGCAGACGCCGTCGAGCCGTACGGTGCTGTCGAGCCGCAGCGTCCGGACAGGTCCGACCACGCTCCACCCGTCGAAGACGAACGCCGCATGGACGTCCGCGACGAGGCGCATCCCGGCTAGGCCGCGATCCCCGCCGTCTGCGGGCGCGCCCAGGTCCAGGTCGAGGTGCTCGGTGTGGGTCCACCCCTGCCCCGGCTTCAGGCGATCGGGGATGTTCCTCGGGGTCTGCACGGCCCGCAGCGCCCGCTGGGCCACGTCCACCTGGGCCCCACCGCCCTCGACGTCCAGCTCCAGGATCGCGCCCTCACCGTCGGTGACGTAGGCCAGCGTCATGTCGTTCGCCAGCTCGGCGGTGGGCAGCGTCTTGCCGTAGCCATCGACGAACCCATCCGCCGCGAGCACCGTACCGCGACCCTCGAAGCGCCATCGCCCCCTGGGTTCGCGCGCAGCTCGGGTGGTGAGGTGCTGCTGAGTGCGGATCTCCACGTCCTGGCGGTACACGAACACCCGCTGCTGGAGGAGCCACGTCTGCTCGGCGTTCGGCCGGTAAGTGACACGCGCCACGTCCGTGTCCGGGGCGATCGGGAACGGGCTGACTGCACGGGGGAAGGGCGCGGGGGTCGCCTCCGGCTCGGCCCCTGCCCCGTGGCACAGGCAGGCCACCAGGACAACGAGCAATCCCGCTCCCCACCGGGATCGCCGCCCGCCGCCCAGCGTCATGTGCTGTGTGCCGATTCGACCGTGGGCAGCCGCACAACGAAGCACGTGGCCGCGTCGGGCGCGAGTTCGAGGGTCCCCCCCTGCCGGTCGATGATGTCACGCGACAGCGCCAGACCCAGGCCGGTCCCGATGTCGGAGGGCTTGGTGGTGAAGAATGCGTCGAAGATCCGCTGACGGAGGTCATAGGGGATCTCGGGTCCGTTGTTTCGGATCAGGAAGTGCACCGAGTCGCCGCGATCCTGCAGCTCCACCTCCACGCGCCGAGGCATCGGCGGAGGCACCAGCACCAGCGCATCGCGGGCGTTGGCCAGCAGGTTGATGAACACCTGCTGGGTGAACGAACGGTCGATGTACACGTGGGGGAGGCCAGCGGGGGCCCGCACGACGCACTCGATGGAGTGGCGGAAGAACTGTTGTTTGAACAGCGGCAGCGCGGCGTCGAGGGGTTCCCGGGGGCGGGTGGGCCGCCGCGCGAGGGAGTCGTCGCGCGAGAACTGCGTGAGGTTCCGAACGACCTCGCGCACGCGGTCGGTGCAGGCCACCATGTCCCGGACCACCTGCCGCTGCTCGTCCGAGAACGGCCCGTCCTGGGACTCGAGGAGGACCGCGGCATTCATCGCGATGGCCGTCAGCGGCTGCGTCAGCTCGTGGACGAGCATCGCGCTGAGCTCCCCCAGCGCGCCCAGCTTGCCCATGTGCTGGAGCTGTTCCCGGGCCTTGAGCAAGCCCAGGTTGGCCGCCTCGAGCTCGCGTTGCCGGAGCACCAGCTCGGCGGCGCGGTCGTCGAGCAGCTCCAGCTGCCGGTCGGACTCACGCTTGCGAGCGGCGAGCTCCTCGAGGGTGAGGTTGACCGCGAAGGCGAGCTTGTCCACGGAGGAGCCGTCCCGGTGGCGAGGCGCCCGGGCGTCGAAGTCTCCGCCGCCGAACCTCACGAGGATCTCGGCGATCTGTTCGATATCATCGTCCGTCATCGGCCTCGATGTAGAATACCCCATGGCCAGCTCAACCGGCATCGACATGAACGACTGGCAGGTCGCGATCCAGCTGCCCCACGGCCGGATCTACTCGATCCAGCCCGGCATCGTGGCCGGCATCCCGGACGATGGCGTCGTCGAGACACCAGAGCAGTCCGCCCTGGTGTACGAGGGCTACCGCGAGTGCGCCGCCGAGGTGGGCCATCCCATCGCCGTGGTCGTGCTCGTGGATCGCCTCGGCAACCAGACCCCGGAGGTCCGCGCGTACTGGCAAGAGGTGATGAAGCCGGACGTGATGCGCTGCTGCGCCCTGGTGAGCAGCTCGTTCTTCGCGCGAGCGATCAGCTCGTTCCTCATGGGGATGCGCAAGCCCGTGGTGCCCACCCAGATGTTCGCCACCCTGGAGCAGGCGCTCGCGTGGTCCAACGAGCAGCTGTCCGCTCGCTGATCAGTACGCCTCCTCCTCGTCCAGCACCTCCTCGGTCACCTTGCCGCGGAAGACCACGTACACCCACGTCTGGTAGCCGATGACCAGCGGGATGCACGCCAGGGTCACGCCGAGCATGATCTTCAGCGTCAGCTCCGAAGAACTCGCGTTGTAGCAGGTGCACGAGTAGGCCGGATCAAGGCTCGAGGGGAACATGTCGGGGAACAGCCCGGCCACGCCCCAGGCCACGGCGCCGGCGATGCCCAGGGCCGAGGCCCCCCAGGCCCACCAGTAGGTCTTCTTCGCCAGCAGGATCCGCGTCGCCACCAGCCCCACCACGGCGGCCAGGGGGAGCACCAGCAGCAGCGGGTGGGCCAGGTAGTTGTCCCACAGGGACGTCTCGAACCACGAGTAGATCAGGAACGCCACGGCGATGAGCAGCAGCGCAGGCCACACCCGCGCCGCGGCCCGGGCGCCGCGCTCGGAGAGGTCGCCCTCGGCCTTGATGGCGAGCCAAAGCCCGCCGTGGACCAGGAACAGCGCCACGAACAGCGCGCCACCGAGCAGCCCGTAGGGGTTGAGGAAGGTCAGCAACGTCCCGTGGAAGACCCCGTCGCCGTCCACGGGCAGGCCGCGGAAGATGTTGGCGAAGGCCACGCCGAACAGCAGCGCCGGCACGAAGCTGCCCACGGTCATGCACCCGTCCCAGATCGTCCGCCACCAGTGGGCGTCGTGGCCCGAGCGCATCTCGAAGGAGATCCCCCGCAGGATCAGCGCGAACAGGATCATCGTCAGCGGCGTGTACGCCGCGCTGAACATCACCGCGTAGGTGGTGGGGAAGGCCGCGAAGGTCACGCCGCCGGCCGTGACCAGCCACACCTCGTTGCCGTCCCAGAACGGCCCCTGGGCGTTGAAGATGACGCGGCGGTCGCGGTCGGACTTGCCCAGGAACGGCAGCATCGATCCCAGCCCCAGATCGAAGCCGTCGAGGACGAAGTACACCACCCACAGCAGGCCCCACAGGCCAAACCAGATGATCTGCAGAGTCTCCATCACTCACCCCCTTGTGCCGAGCCAGACGCCGCGGGCTCGGGGCCCTTGCGCGCGAACTTGAACAGCAAGAAGAAGTCGGCGAGGCCGAGCAGGCCGTACAGCAGCAAGAACCCCACGAGGCTCACCGCCACCTGGGAGGTGTGGATGGGCGACACGCCGTCGGCGGTCTTCATCAACCCGTAGACGATCCAGGGCTGACGCCCGAACTCGGCGAGGCTCCAGCCGAGCTCGATGGCGATGTACGGCAACGGAATCGTCCAGACCAGGACGTGCAGCAGCCAGCGCCAGCGCCCGGGATCGTTCCGCCGAAGGACGGCAAGCACCCCCAGCAGGGCGAACAGCATCCCCAGGCCCACCATGGCCCGGAAGCTGAACAGGGCGATCCACACGTTGGGCCGCTCGTCGGGGGGCACGTCCTTGAGCCCCATCACCACCGTGTCCGGCGAGTACCCCGCCAGGATGCTGATCACGTTGGGGACCTCGAGCCACTCGACGGCGTTGCGCTCGTTGGCCGGATCGGGCCAGACGATCAGGTGCATCGGGACCTCGGAATCGGTCTCCCAGTGCGCCTCCATCGCCGCGAGCTTGGTGGGCTGGGCGTGCTGGAGGATCTCGGCGTTCATGTGGCCCTGGCCGATCTCGGCCACCGCGAAGATCAGCGTCCAGATGGCCGCGACCTTGAACGACTTGCGGAACACGCCGCTGTCGGGGCGGCGCAGCAGGTGCCAGGAGCTGACACCCAGCATGAAGAAGCCCGCGAGGAGCCACGCGCTGCCGACCGTGTGCACGTACTCCAGCAGGGCGAACGGCTGGGTGATCACCGCCATGAAGTCCGTCAGCTCGGCCCGGCCGTTGCGGATGGTGTAGCCCACCGGGTGCTGCATCCAGGCGTTGGCGACCAGGATCCAGTAGGCCGAGATGTTCGAGGCGATGGCCACGATCCAGATGGCCATGGTGTGGACCGTCTTGGGTATCCGGTTCCACCCGAAGACCCACACCGCGATGAACGTGGACTCCAGGAAGAACGCCACCGTGGCCTCCACGGCCAGCAGCGATCCGAAGATGTCGCCCACGTACTCGGAGTACCGCGACCAGTTGGTGCCGAACTGGAACTCCAGGGTGAGGCCGGTGACCAGGCCGATGGCGAAGTTGATCAGGAACAGCTTGCCCCAGAACTTCGTGGCCCGGAGGTAGTCGTCGTTCCCGGACTTCAACCACATCGTCTGCAGGATCGCCACGAGCAGCGACATCCCCAGGGTCAGCGGCACGAACAGGAAGTGGAAGTAAGTGGCCACCGCGAACTGGATCCTCGACAGGGTCAGAACGTCCACGTGAGCCTCCTTTCAGCGGCATTGTCTATCTGACTTGTAGATTTTGAGTCCGTCGGGGTGGGGCGCGTATGGGGGAGGGGCTGTAGCCGGGTCGTCAGGTGCATCAACCGCCCAGTGCTCGCGCACAGACACGAACTCGAATCGATGATTAGCAAGGGTCGTGCCAGCAGAAGCGTGCTGGAGAAACTGCCACCGAATCGAAGGTACGTCCACCGAACGACCGACGATCCGCAGCGCGTGGCCGGCGCCACGACTGTCTCACATCGACGAAATCGGGACATCTTTCGTCTCGAAACCGCGGCTCCCGGCGGAATGGAGACAGTTGAGACGACCGGATGACCGGGCGATCATGGCGGGGGAGGCTCCATGAGAACCCGCCTGTGGCTCGTACTGATGATGCTCCCCGGGCTCGCCCACGCGCAGGACGCCCCGACGCCGTTCCAGCTCGCCGAGACCCGGACCTACGCGTCGTGCACGGACCATCACGTCGTGGACACGCACGGCACCCCAATCCCCCTGCCCCCCGACGCCATCGAGGCCCTGATCTGCCCGGTGACCGTCGACATCCGCGGCAACAGACTGACCTACGTCCATCGCGGCAAGGTCGTCCAGCTCGACCTGGTCACCTACCAGCGCGTGGAGCTGTTCAGCCTCTTCCCCGAGTACGAAGGCCTGGAGGGTCCCCGCTGGTCCCCCGACGGCCGATCCATGGTCTTTCGCGTCGTGGACCAGCAGCGTCGAAACGGCTACACCGAGTCCAGCCGCCTCATCGTGGTGACCGTCGAGGACGGCCGCGTCACGGCCAAGCGCAAGTTCGACCGCTTCGTGAACTTCGTGTGCGGCAGCACCTGCGGCAGCATCCACGACGACGACTTCGGCTTCCGCGACGACGACACCGTGTTCTACCGCCGCCACTGGGCCGCGACCGAGCGGCCCGAGGCCATCGACGAGATCGAGCTGGGCACACCCTAGAAACGGAGCAACAGCACCCGGAACCCGGCCTCGTACAGCTCCGCGCGGACGTTGGGCAGGCCGGCGATGGGATCGATGATCAGGGCCAGCCCCTCGTTGGACGGGTTGCGGCCCAGCACGGCGGCGAGGTGGGGCAGGGCCGCGTCGAAGTTCTGGATGTTGCCGTCCGAGAGCAGCACCAGATCGTGCCGGCCGTCCGCGGCCACGAACTCCTCGAGCTGCTCCTCGGGCAGCAGCGTCTCTCTCTCCTGGGCCTTGCAGATGACCTCGGCCACCCGCTGGCCGTCCATGGACGGCTCGGCCACGTACAGCTTGTCCGAGAAGTTGATCACGCCCACGGCGATGTCGTGGTCCAGCGCCGACTTCGCCGCGGCCCAGGCGCAGCGCGTGGCCGGCGACTTGTACTTGTTCTCGATCATCGAGCCCGACGAGTCGATGAGCACGTACAGCGCCTTGGGCGGCTCGTCGCCGTACTTCAGCGCGTCGGGGTACAGCGCGCAGCTGCGCGGCGTGCCCGCGGCGGCCTTGGTGAGCTTGCCCAGGTCCACCTGGAAGTCCAGGTGGCCGTAGTTGGAGTACACCGGCATGCCGGTCTCGGGCTCGTAGGTGGGCGCGGGCTGGTGGAACTGTTCGCGGTACTGCTGCAGCGCCGCGTCGGAGACCGCCACGAGGTTCTCGCGCTGGGGGCCACCGACCAGCGCCTCGCGCAGCGCCGGGTTGATCTCGGTGACGTCCCCGGTCTCGTACACACAGGTGGTGAAGTCCGACGAGCACACGCCCTCGGGCGCGCGGCTCACCGGCGCCGCCTGGGCCTGCTGCGACGCCTGCTGTCGTAGCGCCGTGGCCGTGGACAGCAGCTGCTGGCCCTCGTCCTCGACCATGATGTCCTGGATGGTGAAGGACTGCGGGGGCTGCGCGGGATTGTCCGGCTCGGGCCGCAGCATGGGCTCCTGGTCGGCGACCTGGGACACCATCTCCGGCGGCTGATCGGCCTGGACGTCCTGGGTCTGCTTGCCCTCGTCCCCGTGCTCCCCTGCCGTCTCCCCGTCCGCGTCCGGGGACATCTCGTCGAGGTCGATCAGCTCGACGATGATCGGGTCGTCCTCTGGCTCCTCGAGGTCGTCGGAGAAGTCGAAGTCCAGGGTCGGGAGCTTCAGGAACAGCAGCAGGTGCGCGGCCAGGGCCAGCAAGGCGGGGATGATCCACCGGCGGCGGCGGGGTTCACGCCGCCGGGGGCTCGATTCCGGGGCCTCGCGCACGTGTCTCCTTCCCGCCCGAGGAGGCCAACACGACTCGCGTGGCCCGTATTCCAGCAGCCCGCTACGGCAACTCCACCTTGCGGATGTGCGCGCTGTATCGGTCCAGCATCAGCAGGTAGTCGTCCACCACCAGCACGTCCACCGGGGTGGAGTAGGTGGCCTCGTCCAGGGTCCCGTCGATGGGCGCCATGAGGTCGGGATCGCCCGAAAGCGTCGTCAGGTCCCGGGTCACGGTGTCGAACTGGCGGATGACGTGGCCGTTGTGCTCGGCGATGTAGAGCATGCCGGTGGCGGGATCGTAGTCCATGCCCTCGGGGCCCTTGAGGCGGGCGTCGGTGCCGTTGCCGTCCACGGTGTCGCACTCGCCCGACGAGCCGGCGACGACCTCGAGGGTCTGGGAGTCGATGTTCACCGCGACGATGAGGCAGGCGATGTAGTCGCTGACGTACAGGGTGCCGGCGCCGTCGGGGGTGACGGCCTCGGGGCCGAGGAACGGGTTGTCGGGGTAGTCCCGGGCGATGAGGGAGCCGACCTCGTAGGTGTAGGGCTCCATGCGGCGGATGGCGTTGTTGCCGGTGTCGACGATGTAGATCATGCCGTCGTAGCCGGCGGTGATGTCCCGGGGGAACATGAAGCGAGCGTCGCCGGCCGGGCCGTCGACGTACCCCGACTGGGAGGGGAAGCCCGCGACGGTGTTGACCTCGGAGGTGGCCGCGTACAGCACGCGCACGGTGCTCGAGGCGGTCTCGACCATGAAGAGGCGGCCGTCGGTGAGCCAGGCCCCGCCCGAGGGGTTCATGAAGATGGCGTCCTCGCCGATGCCGTCGAGGTGCCCCCACTCCTCGGCCGTGCCCGCGACGGTGACGACCTCGGCGGTGGCCAAGTCCAGGGTGCGCACTTCGGAGTTCAGCGCGTCCATCAGCCACACGAGGCCGCCCTCGCCGCGCTCGAGGGCGCGGGGCTGGCTCATGCGCACGTCGGTCCCGAAGCCGTCCACGGAGCCCGAGTTGCTCACGGCGCCGGCCACGGTGGACACGGTGTAGTCGGGATCCGCCAGGTCGATGTGGCGCAGGGTGTGGCCGCCGGGGTCCATCACGTACAGATCGTCGTCGTCGATGCCCACGATCACGTCGATGGGCCAGCTGAACGAGGCCTGGTCGCCCGGGCCGTCCACGTTGCCGTTCTCGCCGATGCCGGCCAGGGTCGTGACCATGTCCGTGGTCAGGTCGATCATCCGGATGGCGTCGTTGTCCGAGTCGGCCACGTACAGCTTGTCGCCGCGCAGGGTCAGCCCGGTGGGGTCGCGGAACCGCGCATCGAGGCCCACGTCGTCGACGAAGCCGTAGTCGTTGGTGGGCCCGGAGCCGTAGACCGCGTCCACGCGCTCGGTGGCCAGGGTGACCATGCGGACGTTCTCGCCGAGGCGGTCGGTGTAGTAGAGCAGCCCGTCGGGGTGGTACTGGATGCCGCGGGGCTCGCCGAGGCGGGCCACGTCGAACTCGCCGTCGAAGATTCGGCAGTCGTGCGCGACGCCCACCAGCACGCCCGACTCCAGCGTGTCCAGGTCCACCCAGCGCAGCTCGCAACCCGCGAGATCGGTGAAGTACAGGATGTTGCCGTTGAACGTGACGTCGAAGGGCTCCTGGCTCGTCACCGGACCGGCCAGATCCTCCACGGTCCAGGCCTCGCCGGTGATCGGGTCCACCTTGCGAATGACCCCGTTGCGCCGGTCGGCCACGTACAGCAGGCCGTCGGGGCCCATCTCCAGGCCGCAGGGGTAGTCGAACTGGGGGTCCCCGTCGGCCGAGTCCACGTACCCCTTCTCACCGGCCACGCCGGAGATCGTGAGCACCTCGTGGGTGATCGGATCGTAGCTGCGGATGGTGTGGCCCGATCCGTCGCTGACGTAGATCATCCCCTCGTGAAAGGCGATGCCGTAGGGGTGGTAGAAGTACGCGTCGGTGCCGATCCCGTCGGCCAGGCCGGCGCCCCCGGGGGAGCCGGCGTAGGTGGTGACCACGGGCACGCGCAGGACCGACAGGGGGACGTACAGATCCACCGCGTGGAAGGCATCGGCCGTCTGGAACTGCAGCTCGTACTCGCCCTCGTCCTCGTAGCCCGGCTCGGCCGTCACCGTGGCGGTGCCGTCGCCGTGGTCCTCGAGGGAGACGAACCCGGGCAGGGCCATGCCGAGCACGAGCAGCTCGGCCCCCTCGGGATCCGTGGCCGCGATGTCGAACTGGAGCACCTCCCCCTCGGAGACCGCCTGGTCCTCGACGGGATCGAACACCGGCGGATCGTCGGGCACGCCGGAGTCGTCGTCGTCGTCGTCCGCGGTGACGTCGTCGTCGTCGTCGTCGTCCACGGTCGAGTCGTCGTCCGCCTCGGGATCGCAGCCCAGCGGTCCGGCGAGGAGCAGGGCCAGCATGGCCAGCAAAGAGGTCGCTCGCGTCATCGTCGGTGCCTCCAGAGGAGGCAAACGATAGCAGCGGTCTTTCTGTTGCGCATTCACGGCGTGGTGACAAAAACCGGCGACGGCCCCACTGGCACGGCGTTGCCGGCCACCTCCACCACCACCGGTTCGGTTCGACCCGACTCCTCGATGATGTGGGTCACCTTGGCCCTGGGCAGCTCGAAGCTCAGGTCGGCGGTGCCCTCGATGTCGGCCCACACCACGAACACCGGCGCGCGGCCGTCGAAGGTGAAGCGGTAGGCGGACAGGCCGTCGATGGGCAGCTCCTCCACCGAGCGGTAGTCGTCCAGCTGCTGCACCACCAGCTTGAAGGTGTGGTAGCCCGGCTTGGGCCCCAGGCGGTGGTCCACCAGGTTGGCGCCGAAGAACTCGCTCTTGCGGCTGCAGTGTTTGTAGTTGTGCCACAGCACGACCTCGGCGCCCTTGGCCGAGAGGATCACCAGCCGCTGGACCACCTCGCGGGCCTGCTTCGACTCGCTGGAGCGGCCCGACAGGATGGAGTTCGGATCGCTCGACGTCCCCGTCTCGGTCACCCACACCGGCTTGTGCACGCCGTGCTTGGCGAGGGTCTCGACGAACAGGTCGTAGCGGTCCTCGAGCCCCTCCACCGAGGCGTAGTCGTGGTACCCCGCGATGTCGAAGTAAGCCCCCATCCCCTCGGCGAGGCGCCGGTCCAGCGCCCCGATCTGCCGCTGGAACATCCGCTCGTTGGTGCCCGCGATGGACGGCATGATCACCTGGCAGTCGGGGTCGTTGTCCTTCACCCAGCCGTAGGAGTGCTTCATCATCTCCACCAGGGTGGGCTCCATCGTGATCTCGGTGCCCAGTTCCCAGTACTGGATGTCGTCGGCGTACCGCTGGACCACGGTGGTGACGTACTCCTCGGAGTCCTTGCGGTGCTTGGCGATGGACAGGTCGAGGGGGTTGTCCCGGTAGTACCGCGCGATCTCCTTGCGGGTCCCTCCCCCCTCGGCGGCCAGGGACTCCAGGTGCTCGCGGGAGAAGTCCGCCCCGAAGAAGTACGGCATGCCCATGTGCGAGTACAGCTCGGCGATCAGGGTGTAGCGGTCGTACTCCATGAACGCGTCGGCCATCTCGAAGGTCCACTCCCCCGGCGCCGGGTGGACGAAGTCCCACGTCACGTCGGCCAGGCCGGGCTGGCGCAGGATCATCGGCGGCAGGTCATCGAGCTCGGCCATGTCCCTCGCCAGGTTCGGGCGGCGATCCTGGGGATCGGGGGCATAGCCCCCGTTGAGGCCGAAGTGGCCGTGGCCTTCCCCCTCGACGCGACGAACGGAGACGGCCTCGGGCGTCACCTCCTCGGCGTCCGCCGCCACCTGGGCCGCCTGCTCGACCGCGGTCTCCTGGATCGCGGCCTTGTCCGAGGTCAGCGCACAGCACGAGCACGCGATCACCAACAACGCCAGCGCGGCCACATATGCCCTCATCCGAACCTTCCCCTCAGGGCCCGTACTTGGCCGGCGCGAACCTCTTGTACACGTTGCCGAAGAGGTCCTCCGGGTCCAGCCGGGCCTTGGCCGCATCGTATCGCGGCCGGTCGAAGACCTTCCAGAATTCGTCCTCGGTGTAGTGGTTGCGCGAGATCAGCGTCTTGAAACCGTTGAGCTCGTGGACCTTGCGCTCGAGCACCTCGGAGATGTCCACGTCCGGGTCGTTGTTGGGCCGGCCGTAGATGGCCGCGTCGATGACGAAGGTGCTGCCCACCTGCCCCGCGTACTCGTCGTCGAGGAACGCGTACATCTGCGGCATCCGGTACGGCACGATCCACAGGGGGAAGAAGTCGATGACCTCGTCGTACCAGGCCCAGAACTCCTCGAACCGCTGCTCGGGGATGAACACGTCGATGGTCAGGTCGGGCCGCCGCTTGATCAGCTTCATCGGTCCCTTGAGCCGGTTCGACCACTGGATCAGGTTCGTCGAGCCCAGCAGGAACCGCCCGAACAGCCGCCGCACCAGCGGGATCTCCAGCCCGGGGCCGGTCTTCGTCAGCCAGTGACACTCCGTGTCGTAGCGGAAGAAGTACTGCTGGGCGGTCATGTAGTCCTCACGCTTGTCCAGCGTGCTCTTGTAGTAGATCTGCTCGCCCTCGTAGTCCGAGGTGTACGGCGCCTCGTCCACGTACTCGCCCAGGCACAGCACGAACGCGTCGCGGCCGTGGATGATGCCGTCGACGAAGGTGTAGTCGCCCTTCTCGCACCGCTCGAGCAGGTCGGCCCAGTACGCCTCGAAGGTGTGGTGGAGCCGGTTCTCCACCTTCACGAAGCGCTTGGCCGGGTACAGCTTCAGCGTCACGCGGCTGAGGATGCCCAGCGTCCCGTACGACCCGTGCAGCATGTGGAACAGGTCCGCGTCCTGCTCCGGCGAGCAGGTGATCACCTCGCCCGTGCCCGTGATCACCTCGTACTCCACGCAGCTGTCGTGCAGGCCGCCGTGGCGGTACGACATGGACTCCACAGAGCACCCGGAGATGGCCCCGCCCACGGTGATCGTCTTGAGCTCGGACACCGTGTACGGCACCAGCCCATACGGCAGGGTCTCCTCCACCAGATCCACCAGCGCCACGCCCGACTCCACCTCGCACGTGCGCGTCTCGGGATCGATGGACAGGACCTCGCACAGCGGCGACAGGTCGATCTTGGGGATCTTGGACTCGTCCTCGTAGGGGTTCGGCACGAAATGCGACGGCGACTTCTTGACGAACTGCAGCGGCACACCGCGGCTGTTCGCGGCGCGGATCTGATCGACGACGGCCTGGACCTTGGACTCGTGGGTACTCACGTACGACACCTCCACGGTGGGGTGTGTACATGGATCCGGCGACGGGGTCGAGGGGAGGGCCTACCGCGCTGCGCCGTGGGCGTCCAGGAACGCCAGCCCCCAGGGATCCGACGGCGTCAGCTCAGCGCCCATGCCGCAGCTGTCGCCGATGTCGTCGTGCAGCAGGTTGGGCTCGCCGCAGCCCCAGTGGAAGGTCCATGCGGCGTAGGGGATGCCCGCGTCGTGGGCCATCCCCATCAGGGCCAGGTTGTCGTCGACGGTGGACGTGTCGGGCACGCCGTGGGGATCGGGGCCCAGGAAGCCGATGATCACGGGGAGCTCTTGGGCGGGCTCGAACACCCGGTCCTCGTAGAGATCGGGCCCGTCGATGACGTGCACCTCGTAGGCGATGTCGGTGCCGTCGCCCGCGGTCAGGGGGTGGTCCAGGTAATGGTCGAGGAGGCTGCCGCTGCGGTCGGTCCCCGGCGCGACGATCACGTGGTGGGGGGCGCCGTGGAAGTCCTCCACCTCGCGGACCTTGGCCGCCAGCGCGTCGAAGCGCTCGGCCAGGGCGTCGTCGTCGCCGCTGGACACGGGCTGATGGCCCAGCCCGAACAGCACGTGGGGGGTGTCCACGAAGGTCTCGACCAGGGTGGACATCATGTCGAGGGAGGTGTCGGTGGGCCAGCCGTCCTCGTCGAAGGTGGCGTCGGTCATGGGGGCCAACTCGACGAAGACGCCGTCGTGGCCGCCGATGTAGTCCACCAGGGTCACCAGATCGTCGAGGTAGTCGGGATCGTCGAGAATCCCGGCCCAGTGCACCGCGTCCTCGTCCGGCGCCGCGGCGCGGCTCTCGAGGTTGAGCCGCACGAAGTCCACACCCCAGGTGTCGATGAGCAGGTGGGCGCGCGCCTGCGTCTCGTCGAGCAGGTCGTCGTCCGCATCGCGGTAGGCGCAGCTGCCGCAGTACCGCGTGTCGTGGAAGTTGGCACCGCGACCGGCCCAGGGCTCGCCGTCGAGCACGAACCCGTTGCCCGAGGTCTGCAGCCAGCCGTCGGGATGGTCCGGCGGCACGGGAGGCTCGAAGCAGCCAGCGAGGCCGGCCAATGCGAGCACGGCAAGGACACCGGCGCGGCTCAGAGGTTGTGAAATCATCCCCGGACCGAGTCCAGAGCCGTGAGACGCCCCGCTGGCGAGGACTGAAGAGGGAGCAGGCCCGTGGCCTGTGACCGAGGAAGGCCGATGAAGGAGCGCAGCGACTGGTCCAGCGGGGATGGATCGCGGCTCTGGCGACGGGAGTGGGATGTTTTCACAGCCTCTCACTGGACCACCAGTCCCAGCGAAAAGCCCTGGGGGCCGTCCTCGCCGAGGGGGACCGCGGCGGTGAAGCCGACCTGGGCCCGCCGGTGGGCCACGTCGATGGGGATGGACAGCAGCATCACCCCAGCGCCGACGCCGATCAGGGTGCAGCCCACGGTGACGTCCCGGGTGTGGGACTGCCACACGCGATAGTACTGGTACTGCTCCGGATCGGCGGCGGACGCGCTGGGGAAGGGGGTCAGCTCGCCGCTGGTGATCCGCGCGTTGTACTCCTCGAGTTGGCGCGCGGCCAGGGCCGTGGCCACGCCGCCGATGGCGGCCAGGCCCGCGCCCACCACGAGGAAGACTGGGGCCGTGCGCGAGCCGCGGAAGGTCACGACGTGAGCCTCGGTGCCCACGGGCTCGGCCTCGCGGGGCTGGGCGAGGGCGGCGGGCACCGTCACCAGCACGCGCGAGGCTCCCTCGATCTCCAGCAGCAGCGAACGGATCGGGAGGTCCTCGGCGGGGCGGACCTGCACCAGGTGCCGGCCAGCGACGATCTCGAGATCCTCCCCGGTCATCGCCACCCCGTCCAGCCACGCCTCCCCCCCGGCAGGCGCCATGACGCGCACCGTGGCCCGGGGCCGCCGGAGCGCGGACGCGGACGCGTCGATGAACGAGTGCTGCGCCGGCGGCGGGTACTCGTCGTCCCAGGCGTGCTGGGGGTCCACCACGAAGACCTCCTCGAACGCGGCCAGGGCGTCGTCCAGCCGACCGTCGCTGAAGGCGGTCGCGCCATCGAGGAAGCTGGGCCGCGCGAGGTCGGCTGCGGGCACCACCGCGGTGAGGCAGGCCTGGGCCCGGCGCACCTGCTGGAACTGGATCTCCGACTCGGCCATGGCCACGGTCTGCTCGTACAGCCGCTGCAGTTCGGCCGCGTACAGCTCGGCCGAGAGGGGCTCGCCCAGGCACGGCAGGGTCACGGCGCCGTACACGATCACGCCGTCGGTGCGCACGCCGTCGCTCGCGTGGGCGACGCTGGCGAGGCAGAGGCAGAGGATCAGCGCGGTCAGTCTCACGTTCATTCGTCTACGTGAATTCTATCCTGTGCGAGCCGTATCCGCGTGTGGCCCGGGCGTTTCTCGATGCACCAGCCGTCCGTGCCGTGGATCGTGAACATCTGCCGCGTGTCGTGGATCAGCTTGTTCAGCGACGACCGATCGAGTTCGTCGGCCCGCACGCGGCCCCAGATCCCGACCTTCAACGTCTCGTCGTCGACCCAGCCGCCCCGCGCCCGCGCCAGCAGCACCAGCAACACGAACCGCTGCGACGTGTGCACGGTCCACTCGCCGCCGGGGTGGACCACCCGCACCGCGCCGTCCGCTGGCCCCTCGAAGGTCAGGTGGAGGTCCAGGTCGTGCTCCTGATCCCGCCGGCCCGCCCGGGCCGTGGCGTCCACTGCGGCGGTGCCGGGCTCGACGAGCGTCTCCACGGTCCAGGCGGACACGCCCCCGAACCGAAGCCGGTCGCCGACTCGGATGTTCCGGCTGCCGCGCAGCTGCCGGCCGTTGAGCGTGGTCCCGTTGCTCGATCCCAGGTCCCGCGCGATCCAGCCGTCGGCGTGCCACTCGAGCACAGCGTGCCGGGCGCTGATCGCGGCGTCGCCCAGCACCAGGTCGTTGAGCGGGTGCCGCCCCACGGTCAGCGAGTGCGTGAAGACCATGCGGTCGTCGCCTTCGGTCGAGGCGAGCACGGAGCCGGGGTTCGGATGATCGCCCATGTCGGTCAGCCCTGGCAGGGGGCCATGGCCTGGAAGTCCCAGCATCCCAGGTCCAGGTCCTGCCCGTCCACGTCGATCACGTACAGCTTCTCGCGGTTGCCCTCCCTGGCGCACACGAGCCGGATCTGGTGGCGTCCGCCGCCCACGGGGTGCGCCTTGAGCCGCACGTCGCTCTTGATCAGCTCCCCGTCCACGTAGATGTCCACCCACGGGCGGCTGTACAGGGAGACCGTGCCCGCGGCAGGGCCCAGGGCGGCGGCCGGTTCGAGGGCGTCCGGCGCGTCGGGCGGCACGGGATCGGGTTCGGCCGGGCCAGGGTCCTCGCTCGCGCCGGCCACCGGCTGGTGAGGGGCCGTGGGCGCGATGTCGGTGGGCTCTGGCGTCGCCTCGACGACCTCATCGGGGGCGGGCGCTGCGCTCGCCGCCACGGACGGATCGATCCGCGCGGCGCCGGCCAGGGAGTCCACGGCGTCGGCGAGGCTTCCGGGCGCGGGCTCACGGTGACGAGCCGGGCCACGCGCCCACAGCACGCTGGCGAGGACCGCTGCCAGCGCGACGACCGCGACGCCGAGGACCACCACGGGCATCCGCGAGGGGCGGGGAGCCGCGGCCGGCACCCCAGGGGGGCCTGCCGAACCGCCGACCACCGTTTCCTCCACCACCGGCGTCAGGCGCGCCACCACGCCGGCGAGGTCCTCCTCCTGGGGGTGGTCGCGGCCCAGGGCCAGCAGGTCGTCGGCCATCTGGGCGGCGGTGGCGTACCGCTCCTGGGGGTCCTTTTGCAGGGCGCGCGCCAGGATCGGGCGGCACCCGGGCAGCGCCGCCTCGGCCTCGTCCAGGCGTTCCTCCACCTCCTCGTAGACGATGGCGTGGACCACGGCGGGCAGGGAGTCGGCCTCGAACAGGGATCGACCGGCCGCCATCTCGTACAGCACCGCGCCCATGGAGAAGATGTCCGAGGACGCCGTGATCTCACCGCGGCCGGTGGTCTGCTCCGGGGACATGTACCGCGGCGTGCCCCGGGCCCCGGCCGCGGTGGTGGTGGCCCCCAGGTTGGACGCGGCGCGGGCGATGCCGAAGTCGAGGATCTTGGCCGCGCCCGCGGCGTCGAGGATCACGTTGGCCGGCTTGAGATCGCGGTGCACCAGGCCCAGCGGTTCGCCGTCCTCGCCCTGTAGCGCGTGGGCGTGGGCGAGCCCCCGGCAGATCTGGGTGGCCCAGGCCACCACGGCGTAGCGCGGCAACGGCTCGCCGAGCAGGCGGCTCGCGTCGAGCAGCCCCTGCAGGGTCGGGCCGTCGACGTACTCCATGGCCAGGTAGTACTGCCCATCGATCTCGTCGAACCCGAGGATGTCGACGATGTGAGGGTGGTGCAGCAGGCCACCGATGCGCGCCTCGTTGATCAGCGAGCGGATCAGCCGCGGCTCCTCCCGGAGCAGGTCGGCGCGCAGCCGCTTCAGCGCCACCCGCTTGGAGAACCCCTGGGGCCCGGGGAGGACCGCCTCGAACACGCTGCCGAACGCGCCCTCCCCCACCTGACGCAGCACGCGGTACTTGCCCACCCGCTGTTCCCTCACACCCATGGTCCGATCATACCAACGGGCCGTAATCACCGCGTAATCACCCCCCGGGCCATCGCCGGCAAGAATCGGTGCAGGACCGACGGCGGGAGACGGTCCCCGAACGAGGGAGACAGACCATGAAGACCCTGACCCAGATCCTGAGCGGCTGGTTTTTCCTGTGTGGCCTGCTCGGCTGCCCTGTGGAGGACGACGGCGAGGTTCCCGTCGCCGAGCCGCCGCCGGCCTTCGCCATCGTCGAGGGCTCTACCGAGCGGATCTGCCGGCTCACCGGCGAGTGGGACGAGGAGTCGGCCGCGCACCAGGACCTGTGGCCCGATGAGATCCCCGCACACAACCTCACCGGCAGCCGCTTCGAGCTGCTGGGCACCGATCTGGGCAGCTCCTTCGAGCACGACGGCAAGCTGTGGTTCCTGTTCGGCGACACCTTCGCCACCCTGACCATCCCCGGCGACCCCGAGCACGTCGAGTCCACGTCGGGCGGCGACAAGCCGCTGGCCGCCGACGCCACGGCCTGGTCCGCCGACGACGATCCCACCGACTGCGTGGACCTGACCTTCCTCACCGAGTCGGGCACCGAGCCCGACACCTTCCTCAATCCCGCCTTCGACGTGGACGGCGGCACGGTCCAGCAGGACGGCGTGAGCGTGGGCGGGTCCATGTACGTGTGGTTCTCGTCCATGAACGAGGACCGGGGCTCCCAGCTGGCCCGCTCCGACGACCACGGCCGCACCTTCGAGGTGCTCTATCCGGTCAGCAAGGGCCGCTTCATCGGCATCCAGGCGGTGCTGGTCGAGGGTGTGGACATCCCCGGCCTCGAGGACCTGGGCACGGACGACTGGGTGCTCCTGTTCGGAACCGGGGACTATCGCGCGAGCGACCTGTACCTCGCCGCCCAGCCCCTGGACGATCTCGACGTGGGCGACGAGATCCACGTCTTCGCCGGCCTCGACGACGACGACCTGCCCACCTGGAGCCGCGCCGAGGCCGACGCCCAGGCCCTCGTGGACACGGACAACCCCATGCGCACCGGCGACAACCCCCTGGGCTACGTGGACCCCGACAAGGCCGACGCCGAGGGCTGCGTCAGCGAGTTCTCGGTCCACTACAATCCCCACGTGGACGCCTGGATCGCGATGTACAACTGCGACATCTGGTCCATCGAGATGCACTCCGCCGCCGCCCCCTGGGGCCCCTGGACCGCCCCCACCACCGTGTTCGATCCTGTGGACGACGACGGGTACTGCGGCTTCATCCACATCTCCGACGACATGGCCGCGGGCTACGGCCTCGACTGCGACGTCAACGTCACCACCCCCGATCGCGCCGATCCCGGCTCCCCCTACGGCCCCTACGTCATGGAGCGCTACAGCGAGCCCACCGACGACGGCGTCATCCTGTACTTCGTGATGTCCACGTGGCACCCGTACAACGTCCACGTGATGACGACGGAGCTGAGGCGGGCGGAGACTAGCGCTTCTTCTTCAGCGCCTTGAGCTGCTTCCTGGCCGCCCCGGCCTTCGGGTCCTCCTCCAGCGCAGCCTCCAGGTGGACGATGGCGCCGTCGAGGTCGCCATCCTCCTCGGCCATGTCGGCCAGCCGCACGAGGGTCTTGACGCGGTAACGCAGCGGCACGCCGGGCTGGTCGAGGTACAGCGCGTACTGACGCCTGGCCTCGTCGCGGTCGCCGACCGCCAGCCGATGCGTCTCGGCCAGATACCACGGGAGGCGCTTGTTCTCGGGATCGAGGCCGCGGATGGCCTCCAGCGTCGCCAGGGCGCCCGGGGCGTCCTTTGACTTGGTCTGGACGCGGGCCATCAGCGACAGGACCAGCAGGTTCTCCGGGTACACCGCGTGCAGGGCGCGGCACTCGACCAGCGCCCGGTCGTACGCGTCGTGGTCGAGGTAGCAGTACGCCAGGGAGAACCTGGCGGCCAGCGGGGTCAGCAGGCCCTCGTCCCGCGCGTGCTCCATCTGCGCGAACGCCTCCTCGCGGCGATCCGCGAACGACGGCAGCCCCTTGTAGCGACGGGTGATGGCCGACAGGTAGTAGTTGAAGATCCCCAAGAAGAGGTCGGGATCGGCGAACGTGGGATCCGCGCGCTTGGCCTGCTTCATGCCCTCGATGGCTTCCCACCCGCGGTTGACCGCGGCGAGGTGGTCGTCCGCGTGCAGCCGGTCCAGCGCCTCCAGGGTGGCGAGCATGGCCTCGACGAAGTGGCTCCAGGCCGCGGAGTCCGACGCCTGGCGGTCCATGCGCTCCCGGCCCACCTCGAGTTCGTGCCTGAAGGTGTCGTCGTACTCGTCGTCCCAGTCCTCGAGCATCATCACCTGGTAGACGATGGCCCGGCACAGCGGCCCCACCGGGGAGTGGGGGCGGCCCTCGCTCACCGCGCGGAAGTGCTTGAGCGCGTCGGGGTACTGCCTGCCGTAGATCAGCTCCAGCCCGGTCTGGATGTCGCACAGCAGCTCGGGCTCGATGCCCAGGGTGTTCATGCCGTCGCAGGGCTCGGCGGACGCAGCGGGCTGCGGGTGGATGAGGAGGACCGCGGCGAGGGCGAGGAGCAGGGGGAGTCGGGTCTGCATCGGGCCAGTGTACACTGCACCGCCATGGACGATTCGACAGCCATCCGCGTCCTCGGCGCCCGGCAGCACAACCTGCGCGGGTTCGACGTGGAGATCCCCCACGGCAAGCTGACGGTGATCACCGGCGTGTCGGGTTCGGGCAAGTCGTCGCTGGCGTACGACACGTTGTTTCGCGAGGGGCAGCGGCGGTACCTGGAGTCGATCTCCTCGTACGCGCGGCAGTCCCTGGGCAAGCTGGAGCGGCCCGACGTGGACCGGATCGAGGGCATCCCGGCGGCCCTGGCGGTGGACCAGCGGGCCGTGGCGCGATCACCGCGGTCCACGGTGGGGACGATCAGCGAGCTGTACGACCACCTGCGGATGCTGTTCGCCAGGGCGGGGCGATACGAGGGGGACGATCCGCCGGCGCGGATCACGTCGTCGCTGCTGTCGTTCAACACGCCCATGGGCGCGTGTGAGGCGTGCAGGGGGCTGGGGGTGGAGGACCGGGTGGATCCGGGGCTGCTGATCGCCGATCCGGCGCGGACGCTGCGCGAGGGGGCGCTGGTCCCGACCACGCCCACCGGCTACATCGTGTACTCGCAGGTGACCGTGGACGTGCTCGACCAGGTGTGCCGGGCGCATGACTTCACGGTCGATCAGCCGTGGCGCGAGCTGACCCGGGAGCAGCAGCGGGTGGTGCTGTACGGCTCGGATCGGATTCGCGTGCCGTTCGGCAAGCACCCGCTCGAGTCGCGGATGAAGTGGAAGGGCATCACGGCCAAGCCCCGCGAGGAGGGGTTCTACGGGGGGATCGTCCCGGTCATCGAGGAGATCCTGAAGCGGAACCGCAACCGCAACGCCCTGCGGTTCGTCCGCAGCGAGCCGTGTGGGGCGTGCGGGGGGACGCGGCTGAACCCGCGGGCGCTGGCGCTGCGGGTGGACGGTCGTAGCATCGCCGATGTGGCCGCGCACACGGTGCAGGGGGCGAGGGAGTTTCTGGCGTCCGTCGAGTGGGGGCGCCGCGAGGCCGGGATCGCCGGGCCGGTGGTGGAGGCCTTCGACGCGAGGGCCGCGCAGATCGCCGAGCTGGGGCTGGGCCACCTGCGGCTGGACCGCCCGTCGCCCACCCTGTCGACCAGCGAGGTGCAGCGGCTGCGGCTGGCCCGGGCCGTGGGGGTGGGCATGCGCGGGGTGCTGTACGTGCTCGACGAGCCGTCGGTGGGGCTGCACGGGCGGGACCACGGGCGGCTGATGGCGGTGCTGCAGCGGCTGCGGGACGCGGGGAACACCGTGGTGGTGGTGGAGCATGATCCGGCGACGATCCGGGTGGCGGATCATGTGATCGATGTGGGGCCGGAGGCGGGGGCTGGGGGTGGGGAGCTGGTGTACGAGGGGCCGCCCAGGGGAACCGGCGCGAAACGCCGAGGAAGGTGCGTTCCCACGGAGACCGTGGGAACGAGGAGGGGGGGAGCGGGGACACTGTGGGTGCGTGGGGCGCGGGAACACAACCTGCGCGGCATCGACGTGCCGCTGAGTATCGGGGCGCTGAACGTGGTCACGGGCGTGTCCGGGGCGGGCAAGACCACGCTGGTCGAGCGGACGCTGGGTCGCGCGCTGCGCGCGAGGCTTCACGGCGCGACGGGGGTGGCCGGGGCCCACGAGGCCCTCGATGGGGCCGAGTCCATCGACAAGGTGATCGTGGTGGACCAGGCGCCCATCGGGCGCACGCCGCGCAGCAACCCGGCCACCTACACCAAGGTGTTCGACCCGATCCGCGCCCTGTTCGCGGCCACCGGCCTGGCGCAGGAGCGGGGGTGGGGCAAGGGTCACTTCTCGCTCAACGTGAAGGGGGGGCGCTGCGAGACGTGCCAGGGGGCAGGGGTCGAGACGGTGGGCATGCACTTCCTGGGCGACGTGCAGGTCACCTGCCCGGACTGCGGCGGGCGGCGCTTCGGCGCCGAGACCCTGCGAGCGCGCCACGCGGGGCTCTCGGTGCTCGACGTGCTGGAGCTGTCGGTGGACCGCGCAGCCGAGGTGTTCGCCGCCCAGCCGAAGATCCGCCGAGTGCTGGGGGCGCTGCAGGACGTGGGGCTGGGGTACCTGGCCCTGGGCCAGCCCTCGACGACGCTGTCCGGCGGCGAGGCCCAGCGGGTGAAGCTGGCCGCGGAGCTCGGCAGGCGCGTCACCGGCCACACCCTGCTGCTGCTGGACGAGCCCACGCGGGGGCTGCACCACCGTGACGTGGAGCGGTTGCTGGACGCCCTGGGGCGGCTGGTGGACCAGGGCAACACCGCCGTGGTGGTGGAGCACGATCCCCAGGTGATCTGCGCGGCAGACCACGTGGTGGACCTGGGCCCGGAGGCGGGCGACGCAGGCGGTCGACTGGTGGTGGCCGGTCCGCCCGAGGCGGTGAGGGAGACCCCCGCGTCGGTGACCGGCGCCGTGCTGCGCGGCGAGGTGGAGGGGCCGCCGGCGACGCGGCAGGTTCCCGCTGGCGACGCGCCCATCCGCCTCCACGGCGTGACGACCCACAACCTGCGCGGAGTGGACGTGGCCATCCCCCACGGCCGCATGACCGTGATCACCGGCGTGTCCGGCAGCGGCAAGTCGTCGCTGGCCTTCGACACCCTGTACGAGGAGGCCCGTTCCCGGTACGCCGAGGGGCTGACGACACAGGTCCGGCGCCGGACCGGGGGCCGCAGCGCGGCGGCCCTGGAGGGCGCGCAGGGAATCACCCCTGCCCTTGGGATCGGACAGGGCGCGCTGGCGCGCAATCCCCGCTCCACCGTGGGCACCATGACCGAGATCCACGAGTGCCTGCGGCTGCTGTTCGCGCGGGCCGGACGGCGCCACTGCACCCGCTGCGGCTTCCGCCTCGAGGGGCACGCCTGCCCGGACTGCGGCCACGCCGGCACGCCCACGCTGCTGGCCGCCCACTTCTCGTTCAACGACCACCGGGGCGCGTGCCCCGAGTGCCGGGGCCTGGGCCACATCGAGACGTGCGATCCGGCGGCCCTGGTCTCGCATCCCGCGCGGCCCCTGGCAGGCGGCGCCCTGGATGGCCACCGCGCGGGCAAGGCCTACGCCGATCCGAAGGGCCGCCACATGGCGATCCTCGACGCGGTCGCCGCGCGCCACGGCCTGGACTTCTCGTTGCCGTGGGAAGGGCTCGAACCCCGCGCCAGGAGCGTCGCGCTGCGCGGAACGGGCGAGGTCGAGTACGACGTGGTGTGGCGATACCAGCGCGGCGAGCGCAAGGGGGACCACGCGTTCCGGGCCACCTGGGACGGGCTGGTGGCGTACGTGGACGAGGAGTACGGCCGCAAGCACGCCGATCACCGCGGCGAGGCCATGCGCCCGCTGATGATGGACGTGCCGTGCCGCGCGTGCGGTGGCCAGCGCCTCGGCGAGGAGCCGCGGGCGGTGCGCTTCGCCGGCCGACCCCTGGGGGGGCTGCTGGCCCTGTCCGTTGCGACGTTCATCGAATGGCTCGGCGAGCTGCCCCCCCTCGGCGCCCGCGCCGAGGCCGTCGCGCGGCCGCTGCTGGACGACATCCGGCGCAGGCTGCACACCCTCGCCGACGTGGGCCTGGGATACCTGACCCTGGACCGGAGCGCGCCGTCGCTGTCCAGCGGGGAGGCGCACCGGGTCCGGCTGGCCGCCCAGCTCAGCGCGCGGCTGTGGGGAGTCACCTACGTGCTGGACGAGCCCACCGCGGGCCTCCACCCGCGCGACACGCGGCGGCTGCTGTCGGTGCTGCGGCAGCTACGCGACGGGGGCAACACGCTGGTGGTGGTCGAGCACGACCTGGCCGTCATCGGCGCCGCGGATCACGTCATCGACCTGGGACCGGGGCCCGGGGACGAGGGGGGACGGATCGTCGCGGAGGGCTCGCCGGCGCAGCTGATGGAGGTCGCGGACTCCCCGACGGGCGCGGCGCTGCGCGAGGGCGCGCAGCCCGTGGCGCGGGAGCGGCGCGAGCCCGGCCCGGGACTGCGCATCGTCGGAGCCCGGGCCCGCAACCTCCGGGACGTGGACGTGAGGCTCCCCGGCGACGCGATGGTGGCCGTGACCGGCGTGTCGGGGAGCGGCAAGTCGGCGCTGCTGTTCGACGTGGTGGCGCCGTCGCTGATCCGCGAGCGCCCCGTGATGTGCGCCGCCATCCACGGGGGAGAGGGGTTCGACGAGGTCGTCGCCGTGGACGGGGCGCCACCTCCGCGCGCCGCGCGGAGCACCGTGGCGTCGTCGTGCGGCGCGTTCGATCCCCTGCGCACCCTGTTCACGAAGACGGACGTGGCGCAGCAGCGCGGATGGCGCAAGGGCTGGTTCTCGCTGCACGCGCGCGGAGGCCGCTGCGAGGCCTGCGGCGGCACCGGGCGCGAGGACGTGGAGATGGGGTTCCTGCCCACGGTGCGGCTGACCTGCGACGCCTGCCGGGGCGCCCGCTACTCCGCCGCGACCCTCGAAGCGAGGCACGACGGGTACTCCATCGCCGACGTCCTCGCCATGACCGCGACGCGAGCCCTGGAGTGTCTCGGGGCACAGCGCGCGATCCAGTCCCGGCTCGAGCCGCTGGTCCAGCTGGGCCTGGGCTACCTGACCCTGGGGCAGGCGGGCGACACCCTGTCCGGCGGCGAGGCCCAGCGCCTGATCCTGTCGAGCGGCCTCGCGGCCCGGACCCGCGGACGCCGCCTGTACCTGCTGGACGAGCCCACCCGCGGGCTCCACGTCCACGACGTGCGGCGGCTCGTGGGGGCGCTGGACCGGCTCGTCGACGCCGGGCACACCGTGTGGATCATCGAGCACGACCCGGCCGTCATCCGTGCCGCGGACTGGGTGCTGGATCTAGGCCCCGAGGGGGGCGATGGGGGCGGCACGGTCGTGGCCGAGGGCACGCCCGAGACCCTGGCGTCGCATCCGCGGTCCCACACGGGCGCCGCCCTGGAATGATTCGCGTCGACGGCCAATGTGTGCTAGCCCGAGCCCATGGCACCTCGCACCCCCTGGCACCTGCTGACGATCCTGCTGACGATCCTGCTGTCGGTCGCGGTTGCATGCGACGACGAGGCCGACGACGACGACGACTCCACCGCGCAGGACGATCTGCAGGTCCTCGCAACGGTCAACGAGGTCATCCCGACCCTGGTGACCGTGCACGGGACCACGATCCACGCCGGCGTCACGGCCGTGGCCGTGGAGTACGGCCTCGACGCGTCGTACGGTGACGAGGTCGTCGCGGCGTGGGACGGCGACGGCGCGTTCTCGGCGGACCTGCAGTGGCTCAAGGCGGCCCACGAGTACCACTACCGTGTGCGGCTGGACGACGACGACGGGCCGATCCACTCCGAGGGCGCCACCTTCACCACCGGCTCACCGCCCACCGGCATGCCGGAGATGGAGGTCTACACCCCCCTCGCCGACTCGTACGAGGACAGCTACATCCTCACCTCCCTCATCGCCTTCCCCCCTGCGGTGGCGATCCTCGACCGCGACGGGGACTACGTGTGGTGGACGCTGCCCGACACCGAGGACTACGCGTCCATCGTCCGCGCCCACCTGTCCCGCGACCGGCAGTGGGTGGTCTACCTGATGTCGCTGGGCGAGTTCGCCAGCGGCGACGACGACGACGACGACGACGACGCCACCAACTACGACGGCGAGGACTACCTCGTGCAGGTGCGGCTGGACGGCAGCGAGGTCGTGACCACCCACGTGTCCCACTGCCACCACGACTTCCTCGAACTGCCCGACGGCTCGTTCGCCCTGCTGCAGTCCGAGCACCGGACCATCGACGACGCCGAGGTCTTCGGCGACACCGTGGTCGAGCTCGACGCCGACGGCAACATGACCACCATCTGGTCGGCGTTCGATCACCTGGAGTACGACCCCGAGTACGAGGACCACGGCTGGGTCCACGCCAACGCCATCGACTACCTCGACGACGAGGACGCCTACGTCATCTCCCTGCGCAGCTACGACGCCCTGCACAAGATCGACCGCGCCACCGGCGAGGAGATCTGGCGCCTCGGCGGCCCCTTCAGCGACTTCCAGACCGCCACCGCGGAGACGGAGCTGTTCGGCAGCCAGCACCAGTTCGATCTGATCGACGGCGGCATCGTCGTGTTCGACAACCGCGACGACGTGGCGCAGCCCTCGCGGGTGATCGAGTACACGATGGACACCGACGCGATGCTGGTGGACTACGTGTGGCACCACGTGGTGGACCCGCCCATGCACGTCATCGGCCTCGGCGACGTCACACGGCTGGCGTCGGGCAACACGTTCGTCATCTGGAGCTCCCAGGGGCAGATGGACGAGGTCACCCCCGACGGCGAGGTGGCGTGGCGCCTGAACATGCCCATCGGCGGAGGGCTAGGGTACGGATCGGTGCTGGAGGGGCCGGGGGAGTGAGGCGGACGAGGGGGGCGGGCTACTGGATCTTCTTGTCGTCCCAGGGGTTGCAGCAGAAGTACCCCAGGTTGACCTGACCACAGCCGTACAGCTCCAGGGCCACGAGGTTGCCCGTGACCAGGCCGTTGGCGAAGTTCACCACCGCCAGCGGGGCGAGGATGTTGATGGCGTGGTTGCCGCCGGTCAGCTCGATCTCCGTGGCCGCGTGGTAGTTCAGCAGGGCGTTCTCGGCGGCGAAGCCGCCGGTGTAGTTCCACACCATGGAGTCCAGGGTTGCGGTGGTGTTGCCCACGTTGATGTACAGGGACGCGTCGGCCGGACCGTCGACGGTGACGCCCCAGGCGTCGTCCAGGTCCTGCGCGTCGAGCTCCACCACGTTCATGCCCGAGACCACGTCGATGGTGATCTCGCCGTAGGACTCCGAGGCGGTGGTCGTGACGGCCTTGGAGGCGGTGACCGAGCTGAAGGCCTCCATGTAGGCGCCCAGCACGTACAGGTCCAGGGTCGGCGTGAAGGCCGCGCCCTCGGTCACGGTGCCGGCGATGGTCAGGTCGAGGCCGCCGTTGTTGAGGCCAGCCAGGGTCGCGTCGCCGCCGATGGAGCCGTTGCCCTCGAGGCCCGCGCCGCCCCAGAGGCTGCCGCCGACCCAGATGCCGTACAGGTCCATGGCGCCCTCGGTCTCGATGTCGCCGTAGGCCACCGAGCCGGAGAACCGCAGCTCACCGCCGACCCACAGCGCCACGTCGGTGGGGCTCGCGTCGAGGGCGTTGAGGGAGAAGCCGCCGAAGTGGGCGTCGCCGCCGATGGCCGCCGCGCCCTGGAAGTCGCTGCAGTACGGCGCCTTGGCCTCGCCGAGATCGCCGATGACGATGACGTTGAGCTCCATGGGGTGGAATCCGAAGTAGTCCTCCGGGTCCACCGGGCCCACGTCCGGGATCTCGATCTCGGGGGCATCCTCGGGCACCATCTCGGCCCCGATCATGTCCACGCCGAGGATCCCGCCTGGCTCTTCCGGGAGAATCGGGTCGAAGGCCTCGGGCACGCCCACGTCCACCACGTCCTCGTGCACACCGTAGTCGGACGTCCCCGGCTCCAGCGTGGCGCAAGCCACGAGGACCAGGGGCAATGTCATCAGGACCAGAAGACCGATTCGTTTCATGTCGTTTTCCCCGCCGCTGTGTCGGTCCCTTCCCGCTATCGGAAGCCGACGATTGTTCGAGTTCCCGCTGCATCGCAGTATATCAACCGAATGGGGTGCGTCGAGCCAAATGAGCGCGCGTGTCTTACGCGTTTCTTACAACAGCGGGGGTACCGCTGGACGTCTCTCCCGAGGTGTACGGGGGAGAAAGAATCCACAAGAACCGTAGAAAATACGTAAACCCCTAAAAACCCTCGCCTTTACCAGGCTCGCGCCCACCCATGGCGTCGAGGATCGCCCTCCAGAACTCCGGCGCCTTCCAGTCCGCGGGATCTGCGGCAGCCAGGCGGCGGCGCGCCAGGTGCCGGCCGACGCGGAAGCGCGGGCCCAGGGTGTCGCGCTGCAGGGGTTCACCCGCGGCGAGGGCGCCCTGGACCGCGGCGAGCAGGCCGAAGGTCAGTGACGCGCGCAGGCGAGCGGCGAGGGATCTCAGCACCAGCCATAGGGGCATCAGCGGCGGCAGCCACAGCGCCAGCCACGTCAGCGGCGCGTTGCGGGCCACCACGGGCAACAGGGCCACCGCAGAGGCGCGGCCCAGCGTGGAGCCGGTGTACAGGAAGTGCAGCGCGCAGATGGCGCGGACCCGGGCCACCACCGACGCCGCCGGGCTGGCCCGCAGCACCGGCAGCCGGGTGGTCACCGTCATCGCGCTGGACACGATCTCCGCGGCGTAGGGCAGTCGCCGCCGCATGTGCCGGGCCAGGCGCAGCACCTTGTCCTGCAGCGCGTCCTCGAGGTCGGTGCGCAGCTCGTCCACACCGCGCAGGTCCAGGGCCGCCGCGTCGTCGAGCTCCGGGTCGTAGCCCCAGGTGACGGTGGTGTGAAGCCGCTCCACCCCCAGCGCCTCGCGCCACTGCCGGGCCACCTTGTCGAGGGCCTGAGGGTCGTAGCGGTCCCATTCGTCGATCTTGTTGAGCACCACGAAGGTGGCCTCGCACGAACGCCGCAGCTCGTCGTACAGCCGCCGCTGGGTGGCGTCGGCGGAGCCGGTGACCACGAAGATGCCCACGTCGATGTGCTCGAGGAACTCGCGGGTCACCTTCGAGTTCTCGGCGCGGATGTCGTCCAGGCCGGGGGAGTCCACGATCAGCACCCACTCGTCCAGGCGCACCAGCTTCAGCTCGGTGGTCACCCCGGACTCCGCCCCAACCTCGGCCACGGCGTCGTCCCGCTCCCGGCCGAGCAGGGCGTTGATCAGCGAGCTCTTGCCCGAGCTGACCTGGCCCACCACCGCGATGTTGACGTGCTGGTGCAGCTGTCGCTCGAGGTCGGCCAGCGAGGCATCCAGCTCTCGAGGGGGAGACATGAGCTACTTGTACATCAGGTCGTGGAAGGCTTTCTTCCAGTACTCGGGGTCCTTCCAGTCGCCCGGCGCCGAGTCGACGAGGCGAGCCTTGGCCGCCGAGTGGATCCCCTCGAACTTCTCCGCCAGCAGCTCCCGCTCGTGCAGCTCGTGGCCGTTGGCCAGCAGGTTGTTGACCGCGGCGAGCATGGCAAAGGTGATCACCACGGCCAGGGCGGCCGCGGCCGCGTCGAGGATGCCGGTGGGCGGGAACAGGGACTTGGCCCACAGGAACAACGACTGCCCGGCCGTGCGCGCTGCGAACGACGGCAGCATGGCCAGGGCCGACTTCTTGGACAGGATCTGGCCGGTGTACAGGTAGTACAGCGCGCTGATGGACGCCGCCTGGGTGGCGGTGATGTACACGGCGCTGCCCGGCAAGAAGGCCTCGGTGCCCACCGCGGTGAGGGAGCCCACGATGATCTTCCAGGCGTAGTCGAACTTCTCGCCCATGTGCCGCGCCAACAACAAATCCTTGCCGGAGTCCGCCAGGAACGACTCCACGTCCTCGCGCAGCGGCTCCACGCCGCGGATGTCCAGGGGCAGGTCGTCGTCCACGTCCGGGTCGTAGCCCCAGCAGCACACCGGGTAGAGGGTGTCCTCGCCGAGGCTGTCGCGCCACTGGTCGATGACCTTGTCCAGCGCCGAGGGGCTGTAGCGGTCCCAGCGGTCCACCTTGTTGAGCACCACGAAGGTCTTGTTGCAGGTCTTCTTGAGGTCGGCGAGGTACTTGCGCTGGGAGGCGTCGGCCGATCCCGTCACCACGAACAGCCCCACGTCCACGTTGCGCAGGAAGTCCTGGGTGATCTTGGAGTTGTCAGCGCGGATGTCGTCCAGGCCCGGGGAGTCGACGATGCGCACGCGGTCGTCGAGCCGCAGGACCTTGAGCTTGGTGGTGACCCCGGAGATGGCGCCGACTACGGCGGCCTGGTTGTCGCGCTCGCGCTTGAGGAAGGCGTTGATCAGCGAGCTCTTGCCCGAGCTGACCTTGCCCACCACGGCGAGGTTGAGGGTCTTGCCGAAGTCCTGGACCTTCTCCTCCAGCGCCGCCTCGAGCTTCTCGGTGAAGAACCCCTCGTTGCCCAGCTCGGGCAGGGCCGGGGCGATGGCCTCGAGCATGCCGCCCGCGACGGGCTCGGGGGACGGGTCGTCCGTGGAACCGTCAGCCGGGGTCTCTTCGGCCGGGGTCTCGTCGGCCGCGGCCTCGTCGGGTGCGTCGTGGACCTCGTCTGGGACCTCGTCGTGGGTATCCGTCATCCGCGCATCCTCCAGGGGCTCCATCATTCACGACCGGGGGAAGACCGGTCAATCGCGCTGCCAGGCAATCCGATCGAGGCAACGCTGGGCGTACAGCCGGTTGAGCGGTCGGGCGCACCCGTCGGCCAGGGTCCCGCAAATCCGCTCGGCCAGGGGCAGATCCCCCGACCGGATGGCGTCGTCGGCCACGGAGATCAACACGTCGGTCCGCTCGTCGAGGGACCGCGGGGCCACCTCGGCGTGCTCGAACAGATCCTCCAGCCGCAGCCTGACCCACGGCTCCACCCACAGCTTGCGGCTGGGGAACCCGCCGACGAACCACGTGACGTGGAGGTAGTGGAGCGCCTCGTCGTCCGGCCTCGAGGCCATCAGCGCCTCCATGGCCCGCCGCTTGTCGAACCACGTGGCGTGTCCAGCGGCGTGCCCCAGCGCCTCGCGCAGCACGGGATCGGCCAGGCACGTGGACAGCGTGATCATCTCCTCGGTGGGCTCCTGCAGGGCCGACATCGCCCCGAGGGTGTCCTCCGCGTCGCCCCAGCGCTGCAGCGCAATCGAGCAGAAGAGCCGCTCGTCGAGGAACCGGAACCGCTCGTCCTCGGGCAGATCGTCCCGGGCCAGCACCTCGTCGGCGACCTCGATCGCCTCGGCGTCCCGCTGGAGCCGGCGCAGGCACTGCATGACCTGGAACGCCCACCTGGGCTCGCCCTCGTCCTCGAACAGGGTGCGGTAGATCTCGAGGGCGCCGGGCACGTCGCTGGCTCCCCAGCGCAGCTGGGCCTGGGCGTCCAGATCGGTGGCGCGCGAGCCGAGCTTGGGACAGCACTCGTCGCTGTACGACGGCTGCAGCGCAGGATCGAAGGACTCCCGCGCCGCGGCCATCTCGACCATGTCCACGGGGACCGGCTCCAGGAAGGCCCGCCACTGGGCGTCGAGTTCGGCCAGGTCGACCCCGTAGGCCCCGCGGTAGTCCCCGGTGCGGTTGAGGGTGCCGAAGGCCTCCCAGCCGTACTCGTGGAGCAGGAACCCGACGAAGGAGCCGGCCGCGTCGTAGGCGTTGCCCTCGTCCACGGTCCAGAAGCCCAGCAGGGACATCACCTGGGTCGCCGGCGGCAGGGTATCGCCCTTCAGGGCCGCGGCCAGCCGGGCGTGGGCGTGGGGGTGCAGCGCGTAGCCCTCGTCGTAGGCCATGGCGTAGCCCTCGATCAGGCCCCGCCCCAGCAGGGGCATGCGCACACCCACGCGGTCGAAGTGCAGCACGTGCACCAGCTCGTGCATCAGCGTACTGCTCAACGCGCCGTACCAGGTGAGGTTGATGGCGTGGCTCTGGGCGTGGGCAGAACGCGTCAGGGTGTACTCGCCGAGCTCGTTGCCGTCCTCGAACAGGTAGATCCACACCCGCGTGTCGGGCTCGTACCCCCAGTGCCGCGTCAGCCAGTGCCACCACCACTCGGCGTCGTCGGCCACCGACGCCGCGAACAGCTCGCCCTGGCCGCCGGGCGCGTGGCGCACCACGAAGTGCTCGGTGCGGATCTCCTCGCTGAGGTGGCGATGCAGCGCGCCGCGGCCCCAGCCCAGCCCCACGTGGCTCGCAGCGAACACGGCGCTCGCGGCCAGCGCCAGCGCCAGGATCGCGCCCCGGTTGCGCGCGGCGCGCGCCCTGGTGGCCGCGTCCGTGCCCACCTCGCCCAGGCCCTTGCGCCACATCGCGACGTTCCACACGGCCGCGGCGAGCGCCGCCACCCACAGCCGCTGCAGGCCGTGCACGCGCGGGATCTCCATGCCTGCGCGGACGTCGAAGGCCAGGGGCTTGCCCACCACCAGGTCCACGATCTGGGGGCCCCACATCGCCTGGGCCGCGTCGTGCAGCAGCGACACGCCCGCCACCGCAGCCACGGCCGCGGTGAGCCAGTGCCAACGCCACTGCCGCTCCCCTGCCAGCGCGCCGAGCACCGAGGTCAGGGCGACGGCCGGCGGCCAGGTGATCCAGAAGAACACCGCGCCACCGAGGGTGTTGCAGCGCGGCCCGAGGGCGTTGGCGATCCCCATCACCGTGAACGCGGTCAGCGCCATGACGACCGCGGCCCCAGCGGCCATGGACAGCCCCAGCGACAGCCGCGCCGTGGGGGTGCTGCCCCGCCCTGCGGGCGCCCAGCGGACCAGCCACCCCGCCAGGTAGAACATCACGACGGCGGCCACCAGGGTGTACAGCTGGGTGAACTCGTGGGTCAGCACGTGGAACGGCGGGAGGGCCTGGCAGACCAGCGGCAGCGCCGCGCCCGTGCCCACGGTGAGCCCGAGGGTCACCGTCCAGGTCGATCGCGGCGTCGATGGTGCTGGTTCGCCCACGCGCCTCGATTATGGTGTGTCGGCGCGGATCGGGCTACCATCGTCGGTCCGCGAAGAGCGCGAAGCGGAGGAGACGGCCATGACCTACGAAGAGGAATCCCTCCACGAACACCCCCTCGACGTCTGCCCCATCTGCGGCGGCGACCAGTTCTCCTGGGGGCACCTGCAGGGATCGGGGCTCAACGTGGTCCACGACGACACCCCGGTGGTGACCAAGCTGCTGACCATGGGCCTGCGCGTCCGCGCCCGCATCTGCAAGTCCTGCCAGAACGTTCAGCTGTTCGCGGGCTGACCGCGGGCCGACCGCCGGAACACCAGCAGCCCCACCGCGAGGCACAGGGTCGCCAGGGACACCCCCGCCCCTGCGGCGAATCCCGGGGACCGATACCGGAACTCGACGGTGACGTCACCGGGCTCCGAGGACCGGGCGCCCACCAGGCCGCCGACCTCGGTGAGGTCCCCCTGGCTCACGCTCCAGCCCGGGCTCCATCGCTGGTTCAGCACCAGCACGTCACCCTGGCGCAGGGTCGCCTCGACCACCAGACGATTGGCCCGGACGTCCACCACCCCGGCGTCACAGTCGTGGGACGCGCACCAGGCCTCGCCCCGGTACGCCGGATTGGGGAGGTACCTCCGCTGGTCCACGTGGTACCGGCGAACCCCCTCGGCGACAGGCACCGCAGGGAGGTCCTCGGGATCGTAGATCGTGCCGATCCCCGCCTTGAGGTTGGTGTACTTGAGCAGGTTGCCGTGCGCGTAGGACGGATCTCCCCCGCGAGACTGGCCCCGCACGTCGCCGACGAGGGCCTCCTGGTGGAACGGCTCGCCCGTCGGGGCCGTCCGCTGGAGCTCCTCGGTGAACGAGGTGGCGAAGCGACCGGCGCTCTGGACGGCGGGCCACGCGCACGCGGCCACGGCGACCGCGCCCACCAGCCACGCCGGCGCACGGCGCGATCCCCCTCGCATCGACTGCAGTCCGACCGCGGCCAGGGGGCAGGCCAGCCAGAACACCACGAAGCTCGTGTAGCGGATGGGCCCGCGCATGGACTCGAACAGGGGCAGGGGCCACAGGGGCCGGAACAGGTCGACCGGCGCGTTGGGCCCGAAGCTGAGCCAGAGGAACAGCGCGAAGCACACCGCAGGCACCCAGATCCGCCGCGGCGCGCGCCACGCCAGGACGAAGGACAGGACCAGCAACATCGCCGCGATCGGGCCGAGGCCCAGATACCCGAACTCGGCCAGCGTGCCGAGGCCGCGCTCGTCGTACTGACCCGGGAACGGCACCACGTCCAGCGCGCAGTGCACGAACTGGCCGATGGAGCCGTACCAGGAGTCGTAGTCCGTCGGATAGACGGGGACGCGCCGGAAGTCCTCGTATCGCAGCGCCTGGGCCATGGGCACCAGCTTGACGGCTGCGACGCCCGCGGCGCCGACACACAGCACCGCGAGGCGGATCAGGAGCTTGCGCGGCGCCGCATCGTGGATCGCCTCCAGCACGATCAGCAGCAGCAGCGCCATCACCATGATCACCAGCCCCAGCTGCATCTGCACCGCCCCGGCGCCGAGCAGGAGCACCGCCGCGAGCAGCCGCCCGGGCCGGCGCTCCGACGTCAGGGTCAACCACGCGATCAGCGGTATCAACGGGAACAAGGTGGACTCGTAGAACCCGACGGACACGCGCGAGGGCACCCAACCGGCGACCGCGAACAGCACGCCCGCGAACGCCGCGTAGGGGGGCCGCAGCCCCCAGCGGTCCCTCGCCAGCAGCGCCGTGGCCACGCTGCCCGCCACCAGACAGCCCGCCACGACGATCTTCATCCCCAGCGCCTCTCCCAGCAGCAGCGACGGCAGGAACAGCGGCGAGACAGAGCCATCGGACGGGTGGGTCAGCTGGGGCATCCCACCCTGGAGGAAGGGGTTCCAGTGGGGGAGGCTGTGCCAGCGCAGGATGGACATCCTCGCGAAGGCGTCGAACTTGGCCGAGGCGAGCCAGTCGTGGGATCGCCAGGTGTCCTGGCCGATCAGCCGCAGGGGATACGCGAACATGGGGGAGCACACCAGGGCCGCGGCGACGGCCGGTAACACGAGCGTCAGTCGTTGTACCAGGGCGGCTCCCATAGCTTGTTGATCCCGCCGAACCCCTCGAAGCGCTTCTCACCGCGCGCAGAACGTGTGACGTCGTTGAACATCACCCGCCCGATGCTGTACGCGAACCACCAGTGCAGCTGCCGGCGGATGGGCACGGTGGACAGCATACCAGCGACGTACCGCAGGGGCCGCTTCCCGACCCAGTCCTTGGTGATCTTGGAGGTCAGGCTGGAGACCTCGGCGCGGGACAGGTGCTCGCTGGACATCACCGGGAAGAACATGTCGAAGTTGGAGAAGTCCTGCTCCTCGATCCACCCCTCGGCGCACGCGTGGTCCCACATGGGGGTCCCCGGGTACGCCATGATCGGGTGGTACGCGGCGAAGTCCAGCTGAGCGTCGCGGGAGTACTGCGCCAGCCGCTCGATGCTCTCGCGGGTCTCGCTGCGGATGCCGGTGACGAAGGTGGCCTGGCGGAACACCTGGGGGTGGTTGCGCTTGAGCATCTGGGAGGCCTGTAGCAAGGCGTCCTGGTCCAGGTTGCCCTTGCCCATGAGCTCGAGCTCGGCCTTTGCCGGGCGCTCGCCCCCGAGCAGCACGTGCCGCAGGCCGGCGCGGACCATCCTGCGCAGCAACCCGGAGCGCTCCTGCTCGAGGATCAGGTCGGGCCGGACGAAGGCCCACCAGCCCAGGTCGTAGCCGCCGCGGATGATCTCGGCGCTCAACTCCTCGAGCCACTCGTCGTCGTAGTTCCACGTGGCGTCCACCCAGAACAGGTAGCGGACACCGTACTGGTGGTACAGCTGGTCGATCTCGGCCATGGTGCGCGCCACGGACTTCTGCCGGCGCACCGGGACCACGTGCAGCTTCCCCTCCTTGTCCATCACGTGCTCCCCCTCCAGGGCGGCCCAGGAGCAGAAGTCACAGTTGTGGGGGCAGCCGCGGCTGCCCTGGATGGTGATGGCGCGGGGCCACAGCTTGCCGAACGGGGAGTACTTCTGGACCGGCATCAGGTCGTACGCCGGGCTGGGCAGCTCGTCGAGATCCGCCAGGGGCATCGGCGTGTTGATCCGCGTCTGGCCGCGGTCGTCGCGGTAGGCCAGGCTCCGCGCATCCGCGAGGTCGCCGCCGGTGTTGAGGGTGGTCACCAGCTCGTCGAAGGCGTGCTCGCCCTCGTACATCACCACGTAGTCGACGAACCCGTAGGTCTCGAGGGTGTACTCGGGCATGTGCGAGTGGAAGTGCCCGCCGCAGACCGTGACCACGTCCGGGTTCACCTCGCGCGCGATCTGCAGGGCCCGCATGCCCTCCTTCATGTAGACGATCATCTCGCCGGTGCAGATCAGGTCGGGCTTCTCGTCGGCGATGAGCTGGCGCAGGGAGTCCCAGCCGATCTCCAGCGGCAGGCAATCGACGATGCGGATGTGCAGGTCGGGCTGCTGTTGCCGCAGGTACGCCGCGATGTACGGGAACGCCAGGGGCATCAGGAAATTGTCCGACTCGTTGAGGATCGGCCACAGGTGGGCCGGGGGTCGGACGAACAGGATTCGCTCGATCGGACGCCTCGACACCCGGTTCACTCCTCGGTCGGCTCTGGGGCGGACACGCTAGCCTCCGGGCCGCCCAGCCACAAGGCAATCCCGAGAAGCGCCGCAAAGATCGGGGTGACGCCGAACGCCGAGAAGCGGCCCAGGTGCATCGAGTCCGCCACGCAGACCGGGGCCCCGATCGCTGCGGTGGCGAAGGCCAGGCCCAGGCCGAGGGGGCGGGCCCAGGCCCTGCGGGAGAACAGCCCGATCACGAACGAGAGCCAGCCGAGCAGGAGCAGCCACTGGAGCCGCTGGGCGAACACGTAGACCGATCCGAGGCCCTCCAGGAGTCGGTGTGTACTCGCGATGCCGATGATGAAGCAGAACAGGCCGGCGATCACCCCACCGCACCCGAACGCGATCACCTTCCACTCCAGTCGCAAGCCCTTGCGGGAGACCACCAGCAGCCCTGCGGCCAGGGCGGGCAGGGCCATGGCCACCGTGGAGGGGAAGAAGTGTCCCCGTCCGACGGTGGGGGGGATGGGCATGAAGGTGGCGATGGCGCCGGTCACGGCCGCAGCCGCCACCACTCCGGCCGCCCAGGGTCGGGCGCGACGGATCCCCACCGCCGCCGTGATCCACAGCGCCGCCGAGATCATGCCGAGGTCGGACAGGGCCGGGAACAGGAAGCCCAGCAGCCTGTAGGTCACCGGGTCACCGCTGGCGAGCACCACCTCGCGGATCAGCGGAAAGTCGTGGAAGAACACGTACAGCGCGCCCGCGATGGTCGTTACGGCGACGACGAGGGGCACCAACGCGAGCCGCCGGTCGGGGAGAGGGTGGTTCATGTTGTTCCCGTGTTTGGATCGAGTGGAGCACCCCCGGGGAGGGGGTGTCAACAGCGGTCGTTGCGCACCTGCGCTGGTACCGATGGGCGACTCGATGGCCTATCATCGGCGGGGTGATGGAGTCGACGATCCGACACGCCGAGCGACACCTGGTCCTGATCGACAACTACGATTCGTTCACCTGGAACCTGGTCCAGCTGTTCTACGAGTTCCAGCTGCGCGTGACCGTGGTGCGCAACGACCGCCTGAGCGTGTCCGAGGTGGGGGCCGCATCCCCCGATCTGATCTGCATCTCCCCGGGCCCGGGCACACCGGACGACAGCGGAATCTGTCCCGATCTGGTGCACCGGCTGCACCACCGCGTCCCCATCTTCGGCGTCTGCCTCGGCATGCAGGTGATCAACGAGGTCTTCGGGGGCATCACGACCCGCGCCCCGACTCCGATCCACGGCAAGAGGAGCCAGGTCACCCACGACGGAAGCCCCCTGTTCGACGGGCTCCCCTCCCCCTTCCCCGCCGCCCGCTACCACTCCCTGCAGGTGGACATGGCCGAGGGCCCCCTCGTGCCCCTCGCCCACGCCGAGGACGGCGTGGTGATGGCACTGCGCCACGCCCAGCGCCCCATCTTCGGCGTGCAGTTCCACCCGGAGTCGTTCATGACACCCCTGGGCGACCGCCTCGTCGCCAACCTGCTCACCCTCACCCTGGAGGGCCCGTGATGCTGCTCCGGCAAGCCCTCCACCGCCGCGTCGAGCAGGTCGAGACCGCCGCGTCGGACGCCTCGTTCCTGGCGTCGGCCCGCGACGTCCTGCGCGAGCCCGGCTCCATGCTGCTGCTCAGCGGGGGCGATCACCCGTGCGCCGAGCACTCGATCCTGGCGAGCGAGCCGTTGCTGGTGTTCACGGCCCACCAGCGCGCCCTGAGCATCCACACCAGCGAGGGCCAGCGCGCCTGGGAGGGGGATCCCCTCGAGGCGCTGGACCAGCTCGTGGCGTCCATCGAGGTGGGGGGCGACGAGGGTTCGGGGCCGATGTCGGGCGGGCTGGTGGGGTACCTGGCCTACGAGCTCAAGAACCAGATCGAGCGGTTACCCCAGACCGCCGACGACGACCTGGGCCTGCCCGACGTGCGGATGGTGTTGCACCGCCGTGTCCTCATCCACCACCGCCGGAGCGGCGTCGTCGAGTCCATCGTCCTGGACGGATCGGGGCTCGACGTCGTCGAGGTCCCCCGGGCGCCCTCGACGCCGGAGGCGGACACCGCCGGCCTCTCCAGCAGCTTCGACCGTGAGGCCTACCTCGACGCCGTGGACGCCGTGAGACGCCACATCAGCGCCGGCGACGTGTACCAGGTCTCCCTCTCCCAGCGCTTCGAGGCGCCGACGACCGGCGAACCGCTGGACCTGCTGGCACAGCTCCACGCCAGCAACCCGGCCCCCTACTTCGCCTACCTCGACGGCGGCGATCACGTGGTGCTCTCCACCTCCATGGAGCGGTTCCTGTGGCGACGCGGTGACGAGGTGGAGACGCGTCCGATCAAGGGCACGCGACCGCGGGGAGGGACGCCGGAGGAAGACGAGGCGCTGCAGAAGGATCTGGCGAGCCACCCCAAGGACGACGCCGAGATCTCGATGATCGTGGACCTGCTGCGCAACGATCTGGGTCGGGTCTGCGCGCCGCACACGATCCGCGTCGCAGAGCACAAGCGGCTGGAGTCCTACGCCAACGTCCACCACCTGGTGTCCGTGGTCCGGGGCCGCCTCGCCCCCGGCACCACCGCCGGCGAGCTGTTGCGGGCCACCTTCCCCAGCGGCTCGGTCACCGGCTGCCCCAAGATCCGCGCCATGGAGGTCATCGACTCCCTCGAGCCCTGCGTCCGCGGCGTCTACACCGGCGCCATCGGCTACCTCGGCCTCGGGGGTGAGCTCGACCTGTCCGTGGCCATTCGCACCGCCATCCTCGGCCGCGGCGTCTGCGCGTTCTCCATGGGCGGGGGGATCGTCCACGACTCGAGGGCGCCTCAGGAGTACCAGGAGACCCTGGACAAGGGGCGCAGCTTCTTCGAACTGCTGGGGACGATCAGCCCAGATCCTGGACGATGAGCCGGTCGATCCCCAGCGCCCCGAGGTCCACGGGGAGGGTGTCCACGCGGTACAGCAGCGCGTTGCCCCGGAGGAGCAGGGGCACGTCGAGCCCGGCGTGTCGCAGGGTGTACCTCCCCGCATCGAGGCAATGACGGCGGCAGCGCCCCACGAGCTCGACCGTGTGGCCCGTACCCGCGGGATCGGCGCGGTTGAAGGCGCACATGCGGGTGAGGGTGAGCACGGCGTATGGGGTGTACAGGGAGACGCGCAGCCCCTCCTGGGCCACCCCCGGAGCCCCGGGCAGGGTGTTGTCCAGCTCCACCCGCCTCACCCCACGGGACCGCAGCAGCGCGAGCATGGGGGGGCTCAGTGCGCCCAGGTCACCCCCCTTGCCGCGCGCCACGCGTGGATCCCGCGCCTGCTTGTTGAGGATGCGCCCGAAGATCCCGACCAGGCCGGGACGCTCGCTCAGGAGTTTCAGGGTGCCGTAGTCGTTGGCCACCACCTCGTTGGCAACCGAGTCGCCCTCCAGCACGTCGAGCAACTCGACCACCCGATGCACCATGCCGTCGGTGCCCATGGGCGTGACCAGCGTGAACCCGAGCCCCTCCCCGTCGCTGACCACGCGGGCCTCGGCCAGCTCCCGCGGAGAGGGCAGCAGCGCCTCGCACAGGTCTTCACCGAAGTACACGCGCGAGAACCCGTCGCGGCGGGCGCGTCGGATCCTGGCGAGGTCCCGGGTGTACAGGGCGCGTTCCATGGCTCAGGTCCACAGCTCCGGGTAGTAGCACTGCTCCACGCGGCAGGGCCGCCCGTACACGGTCCTGTGCGCGGATCGACAGTGCTGGACGAATGCGGCCCGCGACCGGGGCTGGCCCAGCGCGTCGGCGCAGCGGCGGACGAACGCCACGTCCTGGACCTTGCGCTCGCGCGGCAGGTAGCGGCCGTCGATCTTCACCCGGCCGATCCCGGCGTCGGCCGCGCTGTGCATCCCGCAGGCGCCGCACTGGCTCCGGCGGCAGAACGCGTTGTACAGCCCGAAAGAACCCGCGATCCGCTCGTCAACAGGAACCGTCGGGTCCTCCGGTTCGACGCGGTAGTTCAGGCGGCAGCCGTGACGATGCTCCCGGGTCACCAGACGCTCGACCAGGGTGGACGAGAGCACCCGTCGCTGCACCGAGGCGGGGAGCACCTCCAGGAGAGGTTCCTTGAACCGCGAGGAGGTTCCAGCCGGCGCACCGGCGCGCTGGGGGGCGTCGTCGAGGTAGTGCTCGAACCCGCACACCGACTCGATGTTCTTGCAGCGGTTGTTCTTGACGAAGATCTCCAGGGACGGACCGTGGGTCCGGCCCAGGCGCGCCACCTCGTCGAGGTTCAGGTGATCCGGCAGGACCACGCGGGACACGCCCAGCTCGAGGAAGAACGCCACGGCCTCCGAGTTGAACACCCCGGTGACCGTGGACAGGTGCACCTCGAGATCCGGGTGGTGTTCGGCGAGGTGGCACAGCAACCCCACGTCGGACACGATCACCGCGTCCACGCCGAGCTGTTGGAGCGTCGTGGCCACGCGGCCGACCTCGAGGAGCTGGCCGAGCAGGAACGAGCGCGCGTTGAACAGGACGAAGACCCGCGCGCCCGCGGCCTGGATCTCGCTGCGCGCCCGGTCCAGGGCGGCCAGGTCGGGCAGATCCGTGAATCCCACTGCGCCCTTGCAGTTGAGGCTGGCGTCGGGTTCGAGGCGGCTCCACCCCGCAGGGGTGATCCCGCAGTAGAACTCGGTCGCGCCGGCCGCCAGCAGGTCCGCCACCTCGTCGGCGCTCGAGAGGGGGGAGAGGATGTCCATCAGCGTTCCCGCCGCCCGGCCGCGTGGGCGCCCCGCACCAGGGCCCGGCTGACCGGGGACGGCAAGGAGCGCACGATCCCGGTGGGGTGCGCGGGGAACTCGTAGTCGGGGCACGCCGGTGCCGAGTCCCAGTCCCCGACCGGTTCCACGGTCCGCTCCAGATCGCCGTGGCGCGGCTCCTTCGCGGCGGCCTCGAGGGTGCCCACTCGCGACGGCGAGAGCCCCACCAGCCGCGCCAGGGTCCAGTCCACGGCGACGGAATCCATGCCCAGGACGAGGAACCCCACGCGCCGGGCCCGGCCCGAGCCGTGGTGCTGGCCCTCGTAGCCCTCCACCGCATCGACCACGGACAGGCCAGGGCGCACCAGATCGTCGAGATCCAGCAGCATCCGCGCGAAGTCACCCACCTCGGGGAAGTGGAAGTGCAGCCGCTTCTGCTCCAGCGGGCCCTGCACCAGCCCGAAGCTGTTCTTGACCGCGCCGCTGAGGATCATCAGGGGGTGGGCCTTGAGCTTTGGGACATTGAGGACGACGTCGTGGCGTGACACCGCGGTCGAGAGGTTCAGGGAGGTCACGACGCGCCCGTCCGGGCACGGGCGGGGGGCCGCTTCGGAGAGGTCGATCAGACGCGCCCCGGTGCCCTTCACGGCCCGGGTCATCCCGGTGCGCTGGTAGGTCAGTCGCCGCAACCCCATCACCGGGTTGTCCCCCACCGAGACCCGGGCACCCTCGGCCGCCAGCAGCCGGCACAGGGCGCGGATCAGCGACGGGTGGGTGGTGTGGGCTCGCTCTGGGCGGAGCGCCCGGACGAGGTTGGGTTTGACCAGCACCCGCTCGCCCGCGCGGACGGACCAGCCGCCGAGGAGCTCGAGGCCGCGCTCCAGCGCTCCCTCGACCGTACCGTGACCGTAGTCCGGACAGCGGACCACGGCCACGCGCTGGGGGCCATCGCTCATGGGCACAAGATAGCAGACCGAAACGCGCGTACCGCCGCTGCGGCACTCAGTCCACGGGGTAACAGACCCGGGTCGTCAGCTCCTCGGCCAGCGTCGTGCGCGGGTTGTCGAGGTAGACCTCCCAGGGCGGGCCGCTGGGTTCGTGGCCCTGCTGGGTCATCCACTCGCGCAGGGCGCGGTGGGCCTCGGGGAGCTTCTCGTAGGGCCCCACATGGACCGTGACGGCGGCCTTGCCCCCCGGCAACGTGCCGGCCTGGAGCTTCTTGCGTGGCTGGGTACCCGAGGGCACGGGGAACCCGGCGGTGAGGCCGAACGAGCCGGCCTCGATCTCCAGGGTGTCGTACACCGCGAACGGCGCTCCCACGGGCGCGATCTCCACGTCGGACAGGGTATCCATGGCGGTCGTGAAGACCCCGGTCAGGTCCCGGGTCTTGTCCGCCTGGGAGGTCTTCGCGGTCATCACCAGCGCCGTGGCCGGCTCGAACGTCTGCACCGAGAACGTGCCCGCGGCGATCGAAGCTGTCGCGCCCCATCCGTCGGCCTCGGCCGCCTCTACTGCGGGCTGCGCGCCGAAGTCCTGTTCCAGGACGAGCGTGTCGGACAGCTCCGCGGGGGCCACGTCGCTGGCGCTCATGACCGACAGGATCGAGTAGGCCGCCACCAGCGCGAGGGCGCCGACGAGGACCAGGACGAGGTTGCGTTGGCTCTTTCTCATGGTTCCCCTCCGGGTCCGTATATCATGGACGGACTCACACGTTTCGCAAGGAGGCACGGTGCCGGAGGACGTGGACAGACAGCGGGCCCAGAAGATCCGCGAGTACGCGGCCTACGGGGTCAGCGCCGCGCTGTGCGTGCTGATGTTCGGCGTGCCCAGGATCTGGCTGACCGCCGCCCAGTTCGCCAGCGAGATCGGGGACATCGCCGGCTACGTGTGCATCTGGTGGCTCAACGTCATCCTGCTCATGCCCACCGCTGCGAGGTACCTCGGCGGCCGCTGGGTCACGTTCATGGGCGTGCGCAAGCAGCTGGGCATCGGCGTGGGGGTCTTCATCATCGCCCACGGCATCTTCTCGCACATGCTGGGTTCGGGCTCCGAGCTCGCTGCGCTCAACCCCCAGGGCGTGGGATCGGGGTTCATCAACTTCTTCTTGACCGTGGTGCTGCTGATCACCTCCATCGATCGTATCCGGCTGTCCATGTCCCGCAAGTGGTGGGAGTTCCACCAGCGGGTCGGCACCTTCGGCATCACCTTCCTGGGGACCACCGCGTCGTTCAACTCGGAGCACACCCTGCTGGCCGTGGGCTCCCAGTACTTCACCTGGGCGGTCTTCGCCGTCCGGCTGGCGCAGCTCATCCACGACCGCGCCAAGGTGCGGGCCGACCGCTTCTGGCTCAACCTCTGGGGCATGCTGGGCATGCTGCTGTACCTGTACCTGTGCCGGACGTCGGGCCGGTTCTACGAGGTCTCGGCGGCCGCGGCCGGCGTGGTGACCCTGCTGGCGGCGGTCCAGCTGGTGCGGGGCCGCAAGGGGCCCTCCCGGGACGACTCCGAGTGACCGCGCTCCGCGCTTGGCGGCGTGGCGCGGATCGGATACTGGTGTGACATGAGCGCTGCGGCCGACAAGACGAACCGACGCAACGGCTGGCTGGCCTACCTGTTCACGGCCGTGATGCTGGTGTCCATCTTCGGAGTCCCGCGCATCTGGCTCGACGTCCGCGAGTTCAAGGACATGGTGGGCACCTGGGCGGGTTACGTGTGCACCGCCTGGCTCGGCTTCATCCTGCTCATGCCCACCGCGGCGCGCATCTGGCGCGGGCCGTGGGTGCGGCTGATGGCCGTGCGCAAGGAGCTCGGCATCGGCGTGGGGCTGTTCATCATCGCCCACGGCTTCTTCTCGCACGCCATCGACTCCGGCGGCGACATGGACGCCCTCAATCCCGACGGCACGGGCTGCGGCTTCATCAACCTGTTCACCGTCATCGTGTTGCTGATCACGTCCATCGACCGTGTACGCCTGTCCATGTCCCGGACCTGGTGGGAGATGCACCAGCGCGTCGGCACCTTCGGCATGTTCTTCGTGGGCACCATGGCGGCCACCGGCTCGGTGCACTACCCCGTGCTGTCCCGCGTCGCGCTGGCGTACACCGCGCTGGTGTTCGCCATCCGCATCATCCAGCTGTGGGTGGACCGTGCCAGGGTCCGCCGCAACCGCTTCGTCCTCAACGTGGTGGGATTCACCCTGTTCTTCGGTTTTGTCATCGCCTCGGAGATCACCCACCGATTCCTGACCCTGAGCGCCGTGTTGCTGGCGGTATTGGTCCTCGTCGGGGCCGCCGCACTGGTCCGGCGGCGCCTCTGGGCCAAGGGGTGAACCCGGGGTTGAGCCCGGCCCATGCGCATCCTCTTCATCCAGGACAACGGCCTCGACGAGTCCCTGCTGGTGACCGAGACCGCCGCGTACCTGGAGGCCTCCGGTCACCGCACCGATCTGCTGCTCGAGCGCGAGGAGAGGGACCTGCGCGGCGCCGTGGCGGCCGCCGACCCAGACCTGGTGGTCGTTCCGGCCGCCATCCAGGGCCACCACTGGAGCGTGGAGACGTGCGGGCGGCTGGGGCGCTGGTTCCCCGACCTCCCCGTGGTCCTGGCGGGCACGCTGCCCACGTTCGTGCCGGACCTGGTGCAACGCCCGGGCGTGAAGATGGCCGTGGTCGGCGAGGCCGAGGAGGCCCTGGTCGAGATCTGCGACGCCCTGGCCGGCCGGCGCGAGCTCGCCACCGTGCGCAACCTGGTGTTGCGCCGGGGCAAGGTGGTCCACCGCAACGAGCTGCGCCCCCTGATCGCGGACCTGGACCGGATGCCGCTGCCGTTCCGTGACCTGTACTACCGACGCTACCCCTTCCTCGGCGCATTCCCCTTCAAGAAGTTCTCCACCGGCCGCGGCTGCTTCCACGACTGCTCCTACTGCTACCAGCCCCAGTACCGCCGCATGTGCGAGGGCAAGGGGACCTACGTGCGGCGCAAGAGCCCCGAGCGGGTGGTGCGCGAGGTGGAGGCGGTGGCCCGGCGCCACCCGGTGAGCAACGTCCACTTCGCCGACGATCTGTTCATCACCCACGCCACGTGGTTGCGCCGGTTCTGTGAGCTCTACCCCGCGCGGATCGGCCTGCCGTACAGCATCAACACGTCGGCGGATCTCGTGTCCGAGGCCAGCGCCGAGCTGCTGGCGCGCAGCGGCTGCCGGACCGTGGCCATCGGGGTCGAGAGCGGCGACGAGGGCCGCCGCCGCGACATCCTCGGCAAGGACCTCACCGACGCCTCCATCCGCGGCGCGGCCCGCGCGATCCGGCGCCACGGGATCACGCTGATCACCTTCAACATGCTCGCCTCGCCGGGCGAGGGCTGGGAGGAGGGCCTGCAGACCCTGCGTTTCAACGCCGAGCTCGGCGCACAACACGCCCGCGTCACCCTGTGTCAGCCCCTCCCGGGGACTCCCATGGCGGCGGCAGCGTCCGCCCGGGACCTCGGCCGCGAGGGCGCGGCAGAGGATCTGTTCCAGGTGCCCGACGCCGGCCAGGGCCGACCGCAGGTCTACTTCACCTCGGCGGTGCAGGAGGAGGGGCGGCTGCTCAACCTGCACGCCCTGTTCAGCCTGGGCACGGCGTACCCGCGCCTGCTGCCCCTGCTGGTCCCCCTGAGCAAGCTCCCCCCGAACCGCCTCCTCCACGTCGGCGGCGGCCTGCACCGGATGCTCCTCGAGCGCAGCGCGTACCGCCTCTCGCTGCTCGACGGCCTGCGGTACTTCCTCCACACGGGCTCCCCGGAGCGCCGGACCGCGAACTTCACGGGGTTGATATGATCCGCCCCGCCCCGACGACGACATGCGGCTGATCTTCTCCAACCACTGGGGTCGCGTGGACGGCACCGGCCGCCGCACCCACCTGCTGCGCGACTACTCCGGCGCGGGGATCCCGGGCAACATCCTCTACCCGCCCATCGAGATGCTGTACGCCGCGGCCTACCTCCGGCAGCAGGGCCACGACGTGGGCCTCGTGGACGGCAACGCCCGCCACCTGGACCTGGTTCGAACCGTCGAGGAGATCGCCGCGCGCGAGCCCGAATGCGTGGCCACGGTCTCCAGCTGGTTCTCCCTGGACCACGACCTGGAGCTGTTGCGCCGTGTGAAGCGGGCCGTGCCAGGCTGCGTCACGGTGATGGCCGGACCCAACGTCACGCTGGATCCCGGGCTGGCCCTGGGCGAGGGCAAGGCCGACTACGTGGCCCTGGGAGAGTTCATCGGCGGGCTCGCCGCCGTGGCGTCGGGGGAGCTCGACCACGGCGTCGCGTTCGAGCGCGACGGGCAACAGATCGTACACCCGGACCGTCCCCTCGACCCCCTGGACCAGCTCCCGTTCGCGTCGTGGGACCTGGTGGAACCGGACCAGTACTGGGTGCCCTTCGGGCGCCGTCATCCCTTTGCGCTGGCCCGAGCCGGGGTGGGCTGCCCCCACGGCCGCTGTAGCTTCTGCCACGCGAACTCGTACTTCGGCGAGGGGCACAGGTCTCACTCCGCCGACCACGTGATCGGGGAGATGGACCGCCTCGTGGCCCTGGGCTTTCGCGAGGTCATCTACCGGGACCAGTGCTTCACCGCGCAGCGCGACGTGGTCGAGGCCCTGTGCCAGCACCTCATCGACCGGGGCCGACCTGTCACCTGGCGCGCGTCCACCCGCGTCGACCACGTGGACCGGGAGCTGCTGCGGCTCATGGCCCGCGCGGGCTGCTACCAGCTCTCCTTCGGATTCGAGTCGTTCTCCGACGCGGCGCTGACCTGGTGCGACAAGGGGGCGTCCGTGGAGCAGGGGGACCGCGCCGCCCGCTGGGCCCGGGAGGCCGGTATCGAGCTGTCCGGGGGATTCGTCGTGGGGCTGCCCGGCGAGGAGGGCCTGACCCCGCGCGAGGTCCGCAGTCGCATCCGCGCGCGCGGCATCGACTTCCCCCAGTTCTTCACCCTGACCCATGTCTACGACCGGGAGCGGGGAGCGTTCGTCGAACGCCACGCCCCCGGGGACGCGGCCCCGGACGAGCACCGGCGGCGGATGCGCCGCATCGCCCTGGGGTTCTACCTCGATCCCCGCTACGCGCTGCGCCAGGCTCGCCGCGTGGCCCGCCACCAGGGGATCACCCACGTCCCGGGGTTCTTCCTGGACTTCCTGCGCTACTTCGCCTGACCCCCGGGCCCGGTTGCCTGATCGCCGCGGGGCTGCGAAGCTGCAACGATGAGCGGAGGAGACCGAGGGGATCGCGAGACCACGACTGCGGACGACCCGGCCGCGGCCCCGGCCTCCGATCGCCGCTGGAGCCTCGCGGCGGCGGGACTCGCCCTGGTCGTGGCTGCTCCCATCCTGGCGCGCCCCTGGGCCGCCTTCCACGCAGACTCCTACCGAGCCTACGACTGGCTCGAGGCGGCCAAGCTCCGCTGGTTCGCCCGGCACAGCCTCCTCGAGGACCACGTGCTCCCCCTGTGGTGCCCGTACCTCGAGGGTGGGCTCCCGTCCTACGCCCACCCCAGCGACGGGACGCTGGGGCCGTTCTTCCTGACGACCCTGGTGTTCGGCGACGTGCTGGGCATGAAGCTCGACGTGATCGCCCTGGCCGTGGTGGGCACCGTGGGGACCTACGCCCTGGCACGCTGGTGGCTCGACCTGGCGCCGCGGGCCGCGTTCGTCACGGCGGCCCTCTTCGCAGTCTGCGGGTGGCTCCCGTCTCGCGTGGCCGTGGGTTTCTACGAGAGCTGCTGGATGTGCGTGGCGCCCCTGGTCCTGGCGATGCTGATCCGAGGGGTGCGCCGTCGCCGCCTGCGCTCCGGGATCCCTTGGTTCGTCGGCGCCGCGGCGCTGCTGGCCGCCGCCGGGGTCCACATGCAGCTGTGCCTGGCGTTCGTGTTGCTCCAGATGGCCCTGTGGTCCGTGGCCGGCAGCCACGGGTGGCGCGGATCCCACCCGATCCTCCTGGGAGTGGTCCTCGCCGTGACCCTGGGCGTCGCCGGGCTCGGTGCCGTCAAGTTCGCGCCCATGCTCGATCTGCTGGGCGACCGGGGCTGGCGGGTCGCCGGCGTCGAGGAGTACGAGGTCTCCGCGCTGGAGGGGATCGGCGGCCCCCTCTGGGGGCTGTTCCGCACCGCCACTCCCCTGGGGGAGTACCGCGACGACGGCTCGCCCATCGCCGAGTACGACTACGTGGGCCTACCCTTGCTATGCGTACTGCTGTGGCCCGTGGCATTGTTCGCGCGCCGGCGCGGGACGCTCCCGCTGGTCGCCCTGGCCGCGTCGACCCTGCTGCTGGCCTGGTCCGCGGGCCGGGGCTTCCAGCTGAGCCTGTTCCCCCTGCTGCGGGTCCTGCCGGTGTTCTCGTCCATGCGCGACACGGCTCCCTACGTCACCTGCTTCCTCGCCCTGTGGTCGATCCTGCTCGCGGGGCTGGGCGTGGAGGCCCTGACGCGGGTGCGCTGGGCTCGCCGCCCACCGACGTGGGCCCTGACCCTGCTCCTCGTGGCCACGCTCACCCCCTCGGCGGTGCGCAGCGGCGCGCTCTACGGGGCCCTCTTCACCGGCCGGCCAGAGGCGCCCCAGGAGACGACGCAGGGGTTCCACCACGTGCGCCTCCTCGGCCCACCGATGCCCGGCGCGGACGACTTCAACACCGCCATCTACGACCACCTGCGCGCAGGCGTCGGTTCGGTGTACGACGCAGAGGACCTGCCCACGTCCGATCCCCCGGTCCAGGGAAGGGCCCTCTTGCAGGCCCACCGTCACGAGCGGGACAACCCCGACCATCGGGGCGAGCTCCGCCTCGTCGCGGGCCGCGGGACGGTGTCGGACCTCGAGCCCGGGGCCAACCGATTGACCTTCCACGCCACCACCGACGGGCCCGCCGTGGTCGAGCTCAACCACAACCACCACCCGGCCTGGGGGTCGCCGCAGGGGTACGCGGTCACGAACCGGCGGGGGCTGCTCGCCGTGGAGTTCACCGGGGCCCACGACGGGATCGTGGAGCTGGTGTTCCGGCCGAAGGCGACGGGGCTGTGGATCAGCGCGGCGTCCGCCGCTATGGCGTTGCTGCTGGCGTGGGCTGGGTGGCCGAGGAGAAGCCGCCGCGCGGCTCGGTGACCGTCGCGGCGAGCACCGGCGCACGCAACACCCGTTCCAGATCACCGGCGAGGCGGTCGTTCCCCGCGCGGTTCATGTGCCGGGTGGAGCGCAGCAGATAGTCGTCGTAGTACGGCACCTCCACCACATGGGTCCGGGCGTCGGCCCGCGCGATGCAGGCCTGGAGCAGGTCGTCCTCCAGCGAGGGCGGCAGGCCGGTCACGACGAACGCGACGTCCACGTCCTCCTCGGCGGCGAAGGCCAGCAACTCGCGCACGTGCTGGCGCGCCCCGCCCTCGAAGGTGACGCGGTCCTTGCGGGCCATCTCCCGCGCGCGGTCTACGTACATCCAGATCCCCCGGATCTGGCGAAGCGGCACCGGCGCCCGTCGGATGTCGGACACTGGCAGCATGGGATCGTCGTCGTTGCGGTCGAGCTGGAACACGATCGCCGGCGGCCGGCGCTCCGCGATCACCTCCTGAGCCAGGGTCCAGCTCTGGAACGTGTTGTACCCGGACAGGCCGAAGTTCAGGACCCGGGCCTCCCCGACGAGGCGCTCGCCGAGCAGGTGCGGGTAGGTCTCGTGGTCGTCCACGCCGTGGCCGAAGGTGGAGGAGTCCCCGAAGCAGGGGACCACCGGCACGTCGGCATCTGGGACCGCCGCCGTGGGCGCCTGGCGTCCACCGTGGGCGCCCATGGAGTAGGTGATGATCCGATGGTCCGCGATCAGGGTGGACAGGTCGCGGGTGCGCGAGTTCGGGAGCCCCCGGTACTCGATGACGGGATCCGCGGTGATGACGGCGTGGAGGTTGGGCGTGAAGAGTCGTACCCCGCCGTGGGCCAGTACGAGGGCCACCCCCAGGCCGAGAACGACCAGCGTCGGCCTCCGCAACACGAGGCGTCGCAACATCCCCCCCCGGCCCGAGGGTCCGGCCGCCCGCAGTTCACCGGGCTTCACCATCATCCTTCCAAGACGCGGCAGGACGTCGAACAGGGACAGCGACGACCACCCGAACTCCTTTTTTGGAATGCCGCCAGGTTTGCTGCTACGTTGTGGCGCTGCCCGAGGGAGCCCAGTTGCGCGTACTACTCGTCCGCCCCCCCATCACGTACTGCCCCATCGAGGGCGAGGCCATCCCCCTGGGCCTGTACGCCGCCTTTGCCACGCGCTACCCGCCGCTGGGGTTGATGACCCACGGCAGCCTGCTGCGAGACGGGGGCCACGAGGTCGCGCTGATCGACGCGGAGATGGAGGGGCTGAGCTACCGGGCCCTGGCGAAGCGGGCGGCCCAGGTGCGGCCCGGCCTGATCGTCGGCTCGGTCAACATGTTCAGCCCTCAGGCGGACCTCGGATACCTGGAGCGGCTGGGCCGGGACCTGGGCGCCCGGGTCGCGATCCGCGGTCACTTCCCCCGCCTGTTCCCGGACGACGCGATGGGCATGGGCGGGCGCGACCTCCTGGGCCTGCAGGGGCGAGGCTGGACGTCGGAGGTCGCCCTGGCCGACGCGCTGGAGCGCGGCACCCCCGTGGACGAGGTGCCGGGGATCCTGCTCAACCGCGGCGACGAGGTGGTGCACACCCCGCTGGACGGCCCACGCCCCAGCCTCGAACAGCTGCCGTTCGCCGATCGCTCCCTGGTGGCCCATCGGTTCTACGGCACCAACCTGACCACGCGGTTCCCGTTCACCACGGCGCTGAGCAGCGTCGGGTGTCCGTACAGCTGCCTGTACTGCATCGACGCCCAGATCGGGTACAGCTGCCGGCCCGCCGAGCAGGTGGTGGAGGAGATGGCCCAGCTGACGCGGGTCCACGGGATCCGCGAGGTGGCCTTCCTCGATCCCACGTTCACGCTGTCGCGCGAACGGACCCTGGCGATCTGCGAGGGCCTGCGCCGGCGCAAGGTGGATCTGACGTTCACCATCCGCACCCGCCCCGACCGGGTGGACCGCGAGGTCCTCGCGGCGCTCCAGGGGGCCGGCTGCGTGCGGGTCAGCTACGGGATCGAGACCGGCGATCCCAGCATCATGGACGTCTACAACCGCGGGGTGATGGACCTGGACGACATCGCCGGCGCCGTGGCCTCCACCAGCGAGCTGGGCATGATCGCGTTCGGCTTCTTCATGGTCGGCCACGCCGGTGAACAGGACGTGAACCTCGGCCGAACCCTGGCCTTCGCCCACCGGCTCAAGCTGCACTTCGCCCAGTTCATGATCGTCCGCCCCATGCCGGGCACGGCCATGCACGAGGAGTTCTCCAAGGTGCGGGGGTACGACCCGTGGCAGCGCATCGGCCAGGGCCACTACCCCAGCGCGGAGGAGCTCACCTGCCACCAGGCGACGCTGACCTACGAGGAGCGGACGGACTGGACGCGCAAGCTGTACCGGCGGTTCTACTTCGATCCACGGCGGACGGCCCGCCTGGCGGCCCTGCCCAGGGTCCTCCGGCTACCCCGGAGCCACGTCCGGATGGCGGGGCTGGCCTCGTTCCAGACCCTGCGGTCCCGTCTCCGCTGAGTCACGCCGACCGCTGCCGCGGCCGGCTGGCCCCGAACGCCAGCGCCGCCAGCGACAGCAACCCCGCCAGCGCCGTCATGCCGATGAAGGTCCACGGCCGGTAGACCAGCTCCACGCCGTAGGTCCCCTCTTCGTCGAGCTCCACCGCCAGCAGGCCGTGCCGCTGCGTGACCGTGCCGCGGTCCACGCGGAAGTAGGGGTCGTGGTTCTGGTTGATCACCAGGGTCGTCGGGCCGGTGACGCGCACGTCCGCCTCGATGGTGTTGGCCCGGATGTGCAGCGACTCCACCGTACAGCTCTCGCAACCCTCGAAGTACGCCTCCCCCCGGTAGTCCGGATTTTCGATCCGCGTACCGTCGTCGAGGACGAAGTAGCGCGGGGAGGCGTTCTCGGAGAGGTGGATGTTCACCGACCAGTCGATGGTGCCGATGCCCTGCTGCAGGTTGTACACGGACAGCAACGTGGCCGGCCGCGCCGCGTCGCGGTACTCGCTGCCCTCGGTGTCGTGGAACTCGCGAACCGCGGCCTCGCCGGCGCGGGCCAGCTCCGCGGAAGGAGCGCCCATGAGCTGGAAGTAGGAGGGCTCCGGCTCGAACCGCAGCAGGGGCTCCTTCATGGCCTCGTGGAACACCCACCCGTTGTGGGCAGCGGACGTGCCGAGGACCAGGATCGCCGCGGCGGCCACGGCGGCGATCGCCCAGCGCCCCCTGCGGCGGGCCCACCACAGGGCCAGGTGGATCGCGCCGCCGGAGATCCCGGCCATCAGGAATGCGATGTAGAAGTTGAAGTACTTGTACGGCTGGGACAACGAGCCGAACCCCGGGAGCTCCTGGACCGCGTAGGCGTAGACGTCGATCCCGCCCGGCAGGTGCGGGCCGAAGCACACCAGGGTCACCGCGGCGAGCAGCGTCAGCCAGGCAGTTGCGCGGCGATGCAGGACCACCAACCCCACCAAGAAGCACGCCAGCACGCCCGGCCCGAGACCCAGGTACGCGTGCTCGTAGAAGGTGGGCGATCCGTCCGCGGCGTGCTCCAGCCCCAGGGGGACGTGGTCGAGCAGCGCGCGCGCGAACAGGCCGGCGGAGTCGTAGAACTCGTCGATCCCGCGGTACGCCTCGAGGAAGTCCTCGTCCCTCACGTGCACGATGCGCTCGTAGCTGCCCTCGGCCAGCAGCCGGAACACCGCGATCATCCGTCCTGCCGAGACCGCCAGCGCCACGCCGAGCACCGCCCCCAACCGCCACACCGTCGGCAGATACCGTTCGCGGATCGCGCGCCTCGCCATGGGCGCCGCCAGCACCGCCGCGCACAGGGCGAGCGACGCCGGGCGCGGCAGCGCGTCGATGGACAGCGGGAGCAACGCCAGCAGCAGCCAGGCCACGAGCGGCAGCGGGATCCGGGCCAGCGCCGAGGTCGCCTTCCGGGATGTCCGCTGCTGGGTGAACAGCAGGTCCGCGAAGATCAGCACTGGCAAGAATCCCCGCACAAAGTGCGGGCCCACCAGGAACAGGGCCCCGAGCACGAGGCCGGCCAGCACGTGGTGACGACGCGACCCGTGGTGCACCACGACGAGGTACAGGACCACCGTGGAGAACAGCAGGAAGATGTTGGTCTGACCGGCCATGGCCTGGGAGGGCAGCCAGCCCGAGAACGCCAGGCCGAGGCAGCCGAACAGGCTCGCCGCAGGTGACAGGGCCAGCAACCGACGGCCCATCAGGAACAGGATCAGGGCTCCCAGCCAGGTGGCGAAGAACACCATCAGCTTGATGGTGATCACACCGCCGAACACCCGCGACAGGGGCATCAGCGGCGTGAAGCCCGAGTCCACGGGATCCATGTGGCACGGATACCCGCCTCCGCCGAACGGCGTCCGCAGCGGGAGCTCGCCAAAGGTCTCCAGACAGGTGACCGGGTGCTCCAGGGAGTAGATGGCGTCCAGGGACGCGGCGCGCCGGAACTCGTCGTGCCCGCCGATCCCCATCGGCTCGAAGAACAGCGGGAGGCAGAACAGGGCGGTCAGGACCGCCAGCACCTGGGGTGCCCACCGATCCAGCCAGGCTTCCACCCGGTCCAGCCCGCTGCCCCCCTCGCGGTGTTCTCCCATGGGATCAGGGCGTCGCCCCGGCGGTCCACGGATTCCGGGCGGTCAGGACCAGGTCCACCGACTCGGCCGGCGACTGGAACGGGCGCTCGGACCAGCCGACCAGGTCCCCCGCGGCAGGGCCGGCCTCGAGCCCCGAGCCGTCCTCGTCGAGCACCACCACGAGCCACACCGGCATGCCCTCGCGTGCGAAGACCTCGTAGTCGAGGGGCAGGGTGCCCTCCACCACCACGTGCTCGAGGGGATCGTCCGAGGGCCCCGACTCCGGATCGAAGTGTCGGACCCGATAGGCCAGGACGTGCAGCGAGTGCGCGCCCGGGGCCAGCGGCAGGCCCACGCCCACCCGGACATCGCCGAGGATGCTCGCCTCGTACGACAGCGACTTCACCGCGTCGCGGCGAGGCGCGTAGTACTGGGACGCCACCGCCAGGGCCAGGGCCACCAGGGCCACCGCCAGCCAGGCCGCGGTGTACCGGGCGTCACGGGCGCTGCTTCGCGCCATGGCGCTCGCTCCATTCGAAGTAGGTGTCCTCCCCGGGGTGGATCGCCCATTCTGGATCCTCGTCCGCCGCCCGCCCGCGACGGCGCCCCTGCCAGCGGCGCGCCAGGTTCACCAGGACAGCCACGGCCGACCCTGCCACGACCAGCCCGATGAGCAGGAAGAACTGCCCGGTGGCCTCGCACGCGATCAGGAACACGAAGTAGGCGGCGAACCCCGCGACGTTGCGGTTGGTGTCCGCGCGGGAGTACCTGCGGCGATCCATGAAGGCCTGGGCGATGCGGACGAAGAACACCGTGTATGCGAACCAGCAGGCGATCTGCGCGATCAGGCGCTCCGAGCCGTTGGCCGGCATGGTGCCGTTCCACAGCAGCGCGAACGTCCCCACCCGCTGGTGCAGGACCCACCACTTGCGCCGCATGGCCAGCCGGATGGGATCCCAGGACGTCAGCAGCAGGACGCTGGACAGGATGAACATGATGATCCCGAACCCGGAACCGCCCGGATTGATCACCTCGTACTCGAACAGGGCCTGGTACCCCCAGCCGAAGAACCCGTGCAGCAGGATCGCGCACCCCGCCCCCACGCCCAGCTGCTTGCGCACGGCCATCAACCGCACCCAGCGCCCCCCGAAGAACCGTGCAGCGGTGGGCATCAGCAGCAGCAATCCCAGCCAGAACATCACCAGGTATCCGGACAGGTCGCCGATCTCGGTGCGGTAGTGTTCGGGGATCATCCACAGCCGCGGGACCCCGAACTGCACGAAGAGGATCACACCGCAGACCAGGTAGGTCAGGAGCTCGCGACGGCGTCTCTTCGCGTGCTTGACCACCTTGCGCTTCGGGGAGGTCGGTCTCGCTGGGGTCCTCGTTCGGCGCATTCGGGGTGTGAAACGACTATAGCATCGAGGTCCGAGCTCCGGAAACGAGGGCGCCGAAGCTCCCGATGGGACCCGCCGATCGGCGCGTTGCTAGAATGGAGCCCGGGTGCCGCGCGAGCACAGCGCGCGGGTGCGGATGGCGGGCCCGCGAAGGCGCGGTGGAGATCCACTCATGCAGCGAGATCGTCATGGCGATCGCAGGCCGTCGTGGAGCGTCTCCTCGACGCACCTGGCCCTGGGCATCGCCGTGCTGTGCGTGGTGTTCCCGGCCGCGCCCCTGTGGTTCGGCGACGGCGTGGACCTGCCCGACGACACCCTCTACCACAAGATCTCCGCCTGGGAGTGGTTGCGGTACGCGGTGGTCGAGGGGGTGTCGCCCTGGTTCGTCCCCGGCAAGCTGGGGGGGGTCAGCCTGTTCGCCGACGTGATCCCCATGGGGCCGTTCTATCCGGCCGCGGCCCTGCTGCTGGTCGTGCCCCCGTGGGCCGCATTCCCCGTGGCCTTTGGGCTGCATTCGGTGGGAGGCCTGTTCGCGTTCCGGTGGATGGCGCGCACCTTCGGCGTCTCGGCGATCCCCGCGACCCTCGCCGGCGCCGCCGTGGCCGTCGGCCCCATCGGCACGCTGCACTACGTGGACTTCTGGGCGGACTCCCTGCCCCTGCTGGTCTGGTTCCCGGTGGCCATCGGCGGCTACGAGCGGCTGCAGTCGTCGTCCACGACGCGGCGCCGGGTCGCCTGGGCCGCCCTCGTGGCGGCCGCGCTGGCCCTGTTGATGCTTGGCTGTCACCTGCGGACCACCTCGGCCTGCCTCGCCGCCTTCGGGATCTGGACCCTGGTCCGCTGGGGCCGGCCCCAGTGGGGGTGGGCGAGCCTCGCGCTGGGTCTGGCCGCCGGCTGCCCCGGATTCCTGCCCTACGTCCTCGAGGTCAGTGGCCATCTCCCGGGCATGAGCCGGCTGGAGACGCTCTCGGGCACCGCGCACGCGGCCCTGGGTTTGTGGAACGTGGTGGGGTTCGTGGCGCCCAAGCCGTTGTTCCTGGACCCGGACATCGGGATCGGCGCCGTCCTCGCCGCGACCCTGCTGCTGACCCTGCGCGGCCTGCCGCGGCCCCTGCACCGCCTGGGCTGGATGGCCCTGGTGCTGGTCTCGGCCTCCCTGGCCTCCGGGATCGCCGGCGTCCGCTGGCTGTTCGCGCCGCTGCTGCTCGTCACCCACCCGATCAACGACATCTACACGGGGCTGGGTGTGTTCCTGGCCACGGTCCTCGCCGCCAGCGGCTTCGAGCGGCTCGCTCGGGGCGGCAGGGACGCCCTGCTGGCCGGTCTGCGGAGCCCCGGGGGTGTGGTGCTGGGAATCCTCGTCGCCGGGGTCGTGCTCCGCTGCGCCGCCGGCGGCCACCTGTTCTCCACGGATCACCACTGGCAGCTCTATCTCCGCAGCGCGGCGGTGAGCCTCGCCGCCATCGGCCTCGCCGGCTGGCTCGTCTGGACACGGCGCCTCTCCCCGGGGGCGCGCACGCAGGCCCTGTTCGCCGTGGCCATGGCGGACCTGGTGCTGATCGCCGTTCAGCTCCACGTGGCCGTACCCTCCGAGCGGCTGGCGCTGCGTGAGCCGATCCCGTCAGCAGATCTGGCCGTCCTCTCCGACTCCTACCTGGACGTCACCGATCTCAGCGACGTCCAGGGATTCCTCTACACCCCAGGCGAGGAGCAGGAGTACGACGACGAGGGCGCCTCCGACGAGCTCGAGCCCGGGCGTGGCGCGTACCTGCTGAACCGTCGCTGGCCGGTCTACGCGGGGGTACGCCACGGCCTGAGGAACCTGACCGGGCGCGCCAAGATGCCCCCGCAGCGGATCGTTGCCCTGCTGCGGCCCCTGGCCGAGGAGCTCGTCGCGGACCAGGACAGCGGGGCGCGCTGGGAGGACGTGGACCCGGCCCACGTCCGCCGCCTCTTCGCGCCGCCCGACGGGTTGGGGTACCGCGTGATGGCGCTGGGGGGCGTCCGGGTCGCCGTGGGTCGCCGGGAGGTCTTCGCGACCCACGACGACGTCGCGCCCCCGTGCTACGCCCCCTCCAGCCTGGAGGTCGAGACATCGCGTGACGGGCTGCCCGCGCGGGTGCTGGCCAGCCCGTTCGACCCCACCGGCGCCGCCGTGGTCGAGGCCGATCCCCCCGTGGCGCAGCCCGCCGTCCCGACGTCGCTGGAGTGCAGAGACGTCCAGCGCGTCGTCGTGAATGCCGACGAGCCCACGGTCGTGGTGATCCGCCAGAACATCCACCCCGGCTGGCAGATCAGGGATGGATCGGGCGCCCGCCTCGAGCCCTTCCCGGTGAACATGGTCCACATGGGCGTCGCGATACCCGCGGGCGAGCACGAGCTGGACCTGAGGTTCCGTCCGCCTGGGTTGTTCCCAGGCCTGGCTATCGCCGGCTGCGCCTGGTTGTTCCTCGCCGGACTGGGCCTGGCCTCCCACGCCGGGCGTCGACGGAAGTCGCCGGGGGGGGGCTGACATGGGCTCGCTGCCGCGCAGGGATCACAGGATGGGCGCCGCGGTCAGGGCGGCCGCGTGGCTGCTCCTGCCGCTGGCGTGCGCCCCGGCGGTGATCGCGCTGGCCACCGGCACCTGGACCGAGGCCGGAGCGTGGCAGCTCCACGCCGCGTGCCAGCTGCTCCTCCGCCTGACCTCACCGCTACTGGGGAATCCCCTGCAAGGCTCGTCCCTGGTGGTGGTCCTGGTCACCGCCGCCGTCTGGGTGATGGTCCACCTGATCTCCCGCCACGCCAGGCGGCTGCCGCGACCGCTGTCGAGGTTCGGCGCGGTCGTCCAGTGGATCGCCGCGCTGTGGGCGCTGGCCCTGATTCCCTGGGCATTCGCGCTGGCCCTGGCCACGGATCCCTGGTTGTTGCTCGGCGCGCTGATCGCGGGCTGGGCGGTCGGGACCGGGGCGACGGTCGAGCCGCAACACGACCGGCGTCCCGCCGTGACCGCGACGACGGTGGCCCTGTCCGTGGGTGTCGTCCTCGCAGCGGGCGCGATCATGGAGCTCGGCTCCGATCCCGACAGCCCGCTGCTGGCCCTGCGCAGCCCATGGCTGGCCGGGCCGGCGCGCTCGGCCTGGCTCTCCGGGGGGATCTGGCTGGGCGCCGCAGGGCTCGTGGTCGGGCTCCAGCGCGAGCGCGCGGTCGCGCTCGCCCGCGCGACACCGACCTGGCGGTGGGCCGTGGTCGCTGCTGTGGCGTTGGGCGCGGCGCTCCTGCAGGGCTGGCTCGCCCACGCCCCCCACCTGATCGTGGCGCGCGGGCTCTCCGCCGCGGGTGTCCTGCTCCTGGCGACCTTCGCTACACCCTGGCTCCGAGCCGCCCTCAGCGGCCCGATGATTCCCCGCATACCGCTGGACCCGCGCCGCGCCGTCGCCGCGCTGGCGCCGGCGCTGCTGCTGGCCGTGGTGTGTGCCCTGCGCACCCTGTCCGTGCAGATGTGGACGGTGCCACCGACCCTGCCCGCGGGGGTGGAGCAGCTCGATCCGCGCCGGGGCACCTTCTCGCTGGTGGTCTCCCCCTCGTCCGGCGAGGTCATCTACACCGTGCGCGAGGAGAACCGCGTCGGCGTCCTGACCCCGGGCGACGGGGAACACCGCAGCTGGTCCCCCAGAGACGCGTGGACGCGCTCCACGGCGCCTCGCCACAGCGATCCGGACTCCTGGTCCGTGCAGGACAAGGTGGAGGTCGTGCGCGGTCCTGCAGCGGGATCGGCGTGGGTCAACGTGGACAAGGACGAGCTCGGGCTGGGGCTGATGCCCGTGGGCGACGCGTGGCCCCCTACGCGGTACGTGCCCCTGGGCGAATGTTCGGTGACCGCCTGGTTGCCGGTACCCCCGGGCGCCGTGGCCGCGATCGGGGCCGCCCCCGGGGATCTACTCGTGGGCTGCGAACAGCAGTCCTCCCTCCCGGTCTTCCGTCCTGGGGAGGAGCGCGTCGTCGCGCAGGTCCCCCTCGGATCGGGGCTCGAGGCGGGTGCGTTCTCACCCGACGGCACCGAACTGTACGGGGTGATGCTGCTGGGCCATCCCAACCTGCGCGCCTTCCACTGGCCCAGCGGGCGCGTCCTCCGGGAGCGGCGGGTGGGACCGTTCAACTGGACCCTCGCCCTGGATCCCCGGCGGGACACCCTGTGGCTCGGACGATTCCTCGAAGGTGGCGCCATACTCCTCGACGCCCGGACCTTCGAGGTCCGGGGGCAGGTGCGCCTGTCGTTCGGTGTGCGCGACCTGATCTACGAGCCGGTCCACGACCGGATCTGGGCCGCGGCCGCCTACAGTGGGCTGGTGTGGTCGGTGGACGCCGCCCCCCCCCACGCCCGCACGTCGTACGCCCTGTGTGGCGAGGCGAGGAGCCTGGCCGCGGATTCCGAGGGGCGGGTGGTGGTGGGCACGGACTGCGGTATCTACCGGATCGATCCCACCTCAGCGGCCACGGACCGCCCGCGACAGCATGATCCGACCACCGCGCAGGATCTCCCCGGGGGAGAACAACCCGGCTCGTAGGACCCGCGCCACGTAGGAGGGGCGGGCGTAGAACTCGAGCATCCCCCGCCGCTGCAGCCGGACCAGCTCCGCGGCGTCGAGGCCCTCCGGGGTCCAGATCGGCGTCGAACCGGCTCCGGTCCAGTCGAACCACGACGTGAACCGATCACATTCGTCACCCGACGGCATCGCCGTCCGCCCCAGCAATTCCCACAAGGGGGAGCCCGGGTAGGGGATGGTGATGGAGAACTTGGCGATGTCCAGCTCGCAATCCCGGGCGAACCGCAGGGTGTCCCGCGCGGTCTGCGGGGTCTCGCCGGGGAGCCCGAGCATGAACAGGCCGATGGCCAGCACCCCGTGGCGGCGCAGCAGCCGCGCCGCCTCCCGGCCCTGCTCCAGGGTGGTCCCCTTCCCCGTCTCGCGCAGGACGGCCTCGTTGCCCGACTCGAAGCCGAGGATCATGGCGTGGAGGCCGGCGCCGGCCATGGCGCGCACCTGCTCGTCGTCGAGCCTGTCCACCCGCATCTCGGTGACCCAGCGGACGTCGTCGTGCCAGGGATACGCGCGCAACCGCTCGCAGAACTCCAGGCCGGACTCGCGGTCCCACGGGAAGTAGGCGTCGTTGAACCCGAAGGTGCGGAAGCCGTACTGCTCGACGTCCACCGCCACCTCGTCCACGACCCGCTCCACGCTGCGCCGCCGAAACCCCATGGTCCACTTGTCCTGGGAGCAGAACGAGCAGCTGTAGGGGCAGCCGCGCGAGGCCATCAAGGGCGCAGGCGCCGAGGAGAGGCCCACCAGGGGGAAACGCTGGTAGCGCCAGGCCCCCCGGTCCATCAGGTCCCACGCCGGCAGCGGCAGGGCGTCGAGATCGGCGATGGGGCGCCGGTCGGGGTTGTGGACGATCTCACCGTCGTGGCGGAAGCTGAGCCCGGCCACGTCTCCCAGGTCGCCGTCGCCGTCGAGGCAGCGCGCCAGCTCGGCCAGGGTCTGTTCGCCCTCGCCCCGAACCACGTGGTCCGCGAGACCGCGCTGCAGCACCTCCTCGGCGAAGAACGCCGCGTGCGTGTTGCCCAGGACGATGGGCAGGGACGGCCAGCGGGAGCGCACCTGCTCGACCAGCTCCAGCACGTTGCTCCAGGACTCGGTGAGCACGCTGAGCCCCAGCAGGTCCGGCTCCACACGCGCGATCTCCGCGAGGATCTCGGCGTTGGGGCGCAGGTCGGCGGACTGGTCCCTCAGCGTGACCCCGTGGCCGTCCTGGCGCAGTACGGCGCCCAGATAGGCCAGCGACATGGGGAGCAGGCACGGCTGAAAGCGGGCGTAGACCCGGGAGTTCAGGACGCTGCGGCTCGCGGGTGCGACGAGGTGGACGCGCATCACCAGCGATTATGGGTTCGGCGCGGAAATACGCAAGGCGAGGCCGTGACGTCGCTGGCCACCCCCGAAATCACCAGGCACAACCTCACGTCGGGACAGACGTACGCGTTTCAACTTCGGGGACAATTTTCTTTCTCCACTCCAATGATGGTCATTAACATGGGTCGTGAGGGGTGCGGCGCGCCGAGGGTGGATCGCCGCATCGAAACCATGCGTGTACTGCTGTTCTCGCTGAACCTGCGCACGCCGTTCTCGAGGGTCTTCAGCATCGGGAGCGGAGCGCTGTCGGCATACCTGAAGCTGCACGGCCACGACGTGCAGGTGGCCGAGGTGAACCGCGAGGCGGACCTTCGCCGGCTCGATCAGGTCCTGCGGGATCACCGGCCCGACGTGGTGGGCATGAACGGCGCGGCCAACCAGGCGCCGTACTTCGCCGACGTGGTCGCGGCGGCGCGAGTCCACGCTCCGCGGGCGCCGGTCCTGCTGGGGGGGTGGCACGCCACGCTGTGCCCCGAGGATTCCCTGCGGGCGTCCGGCGCCGACGGTGTCCTCGTGGGCGAGGGCGAGCTGGCGCTGCGCGCGTACCTCGAGGACCTGGAGGGTGGCGGAGACGGCCGATCCGCGCCGGGCCTGCACTTCCTCGACGGCGGCCAGCTGCACAGCAACCCAGCCGTGGACTACATCGCCGATCTCGACTCCCTGCCCATGGTCGACTACGAGGGCCAGGACATGGAGGGAATCCTGGACGTGAACCGCCGCGTGCCGTGCCTCGTCGCCGGCCGCGGCTGCCCCTTCAGCTGCACGTTCTGCTCCAACGCCGACCTGCGGCGCCGCCAGGGAGGCACCTACACGCGGATGCGGTCCGTGGACCACGTGATGGAGGAGGTGCACTACCTGATGCGCCGCCACCGGGTGGAGCACGTGTACTTCCGCGACGACACCTTCACCTGGGACAAGGACTGGGCCCTGCGGTTCTGCGACCGGATGGCCAGCCTGGACCGCGTGACCTTCGACATCATGACTCGGGTGGATCGCGTGGACGACGAGATGGTCCAGGGGCTGCGCGCGGGCGGCTGCAGCTGCGTCTGGGTGGGGGTCGACTCCGGAGACGATCAGCTGCGCATGGACCAGCTGGACAAGAGCACCACGGCCGATCAGATCGTCGAGGCCTGTGACCGCCTGCACGCCGCCGGGATCGCCGTGATGACCACCAACATGGTCGGGCTCCCCAACGAGACGCCGCAGCGTCACAGCAGGACCATCGAGATCAACCGCCGCATCTACCGCGACAACCTCCCCATGACCCGCAGCGGCGGCTCCGGGCCGATGCTCTTCGTCTTCGGGCCCTTCCCCGGCACGCCCATGCACGATCTGTGTGCCGAACAGGGGTGGGTCAACGGCTATCCCCGGGGCTACGACATCTACCTCGACACCTTCCTCGATCTGCCCGGATTCTCCCGGCGCCAGATCCGCCGCGCCCACCGGGACTTCCGCTACCAGGTCCACCGGGAGGCCTTCCCGGCGCGGGCCTGGCTGTACCGGCTCTGGGATCACGGGATCGGCCCGGCGATGAGGTCCCATGACCGCACGCGCAAGGCGCTCAAACCCCTGTGGTCGGTGGCGTCGAAGGTGATGGGGGAGGTACGAGCGCCCCGCTGATCGATCAGCGGTCCCGGTCCCGCGGGGCCACGGCGGCGCGGCGCGACGCAGGCGGCGTCCCGCGGACGCTCGCGGCGTCGAATTGATCCTCGGTGGCCGTGGCCAGGGGCTGCAGGGTCGCCCAGAGGATCTGCGCCGCGGACTCCAGATCCTCGATCAGGATGTTGTCGATGGTGTCCTCGGGCGTGTGGTAGTAGCCGTGGGGCCCCAGGGTCAGCGCGAGCATGGCAGGGACCCCGGCCCACGCGAAGCAGCCGTGGTCGGAGTTGAACGACGCCTCCATCGGCGCGACGAACAGATCCAGGCCAGCGGCGTCGGTGGCGGCCGCGGCCAGATCGGACAGCCACGAGTACGGCTCGTACGTGCCCCCGTAGAAGATCAGGCCGCTGCCGTCGCCCGCGCCCACCATGTCGATGCTCAACATGGCCACGGTGTCCTCGAGGGGGTAGACGGGCTCCTCGGTGTAGAAGCACGAGCCGATCAGCCCCAGCTCCTCGGCGTTGTAGGCGCTGAACATCACGGTGCGCGCCGGTTGCACGCCGCCGCGGGCCATCAGCCGCGCCATCTCCAGCATCACCGCGCTGCCCGACGCGTTGTCGTCCGCGCCGTTGTAGACGGTCCCCTCGGCGTCGGTGCCCACGTGGTCGATGTGGGATCCGTAGATGATCACCTCGTCGGCCAGGTCGGGATCGGAGCCGGGGATCACCCCGTGGACGTTGGCGGTGACGACCTCCACCAGCTCGGCCTCGAGGGTCACCGTGGCCGTGACGCCGGTGGCCTGGGACGCGGGCGAGTCCGTGTCGTCGATCTGGCCCGCCCAGGCCTCCAGATCGGCCACGTGGTCCTCCACCAGGGTGCGGCGGGGCGAGACCATGGGCATGTCGGGCACCAGGTAGTCGCTGCCGATGTAACCCTCGACCGGCGAGGCGCCGTGGTTGTAGTCGCCCACGAGGATCACCGCGCCGGCGCCGTGCAGGCTGGCGTTGGCGGCCTTGTACCCGAAGGTCCAGGCGTCGCCCGCGGTCACGGAGGCCTCGTTGCCCGGGCACTCGTCCGCGTAGGCCTCGTCGTCGTGGGGGCCGTGGCGCAGCATCAACGCGATCTTGCCGGTGACGTCCACGGCGGCGTAGTCGTCGTAGCCGTCGGCGGCAAAGGGGCAGTCGGGGTAGGTCCCCGGATCGAAGGCCGGCACGGTCAGGCCGTAGCCCACGAAGATCACCTCGGCGGTGACGTCCCCGGAACCTGAGTTGGAGAACGCCACGAAGTCGCTGCCTTCGGTGGTCGCGACGCCGCCCAGGACCAGCTCCGCAGGGGCCAGCTGCTGCCACTGCTCGAAGCTGAACTCCTGGCGATAACCGCCCTCGTCTCCCACCGGCACCAGCCCGTACTCCTCGAACACCGACTCCACGTACTCCAGCGCCGCCTCGTTTCCGTCGGTCCCCGGCGATCGCCCCCCCATCTCGTCGGAGGCGAGGTAGGCCACGTCGTCGAAGATGCGCTGAGGATCGAGCTCCTCCACCGGCGCGGAGTCGTCGTCGTCGTCCGAGGTGGCGTCGTCGTCGTCCGAGGTGACGTCGTCGTCGTCAGCCGCGTCGTCGTCGTCGTCGTCAGCCGGCACGTCCTCGGGGCAGCCCGTGAGGGCGAGGCCGAGGGTCAGCGTGAGCAGCAGCGCGTAGCGGAGGTGGACCATGGCACATCCTTCCAGCCCGGCGATCGCCGGGGGCGGACCCGGGCGAGGAGGATGATAGCCGAGGAATCGTCCAGACCACCGGACATTGCTGACCGGCTGCGGCGGATCAGTCGACGGGCGGGAGGCACACCGACGCCGTGGACGCCGACGCGCTGGAGTCGCCGACGAAGCGGTCCTCCTCGCGCTCGGCCGTGCCCCCGATGGCGTCGCAGTAGGTGTTGAGCGAGTGGGACTTGGACACGCACATCCCGGTCTCCGGGTCGTCCGAGGCCACGCAGAAGGTGGGCGCGGTCCCGGACAGGTCCGGGCAGTACCCTGCGCAGTCCAGCACGCAGAAGCCGCGGGCCTCGCCGGTGGTGCTGTCCTCGAAGGTGTGGCAGCGGCCCGCGTCGCCGTCGTCCTCGAAGGCGCAGTCCGCGTCGCCCTCGCACACGTCGCCGATCCAGGGATCGTGGGCCGGGATCTCGCCGTTGAGCTGGGGGAAGGTGGACGCGTCGTCCAGGGTGGTGAACGTGTACCCCTCCTCCTCGAGGCGCGTCAGCAGGCCGTCGAGGTTCTCGGCGGTGTAGCTGTGGATGTCGTGGAACAGCAGGATGCCGCCGTCGCGGATGCCGGCCTGGTACAGCGTCAGGCCCGCGAAGTCGTCCCGGTACTGATCCGGCACGGAGCCGAAGGTGGACGAGCTGCAGTACCCGTAACCGCCGGTGGAGCTCTGGTAGCACCAGTCCGCGGAGTCGATGTGCCAGCCCACCACCGAGTAGCCGTAGGCCGTCACCGCGGAGTAGGTGTCGCAGTTGGCCGAGCCGTAGGGGAAGCGGAAGAACTTGGGAGTCTGTCCGTGCTGGCCCAGCACGTCCACGAGGATGTCGTGGGTTCCGCTGACCTCTGCGTCCCAGGACGAGGCCGACACGGTCACCGAGTTGGGGTGGTTGTCGGTGTGGTTGCCCAGCAGGTGGCCCCGCTCGACCATGTCGTGCAGCAGCCGCCAGTCGTCGTCGCTGTTGACCGTCCTGCCGTTGACGAAGAAGGTGCCGCGGGCGCCGTGGTCCTCGAGGATCTCCATGACCTCGGCGGTGCGGGTGGAGTGGGGGCCGTCGTCGAAGGTCAGGGCGATCTTCTTGTCGAACGGGCCCGAGTCGGGGGGGACCACGCCGGAGCAGCCGCTGCGGGGTTCCCCGTGCAGCTCGTCCCAGGCGTCCTCGAGGTTCTCGAAGGGTTCGTCGACCTCACACCCCGATCCCAGCAGGACCAGGGAGAGGGGGAGCGCCAGGAGCAGGCCGTCGCGGATGGTGGGGATGTGCATGTCGTCTCCTCCGTCACAGGCGGAGGAGGGAGCTGCAAGGGACGGGCCAATGGGAGCCTTCCGCAGAAATACGGCGCTCTCTTCGTGATATCAGCTACTTGAGGGTACGGAAGAGGTGTGTCAGGGCTGTGTCACCGCCGGCGACGCAGCGCTGCGAGCAGTGCCAGCGCGAGCACCACGCCACCCCGGCCGGGACGGCTGGCCGAGCATTCGCACCCCCCCTCGTCGTCGTCGTCGTCGTCCAGCTCGGAGTCCACGTCGTCGTCGTCGTCACCCGCCGCGGAGTCGTCGTCGTCCGCCTCCTCCACGCAGTCCGGGTCCTCCTCGTCGCAGTAGTCGTCGCAGATCCCGTCGTCGTACCACCCGTTGATCTCGCACACGTCGCGGCTGCCGTGCACCTCCTCGACCCAGTCCAGGATCCACTCGGCGGCGATGTCGGTGCGGGTCGAGCCCGACGAGATCTCGCAGTACTGGTCGGCCCACGAGTGCACCGCGGCCTCGATCCAGCGCCCGTTCTCGTGTTCGAAGAACTGGGGACCGCCGGAGTCGCCGCTGCAGACGTTGGCGCCGTCGGGGTTGCTCGAGGAGTCGGAGATCAGGAAGTTGTCGTCGTACTCGTCCAGGGTCAGCAGGGCGGAGCGCTTGGTCCCCGATCCGTCGCCTTCGGGGCCGGTGACGCCGAACCCCACCGACATCATGTCGCGGCCCAGGTCGTCGTCGGTGATGGGCTCGCGGTTGAACCAGGTCGGCTCGGCCGCGGCCGGCTCGGCCAGCACGAACACGCTGAGATCGAACTCGCCGAGGGTGCCGCCCAGTCCCGGCTCCAGGGGCACGTAATCGGGGTGGACCTCGAAGTCCACGAAGCCGATGGCCTCGTCCGGGGTGTCGATGGCCGGTCCGAAGTAGGCCTGGCCCAGCGCCAGGACCAGCTCGATGGGGATCCCGTCCCCACAGTGCCCCGCGCACAGCACCACCTCGGGGGTGATCAGGTTGCCGGTGCACATGCTCATGATGTACCCGCCGATCTCCCCGCCCATGGACACCGTGGAGGGGAACCCCGGCTCCTCGGCGCCGTTGACGATGGGGTGGGGGTCGGCCTCGGCGAGGTCGTCGGGCGCAGGCGCGCAGCCGGCCGCGAGCGCGAGGATCGCGGCGAGGGAGAGGACGGTCTTCATGGTGGGCCCTTCGTGGGTCGGTTCAGCGGCGGCGGCGCAGGGCGGCCAGGGCGGTCAGGCCGGCCAGTAGCGCGGCGCCGGAGCCAGGCGTGGACCCGGCGCTGGTGCAGGCGCAGCTGCCGCCGGTGCCGCCGGTGGCGTCGTCGTCGTCACCGGCCTGGCAGTCCGTGTCGTCCGCGTCGGTGGCGCCGTCGCAGTCGTCGTCGTAGCCGTTCTCGCAGTCCTCGGGCACGCCGGGGTTGAGCGCGGCGTTGGTGTCGTCGCAGTCCTCGCCGTACGCCCCGCCGTCGTAGCCGTCGCCGTCCATGTCGGTCAGGTCCTCGCCGGAGCAGTCCTGGTCGATGTTGTCGTAGGGGATCTCCGTGGCGCCGGGGTTGGTGCCGGCGTTGTAGTCGTCGCAGTCGGCGCCGCCGCAGCCCGGGTAGCCGTCGTGGTCGAAGTCGATGTTGTCGTCCACCACGCCGTTGCAGTCGTTGTCCTTGCTGTCGCAGACCTCGGACTCCGCCGGGCTCATGCCCGCGTCGCCGTCGTTGCAGTCCCCCTGGCAGATGGAGTAGTTGTCCAGGTCCACGTCGGCGTCCTCGTCGGTCTCCGGATCGCAGTCGTTGTCGAAGGTGTCGCAGATCTCCTCGGCCCCGGGGTAGATGGCGGCGTTGCCGTCGTGGCAGTCCCCGTCGCACTCGGAGAAGGTGTCGCCGTCGTCGTCCACCTCGGTCTGGACCAGGTCCTCCATGCAGTCGCTGTCGATGCCGTCGCACTCCTCGAAGGCCGCTGGGTACGTGTCGGCGTCGTTGTCGTCGCAGTCCCCCTCGCACAGGCTCCAGCCGTCGCCGTCGGCGTCGAACCCGTTGTCGACCCAGCCGTCGCAGTCGTTGTCGATGAAGTCGCAGGTCTCGGTGTTTCCGGGATAGGCCCCCGCCTCGTAGTCGTCGCAGTCGCCGTCGCAGTTGGTGAAGCCGTCTCCGTCCTGGTCGGCCTGCTCGTCGGCCTGGCCGTCGCAGTTGGAGTCGATGCCGTCGTCACAGGTCTCGGCCGCGCCCGGGTGGATGGTGTCGTCGGCGTCGTCGCAGTCGCCGTCGCACTGGGTGAAGCCGTCGCCGTCGTCGTCCACGCACGAGCCGGGGGGCTCGTAGCGGATGGCGTACCCGTCCGACAGGCTCGCGGTGTTGTGCGAGACCATCAGGTAGTAGCCCTGGACGGCGTCGCAGATCCCCACCGTGGCCGAGACGCCCAGATCGAGACCGGCGTCGCCGAACATCACGTCGCGGTAGTGGAACTCGATGGAGTCGTCGGTCTCGAACAGCTTCACCTCCACGTCCACGTTCCCGATGGCGTAGTAGGGCTGGACGTTCGTGAAGTGCGCAGCGCCGCGCCACTCGGCGACGAACACCCGGTTGGGGGAGACGCCGAAGGTCTCGGTGTGCACCTGGCCCGCGCCGGCGAGGTTGAAGTCGTCCCAGAACGGGAAGATCCCGGTGAACTCGGTGTACGGCAGGGACTCGTTGTCGCTGGGCAGCACGACCTCCCCGTCGAAGTGCAGCCCGCCCTCGGAGGTCACCGTGGCCTCGTCGTAGCTCACGCCGTAGAACTCGAAGTCGAACCCGATGGGGACCACGGTGAACGAGTCGTTGCCCAGGTTGGCCGAGGTGGAGGCCTGCTCGTAGAGGTACTCCACCTCGTCGTGCCAGTTGTACCCGAAGGCGTCCGGGCCGCCGCCGAGGGCGTCGGCGCGTTCGGTGCGCAGCGGCACCAGGGCCGCCAGGCCCAGGAGGATCAAGCCCCAGAAGAGGAAACGACGCTTGTACCGGATCTGTTCGCCCATGCCGACCTTCTCCCAACGGGGCCGCGCCCCACGCGTTCGTCCATCAGGCTATCTGGGATCGAAGCGTGCTTCTACCCCAGGTGTAGTACGCGCGCAAATTGAAGCTCCAGGTGTTCGCTTCAACGGGCACCGCACGCCTCGCGTGCGCGATCGCGCGCGCGAGACGTCGTCCGGGCAGCTCACGTCCGTCACCCCCCGGATCCGCGCCCATTTCGACCGATATCGGCCCTTTTTGCCCATTTTTTGGGGAAAAAACGCATTTCTGGCGAAACAAGACTTGCACAACGGGCCGATCCGGACCAAGAATCTCTGTCAATGGAGTTCAGGCTAGCGTTTAGCGCCTTATTTTCCAGAAATCACCCAGGCGACGGAGAAACACCGCCGCTGCAGAAGGAGGGGCCTCATGGCTGACAAGAAGAATTTCGTGCTTTTGGACAACGGTGGCGAAGACACCAACCACGTGTTTGCCGCGCGCCAGCCCCGTGGTGCTGCCTTGAAGGCGGCGAGCCGCGGTTTCACCGACATCAAGCTTCGTGAGCGTGGGACGAAGACCATCCACATCTTCGAGGGCAAGCGCGAGCAGGTCGACGCTCCGGCCAGCGCCCCGTCGTGGCTCGGCCCGAAGATCTGGAAGTCCAACGTCAAGAAGATGGGCGTCGAGAAGAAGGGCTAGTTCCCCTCTTCGGACTTCTTCTGCCGTCTCCGTGGCTCGCCCCCGACGGGGTGAGCCGCGGCCAGACGGCATTTTTTTGTTCTATGCGGCTCGCGAGACCCGTCACTGGGGCGGCGGCGGCGTGTTGTCCTCGATCAGATGCCCGGCCTGGATCCACCCCAGGAATCCCTCGTCCAGCACGGCCACGTTCGTGAACCCCTCGGCTCGCAGGGCCTCGGCGACGACCTCCGCGCCGGCGCGGGGGCTGGAGCAGTAGCACACGATCCAGGTGCCGTCGGTGGGGATCTTCTTGCGCAGCTTCGCCACCTTGTCCGCGTCGTAGAAGGGCAACGAGTACGCCCCTGCGATGTGGGATCGCCGCCAGTCCGATCCGGAGCGGGTGTCCAGCAGCACCATCTTCGCGCCGCTGGACAGGGCCCCGTTCAGCCCGGCCACCGACACGTACTCTCCGTCTCGCAGGGAACCCAGTTCGGCCGCCGCGCCGTCCGAGTTCAGCACCACCGAGGGCTGCCGGGCCAGCAGCGGCGCCGGCGGGGTCGGCTCCGACCAGTTGCGGATCAGATCCACCAGATCGTTGATCTCGTCGCTGGTCAGGGAGCCATCGAAGCCGACCATGGGGGTGCCGCCGCGGCCGTTCTGGATGGAGTGGCGCAGGTAGTGATCGAGCACGCTGGACAGGAACGTGGGGTTGTTCAGGCTCGGCGCGGAGCCCCCGGCGCCGCCGTCCCCGTGGCAGCTCGCGCAGCGGCGGCCGTACAGCGTGCGGCCGTTCTCCAGCGAGCCGTTGATGGGATCCGTGTCCAGGATGACCGTGGCCACGGTCTGCTTCGAGCGCAGGTGGTCCACCACCACGTCCCCCTGCGGCAGGCTCAGCGGGCCGCCGTAGAACACCCCCCAGGCGGACATGGCCGTGCCCGGGCGGCCGTGCTCGACGGCGTGGCGGATGAACCGATCGCTGGCGATGACCAGGAAGTCCTGGTTGGACAGCGACGGGGCGTTGCCCGACGCGTACCCCGCCCCGTCCGCGCCGTGGCACAGGGCACAGTACCGGGCGTACATGCCCGCCCCGTCCGGCCCCGCGCTCGCCGGTGCCCCGTCCATCAGGCCCACGATCATCATCGCGGCCGCGGTCACCGTCAGCGTCACCAGGGTATTTCTCGTCCTGCTCATGGAATCACCTCGTGGATGGATGGGAGTCGATGGATGGGAATGGTACCCTGTCGGGCACCTGCTGGAGAACAACATGGCCATCCTGATCATCCGAGACGGCGTCCACGAGGGCGCGACCTTCCGTCTCGGCGAACGCAATCTCACCGTGGGCCGCGGGCCCAACAACCTCGTCCAGCTCGTGGAGGACCGGGTCTCCCGCCGCCACGCCGCGATCCGCTGGACCGGCCAGGAGTACCGGATCACCGACCTGCAGAGCCACAACGGCGTGTACGTCAACGGCGAAAAGGTGCACGAGGCGCCGCTGGCCATGGGCGACCACATCCAGATCGGCGAGACCCACCTGGAGGTGACCACGGACGAGCAGCTGGTCTCCGACGGGGTGCTCGACCGCAGGGTGGTGGAGCCGGCCATCGTCGCCGCAGAGACCCAGCGATTGGCCGCCCCGGGCAAGCCGCGCCCGGTGCAGGAGATGATCGACAAGGGCGAGGTCATCGACGTGGACGATCTGAGCGTGGGCCGCAAGCTGGAGCAGGCCCGCTGGCTCTCCAGCTTTCAGCGCGTGGTGCGCAAGGGCGATCCCCAGGCCACGGTGCGCGCCGCCCTCGACGGCATCCAGCAGTTCGTCCACCCCGACCGCTGCATGGTCATCCGTGTCCTGGAGGGGGACAAGGTCGGCAAGCTCGACGCGTGGGTGTCCGAGGACGTGCCGGCCGAGGACCACACGGAGCGCCCCTACATCCCCGCCATCTCTGCGGCCATGGCCCAGCGCAAGTCCATCATCCGCAACGAGCTCCCGCCCAACGCCAACCTCGGCACCGCCGCCGCCGTGCCCGTGCGCGGTGAGCGCAACACCGTCGTGGGTGTGGTCTACATGGACTCCTTCGCCGTGAACCGCCAGGCGTTCGTGGAGGACGATCTGTTCCTCCTGAGCGAGGTGTCGGCCCTGATCCCGGAGATCGTGACGAGCTACCCGCTCAAGAAGGCGTAGCCTACTTCACCAGCACCCTCGACGAGTTCCCGGGCATGAACACGGAGATCGTGTCCCCCGAGGCCTCGAAGGTCTCGCCGGTGAGCAGGTCCGTGTAGGTGCCGTCGGCGTCGAGGCCGGCGAAGGACAGGCCGTTGTCCAGCGTGGTGTCCCACCAACCGCGGTGGAGGATGACCAGCGCCTGATCGGCGCCGGAGACCCGGGCGAAGCCCAGCGTGTCGGCGTCGGTCCACCACTCCACCTCGGTGCCCGACCACAGGGCCGGGTGCTCGGCGCGGGCCTGGCCCAGGGTGGCGACGTGCCACAGCACGGGCTCCATGTCGGCGTGGTAGAGGCCCGCGGCGAAGTCGGCGACGCCGAACGAGCCGCCGGTACCGTCGGCGATGGTCGAGGAGTACCACCACAGGGGGTGGCGGTTGTCGGGATCGCGGTAGCCGGGCATGCCGATCTCGTCGCCGTAGTAGATCAGCGGGATCCCGGGCTGGGTCATCAGGTAGGTCCAGGCCAGCTGCAGCCGGCCGTACCACCACGGATCACCGATGGTGTCGGCGATGACACACGCGGACTCCTCGGAGTCGGCCCAGCCGCCCTCCTGGCCGTAGGACACGAACCGCGAGACGTCGTGGTTGCCCAGGAACGTGCTCATCAACGCGCCGCCGTAGCTGGCGTTGGACTCGGCCATGGAGGCGTGGAGGTCCTGCAGCGTGGCCGAGTCGTCCACGAACGCCGCGCGTAGCGTGCCGTACAGGGGGAAGTCGAACTGGGCGTCGAGCTCGTGCTCGTTGACGTAGGCCACGATCAGGTCGCGGTCGAAGGTGAACGTCTCGCCCACGGTGTAGAACTCGAAGCTCCCGCCCGCGGCGCCGTGCTCGATCTCCTGCTCGATCCGCGAGGTGACGTTCCAGATCACCGAGTGCGGCACGTGCTTGGCCCCGTCCACGCGGAAGCCGTCGAGATCGTAGGTGCGGGCCCACCACAGCGCGTCCTCCACCATGGCTTCGAGGGCGGCGGGCTCGTAGTAGCGGATGTCGGGCAGGTACTCGGCGAACCAGCAGGTCTCGGGGATCAGATCGAAGTTGGAGTAGTCGTCGCCCACCTTGCACAGGATCTGCTCGTTGAACCAGTCCGCGGCGTGGTCGAGGTAGTAGGGGTGGTCCTCGTGGACGTGGTTGCACACCCAGTCCATGACCACGCGGATGCCGCGGGCGTGGGCCTGGGCCACCAGGTCGCGCAGGGCCTGGTCGCCGCCGTAGTGCTCCTCCACGGCAAAGGCGTCGTCGGGCCAGTAGCCGTGGTAGCCCGAGTAGGTGCCGCAGTCGCCGCCCCACGGTCCCTCGGCGTTGTCCTGGGGGTTGGAGATCCAGATGATGTTCACGCCCAGGTCCTGCAGGTAGTCCAGCGCGTCGATGAGCCCCTGCAGGTCGCCGCCCATGTAGCCGCCGAGCTCATACGTGGCGCCCTCGGAGGTGTCGATGGAGGCGTCGCCGTTGGCGAAGCGATCCATGAACGCGTAGTACATGACGCCGCGCGCCCAGCCGTCGGAGTCCTCGATCCACAGCGGCACGTGGAGCGAGTCGGCCCCGCGGCCGGCCGTGTCCGCCCCGGTCACGGTCAGGGTGTGCCGGCCCTGAGCCAGGTCGGTGAGGGTCGTGGTGTTCGAGGAGATGCCGTCCGTGGAGCTGACTTCGGTGCCGTCGAGTTCCACGCGGATGGTGCCCGGACCGTCCCCGGCGCAGCCGACGAGGAAGTCGGTGGTCAGCGCGACGCTGCCGGCCGCCGCGTCGATGGTCAGGTCGGCGACCACCAGCCGCGGCTGGTCGAAGTCCCCCACCACCAGCATGGAGTTGCACGAGTCGTTGCCCGCGGTGCAGTCCTGGGTCCACGAGGTGTCCGAGGGCTCCTTGTAGCCCTCCTCGCAGTGGATCAGCGGCGCGCGCGCATCACAGTTGTACGCCTCGTAGGCGCCGGACATCTCCACGAACTTGTAGGGGTGGGCCCCGGCCACCCACTCCTCGCCGGGCACGAACAGGGTCCAGCTGCCGTCCTGCTGCTCCTCGAGCAGGTGCGCGTCGGTGTTCCAGCCGTTGAAGGTGCCGACCACGGCCACCTTGTCCGGATCCGTCTGTGCCTCGTACACGAAGGTCACGCCGCAGGGATCGACGTAAGGGTCGACCGTGTCGTCGTCGTCGTCGTCGCCCACCGGCTCGCCGACGGTCACCTCGACAAGGGTCTCGACGGACCGGTCGCAGTCGTCGGTCACCGTCAGCACCACGTCCGCGACGCCCTCCCAGCCCGGCTGCGCCTGCAGCAGCAGCAGGCTGCCCTCGGTGTAGGCGATGAGCCCCTCGTCGTCGCAGACCGCGTCGAAGGTCAGGTCGTCGCCGGGCTCGGCCACCCACTCGAGCAGCTCGAACTCGCCCGAGCCCTCCTCGAGGTGGATCGGCTCGATGGACAGCCACACCGGCGGATCGCCGCAGCAGCCAGCGAGCCACACCAGGGCCAGGGGGATGTACAGGAATCGCATGGGACCTCCCGATCGCGAGGACTCTATACAACCGATCCGCGGTGGCTGGGTAGGACGTTCTGGCGCGGAGCCGTGGCCCGGGGCGTGACTGTCGAGGCCCGGGCGTAGTTCAATGGAGGGAGGAGGGTCGCCATGTCCCACATCCGATGGTCCTTCGCGCTGGCCGCCGTGTTGGGGTTCGCCGCCGTGGCGGCCGCCGAGGAGGACGACGACCGGATCTCCCTGGTCTTCGTGACGTGTCCCCAGGACGATCCGGATCTCTACAACGCGTTGGTGGAGCCCTTCCGCTCGGAGTACCTGGTCGCCACGGTGGCGCTGGGCACCCCCGGGGAGGACGCGCGGGAGAGCGTGCTCGTGGGCGACCTCTCGTACATCCTCGACCAGGCGGATTTTCAGCGGATCGTCCTGGTCGGCCACGGCTGGTGCAAGCGGATCACCATGAAGGCCGGCGACCGCAACCGTGAGCACGTGCTCGGCTCCATCGCCGTGGCCATGGAGGGCGCGGCGCCGATGCAGACCGACCCTGCAGGATACGAGGCGCTGTTGCGAGAGCACCTGGCCCACCTGCTGGGCCCCCCTTCCGCCTCCGATCCGGTCTCCGATCCAGGCAACGGCGTCCAGATCCCCCGGATGCCCCCGCCCACGGCCGAGGACCTCTTCGTGCCCACGATCATTCAGCCGATCGTCGCCGGAAACGCGAGCGTGAAGCGGTGCCTGGCGCAGTCCTCGGCTCCCCTTCCCCCGGAGATCCGCGTGCGCATGAACGTGCACCCCGACGGGAGCATCTCGGACGTGACCGTCGAGGACGAGCAGGTGCGCGAAGCCGAGGTGGGCGATTGCGTCCGTCACGAGATCGGCCGCATCATGTTCCCGCCGTTCGAGGGGGAGACCACGCACATCGTGGCCACCCTCGAGGCCCCCTGAGACGAGGAGATCGCCTTGCCCCGTTGCCTGTCGTGGTTGCCGTGCCTCGCCCTCGCCGCCTGCTGCGGCGGTCCGGGCTCCGTTTCGTCCGACCCCGCCGACGTGTCGAATCCCTCCGGACCGCCCACCGACGCGCTGGCGCCGGAGGCGGTGGAGCCCCAGACCGCGGCCGAGCCTCCCCCGCCCCTCGAGGAGGCGTCGGCGGCCGTGGCGGTCTTCGCCACGGTGGAGGGCGCGTGTCGATGGTCCCGCATCCAGCCCGGCAGCGAGGGCCCGCCCGAACTCCTCGCGACGCTGCCGACGCCGTGCCACGACGACGTCGTGCTCGGCCCCTCACCACAGGGGGCCAAGGTGGTGGTCAAGATGGGCGAGGCCCTGTTCGAGGTGGACACGGCATCCCACGAGGTCACTCCGCTGGCCGTCGAGACGGGTCTCCGCGGTGACCTCGAAGCGGTGGGGTACGGCGCAGACGGCGCGCTGATCGCCCTGGCCGCCGACTTCTCCGAGCCGATCACCGATCCCGACAGCGGTTGGGTGGGCTACGTGGTGGAGGGGGACCGGCTCTCCCTGGACGAGGAGGAGTACCAGTACGCGGCAGCCACGGCCCTGTGCATGCGATACCGGCGGACCGGCGGCGGCTGGATGCCCGACGCGGCCGAGGTGGCATACCTGCGCGAGGGGACCTCCCCGCCGATGTGTGTCAGGGACGGCGACGGGTGGAACGTCCCGGTGATCAAGGTCCACCAGCACGGGGGCCACGGCACGTTCGACCTCGAACCGATCCCCGAGGCGCGGCAGGACCCCACGCTCGCGAAGCTCTCCGTGGACGAGTACGTGGAGTGGGGTCGTATCCAGATGGAGGGCGCCCGGTACGCGATGCCCTTCATCTGGCTGGAGGGGCAGATCTTCCAGGCCCCCCTGCTGATCGATCGGGATGGGCGCTGGCAGGCCGTGGAGGGGCTCGGCAAGCATGGCGACCTGTCGCTCACGTGGGGCAGCGGCACCTTCATCGCCTGTAGCGGCGACAGGGCCGGGGTGTACGCCACGGCCAGCGGCGCCAGGCTGTGGTCCGGTTCCACGCCGTGCCCGGTCTGGTGGCCGCTGACGCCGGCGCGCTGAGTCTCGCCGGGAGCGCGGTCAGGAGCTCGGGGGCGCGGCCTCGGTGTCGATCTCCTCGACGGTCACGATCACCACCGCGACGTCCCCCTCCGGGGGAACGAGCAGCTCCGTGGACACCCAGAACTGCACGGGACCGTCCTCACGGTTCAGCGTCGTGAGGACCCGGCGATGGGAACGTCCCGACTCGTGGGAGTCCATCACCGTTCGGCGGATGGTGCAGGTCCTGCAGTGCTCGGTTCGACCACACCCTTCGGGCAAACGCGCGTGGACGCACTCCATGGCCTCGCCGCCGAGGAATCCGCGCATCTTCCGCTTCGGACGATCCACGAAGGAAGAGGCGAGTTCGTTGACCGCCGCGATGCGGCTGTCCGCGCCCACGGCCAGCACCGGGAAGGGAAATCCTTCCAGGTAATCCTCGATCGCCTGGCCATCCCACTGAGCGCTGTAGTGCTCGAAGCAGGCCTCACAGATCCCGTGGCTGGGCCCGTCTTCGGCCAGCGGTTCGGTCTCGCCATACTCGCGGCGACAATACGAACAGATGAGTCTCATGGCTGCCCCTCGTCTTCGATTGTAACGGGCTCGTGGCCGGCGAAAAAGCCCTGCCGGGGAACCGTCCTCGCGCGCTTGCGAGCGCGCGCAAAGCCCCGTACCCTTCCGCCCGAACCCCCACATTGCGAGCCTCCGCCCATGAGCCCCCGATCCATCGCATTCGACAACGACCGCTACCTCGCCGAGCAGAGCGCCGCCATCCGCGAGCGCATCGGCCAGTTCGACAACAAGCTGTACCTGGAGTTCGGCGGCAAGCTGTTGTTCGACTACCACGCCTCGCGGGTCTTGCCGGGGTTCGATCCCAACGTGAAGATGCGGCTGCTGCAGAGCCTGGCCGACCAGGCCGAGATCATCCTGTGCATCTACGCCGGCGACATCGAACGCAACAAGGTGCGCGCCGACTTCGGCATCACCTACGACGCCGACACGTTCAAGCTCATCGACGACCTGCGGGACTGGGGCCTGGAGGTCCGCGGCGTGGTCATCACACGCTTCACGGATCAGCCCGCCGCCTGCGCTTTCCACAAGAAGCTCGAGAGCCGCGGGGTCCCGGTGTACCTGCACCGTCCCATCGAGGGCTACCCCACCGACGTGGACCGGGTGGTCAGCGACGAGGGCTACGGCGCCAACCCCTACATCGAGACGACCAAACCCCTGGTCGTGGTCAACGCGCCGGGGCCCAACAGCGGCAAGATGGCCACCTGCCTGTCGCAGGTCTACCACGAGAACCAGCGCGGGGTTCGCGCCGGCTACGCCAAGTTCGAGACGTTCCCGATCTGGAGTCTCCCCCTCCGCCACCCGGTCAACGCCGCCTACGAGGCCGCCACCGCCGATCTCGGGGACGTGAACCTGATCGATCCGTTCCACCTCGAGGCCCACGGCGAGCGAGCGGTCAACTACAACCGCGACGTGGCTGCGTTCCCCCTGCTCAAGCGCATCCTCGAGCGCATCACCGGCCAGTCCATGTACCAGTCCCCCACCGACATGGGCGTCAACCGCGCCGGCTACGCCATCGTCGACGACGACGCAGCCCAGGGAGCGGGCAAGCGCGAGATCATGCGGCGGTACTTCCGGTACGCCTGCGACGTGGCCCTGGGCCAGGAGGAGCCCGCCTCGGTCAAGCGGATCGAGATGCTGCTCGAGGAGTTCGAGCTCAAGCCCGAGCACAGGGTCTGCGTCCTGCCCGCGCGCGACGCCGCGGCCGAGGCCCGCAGCAAGGCCGACAAGGGGCACCGGGGGGTCTACAGTGGGGCAGCCATCCAGCTCCCCGACGGGCGCATCGTCACCGGCAAGAACTCACCGCTGCTCCACGCGGCCTCGGCCCTGGTGCTCAACGCCATCAAGGAGCTCGCGGGGATCCCCTCGCGGCTGGACCTGCTCAGCCCGGCCGTGATCGACGCCATCGGCAACCTTCGCAAGGACGTGCTGGGCCGGGACTCGATCAGTCTCAACCTCCAGGAGACGTTGATCGCCCTGGCCACGTCCATGACGACCAACCCCGTGGCCCAGGACGCCATGTCCCAGCTCGGCGCCCTCGCGGGCTGCGAGATGCACATGACCCACCTCCCCACGCCAGGGGACGAGAAGGGGCTGCGCAGCCTCGGCGTACACCTCAGCAGCGATCCCAACTTCGCGACGAACAAGCTGTTCGTGTCGTGAGTCAGTCGTTGGGCCCCTCGGGCGTACCGCCGTCGTCGGTGCCCCACTCCTCGCCGCCGTCGCCCACGCGGGCCGCAGACACGTCCGTGTCCTGGGGGCCGTAGCGAAGTTCGTCGAGTGCGGTGCCGTCGGAGGTGTACAGGCCGATCTCCTCGCCATCCCTGGCGAGCCGGAACGGGAGGTGATGATCCCCCTGATCCACGTCACCGTCGGCAAAGAGGATCAACCATCCCCCGGCCGGGACGACGAGCCCACCGGCGAACTCGTGCCTGTCGGTCCAGGCCAGGTCGTCGCTGACGAAGTACCCGTCCAGGTCGATGTCGGCGCCGGAGGGATTGTACAGCTCCATCCAGTCCGGGAAGGCGCCGCTCGCGTCCGTGGCGCCCGTGGCGTTGCTGGCCATGAACTCGTTGATGCACAGGCCTGTGCAGGGGCCCGGATCCTGGTCCTCGACGCCGTCGATCTGGCTGAAGTCGTCGTCGTCGTCGCTGGCGTCGTCGTCGTCGCCGGCGTCGTCGTCGTCACCGACGTCGTCGTCGTCGCCGGTACACTCTTCGCTCTCGAGGCAGTCCTCGTCCGCGCAGTCGATGATCGTGTCGCCGTCGTTGTCGACCTCGTCCCCGCACCCCCCAGGCGTGTCGTCCTCGCGGCCGCCATCGATCGAGGCCGTGCAGCCCGCGAGAATCAACCCCGCGGCCAGGGCCCACGGGCATCCAACGATCCAGCGTCCAGTCGTCATGGTCGTTCCTTCCTCGGCGGTTCGAGTGTCCCGCGCGTCTTGCCATACTAATGAGGTCACCCGCGCGAGTGCTAGCCCGGACACGGGGGCACCGTGAGGTCGAAGTCCACGATGACCTCGGGCCCGTAGGTCGTCTGGCGCAGCACCAGGCCGCTGGCGTGGGCCCCCCAGACGCTCTCCCCGAGATCCTCGAGGGTCATCTCGCCCTCGGCGAGGATCCACGTCTGGGCCGGGTAGCCGCTGTAGTACCCTGCGTCGATGGCGAGGTAGTCCTCCCAGGTCTGGACCTGGCTGCAGTCGCCATAGGTGCTGGTCAGCCACTCGGACCAGTCCCGCGTACCGAAGTACAGGTAGACGGCCTCCGGCGGCTGCGCCTCGGATAGCCCCTCCGACACCGTCACCAGCGTGCACGAGCCTGGCGGATACACCGCCTGCTGGGTCGGCAGCAGGTGCTCCTGGTAGGCGACCATGGCGACGCAGCTGCCAGGGCCGTCCTGGGCTGCGTACGCCGCGTCGTACGCCGCCCAGAGGGACTCCAGGACCGGATCACCGTAGTCGTCGTGGGCCGACCAGAACTTGGTGCAGTGATCGTCCACCGTCGAAGCCACGATGTAGCTCGCCGACTTCCCCACGAGCATCCAGTAGACCGAAGCCAGGGCTCCGCAGGGTTCGCCGCCGAGGACCGTCAGGGAGTCGTCCGCGACGTCGTCGTCACCCGCGTCGTCGTCACCTCCGGTGTCGTCGTCGCCGGTCGAGCCGCTGTCGTCGTCCCCGCCCGCGCCGGGCCCACAGCCCGGCCCCAGGAGCCAGCCTCCGGCCAACGCGATCCAGATGAGTCCGCGCATGGGCGTCTCCTCCTGGGGTCGAACCCTATCAAGGACGGGGCACCCACGCACCCCGTCCACGCGCGCGATCCTTGATCCTGCGCCCCCGTCGAGGTATCAGCCCCTTGCACCCCACCGACGGGACGAACCATGAACCGAAGAATGCCGCCGATCCCGGCCTGGTCCGCCGCTGCCCTGCTCCTGCTCAGCGCCCTGGGCTGCGCCAGCGACGACTACATGGCCCTGTACGCCACCGAGCCCAAGGCCCCGTCCCTGGACTGGGACGACATCGAGGACCTGGACTTCATGGGCGCGGTGATCGTGGACGAGGGCACCAACTTCTGCGTGTTCTCCGAGAACGCGACGCGCATCGAGCTGGCCCTGTTCGACGATCCCGAGTCCTCCCAGCCCGCCCAGCAGTTCCTCATGGAGCGGTACGGCGACGTGTGGAACCTGTACGTGGAGGGGGTGGGCGTGGGCCAGCACTACGGCTACATCGCCTGGGGCCCCAACTGGGAGTACTCCGAGGAGTTCTACCCGCACTCGGTGATCGGCTTCACCGCGGACGCGGACGGCCAGGGCAACCGCTTCAACCCCAACAAGCTGCTCACCGATCCCTACGCCAAGGCCTACCACCGCGGCCACGACTGGTACCGCGGCTCGGTGGCCAGCGGCCCGTGGCGCGACGAGTCCACCTACGCCGCCGGGGCCAAGAGCGTGATCGTCCAGTCGAAGTACGAGTGGAGCGACAACGAGACCCAGTGGCGCCAGCAGCGGGCCGAGGACGGGGTGCACGCGCCCAACGAGCTGATCATCTACGAGGTGCACGTCAAGGGCTTCACCCAGAACAGCGCGTCCGGGGTCGAGCACCCGGGCACCTACCGGGGCTTCGGCGAGAAGGCCGACTACCTCGCCGACCTGGGCGTCACCGCCGTGGAGCTGCTGCCGATCCACCAGAAGGAGGCCTCGCTGGGGGGCTACTGGGGGTACTCCAACCTGTCGTACTTCGCCCCGGAGCTGAGCTACTCGGACAGCTACCAGCGCACCGGCGAGCCCTTCGAGGTGATCGACGAGTTCAAGGAGATGGTCGACGCGCTGCACCAGGCGGGCATCGAGGTGATCCTCGACGTGGTCTACAACCACTCCGGCGAGGGTGGGCTGTGGGAGGACCGCTTCTGCTTCGGCACCGACCCCGAGACCGACTGCTACGACGTGCAGTGGGAGGAGGTCACCTCCCTGTACTCGTACCGAGGCCTGGACAACCAGTCCTACTACTACGTGCACGAGGACGGGCACCACTTCATCGACCACACCGGCGTGGGCGGCGACTTCCGCGCCAACTACCGCCCGGGCAAGCGGCTGATCCTCGACTCGCTGCGCTGGTACGTGGACGAGCTGCACGTGGACGGGTTCCGGTTCGACCTGGCCGCGGTGCTGGGCCAGGACCCCAACAACCCCGACAAGTGGGACCCGGGCAACTCGCTGCTGCAGGAGATCGCCGACGATCCGACGATCCAGCAGTACAACACCCGCCTCATCGCCGAGCCCTGGCCCTGGGGCAGCCACTCCGACTACACCGGCAACAACGGCCACTACCTGGGCGACTACCCGTCGTCGAGCACCGATCCGGACATCGCCTACGCCGAGTGGAACGGCGGCTTCCGCGACTGGTGGCGGCGGTTCGTCAACAACGTGGGCAACCACGAGGGCTACTACGACCTCGACGAGCGGGAGTACTGGGAGACCATCAACGGCGGCGAGGCCATCACCGGGTCGTCGTCGCTGTTCGGCGACGACGGCCGCGGACCGCAGCACAGCATCAACTTCCTCACCGTGCACGACGGCTACACCCTGTACGACCTGTTCAGCTACAACGAGCCGCGCAACGCCTGCTCCCCGGTCAACCCCATCTGCTGCGACCAGCCGTTCTCGGTGTGGTGCGAGTGGCAGCACCACGCGGCCCACGGCTACGGTGAGTTCGACTGGGGCATGGACAACGAGCCGCTCAAGCGCCAGCAGATGCGCAACGCCTTCGTGGGGCTGTTCATCTCCCACGGCACGCCGCTGATGCTCGGCGGCGACGAGTGGATGCGCACCCAGTTCGGCAACACCAACGCCTACTCGCTGCAGTCGGACAACGACGCCAACTGGTTCCGCTGGGGCGAGTGGACCAACGACTCGGCCACCAAGCGCCACCGGATGCACGACTTCGTGCGCCAGCTGATCCAGTTCCGCAAGGACAACGCGGCGGCCCTGGCGCCCGACGACTACGACGACGTGAACGTGGACTGGCGCAGCCCCTACGACACCCACACCGCCGGGTCGGCCGACTGGAACAGCCGCAGCGTGCTGGTGCTGTTCGAGCCCCAGCAGGGTCAGAAGGTCGCGGCCCTGATCAACATGGAGGAGTTCGACATCGACTTCGGGGTGCCGCCGGGCAGCTGGGCCAAGGTCATCGACACCCAGTCGTGGTACGACACGCCGGGCAGCTCCGACGAGAGCGGCGGGTGGTTCGACGAGCACCCGGACGTGGACCCCTACAGCTCACGCAACATCGACCTGGACGCGGACTCGGAGGTGGACGGCTCCACCTACGAGGTCAAGGCCCGCACCATCGTGGTCTTCGTCGAAAAGTAGGAGGTGACGATCATGCGCAAGCTCACGCTGTTGTTCCTCCTGGCCACCCTGCTCGCCCCGGCCACGGCCCGGGCGGTGAGCGCGGACGTGGCCGGCTACTTCCGCATCTCCACCCGCCCCGACTTCCAGGGCGGGGACGGCAAGCTGGGCTACTGGAACCTGCACGGCCGGCTGCTCAACGAGGGGCCCTACGGCGCGCTGGAGCTCCGCCTGGACCTGCTCGAGCCCCAGGGCACCAGCACCGACGTGTGGACGTCCATCCACACCAAGATCGAGGGCGGCTCCATCGGCAACGCCACGGCGGACGACGGCTCGCTGGCGAACCTCCGGCTGTCCGAGCTGTACGTGCAGGCGGGCAACATCCTGCTACCCGACGTGACGTGGCAGGTCGGCACCCTGGACACCTACTTCGGCACGCTGGGCCTGTACGACATGTGGCCCGCGCGCATCTTCTACGAGACCGTGGGGCTGTCCGCGCGCTTCAAGAAGGGGCCCGTGGACGCCATGCTCGGCGTGGGGGACTCCGGCTTCAACATCAAGAAGGGCAACTACAACACCATCCTGACCCTCGGAGGCACCTTCCGGGTCAGCGCGGCCAAGCACTTCGAGCTGGGCCTGGGCGGGCAGTACCTCATCGAGCCCAGCGTCACGGGCAACGTCAACGGCCCCTACCAGACCCCCGACGTCCAGTACGAGGACTACGTCCGCGGCGAGGTGGCCCAGTCCTGGGTCCAGGACAACCCCGACCGCGAGGACTACTTCCCCGATCCCGTGGGCCGGTCCGCGGCGTCGTTCAAGGCCATCGGGTACCTGGGGTTCGGCGGGTTCGGCCCCCTGCGCTGGAACAGCCTGTACGTCAACGTGCTGCGGCTCCACCCCGAGACCCACTACTCCGAGACCTACAACGGCGACGAGTACACCATCTACATCAACGACCTGACCAACGACCGCTACCAGTTCAACCTGGGCAACGAGATGCAGCTGTCGCTGGTGCCGCGCCGCCTCGACCTGGCCTGGGGGCTGGTGTTCGGCCACTACTGGGACGCGGACAACGAGATCGCGCCGTCGGACCACGACCGCCAGTTCATCTCCACGGTGCTGCGCGCCCAGCTCTACCTGACCCGCACCCTGCACTTCCTCGCCGAGGGCAGCGCCGCGCGGGAGATCTCCACCGAGGGCAACCGCTACCGCGAGCACTCCGACAGCATCTTCGCCAACACCGAGGGCATGCCCGACACCGAGGGGCTTGAGTACGGCGACACCGACACCCGCCACACCTTCCAGGGCAAGTTCGGCTTCGTGCTCAACCCCCTGGGCCCCGGCATCTTCGTGCGCCCGTCCCTGCGCATCCTGTACGGCTTCCAGTACAGCAACCAGAACAACGCCTTCGGCAACCACTTCGTCGAGACCCTCGACCAGTTCAACGAGTTCGGCAACGTGGAGCAGCACTGGCACCACGTGATCGCCCTGGAGACGGAAGTATGGTTCTGAGACACGCCAGTCGGATCGCGGTCGTCGTACTGCTCGCATCGGCCGTCTCGTGCATCCCCAAGCCCAAGGGCATCCAGGCGCCCACGCCGCTGGACGTGGTGGTGGTGGCCGCGGTCTCGTACCCGGACCAGCCGGGGGTCACCGGGGTGCCGGACGACGTGGCCGCGGTGATCCTGGAGGTGGTCCAGGGCCACAACCTGCAGCCCGACGTGCTCACCGAGGCCGACTTCGCCGAGGTCTTCGCCACCAAGCGCCGCACCCTGCACCGGGTGGGCTACCTGTCGGACCATCACCCGGGCGCGGACCTGCTGTTGCTGGTGGAGACCGAGCCGCGGTACTTCTCGCTGCTGTCGGGCCGCTACCGCTGGACCGTGGACGCCACGCTGTCGCTGGTGCCCCCGGGGCACCCCGACGAGGCCGTGACCACCGAGGTCAGCTTCCCCATCTTCATGGAGTTCCACCACGAGCAAGAGGAGGAGGTCCTGCAGGCCTCCGCGACCGTGCTGGAGCGCCACCTGGGCCACCTGCTGGACGAGTACCTGGCTGGACTGTAGGGGCGCCTATCCCAGGGCCTTGATCTTGCGCAGCAGGGTGTTGCGTCCGATCCCCAGCAGCCGCGCCGCCGCGCTGCGGTTCCCTCCCACCGCCTCGAGGACGTGGGCGATGTAGTCCAGCTCCACCTCCCGCAGGCTGCGCAGATCCGTGATGAACACGTCCCGGGCCTCCTGGGGCTCCACCTCCTCGGTGGCGAACATCGGGAAGGTGGAGGTGATCGGCAGGTGTTGCGGTCCGATGATCTCGCCGGGGGCGAGGACCACGGCGGACTCGATGCAGTTCTTGAGCTCCCGCACGTTGCCCGGCCACTCGTGGGCGTGCAGCGTCTTGACCGCCAACGGGGACAGGGTGAGCCCCGGCCGGTCGTGGCGGTGGCAGGCCTCGGCGAGGAAGTGTTCGATGAGCCGGCACAGATCGGCGGGGCCGCGGTCGCGCAGGGGGGGGACCACGATCTCCACGACGCGCACGCGGTAGTACAGGTCCTGGCGGAACGTGCCGCTGGAGACCGCCTCCTCGAGGTTCTGGTTGGTGGCGCAGACGAACCGGACGTTCGCCTTGCGGGCGATGGTCCCACCGATGCGCAGGTAGCGCTTGTCCTGCAGCAGCCTCAGCAGCTTGACCTGGACGCCCCGGGACAGCTCGCCCACCTCGTCGAGGAACAGGGTCCCCCCCTCGGCGGCCTCCACCTTGCCCTCGGCCTCGCCGTCCGCGCTGGTGTACGCGCCCTTGTCGTGACCGAACAGCTCGTTCTCGATCAGGGACTCCGGAAGGGCCGCGCAGTCCACCTTGACGAACGGGGCGTCGCGGCGGCTCGAGTTGTAGTGGATGGCCTGGGCGAACAGCTCCTTGCCCGAGCCGCTCTCGCCGCGCAGCAGCACCGTGACGTCCGTGCGGGCGGCGCGGTCGGTGCGGTCGTAGACGTCGAGCATCACCGGCGACTCGCCGATGATGTTGTTGAACTTGAACGACAGCGCGTGGGACTGCCCGGGGACCAGCTGGTGGCGCAGGCTGGACGCCAGCAGCAGCTCGCCGATCTGAGCCGCGAGCACCTGGACCCGCTCCACGTCCGCCGCGTCGAAGTCGCCGTTCTTCTTGTTCAGCGCCTGGAGCACGGCGATGACGTTGCACCGCGGATCGCGCACGGGCGCGGCGAGGAGGCACTCGGTGTGGTAGCCGGTGGCCTCGTCGATCCGCCTCGCCGCCCGGGGCGGACGCTGCCCGCGGCGCAGGTGCTGGACGCGGCCGGTCCGGGCCACCTCGCCGGCGACACCCTCGCCCAGCCGCAGCCGGATCTCCGCGATCTCGGAGCGCTGGGCGACCCGGCTGACCAGCCGATTGCTCGCGTGCTCGACGAGGTACAGGGTGCTGCGGTCCGCGCCGAGCCGGCGCGTCACCTCGTTGACCACCTCGAGCAGGATCGCGTCCAGGTCTTCGGGCCGATCCTCCAGTCGTTCCTTCAACTCGATCAGCCAGGGATCCGTCACTCTTCCTCCATCATCATCGCGCTCCCGTCAGGGTCGTCCTCCTCACCTCTGCCCCAGCCGTCGATCCAGCCCCAGGGGTCTCCCAGCGGGCCAGCCCCTCGTTGTTCGTCCTCGAACAGCACGCTGCCGTCCCCGGCCATGCGCGCCAGCACCGCCAGGGTGCGATACCGCTCGATGGGGCTCCTCGCCACCACCGAGGACAGGGCCGTCGGCCCCGCGATCCGGGCCAGCACCACGGCGGCCTCGCCCGAGAGCTCCAGTGGGTCGAGGGTCGCGTGCACCCGGACGCCCGGTGACCGCCTCAGGCGCCCCAGGACGTCCCCCACCTCTCGCCTCCACGCTTCCACTCGGGCCAGCAGCGCCACGGGCATCGCTCCGGGTGCCGAGGGAGGCAACAGCAGGCTGCCCAGCCGCAGGAACTCGATGGACTGCCAGGTCGTGGCGCAGGCGAAGTGGAAGGTGTCGCGGAAACGCTCCGCGAGGACCGAATGCAGGGTCACAGGGTCCACCAGACCGACCTCGTCCAGGGCATCGTGCAGCGCCGTGTCGCAGGCGGCCAACGCCCCCATGTCCCGGGCGTCCACCACCCCCGCGCTCACCAGCCGCCGCGCGAGGAGCCAGGCATCGGCCACGCAGAAACAGCCCACCACGTGGCCGTCGCGGAGGTGGATCTCCGAGTCCGTCTCGCCACGGGCACGCAAGAAGAGAACGCCCGTCTCTCCTGCCTCCCCGAGCTGACGCAGGACACGATCGACGACCCACGTCGGGGCTCGCCGATCGCTGTCCCCCCAGAACCGGATATCCACCCGACCTCCTGTGGATCGTCCCACGAATGGGTTCGTCCACGCGCAGGGCTCCCACTACACAGAATGACAGCAAGTTCCGTGCCGTCGAAATCCTGATTCGCGTGAGCCGGTTATCCCGGCCGACTGTCCCGAAACGGAACACCCGATGAAAATCGGACTGTGCCATGGTGTTCCAGATCGGAACACCGGTAGACGGCGACCAGGCGAGCAGGTAGAGGTGAGGTATGGGTTCCAGCCGCCCACGCGCCGCAGCCAGACCGGAGATGTACGCCGTCACCGGCCGACCCATACTCCACAGCCTCAGCCCGTCCCTGTTCTCCGCCGGTTTCGAAGCCCTGGGCATGGACGCGATCTACTCGCGGCTGGCCGTGGACGACGCCGAGGAGGCCCTCCGACTCACACGGGAGATCGGGCTGCGGGGCATCAACGTGACCTCTCCCCTCAAGGAGCGCGTGTTGCCGCTGCTGGACGCATGCGACGACGCGGCGACTCACATCGGCGCGGTCAACGCCATCGCGGTCCGCCCGGAGGGCACCGTGGGTTTCAATACCGACCCGGTGGGGGTGGAGGCCATGTGGCGATCGCGGACCGCGTCGCTGCGGGGCAAGCACGTGGCGATCCTCGGAGCGGGTGGCGCGGCGTGCGCCGCGGCGTTCGCGCTGCGTCGCGGCGGCGCGCAGGACGTGGTGCTCATCAACCGCACGGCCGAGCGGGCGTGCCGCGCGGCCGCGAAGCTGGGGACCCGCGCGGCCACGTGGTCGGAGGCGCCCGGGGAGTTCGAGGACGCGGACATCATCTTCTCGTGCCTGCCCACCACGGTCGCCCCGGTGGACTCCGCGTGGCTGACACCGGGCAAGCTGGTCCTGGACGCGAACTACAAGTCCCCCCAGCTGGCCGAGGTGGCCCGCGAAGGGGCGTGCGAGTACGGCGGCGGCCGACGCTGGCTGCTGGGCCAGGCCGAGGCCGGGTTCCGCGTGCTCACCGGCAACGAGCCCCCCCGCGAGCACATGGCCCGGGCCATGGCCGCGGCCACCATCCCCGAGCGGCCGCGCCGGATCGCCCTGGCCGGGATGATGGGCACCGGCAAGACGACCGTGGGAAGGCTCCTCGCGCAGCAGCTCGACGTGCCCTTCGTGGACACCGACGCGCTGGTCGAGCAGGAGGCGGGGATGTCCGTGGCCGAGGTGTTCGAGCGCCTCGGCGAGGCCCGGTTCCGGCAGATGGAGGCCACGGCGGTCACCCGCGCGCTGGCCACCCCCGAGGGGGTGATCGCCCTGGGCGGCGGCTCGTTGCTGCGGCCGAGGACGCGCCAGCGGGTGCGCGAGGCCGCCTGCGTCGTGTGGCTCTGGGCGACCCCGGCCGTGGCCGCCGCGCGGGCCCACGCCGACCGTGAATCCACGCGCCCGCTGCTGGCGGGCGAGGAGCCCCGGCAGGCCCTGAGAGGACTGCTGGACGAACGACTTCCGACCTACGCGAGGGCTGCGGACCTCGTCCTGGACACGGGCCACCGGACCGCAGAGCAGGTGGCCGAGAAGATCGCCGATGAAATCCATCAGACCTGGCCCTGTTGACGGCGTCGTCGCCGCCCCTCCGTCCAAGAGCGTGGTCCAGCGCGTCGCGGCCATCGCCACGCTCACCCACTCCGCGGTGGAGCTGCGCGCACGCTGTTTCTGTGACGACGCTCTGGCCTCGATACGTGTGGCACGAGCCCTGGGCACGCGAGTGCGGGCGTTCGACGGCGGCGTGATCCTCCGGGGCGGTGGCGCGCCCACCGGCGGTCGCCTCCTGTGCGGCGAGGCGGGCACGACCTTGCGGATGTTCACGGCCGTGGCCGCGACGTTCGACACGGAGTCGATCCTCACGGCGACCGGCTCGCTCCAGGCACGGCCCGTGGGCATGCTCGAGGCGCCGCTGGCGACCCTGGGGGCCACCTGCGTCAGCAGCGGCGGCCATCCACCGCTGCTGGTACGCGGCCCCATGCGCGGCGCCCGGGTGGTCGTGGACGCCGGCGAGACCTCCCAGCACGTCTCCGGGCTGCTCATCGCCCTGCCTTGCTGCGAGGGCGACTCGGTCCTGGAGCTGAAGGACCTCCGGAGCACGCCCTACGTGGAGCTCACCTTGCAGCTGCTGCGGCGGTTCGGGGTGCGGGTGGAGGCCGACGACGATCTCCGCCTGATCCATGTCCCCGGCGGGCAGGTCTACCGACCGACGGATCTGGTCGCCGAGGGGGACTGGTCGGGCGCCTCGTTCCTCCTCGTGGCGGGGGCCCTCGCGGGCCACGCATCGGTCACCGGGCTGGATCCGCGCTCCATGCAGGCCGACCGCCGCATCCTCGAGGCCCTCGAGCAGGTGGGCGCCGACGTGGCGGCCAGCGAACACGCCGTCATCGCCCGCCGCGGCGATCTGAAGCCCTTCCACTTCGACGCGACCCACTGCCCCGATCTCTTCCCCCCCCTCGTGGCCCTGGCCGCGCACTGCGAGGGCACCACACGCATCCACGGCTGCGACCGCCTCCGCCACAAGGAGAGTGATCGCGCGGCGGTGCTTGCCGAGCAGTTCACCGGCCTCGGTGTCCGCGTGGAGGTCGACGACGACGTCATGACCGTCCGCGGCGGCCCCGTGAACGGCGGAATCCTCGATCCCCACGGCGACCACCGCATCGCCATGGCCGGGGCCGTGATCGCCCTCGCTGCACAGACCCCGGTGACCGTGGAGGATCCTGGGTGCGTGACCAAGTCGTATCCGGAGTTCTTCGAGGACCTGGCCACGCTGAGCCACGAGATCTCCTGAGGCCCCCGCGACGCCGGGTGCCCTGGTATCGTCGACGTCGAAAGGACCGACCATGCCCACGGTGACCCTCGTGGTGGGCACCCGCCCCGAAGCCATCAAGATGGCGCCGGTGTATCTGGCGCTGCGCGAGGATCCGCGCCTCGATCCGGTGTGGGTGTCGACGGCCCAGCACCGGCAGCTGCTGGACCAGGTGCTGGAGGTGTTCGGGATCGAGCCGGACGTGGACCTGGACCTGATGCGGCCGGATCAGTCCCTGGGGGACCTGACCGGCGAGGTGATCCGCGGCGTGCAAGGGACGCTGGCCAGCGCTCGCCCGGACGCCGTGCTCGTCCACGGGGACACCACCACCTGCCTGGGGGCGGCGCTGGCGGCGTTCTACGAGCGCGTCCCGGTGGGGCACGTGGAGGCGGGGCTGCGGACGTACCGGTTCGACGCGCCGTGGCCCGAGGAGATGAACCGGCGCGCGACCGATCCCCTGTGCCGGTGGTGCTTCGCCCCCACGGCAGGGGCCGCCGCGAACCTTCGCGCCGAGCGTATCCCCGACGAGGCGATCCACGTGACGGGCAACACGGTGGTGGATGCCCTGACGATGGCGCGGGAGCGGGTCCACGAGCGACCGCCCGAGGTGCCCGGGCTCCCGGCGGCGGCGCTGGACCAGCGCCGCCTCGTGCTCGTGACCGGACACCGGCGCGAGAGCTTCGGCGAACCGCTGGAGCAGCTCTGCCGCGGCCTGGCCGAGCTGGCCCAAGGCCATCCCGACGTGGTCCTGGTCTACCCCGTGCACCTCAACCCGAACGTGAAGGGGCCCGTGGAGTCGATCCTCGGCGGGCGCGACCGTATCCACCTCATCGAGCCCCTGGAGTACCTGCCCTTCGTCGCCCTGATGGACCGCTGCGAGCTGATCGTCACCGACTCGGGGGGTATCCAGGAGGAGGCGCCGACCCTGGGCAAGCCGGTGCTGGTGACCCGCGAGGTCACCGAGCGGCCCGAGGCCATGGCCGCGGGGTGCGCCCGGCTCGTGGGCATGGATCGCGAGGTCCTGGTGGCCGAGGCTTCGCGGCTGCTCGACGACGCGGACGCGTATGCAGCGATGGCCCACGTGGAGAATCCCTACGGCGACGGCCGCGCGTCCGGGCGCATCTGCGACGTCCTCGCCGGCGCGCTGGGGAGGTGACCGTGACCCTGCGGCCGCTGCAGACGTCGTGGCTGATCCTGGTGGTCCTCGCCGTCGCGAGCGTCGCCGGCGCACAGGATTCCTGGCGACCGGCCCCGCCGCCCGCGGACGATCTGATCTACTTCGTGATGGTGGACCGCTTCGCCAACGGCGATCCCACCAACGACGGCGACGTCGATCTCGCGGATCCCCAGGCATTCCACGGGGGAGACATCCGCGGGATCCTCGACCACCTCGACCACCTGCAGGCGCTGGGAGTGCGTACGGTGTGGCTGTCGCCGGTGTTCGACAGCCGCACCGACAAGTTCTTCGAGTGGGGGGCGTTCCACGGGTACTGGGTGGAGGACCTCGCGGCCATCGAACCGAGGTTCGGCACCACCGCGCAGCTGCGCCAGCTCGCCGACGAGTTGCACGCGCGGGACATGCGGCTGTTGCTGGACGTGGTCTACAACCACGTGGCCATGGACGCGCAGATGGTGCGCGACAGGCCCGACTGGTTCCACCCCGCCTGCGACATCGTGGACTGGCACGATCCCCTGGAGCTCACCGACTGCAGGGTCCACGGCTTGCCCGATCTGGACCAGGAGAACGAGGAGGTCTACCAGTACCTGCTGCGCACCTCCCTGCGCTGGATCGACGAGGTCCACCCCGACGGCTTCCGCATCGACGCGGTGCGCCACATGCGCAGCGAGTTCCTCGCGCGGCTGTCCAGGGACATCCGGGCGCACGCCGGGGACGGTTTCCAGCTGCTGGGGGAGGACTTCCAGGGCGACGCGCTGAGCCTCTCGAGGACCTTCCGCGAGGGCGGGTTCTCGGCCATGTTCGACTTCCCGCTGCACTACGCCATGCTCGACGTGTACTGCCACGAGCGGCCCGTGGGCCGCATCGCCGCCACCTTGTCGGCGGACCGCGAGTACGACGACGCGAGCCGGCTCGTGCCGTTCCTGGACAACCACGACCTGCCCCGGGTGACCTCCCTGTGCGCCGACGATCCCGACGCGGTGCGCCAGGCCCTGCTGTTCCTGCTGACCACGCGCGGCACGCCCAGCCTCACCTACGGCACGGAGGTGGGCCTCGAGGGGCTCGAGGAGCCGCACAATCGAGGGGACATGCGGTTCGAGGAGGGGCACCCGGCAGCCGACGAGATCCGCGAGCTGACGACGCTGCGGCGCACGCACCCCGCCCTCGCGGGCGGTGAAGCACGGCTCCTGGCCCTTCGGGAAGATTTCCTCGCCTATGCGCGGATTGCCGAGCACCAGGTGGTCGTGATCCTCGTCAACCGCGGCGACACCGCCGTCCAGTGGACGCTACCGCCCGAGCTGGCCCGGGCGACGGCCGTGAAGGACCTGCTGGGCGGAGCGGCCGTGGCCGGCGGCGCCCTGGCCGCGCCACCGCGGTCCACCCGGCCTTACAGCCTCACGGGCAGCTTCGAGGAACTGCTGGCGTCGGCCTCGACGCCGGACCAGCGGACGGTGCGCGTCCGGCTCCACGGCGTGGATCCCCACGGTCCGGGGGAACTCAGGCTCGTGGGCGCGGGACCCACGCTGGGGAACTGGAATCCCACCGCCGGTCCCGGGCCGATGAGCCCGAGCCCGGAGGGCTTCAGCCAGGATCTGACCTACCCGGTGGGCGGAGTGATGGAGTTCAAGGTGGTTCGGCTGCGGCCCGACGGCAACGTGGACTGGCAGGGTGGAGAGAATCACTACCTGCTGATCCCCGCCGGCGAGGGCGCCGTGGAACTCGACATCGCCTGGTAGCCGGGCCCGGCCGCACAGGGCGGCGCCACGGTCCGCCCTCACTCGACGTACCCCAGCGCCCGCAACCGCTCCAGGTCCGCGGGATCGATCTCGATGGTGCGATCGGCTCCGCTGGCCAGGTCGGCGCTCTCCATCGCCTGGTAGATCCGGTGGTTCGCCCCCTGCATCCGACGAACGAAGGTGCGCACGCGGTCCGCGACCAGGGGGTTGGCGGCGTACCGCTGCCGGGGGCTCTCCTCCCGGGGGTCCGCGGCGACGTCGAACACGCGCAGGTCACCCTCGTCGCTGGCGATGACCTCGCCCTCGAGGCTACCCGACGACAGGGCGTGCCACCTCCCGTGGAAGACCGACGCCCACGGACGCAGGTCGTCCCTGCCCGCGCGATGGACCACCTCGTCGGACATGACCACGCGGGCGACCCCCGCGGGCCAGGACTGCTCCCTCAGCAGCGGAGCCAGCGAGTCCCCCGACACCATCAGCGGCGCGCTGTCGATGCCCGCGAAGTCGAGCACCGTGGGCATCACGTCCAGCAGTTGCACCGGCTCTCGAACGACCTGCCCCCCGCCGAAGCCCGAGGGGTAGCGCATCAACAGCGGCACGTGGAGGACCTGTCGATAACCGGGCGGATTGTGCTCCCACAACCCGTGCTCGCCCAGGTGCTCGCCGTGGTCCCCGACGACGAGGATCAGCGTCTGGTCCAGATCCACCCGCGCACCCAGGCGCTGTACGAAGGCCTCGAAAAGGGCGTCGTTGTGGGCGATCTCGCCGTCGTACCGCGCGCGGCGGCCCTCCACCGACGGCGCCGACACCCCGTCCGGATCGAGGAAGGGATCGACCGGCGAGCCGTCCCCCTGCGAGGGGAGCTCGCGGTGCCACGCGTCGAAGGGGGCCGGTGGTGCGTAGGGCGCGTGGGGGTCCATCAAGTGCAGATAGAGGAACAGGTTGCGGTCCGCGTGGTCCTCCACCCATCGATCGAGCCGCTCGCCGAACAGCTCTTCCGAACGGGTGCCGACCGCGCCGCGGCCCACGTGCACGTCGAAGCCCTGGTGGAGGCCCGCCCCCTGGCCCGCGTTGGGGTTCTGGACGAATGCGGCGGTGGCGAATCCCTGGTCGCGCAGCACCTCGGCCAGGGTGACGTAGCCGGGGAGCAGGGCGTGGTCGAAGCTCCACACGCCCGTGGCCGTGGGATACAACGAGGTCATCATCGAGGGGCACGAGGGCCGCGTCTTCGTCGCCTGGGAGTAGGCGTTGAGGAACACCGCGCCGTCTCCGAAGAAGCCAGACTTGAAGGGCGAGGTGTCGCGGGCGTACCCGTGGTGGGTCAGGTGGTCCTCGCGCAGCGCGTCCTCCAGCAGGATCACCACGTTCAGTCGCTCGCGCGGCTCGCCGAACACCACGGGGCTGCTCCACAGCCCGACGTTGGGCGCCTCACCGTCGGTGAGCAGCTGCATCTCGACCTCTCGCCCGGCCCACCGGGACAGATCGACCCGCACGTCGTGCCATGCCTCCGGATCGGCCACCTCGACCGCCAGCACCTCCTCCTCGGCGCTCTCACAGCGAACGACCACGCGGAACTGAACCGGCTCCTCGGGATGCAGCACGGTCAGCCCCGTGGTCAGCTGGACCGCGCCGCCCGGGAGCGCCAGCGGGAAACCCACGCCGAGGGGCGATCGGGTGTAGAGGACCGAGCGCAGCTCTCCGCCCGTCTCGTGGTGAGCCGTGCCCGTTGGCGAGGCCGCGAACCGGGCGTCCTTGCTGATCAGGCGTATGAAGTCGACCTCGATCTCGTCCCCCGGGGTCGTGGACCCCTGCAGGAACAGCAGATGTACCCGCCCGTCGCCACCGTCGTGGTGCGGGTTGAGGCTGTTGTGCAGCAGCACGTCGGTGTCCACGTGGTAGGTGTGGAACCGCCCGTCCGGGGGGACGGTGCTGAGGGTGACGTTGTTGGCGGGCCCGGCGTCGTCCCACCACCCGACCACGACGTTCCCCCCCTTGGACTGACGCAACCGCACCTGCAGGGCGCCGACGCGGCGGGGATCGATGTCGAGGCGCTGGCCGTTGGCCAGGCATCGCTCGCCCTGGTGGGTGTACCGCAGCACGCCGTCGACGACGGTGAAGTCCCCCTCGGTGGTCTGGAAGGGGACGGCATCGTCGGGCTCGAACTCGACCCGGAGGGGATCCACGGTCCCTTCACCGGCCTGCGGTGTGTCTCCGGGACGTCGCACCGTGGCCGTATCGAGCCGGGTGTCGAGGTGGATGACGCCGGGGTTCAGGGCGCTGGGGCCCAGCGCTTCGAGGGCCCGCGCCTGGTCGAAGTCCTGGGCCCGGACCGCGAGTTCCTCCGCCCGTTCGACGGAGCTGCGCGCGGCCTGGACGAAGGCCAGCGGAGACAGCCTCGAGAGGTCCGCGACGAGGAGCCCCGCGCACGCCACGGGCAGCGCTATCGTCGCCAGTATCAGCCGCCGACGCAGCGGCCCGTCGGTTCCAGATCCCATGCCGCGAGTGTACACGCCGCGTCTTCCGAGGGCCCATCGTCGGGCCCCATCCACGTCCAATCCGTGCGCGCTGGCGGAGAAAAGTGTACCCGTGACACGCGTGCATGCGTCATAAATGCAAGAAGAGGCCGACGTGACGAACCCCCGACCGACCGTCTCCGCCGAGGAGACCCGCGCCCTCGCCACCGCCGCCGTCTCCGGCGACGACATGGCCCGGGACCAGCTCGCGCGTCTCTGCCTGCCGCGTGTGCGCAGAACCGTGTTGATGTCCTACGGCTACGGACCGGATCAGGACGATCTGGTGCAGACGGCGATGGCCAAGGTGTTCATGCGGCTGGACAGCTACCGCGGCGAGTCGAGCTTCTTCGTCTGGGCCGACCGGGTGACCATCAACGTCGTCCGCGACCACTACCGGCGCCAGCGGTGGACCTGGTTGCCGTGGTTCGACGACGAGGCGCCGCCCGACGACGGCCGCCCGAACCCGAGCCCGGAGAGCGAGGTCGCCCGCGCCGAGTTCCTTCAGCGGCTCTCGGATCACTTCGGCAAACTCAAGCCGGGCCAGCGGCTCCCGCTGGTCCTCCACCTGGTCCACGGCTACACGGTCGCCGAGGTGGCGGCGATCATGGACATCAAACTCGAGGCCACGCGCAAGCGGCTCCTGAGGGGCAAGAGGGAGCTGGTACGACGTGTGAGCAAGGATCCGGGCTGCCGAAGGGTCCTGATCGAGGGGGAATGATGAACCGTTCCGACTGCAAGCGAGCGATCCGCCTGCTCGAGGCCGTGGATCCCCTGTCCACGGATCAGCAGCAGATCCTCGACGTCCACCTGGCGTGCTGTGACGAGTGTCGCGAGCGCCAGGACATCTGGAATGCGCTCCAGCGAGCCGTCCGCGACGAGCAGCTGCCGCCGCTGGACCCGATGCTCGAGCGCCGGCTGCTCACGAGCAAGGCGCCCGTGGTTCGTCCAGCTGACCGTCACGCGAGCCGCCCGTGGGTCGCGGCAGCGGCCCTGGCCACGGCGTGCGGCGCTGCGGCCGCCTGGCTGGTCGTCCAGCTGGTGGCGCCCCCCAGCAGCGCTCCGGTCGCCGTCTCCCCGCCCCCTGCTCACGAGATCGCCGAAGGGCTCCCGGCCGGCGACGGCCTGCCCGTGACCTGCGCCTCCCCCGGCACCGCCCTGTGGCTCCAGGACGATGCGACCGTGGTCGAGGCGCGCAACGACCGCTCGCAGGCCCACTTCCACCTGGACCGCGGACTCGTGGTCGCCGAGGTGGGCGACAACGACCCGGGATACCGCTTCGTCGTCGAGACGCCGACGGTCCTGGTGGAGGCCCTGGGCACCATCTTCTCGGTGGATGTCCAGCCCGGCGGTCGAGAGGTCGTCCGGGTGGCCGAGGGCGTGGTCCGCGTCGCCGGGGCGACGGGTGGGGAGATCATCGGCCACGTCAGCAGCGGCGAGGAGATGGTCGTCGGCGATCCGCGCCCCGTCTCGGTTCCCTGGAGCGTCGTCGAGCAGGATCTCGCGGTGCTCGATCTACCCGAACCGCAACCCGACGACGCCGTGGCCGCGCTCGAGCCCGCCCCCCTCGTCGAGGCGCCCCTCGCCCCGAAAATCGAGCTGGACGAGCCGGACGACGAGGAGCCCCTGCCCGAGCTGGCGCTCGCAGAGGCCAGCCCAGAGGCCGAGGACGACAACCTGGCGCTGTTGACCAGCCTCGCCCACGCCCACCAGCGCGCCGGCGAGTACGAGACCGCGTGCAGCGTCTATCGCCGGATCATGGACAGCTACCCGGACACCCTGGCGGCGAGAAACAGCCTGGTGACGCTGGGGCAGATCGAGCTCAGCGCCCTGGATCTGCCCGCGCAGGCCCTCGACCGCTTCGACGCCTACCTGGAGCTGTCACCGAGCGGCGCCCTGCTCGAGGAGGCACGCATCGGCCGCATCCGGGCGCTGTCCCAGCTGGACCGCGCGGCCGAGGTGATCATCTCGGCCGACGAGTTCGCACAGCGTCACCCGCGCAGCTCGGCGCTGGCCGAGGTGCTCCGGCTGCGCGGCGACGCTCACCTCGCCAGCGGCGACCCCACGCTGGCCGCGCGAGACTACGAGGAGCTGCTGGCCCGGTGGCCCACGTCGCCCCAGGCGGACGCAGCCGCCGCCGGCCTCGGCGCCTGCACGGGACATTGACGCACCTCCTCCGGACGGTTCCGCGCGCAGGGCTCGTGCTGCTCGCGCTCGTGCTCCTCGGGGGACCCCACCCGGCTCGGGCCGACGAGCGACGGGTCGTCCTCGGCGTCCCGGCGGGGATCCTCGACGAGGCCAGCCAGGCCCAGCTGCTGCTGGCGGTGCAGGCCCACCTCACCTCTCTGGGTGTCGTCGTCGAGATCGCGTCCTTCGATCTGACGGGTGGAAGCGACGTGGCCCTGGGTGGGGCCACCGAGCAGGCCGCGTTGTGCGTGGCCTGGCTCTCGACCGACCTCGACGAGCTGACCCTGATGACGCCCACGCTCGGCCAGCAGGTCCGCGTTCGACCGCTTCCCGCCAGCGACGAGGGGTGGCTGTCCCGCTGCGACGTGATCGCCACGCTGCTCCACTCGGAGCTCGGTTCCCTGATCAGCCCCGCGGCAGTGGACGCCGCGGCCGACGAGCCGCCCGAGGCCGATCCCCGCCCGCGGATCTCCGCTGCGGTCCTCCTGTCCGCGCGCTGGGCCCCGTTCGTGATGTCGTCGGACGGCCCGTTCCTGCAAGGGGTGGCCGTGGGCGCGGGCGTGGAGATCGCTCGCCGCGTGACCTTCCACGTGAGCATGGGGCTTGTGCAGCCGGCGGATCTCGAGCTGGATGGATCCAAGCTCGGGCGCTGGCCAGGGCGCGTCGCCGTCGCCCTGCTGATCCCCAGCGAGAGACTGGAGCTGGAGCTGGAGATCGGGGCGCTGCTAGACGTGTGGAAGGTGCTCTCCCTCGGCTACGTGCCAGCGGACGAGGGGGCGGCAGCCGCGCACCTGGACGTGGCCATCGCGCCGGCGGGCCGGATACGCTATCGGGTGACCCCGTGGCTCGCGCCCTTCCTCGAGGTCGGCGCGGACGTGTACCCGCAACGCCGGACGTTCGCGATGGGCGAGGCGGTCCTCGTCGCCCGCGACCCGGCGCTCCTGCGCGTGGGCGTCGGCGTCGTCTTCTTGCTGGAGGCGCGATGATCCCCCGACCGCGCTGGACGCTCCCACCCGCCCTGGCGCTGGTGCTGCTGCTGTGTCCGGGGTGCCCCGAGGTGGTGGTCCAGCTGAGCCCTCCCGGCGACGACGACGACTCCAACTCGGCGGGCGACGACGACGACACGGCACACGCCGATGTCGATGGCGACGGGTACTCCATCCCGGAAGGGGACTGCGACGACAACGACGCCAACGTCCACCCGGGCGCCGAGGAGATCTGCGACGGCAAGGACAACGACTGCAACGGCAACATGCCCGAGGACGACGTCGATCACGACGCTGACGGCTACCCCCCTTGCGCAGGGGATTGTGACGACGAGGATCCCCTCGTGAGCCCGGGAGCCGCGGAGATCCCCTACGACGGCATCGACAACAACTGCTCCGAGGGGGACTTCACCGACGTGGACCAGGACGGCCACGACTGGGAGGGGGTCGACGGCGGTGACGACTGCGACGACAACGACGCGAGCGTCTACCCGGGCGCAGAGGAGATCAACGGCGACGGGGTGGACTCCAACTGCGACGGCCTCGACTCCATCCCCCTGGGCAGCTACTGCTACGACGACGAGAACACGATGACCGTGCCCGACTTGACCCAGTTCTCCCTCTCCAGCTGGTCGGACGCGGCCAATGGCCCCGCGGGGGCGGATCACTACCTCGACGACATCGAGTTCGAGGTCGAGGCGGGTTGGCACCTCACCATGTCGATGATGGACGAGGCCTGGTCCCTCGATCCCTACCTCTACCTGCTGGACACCTCGTGCCAGGTCATCGCCGAGGACGACAACAGCGGCGCCGAGGACGAGGACGACGCGCAGATCACGTTCGAGTTCCCCACGGCCGGGGTCTACACCCTGGTCGCCACGTCGGCGGGCCCCTGGCAAACGGGGAGCTACGAGATGTGGATCGACTGGTACATCCCCTGAGCGTGGAGGGGGAGGAAGATCACCCCACCTCGGGCATCAGCGCCCACTTGATCACCCACGCGCCGCTGTCGGGCACGCGGCTCATGCAGACGATCCCCCCGTTCTGGAAGCGGAAGACCGGCGTCTCGGCGTTGCCGGTGATCAGGTACGAGCACAGCCGTCCCATGAACGGCAGGTGCCCCACCAGCATCAGGTTGGACTCGCCGGCCAGGCTCCTGGAGAAGGCCGCCACGTCGTCCATGGGCGACAAGCCCGCGATCTCCACCACACCGCGCGACGGCTCGAGGTGACGCGCGAGGATCTCCGCGGTCTGGCGCGCGCGCCGCTTGCCGCTGTGGCAGATACGCCGGACCTGGACGTCGTACCCGGCCGCCACCTCGGCGATGCGGGTCACCTCCGCAACGCCGGCCTCGGACAGGGGGCGGCGGGGATCCTCGTCACGGGTCAGGGCCCTGGCGTGCTGCACGAGGTACAGGGGCATGGCGCGTCTCCTGTGGCTCCCCCCGTCCGTGTTGTCATTCCACGGGCGACAGGATAGCGTCCGGGTCACCACCTGGGGGGGGAAAGGTGCCCTTCGTGTTGCGCAGTCCGCTCTTGTCGCTCGTCGCCGCGGCGCTGTCGTGGGGCGTCCTGGCGTGCGAGGCCCCCACCGGGGACTGGGCCGTCGAGGACCTCACCGTCGAGGACAACCCAGCCAGCGTGCTGTCGTGCGTGGTGCGCTGGACCACCGCGGTCCCGGCCACCTCGCGCGTGGAGTTCGGCGAGGAGGGGGTGCTGCAGTACTTCGTCGAGCACGAGGACCTCGTCACCGAGCACGAGGTCGTGGTGTTCGGCCTCCACGCCGACGCCAGCCATGACCTGCAGGCGATCTCCGTCGACGCCGAGGCCACGCGACAGCTCTCGGAGCCACTGACCTACACCACGGGATCGTTGCCCGACTTCGGAGTCGAGTTCGAGCTCACCGAGCTGCGCGAGGAGCTGATCCAGCCGGGCTGGACCCTGACCAACTTCGTGGTGGACGGCATCCTCTCGCCCACCATCGCCGTCGCCCTGGATCAGGAGGCGCGGGTGGTCTGGTACCACGACATGGGTCCGGAGCCCGCCTTCGTGGACGTGGACGTCACCCTGACCGGCGCTGGGCGGGTCCTCATCGGCGGCGACCTCGGGCCTGGCGTGCGCCCCGTCGAGGTGGACTTCGGCGGCCAAATCCACTGGGAGGGCCGCCCCCAGCCCGACATGTACCTGGCGCCGGGTGCGGCGAACCACACCTTCCGCGAGCTCCCCGGCGGCAACCACCTGACCCTGACCTTCGACGAGGTCGGCGGGGTGGTCTCGGACGTGATCGAGGAGGTCACCCCCGACGGTGAGATCGTGTGGTCGTGGGACGCCAGCGACTGGGTCCCCGGGGCCGCCCAGGAGCACATCCACGGCAACATGGCGCTGGTGGACGGGGACCACGCGTGGTTCAACAGCCTGTTCCTCGCCACGTTCTACAAGCTCGACCGCACCAGCGGGGAGCTGCTGTGGGCCCTGGGCGAGGGCGGCGACTTCGAGCCGCTGGGCGACCACGAGCTGCCCTGGGTGGAGCAGGCCCACGCCCCGGAGATCCAGCCCGACGGCACGATCCTGATGTACGACAACGGGATCTACCCCGGCCGGCCCTTCTCCCGGGTGGTGCAGTACGAGCTCGACGAGGAGGCCATGACCTCGACCATCGTCTGGGAGTACCCCGGCGAGCTGGCAGAGGATCCCTGGTTCACCTCGTACTGGGGCGACGCGGATCGCCTCGACAACGGCAACACCCTGATCACCGCGGGCAGCGTGCTGGAGTGGGACACCACCAGCACGGTGTTCGAGGTCACCGCCGACGGTCAGAAGGCCTGGCAGGTGATGGTGCTGTCACGGACCGACGGGGGGTTCGCGGGTGGCTACGGCGCCGAGCGGATCGCGCTGCCGCTGGGGGTGCTCTGACGGACGTCCGGACTCAGGAATCGTCCCACTCGAAGGGCACCGCCAGGCTCTTGCGGGCCTTGATGACCACCTGGATGATCTGCTCGTACCCGTCGCTGGATCGCACGAGCCGTACCTCCCGCTCCCCGGCGGGTAGCTCCACACCCCTGGCGGTCTCCAGGGTGGTCCCCACGAACTCGCCGTCCACGTACACCCGCGCCGCGGGGTAGGCGTTGAGCCGCAGGGCGCCCATCTCCACCGTCGCGGGCGGATCCTGCTCGACGGGATCGGGGGGGGGCGGCGCTTCTGTGGGCAGCTCCTGCGGGGCCGGATCGGGGGTGACAGGCTCCGCGGGTTCAGTGTGGTCCGACGCATCGGCGGGGTCTTCACGGATCGGGTCTGGCTCCGGCGAACTCGTTCCGGCGGTGACCGGCTCGTCGGGGGGCTCCTCGACGGGGTCGGTGGCCTCCACCACGATCTCGACGGGATCGGATTCCGTGATCGAAGGCGTCGGGGGTTCGGGGTCCACCAGGGTGGTGTCCACCTGGGTGGTGCCCACCTCGACGAACTCCACCGGCGGGAGCTGGTCGCCGGTCTGCCACAGGCGGACCAGGGCCAGCATCACCACCCCTAGCACCAGCGCCAGCAGCGGGAGCAGCAGCATCGCCGTGATCCATGGGCTGAACCCGCGACGCTCCTCGGCCGGAGCTGGGGGCTGCGCGGCCATCGGGACCGAGGGAGCGGGGTGGTCCGACGTATCGGTCACCGGGGTGGTCGCGGGATGGTCCGACGTGTCGGTCACCGCGGACACCACCGGTTCGGTCACCGCCTCGGTCTCCGCGCTGGGCATGACCATGGTGGCGCGCTCGTCGGGCAGGGGCAGCGGGTCCAGATCGGCGACGCTCAGCTCCTCGCCTGCCTCCAGGGCCCACGACAGCGCCGCCTCTTCGGGCGTGACCAGGGAGCCGGTCCGGTCCAGCTGCTGCGGCCCGAGGTGATCCATGGTCACCAGCTCGGCCGGGCCCGAACCTCGCCCGCGCATGCGCGCCAGCTCGTGGCGCGACACCGTGGCGCGGGGGTCCGACAGCACCGACCGCAGGTACGACGCCGTGTCCACGGTCAGGGGTTGAGCCTGGCGCAGGGCGCGCAACGAGGCCGCCACCTCGGCCATGGACGCGAAGCGATCCTCGGGGTCGGTCTGCCGCAGCCGGTACAGGATGTCGCCGAGCCCGGGGATGGCCCGGTCGGCCTCGTCCACCCGGTGGTCCGGCGGCGTGTTGACCACCGACAGCAGCTCCGCGGCCATGGTGTCCGCGCGGATCAATGGCTCGCTCACGGCGACGAAGAACAGCAGCGCGCCAAAGGCGAACTGGTCCGCGGCCGGCGTCAACTGCCTGGCGAAGGCCTGCTCGGGCGCCATGTAGGCGGCGGTCCCGCGGGTCATGCCCGTGGCCGTCTTGGGCCCGGAGCTGTCCAGGGCCTTGGCGATGCCGAAGTCGAGGATCTTGGCGACCCCGTCGCCGTCCACGAGCACGTTGCTCGGCTTGAGGTCCCGGTGGACCATCCCCACGGTGCGGCCCTGGGCATCGGTGAGGGTGTGGACGTGGAACAGCCCGTCGGCCACCTGGGCCATGAGATCGAGGACCACCGCCGGCGGCAGCCTCACCCCGGCCTTGGCGGTCATCCAGGTGAGGGCCTCGAGGGTGGCCCCCTCCACCAGCTCCATGACCATGTAGTACTGGGGCTCGCCCCGCGCGTCGTACTCGTAGGCCAGCTCGTACACGCGCACCACGTTGTGGTGGTGGATCAGCGAGCAGATGCGGGCCTCTTCACGCAGGGACTCGAGGAAGCCGGGGTCCTCGTGGGTGAGGTTGGCGTGGAGGCACTTCAGCGCGACCCGTGAGCGATCCTCGCCCACGGACTCGGCCTTGTACACGACGGCAAAGCCGCCCGAGCCCAGCTCCTCGAGGAGCCGATATCGTCCAAGCTGCTCCATGGGCGTGTCGGCCGCGGCGCCGACGCCGAGGTCGGGTCAGATACCGAAGCCGAAGCCAATTCTTGCATGAACGAGGCCGCGCTGGTCGAGGAAACCGCCGTCCACGGCAATGCGTATCACCATGTGCTTCATCGGCCGCAGGTCCACACCCACCGTGGCGGAGCCGCCGAGCATGGCCGTGGGCTTGCCCGCGTGCTCCTCCTTGATGCCCCCACGGAACGCCAATCCCAGGAAGGGGTGGGCCTTGATCGCGAGGGGGCCGAGGCGCAGCCGGAGGCCGGAGTGGAAGATGGGAACGGTCCGGCGTTCCTGGAACTCGGTCAGCGGGAACGCCGCGTCCGCCCCCAGGGCCAGGGCCAGGCGCCCGTACAGCAAGATGGTGCAGTCCGCACCGGCCGTGGCGTAGGGGAACGAGTCGAAGTGGGCCACCCCTCCCACGAGCACGAACCGGAAGTGGTCGTCTCGATCGCCCTTCGAGCCGTCCCGGGACGAGCCTCCGCCGCGCACGCGCGGGGTCTCCTCGAACCAGCGCGCCTCCCGCTCCAGGGAGTCCCACAGGACCACCCCGTCGCCGCCGTCCCACAGCAACGCCTGATCGATGCGCATCGGGTGGTACAGCGCCTCGCCCAGCGCTGCGGCCAGGGGCAGCACCATGGGATCGTCCCGGTGTTGCAGCCGCTCCTGGACCCCCTCGACGGTGCTCACCACCACGGAGTCGCCCACGTCCCGAAGCAGCGCCGAGGACCAGCGACCCCGGGCGTCCTCCCACTGGATCAACCCCAGGCCGTCCACGGCGAGCTCGGGCTCCTCCCCCTGCCCGTCGATCCGCACCGTCATCTCGATGGGCACGCGCAGGCGCACGCTGACCACGTCGCGGCCCCGCGCCTGCTCCTCCTTCAACCACGTGTTGATCTTGCCCGGCAGGTTCTGGTCGGGGGACAGGGACGGTTCGATGGCCACGGCGCTGCGCATGGACCAGCGCGCCGACTCGTCCTCGCCCAGGAAGGCCAGCGCGGCGGCGCGGTAGTAGTAGATGTCCGCCAGCTCGGGGGAGGTGACCGGCTCGTCCAGGCAGGGGAGATCGTCCTGAAGCTCGTCGAGGAGATCCACGGCGGCCTCGGCGTCCAGCCCGGTCATGAGCTTCAGCGCCTCGTCCACCACGTCGTCGATGACGGGCGAGATCCCGGAAGGGCACTCCCGGTCCAGGGTCGCGCCGGCCACGACCAGCGGGACCTGCTCGACCACGAAGGACCAGGTCAACGGCAGGACCTCACCGCTGTCCTCGGGCAGCTCGTCCGGATACTCCAGGGGGATGCCGTCCTCGCCCACCGGGGAGATCACGCCGATCCGCGCGCCAGCAGGCGGTGCCACGAGGGTCACCAGCCCGAGGGCGGCAGCGCACCCGATCGATCGCCAGTCGCGGATCGTCGATTCCATCCCCTGGGTCCGTCTCCGATGCCCACCCTCCCGGGCAGTGGATCAAGCTATCTCGGTCACACCCGGGTGTCCAGCACCGGCAGCCCCCGCGGCGGTGCACGGCACTTGGCACGGCCGGAGTCCTCGACCATGATGGACATCGAGGAACGAACCCCTTGCGCACCCGACCCCAACGCCGATTCCGAGCCACCGCGAGCCTCGCGACCCTGCTCGTCGTCCTGGCCGCGGCCCTTCCCGCGTGGGCCAGCTACGACCTGGACACCCACGGCGCGGGCAGCGCCGCCTCGCTCGAGGGCCGCGTCTACGCGCTGGCCGTGTTCATCTCCACACCGGACGCGCCCTGGGACCCCGCCACCAAGGAGCGGATGCTCCTCAAGCAGGACATCGCCGAGGCGTGGCTCGTGGAGGAGGCCGGGCAGCACGACGTGGATCTGACGTTCGAGCGCGGCGTGCTCGGCGAGAAGTCCGACGTGGTGATGGACACCATCGTGCAGGGCGACGGTTCCGGCGACGAGCCGGTGGATCTGGTGTCCAGGGTCCTCGCCAAGGCCGGCTACTCCGACCCGCCGGCCCTGCACGAGTGGGCGGCCCGCTACAAGCAGTGCGACCACGTGATGGTGCTGCTCTACGCCAACGTGTCGGGGATCGGCTACTCCATGTCCTTTGCCGAGGGGATGAGCCGCGAACTGTACTTCCTCGAGGGCATGATGCTGTACCGCGACTACCCCGACGGCAACGAACTGGCTCCCGCGTCCATCGCCCACGAAACCCTGCACCTGTTCGGCGCGTGGGATCTGTACGAGACCTTCGAGCAGACCGCGGACCGCGCGCGCAAGGCCGCCCAGCTGTTCGGCGACGACATCATGCACCGCACGTCGTACGACATCGGCGAGCTCGAGGTGGGGGAGCTGAGCGCGTGGCGCGTGGGCTGGAACGACGAGCCCGAGACCTACTTCGAGTGGTTCCGCACACCTGGCGGCCAGTACGGCCCCATCCCCCCGTGACGCCCCGGCCCGCCTAGTCCAGCGTTCGGTTGAACACGCGCTCGTGGTTGGCCTGCTGGCCCTCCCACGAGTACAGCCGGAAGATGGCGCCGGCCAGCGGCAGCAGCATCCCGAACAGGGCGATCAGCACGAGCCCGGACGGGTAGGCGAACAGGATGTTGCACCACGACACGCTGAAATAGATCATCACGCCGCCGAGCACGGTCAGCTTCTGCACGTCGGTCACCGGCGAGCTCAGCAGCGCCTCCTCGTACCCGGCCAGCCGGGAGTTGGCCATGCTCTTGCGGATCGCGGTGCCGGTGGACGAGTCGGCCCCCGGGATCAGGTTGAGGCCCTTGGGGACCCCGTCGGACCAGGCCAGCAACAGCTTGTGGCGGGCATTCGCGGCGGCCCGCTTCTCCCACGGCACGAGCCACTTCTTCTTGATCACGCCGTACACGAAGAACACGGCGAAGGAGGTGATCAACCAGCCGTAGAAGTTCGAGAACGGGATGCAGAAGTACCAGCCCCACTGGTAGTAGATCCACAGCTTCTCCCGCAGCAGCGTGGGCATGGGCCTGTCGCCGATGGTCCACGCCTTGCCCCCCTGGGCCGCCCACCACTGGTCGTCGCCGCTGTGCACGGGGACTGCGGTCGCACACGCATGCTCGCAGTCCCGATCACAGCACTCGCGCTCGCACGCCAGCTTCCAGTTCTCTCGCCGCTTGACCCGGATGAACTCGGCCTCGCAGGCCGCCTCGTCCGCGGGAGTCCCCCCGTGCAGCTCGACCACGCTCCACACGAGGTCCTCGCACCCCTCGGTGAGCTCCCCGTCCGTCGCGGCCCGTTCGCAGCTGCCCGCGCAGCGGTTCACGAAGGCCTCCACGCGCGCGGGGCGCGTGCATTCCGTAGCGACGTCACCGCCCACCGAGCCGACGCGCTCGCGGCACTCCCGCCGGGTCTCCTTGCGGGTGCAATCCTGCTTGCATTGCTGCACGCAGGTCCGATCCGCCGATGTCTCCTCGCAGGTCCGCTGCCAGCAGGTGTCGGAGTACCGCCAGGTCCAGGCGGACTCGTAGTTGACCATGTGGGGATCCAGGGCCAGGTCCCACACCGTGACCACCCCGGCGCCCACCATGGCGATCAGGAACAGGCGCGACCACCCCACCGCGCCGGTCTTCGGGTTCCCGTCCACCAGCAGGTTGGCGATGAGCAGGCTCGGGTAGATCATCGTGTACCAGGCCAGGGGCACGGTCCACGGGATCGTCCACAGGATCTTCGCGCCCACGGCCTCGGTGTTGTACACGTACTCGCCGAACGGGAACCCCGAGAACGTGCTGATCAGCTCTGACAGGGTGCAGATGACCAGCGCCAGGGGCATGAACACGATCATCCGCCGCCAGCCCATCCGCCAGAACGAATGCACCACCGCCACGACGAAGAAGATCGGCACCACCGTGGTGAAGGGCAGCGGTGACTTGGCGAAGAACCAGCGCAGGGGCGCGCCAAGGATGATCAGGCTCAGCAGCACGGCGAATCCGCCCAGGAACTTGTACCAGTGCCGCTTCTGCTGCTCGTTGAGGTTCAGGAACGCCATATCCCCTCCTCGCGCCCGGGGCCCGGTGGGTGTTCCAGCATGATACGGGACCGGCCGGCGCACGGAAGAGCACAACTCGCCTGGGCCGCCTCAAGTTCGCCTCCATTTCGCCGATAACACGAGGAGAGAGCCCGAAGTGTCTGTTCTGGGATGTCTGCCCGGCCGCCGGTTTCGCGGTGGCCGCATCCCGAAATGGAGACACGTGGGCCACGACGACTGACCTGTGCACGGCGGGTGCGCAGGCGACGACTCGCCCGGCGAGGGGCCCGAAGGCCCGCGCGAACGCCCAGCTGCGTCCGCACGGTCCCATCGGCTTCTCCGGACCGGACGGGTGTGATCATCCCCGCGCGCAGACCGGCGCGGACGGCGTGATCCGCACGAGATTCGATCCGAGACGCAGGGCCGCTCTGCGTCTCGAGGGCGCACGTGCGCCCGGGAAGGAGAGCCGAACCGGAGAGCTGGAGACGCGAGGACCGCCGTGCGCCTCGGGGTGACCCCGGAGCGTCGGTGTGACGTGAACCCGTAGTCGGGCCGCCGGGCCGCGACCGCGCCGCTGGGCGCGGTGGCCGTCGCGACGGCGTGGAGAGGCATGAGAGCCGCCTGGTCTTCATCGACGACGCTCAACATCGTGCGTCACATGGCTCAGGCCCGGTACTCCCGGGAGAGGACCGTGGAGCAACTCTCCTCCGGCCGCCGGATCAACCGGGCGGCCGACGACGCCGCCGGTCTGGCCATCGCCACCAGCCTCGAGACTCGCGTGCGCAGCCTGCGCGTGGCCCGAAACAACGCCGAGAACGCCGAGCAGGCCCTGCAGCTCGCCGACGGGGGCATGGCCGAGATCCAGGTCATGCTGATTCGCCTCAAGGAGCTGGCCATGCAGGCCGCCACCGAGACCGTCAGCGACGCCGAGCGGGCGATCATGCAAGAGGAGGTGGGCGAGCTGCTGGGGGCCATCGACTCCATCGCCTGGACCACCACCTACAACGGCACCCCCCTGCTCGCCCAGGCCCACGTGGACGTGGCGTTCGTGCTGGACACGTCCGGCTCCATGGGGGGCGAGAAGGCCACCCTGGTCGCGTCCATCCAGGCCTTCCGCCAGTCCTTCATCGACGCGGGGGTGGACGTGAACTTCGGCCTGGCCGCCATGCGCTCGAGCCTCGACATCGTGGACAACGTCGATCGGGTGGTGGACATCGGTGGAGGGGGATTCGAGGGGGCCCTGGCCGGCCTCCCCCTGGCCGGCGGGGCCATCGACGCCTACTCCGCCCTGGTCAACGTGTCGGGGGCCAACGACTTCAACGGGGACAACGACGTGTTCAGCTGGCGCCAGGACGTGGCGCACCACATCGTCGTGATCACCGACGTCGGCCAGGAGGTCCACGTGATCCCGGGGGATCCACCCCAGGCCGACGTGGCCGCCGACCTCGCAGCGGCGGGGATGGTGGTGCACGTGATCACGCGGCCCAGCCAGGCAGGTTCGTACAACGACATCACCGGCACCACCGGCGGCGGCACCTACGATCTGGGGGACGGGACCGGCAGCGGCATCCCCGCGGCCCTGGACGAGATCTCGACCAACCTCACCGGCGGCGACGACCTGCTCGCCGGCGAACCCATCGAGGTCCAGGTGGGCATCCACGCCACCGAACACGACAAGATCGACATCGGCCTGGCCGCGGACGGCACCGTGGTCGGGCTCGGCCTCAGCGGCACCACCGTCAGCACCCGCCAGGACGCCCTGGACGCCCTGGACACCATCGACGGCGCCATCGGCGAGGCCAGCTCCGTCCGCGCCGAGATCGGCGCGGCCCAGCGGCGCATGGACCACGTGGTCAACTACCAGTCCGACGCCATCGAGAACGAGACCGCGGCCCAGGCCCGCATCGAGGACCTGGACTACGCCCAGGCCAGCATGGACATGGCCATCTCCCAGATCCTCACCAACGCCTCGACCACCATGCTGTTCGAGCACCTGGACATGAAGCGCGACATGATCCTCAGCCTCTACGGACAGGAGTCACGGGCCACGCAGGGGCCCGGGAGAGGAGGCGGGCTGAACGCCCGAATGTAGTCGAAACTCAGGCGTCGAGATCGAGCACGAACTCGTCCATGATCGTGCCGTCGTGGCGGATGGCGGTCAGGGTCAGGACGCGTCCGGTGATGGTCATGATGACCATGTGGTGGACCGACTCGGAGTGGGCGGTGAACCAGTCGCCGACGAAGGTGTAGAGGTAGGCTCCACCTCCGCCGGCGGTGACGTAGGTCGTCCCGTCCGCGGCGTTCTCCATCACGGCTTCGTTGCGCAGCGGCAGGGTGCGCTCGTAGCCGTGGTCGTGGCCGCACAAGACCATGTGCACCCCGTGGGTGTCGAGCACCGGCACGATCTTGCCGTGGGACACACCCTCGCCACCGTGGGTGCCCGACGAGTACATGGGCTTGTGGGTGGCCACGACCTTGAAGGTGGCCGACGTCTTGGCCAGATCCTGGTCGAGCCAGGCGGCCTGGTCCTCCATCTCCACCGGGTCCCGGCTGTCGTTGAGCACCGCCAGGTGCATGGGACCGATGTCCAGCGAGAAGTGCTCCTCGTCGCCGGGCGAGGCGACCATGCCGAAGAACTCCTCGGCCAGGTACTCGTGGTTGCCGTGCACCGAGACCATCGGTGTGGTGGCGAGCTCGGGGAGCTTGTCGTACAGCTCGCCCCATTCGGACAGGGACGAGCCGCTGTTGACCATGTCCCCGGTGTGGATCACCAGCTGGGGATCGTGGGGGACCGCCAGGGAGACCAGGTCGGCGAGGGTGTCGTTGCCGCCGCGGGAGTCGCCCACGACCAGCACGGTCAGCTCGGTCGCCGCAGGATCGAAGGTGGTGTACGAGTGGGTGTCCGAGAACGCCCCGTCCGCGCCCACCCGGTACTGGATGGTGGTCCCGGGGATCAGGTCGCACAGGCGGGCCTCGTGGACCCGCGCCTGGGTTCCCCCCTCGGGGCCCAGCACGAACGTCGCGCCGAGCTTGCGGTTGTCGCTGACCTGGGCCTCGCCCCACTCGATGACCGAGGCGGTGGTGTCCAGGTCCGTCTCCCACTGCACCGCCACCGAGGTGGTCGAGTCCTGGTACAAGCTCGTCCGCACGCGCACCGGCGTGGGGTCCCCGCCGATCCCCTGGTCCGTGTACAGCGCCGGGACGGGCGGATCCGTGTCGTAGCCCCCCTGGGGCAGGTACTGGTTGCCGCAGGGATCGTGGTAGGCAGGGGCCGAGTCGTCGTCGTCGCCGACCGGGGCCGAGTCGTCGTCGGACCCGCCGCTGTCGTCGTCCGCGGTGGAGGTGTCGTCGTCGCCCGCGGTGGCGTCGTCGTCCGCGGGCGCGGTCGTGGTGTCGTCGTCGCCGGTCCCCGAGCCGAAGGGGTCCTGGGCGCTCTTGCAGCCCGTCGCGGACCACGCCAGCGCGCAAACGGCGGCGAGCAGGGTGGAGCGGAGAGCGAGCGCGGTCCAGGTGTGGGTCACGAAGAACTATCTTGGGGCGCCATCGCCTCCTCGACCAGGTCACACAGCACGTGCCCCACCAGGATGTGCATCTCCTGGATGCGCGCCGTGTCGTCGCTCGGCACGACGATGGACAGGTCACACAGGCCCGCGAGGCGGCCGCCGTCCCTTCCAGCCCAGCCTATCACGGAGCAACCGAGCTCCCTGGCCCGCCAGACCGCCCGCAGCACGTTGCCGCTGTTGCCCGACGTGGAGATGGCGATGACCACGTCCCCGGCCTGCGCCAGCGCCTCGACCTGGCGCTCGAACACGCGCTCGAACCCGTAGTCGTTGGAGATGGCCGTCAGCGCCGAGGTGTCCGTGGTCAGCGCCAGCGCCGCGAGCCCGGGACGCTCCCGGGTGTAGCGGCCGCTGAGCTCGGCGGCGATGTGCTGGGCGTCGGCCGCGCTGCCGCCGTTGCCGAGCAGCATCACCTTGTGTCCGCACTGGAGCGCCTCGACGACGCGGTCGGCCGACTCCTGCACCTGATCACCCAGCAGCTTGGCCACTCGCGCCAGCACGGTGCGGTGCTCGGCGATGGCCTTGGTCCAGGGAGTCGTCATCGGAGGAACCCTCCCGTCTCCGCGAGGACCTCGTGGTACCGCTCGAGGCCGTCCTCGAGCGAGGTCATCGGTCGCTCGTACCCTGCCGCCCGCAGTTCGGTGAGGTCGGCGCGCGTGTAAGCCTGGTACTTGCCCACCAGGTGCTCGGGGAAGGGGATCGTCCGCAGCTCGCCGCGGCCGGCGAGGGCCTGCATGGTGCGGCCCACGTCCTCGAAGCTGCGCGCCTCGCCCGTGCCGCAGTTGAAGATCCCCGACGCGCCGCTGGCGAGGAAGTGCAGGTTGACCGCCACGGCGTCGTCCACGTGCACGAAGTCCCGCACGAAGCCGTCGCTGCCCTCGAACAGCTTCATCTCCTCGCCCCGCTGCAGCTGTCCGAACAGGTGGAAGGCCACCGAGGCCATGGCGCCCTTGTGGTTCTCCTGGGGCCCGTAGACGTTGAAGTAGCGCAGGCCCAGCACCTGGCTGCGGGCCGTGGGCAGCACCCGCCGCACGTGGTTGTCGAAGGAGAACTTGGAGAATGCGTACACGTTGAGGGGGTACTCGCACTCGGGGCGCTCGGCGAAGCCGTCGGCGCCCGAACCGTAGACCGAGGCCGACGAGGCGTAGAGGAACGGCACGCCGCGGTCCAGCGCGAAGTCCAGCAACCGCCGCGAGTAGCGGTAGTTGTTGCGCATCATGTACCGCCCGTCCGTCTCCGTGGTGGAGCTGCACGCGCCCTGGTGGAAGATGGCCTCCACCGCCGCCAGCGAGTCCAGCGCGTCGAACAGGTCCTCCTTGTCCAGGTAGTCCGTGAACGCCACGCGGTTGAGGTTGAGGTGCTTGGCGGCCGTGGACAGGTTGTCCACCACCAGGATGTCCTCGTGGCCCAGGCGGTTGAGCCCCGCGATCAGGTTGCTGCCGATGAAGCCGGCGCCGCCGGTGACGATGATCATTCGTCGAGCTCCTTGATCCGCTGGATCAACTCCGTGGTGGACTTGCCCGGCACCAGGGGCACGGTGAGGATCTCGCCGCCGTTGGCCAGCACGATGTCCGCGCCGACGATGGTGTCCACGGTGTAGTCCCCGCCCTTGGCGAGCACGTCCGGCTCCAGCCGCCGGATCAGGGCCTCGGGGGTGTCGTCCTCGAACAGGACCACGAGATCGACCCAGGCCAGCGCGCTGAGCAGGTAGGCGCGGTCGTCCTCACCGTTGACCGGCCGGCTGTCCCCCTTGAGCCGCCGCACCGAGGCGTCGCTGTTGAGCCCGATGATCAGCACGTCGCCCAGCGCCGCGGTGTCCTCGAGCACCTTGATGTGCCCCGAGTGGAGGATGTCGAAGCAGCCGTTGGTGAAGACGATCCGCTGGCCCCGCGTGCGCCGGTCGCGCACGATGGCCACGGCCTCGTCCAGCGAGACGATCTTGTCGGTGATCCGCCGCGGCGCGGCCACGGCGCTGGCGTGGTCGCGTAGCTCGGCGACCGTCGCCGTGGCGCTGCCCACCTTGCCCACCACGACGCCGGCGGCCAGGTTGGCCACCTCGCAGGCGCGGCCCACGCCGAGGCCCGCCACCAGCCCCAGGGCCAGCGCCGCGATGACCGTGTCCCCCGCGCCGGTGACGTCGAACACCTCGCGCGCGGACGTGGAGATGCGCCGCAGGCCCGCGGCGTCGAACAGGGCCATCCCCTCCGACGACAGCGTGATCAGGCAGAAGTCCAGGTCCAGCCGCGCGCGCAGCTCCTCGCCGGCCCGCGTCAAGGAGGCCTCGTCCGCGAGGTCGATCCCGGTGGCCTGGGCGGCCTCGCGGCGGTTGGGCGTGATGGCGGTGGCGCCGCGGTAACGGTCGTAGTCCGTCCCCTTGGGATCACACAGTACGGGTACCCCGTTATCGCGCGCGAGGGCGATCACCGCCGCGATCACCTCGGGGGTACACACCCCCTTGCCGTAGTCCGACAGGATCACCACGTCGGCGCCGTCGAGCTGGCCGCGGACCGCCTCGACCAGCTGGCTCGCCGCCGGCTCCCCCAGGGGGACCCGGGTCTCCGAGTCGTAGCGCACCACCTGCTGGTGCGACGCCATGAGCCGGGTCTTGGCGGTGACCCGCCGCGAGGGGTCCTCCACCACGCCGGCGTGGGACGCGCCCACCTCGGTCATCAGATCGCGCAGCGTCCTCGCGTCGTCACCGGCGCCGATCACCGACGCCACGCGGACCGCCGCGCCGAGGGCGCGCAGGTTGGCCACCACGTTGCCGGCGCCACCGAGGCGAACCGCGTCGGACCGCACGTCCACCACCTGCACCGGCGCCTCCGGAGAGATGCGGTCGCACGCCCCCCACAGGTACCGATCCAGCATCAGATCGCCGACCACCAGCGCGGTGGGCTGGTCTCCTCGGACGCTCTCGGCCAGGGCCTCGACGACGCGCAGCAACTGCTCGGGGCTGCTCATGGATCCTCCGCGGTCAGGATATCACTCGCCGGGCGACAGGATGAACACCTTGCCCGACAGGAAGTCCGCCAGCCACAGGTTGCCGTGTCGATCCAGCTCCCCGGGGGTCAGCGTGAACACCGCGTCGCCGAACTGCCCGCTGAGATAGAAAGCCGAGTTGGGTGTATCGAACCGCGCCTCGCCGTAGGGGTAGGCCACGCGGTGGGTGGACACCACGTGGGCCGAGGCCGTGGGGTGCTCGACGTAGGAGATCACCAGCTCGTCGGGGCTGTACCCGGTGATCACCAGCCCGTCTCGCCACGCAAAGGCGTCCTGGGGCGCGCCCGGGAAGTCCCGCTCGCTGGTCCAGCCCCGCCCCTTGGCCGCGCCCACGGCGCGGAACTCGCCGCGGCGGTGATCGATCACGAACACCTCGCCGGCCACCTGGCACAGGGCCAGCGGCCCGTCACCCGCCTCGGTCTCGCGCACCTCCCAGCCGTCCTTGGCGATCACCGAGACCGTGCCCGAGTCGAAGTTGGCCACGTACAGCTGCTGCTCGTCGAACAACAGGTCCGTGGCGTTGATCCCCAGCTCGAGGCGCTGCTGGACCTCGCCGGACTCCGGGTCGATCACCTGGAGCACGGACGGATCATCATCGGCCTCCCCCACCCGCACGAGGTACAGGCGACCCGTGCCCGGATCGTGGTCGAGGATTCGCTGGGTGGTCTCCCGCGTCACCTCGTCGGGCAGCTCCAGCCGCTGGCGGATGTCCAGCTCCCGCACCCCATCGCCCAGCTGGTTCACGAACTGCTTCTCCCCTCCCCAGTTGTTCTGGGGCAGGTACAACGCGCCGCGCCCGTCCAGCGCCAGGTCCAGGGGCTGACGCGGGATCCGACGGTCGTACAGGTCCAGGGTCTCGGGATCGATGCTCAGCACGCCGTTGCGCGCGGCCCAGATGTAGACCGTGGGCCAGTACGACTGGTGGGGACCGTAGGCCAGGTAGATCTGCTCGTCGGGCCCCACGACCGCGCGCAGGGGGTACCGGTGGGGCAGCGCGTGGAAGACCACGTGCCCGTCCGCCCGCACCTCCGCGTACCCGCCCTCGTTGTCGAACACCAGCATGGCGTCGCGCCCGGGCACCTCCACCAGGGCGATGGGGGCCCAGCCGGTGCGGATGACCGCCGACTCGCCGGTGGCCGGGTCCAGGCGCGTCACCGAGGCGCCGAAGCAGCCGTTGACCGCCGACGCCCCCACCGGGAAGTACAGCTGGCCGTTGGCCGCGTTGAAGGTCATGGCGAACATGTGCGGGATGATGCCCTGGCCCTGGATCCGCCCGACGAACCGCTGCTGCGCCAGATCCACGATCTCCACCTCGCCGTGGGCCCAGCTGCCCAGGTAGAGGCGGTCGCCGTCCACGTCGATGGCCGCGGCGTCGTTGCCGTACGCGGGTACGGCGATGGTCCCGAGGGAGCCGCCAGCGGCGAAGTCCACCACGTGCACCGTGGCGTGGTTGTCGTAGGGCACGTACACCTGGTCGCGGCCGGGGTGATAGGTCATGCCCACCCCCTCGGTGAACTCGGGCAGCGCGACGATCACGTCCGCAGCCCTGCGGTCCATGGCGATCTTGCCGGCCTGGATGACCTTGCGCTCCGAGGTCTCGGTGACCAGGTAGATGTGGCCGGTGGCCGGGTTGGTGCCGGCGAGGTGCCAGCGTCCGCCGGGGTGCAGGGCCACGGGCTTGCCGTAGAGGCGCTTGCCGCGGCGGGCGTCGAAGACGTGCAGCACCCCCGCCATCCCGTCGATGGCGGCGATGCGGCCGGGCCGGCGGGGATCGGGGCCGGGCATGGCCACGATGCGGCGGATGGGGGGCGGCGGGGTCTGGTTGAGGTTGACCAGGGCCTCGGCGTGATCGAGCCACGGAATCAACCTCAGCTCGCCCTTGCGCGCGTCGTAGAAGCCGAGCTTGCCGGTCTCGCGGCCGCACAGGAACGCGTTGCCCGTGGCCTCGTCCACGGCCACCGACTCGAACTGGGCCTCGGTGAGCAGGGTCTGGGCCGTGCCCGCGTCCGGGTCCACCACCACCAGGCCGTGGTTCACCACCAGGTAGACCGTGCCCGTGGCGCGGCGCAGGGTCAGCGCGGCGGCCTTGAGGTGTTGCAGGCCGCGGCGCCCCACCGGCACCGACGTCACCGCGTCGGTCTCGCCGTCGATGATCGTCACAGAGGAGCTCAGGGTGTTGGCCACCACCACGCGGTTGCGGTCGGCGTCGGCCAGCACGAGCATCGGCCCGATGCCGTTGACCTCGAACCCGGCGCGCTCGGCCAGGTCGATCTCGGTCACCGTCAGCTCGGCCCGCGCCCCGGTGATCACCATCCACACCGCCAGCGCGCTTCCCAGATACCGGACCATGACACCTCCCGTGACCCCGGCCGTGGGAAGGCCGGGCACCGCCACTGTGCCACATCCCCACCTCCACTTCATGGAACCGGGCACGGAACTGCCCGATTACGGCGGCACGTGGCTTGCACTCAGTACTGGCGGGTTTCGGGGCACTCGGGAACAATGACAGGGCTGGAGGAGAGCATGAACAGAGTCATCCATTATGGCGGCGCCATCCTGGCCGCGGGTTCCTTGCTGGCGGCCACGGGCTGCTCCAAGGACGCCGAGCTCACCGCCTTCGAGAGCTGCGACGAGCTCGAGAAGTACATCGAGGAGCTGGCCTACGAGCAGTACACCTACGACGGCTCCGACGATCGGGGGACCTGGGGAGGCCAGGGGGGGCTCGCCGCTCCCGAGGCCGACATGGCCGCGGGTGTGGGCGACGACGACGACGCCAGCTCCAACAGCCACTCCACCACCAACGTCCAGGAGACCGGGGTGGACGAGGCCGACTTCGTCAAGAACGACGGCGAGCACATCTACGTGCTCAACGGCGAGGATCTGGCGATCATCGACGCCTGGCCCGCCGAGGAGATGGCCGAGGTCGCCCGCCTGGCCATCGAGGGTTACCCCGAGGAGCTGTACCTGGACGGTGACACCATCGCCGTGCTGTCGAGCCTCTACGGCGAGACCGCGCCCATGGGCGGCCGCAACTTCGAGGTGCGCGACCAGGTCACCAAGATCACCGTCATCGACATCGCCGACCGGACCGCCCCCGAGGTCTCCCGCGAGGTGTACGTCGAGGGTTCTCTGTACGACACGCGCCGCGTGAACGAGCGCCTGTACCTGATCACCAACCGCGACCTGTCGGACAACGACGTCCAGGAAGAGGTCTGGGGCCAGGAGGACGACGACGACATCAAGCAGGTGGTCGAGGCCAGCGCCCTGGAGGACTGGATGCCCCGCCGCGCGGTCAACACCCGCAACGGCGCGGACTGGAATCTCGCCCAGGACACGGTCTGCGGCTGCACCGAGGTCTTCCGCCCCAACCGCGACGGCGGCCTCAACCTGATGTCCGTGCTCGCCCTGGACTTCACCGATTCCGACGCCGAGGTCACCGGCACCTCGGTCCTCGCCGGCACCGGCGAGGTCTACGCCACCCCCGAGAGCCTGTATCTGGCCGTGTACGAGCCGGACTCCGGCCCCTTCGGCGGCTCCCTGGACGGCTACGGCACCCGCATCCACAAGTTCGACCTCGAGGGTGGGCCCGCGCACCCCGAGTACGTGGCCAGCGGCCGCGTGGACGGCTGGACCCACAGCTCGTTCGCCATGGACGAGGCCAACAAGACCTTCCGCATCGTCACCAGCAGCTGGAACCACGGCGGCCTGCGCGGCCAGAGCGGCAACTCCACGGGCCTGTACATGCTGCAGCAGGACGGCAACCGCCTCGAGGAGATCGGCTCCACCGAGGGGATCGCCCCGGGCGAGGACGTCTACGCGGTGCGCTTCACCGACGACATCGCCTACGTCGTGACCTTCCTGCAGATCGACCCGCTGTTCACCATCGACCTGCGCGATCCCACCAGCCCCCAGGTCCTCGGCGAGCTCGAGGTCACCGGCTACTCCACCTACATGCACCCCCTCGGTGAGGACCACCTGCTCGCCGTGGGTGAGGCCGTGGACCCGGCTGGCGTCCAGATCAGCCTCTTCGACGTCTCCGACCTGGCCGATCCCCAGCTCCAGGACCGGGAGATCGTCGAGACCGGCTGGTCCGGCTCCGAGGCCATCTACGACCACCACGCCTTCAACTACTACGAGCCGATGGACCTGTTCGCGGTGCCCATCAACAGCTCCTACGGCTGGGGCGACGTGGACTTCGCCGGGCTGTACGTCTACGACGTCACCGTCGCCGACGGCATCGACTACGTCGGCGCCGTGGACGCCAGCGTCTTCGTCGAGCCCGCCGTGGACGACTACTACGCCCAGTACTGCGCCCAGGTCCGCCGCTCGATCATCATCGAGGACACGCTGTACGCCGTGGCCGCAGGCGGCATCATCGCCGCGCTGCCCGAGCAGCCCGGCGAGGCCCTGGCCACCCTGGCCTTCCCGGACAACGGCAACTGCGACGACCCGTGGGATCCCTGGGACGACTGGGACGAGGGCTGGGAGGAGGACTGGTAGGCCAATCCTCCCCGCACACCGCTCCCCCACCACCAGACCCCCACGACCGAGAACATCATGACCGCCCCCTCGCCGGAGCCCTCGATCTCCTCGTTCGCCGTCGGCGCAGATCCGCGATTCCACCACGTGACCGTCACGACGAGGCAGGCGCTGACCTCCGAACAGGGGATCCGGTCCCTGTTCCGCGCTGCCCTCGCCGCCTTGCCTCCCGACGCCCGCAGGGTCCACGGCAAGGTCTTCGCGGCGAAGCCCGGCGCGGCCGTCGTCCGCAGCGTGCTCCCGGCTCTGGGCTGTCCCACGACCCTGGTGCTGGCCGAGCCGTGCGTCGGTGGACTCCTCGCGGGGGTCCAGTTGCTCGCGGTGGAGGGGGCCGCGCGCTGCGAAAAGGTCGCCCGCGACGGACGGCCCGTGGGGACCCTCGTCGCATTCGACGGCGTGCAGGTGCTCCACCTGTGCGGCATCGGCACGGCGCCGGACCGGGCCGGGCCGCCCAGGCTCGAGGATCTGTTCGAGCGCGCCAGCGACGGGGTCCGTGCCTTCGGCTTCGGGTTCCGCGACGTGGCGCGGACGTGGATCTACGTCCAGGAGTTGCTGGACGACTACGCGGAGCTGAATCGGGTCCGGAACCAGTTCTTCGTCCGCGAGGGGATCGGCGGCCCCCCGGGTTCGCCGCCACCGGCCAGCACCGGCATCCAGGGGGCCCACGCCACCGGGGCGCCGGCGTTCATGGACCTCCTGGCCGTGCGCGGGGCCGGAATCCTCGAGCCCATGCGGACCTCCCACCAGTGCGAGGCCTACGACTACGGCTCGGCGTTCTCGCGGGGTACGATCGTGCGGCTCCCGGGGCAGCGGCTGCTGTTCGCCTCGGGCACCGCGAGCATCGACGACAGCGGCGCGACGGTCCACGTGGGGGACCCGCGCGGGCAGATCCTCGAGAGCTACGCCGCGATGGACACCCTTCTGCGCCACCAGGGCGCCAGCCCGACCGACGCCGTGACCGGCGCGTTGTTCTTCAAGGACCAGCAGACGCACCGCGCCTGGAAGGAGCTCCGCGCCCGAGGCGCGGTGCCCGATCTGCCGGCCGTGGCGGTCTTTGCCGACGTCTGTCGTCCCGACCTGCTCTTCGAGCTCGAGATCACCGCCGCGACCGGGGTCGTCCGTCGATCGCAATGATCCACTACCCTGTTGTATCCCCTGCGCTGGCACGTCCCTTGCTGTACTGGAGGGGTGGGAGCGTAGGACGCGATGATCCGTGAAGGGGAGAACACCATGCAGAGACCACGTCGATTCGGCAGCGGTGCGCGGCTGTGCCTCGCAGCGTGGGTCGCAGCCGTGCTGCTCGCGCTGACCGCGCCTGCGGCCGGGGCGACCGACGCCGAGGGCGATGACCTGGACCGCGAGGCCGTCGAGCAACGCTTCCGCAAGGAGCTGGGCTACTGGAACGTCCAGCTCGTGCTCACGTCCTCGTTCGCTGCCGTGCCCATGACCATCCGGCAGATCACGTGGGGGGCCGGGCGCGCGTGTGATCCCTCGAAGGTCCGCTGCGGCACGGGCTACGACCCCCTCGGCGACATGATCTGGATACCGTTTTCGATGATCAATCTGGGCCTGGGGGTGCCCTCGGTGCTGGGCGCCAAGCTCACGCTGATGACGTTGCGCCAGCAGCTGGGCGAGGCGACCTCCGCGGGCGTGCTCGCCCGGCAGTGGCGGCGCGAGGGCGACCGCTGGGGGCTGGCCGCCGGACTCACCGGCGCTGGCGCCGGCGTCGGGTTGCTCATGGCTGCCATCGGCACGCGGGCGGACACGTCGGTGTTCGCGGAGATCGGCCTGGTCATGGCCATGGCCTGCGGCACGACCGCGCTGGTGCTGCTGCACATCGCCCTGCCCCACGCCGTGATGGCCGGGGAGGTGGAGCGGACCGCTGGACCGGACGAGCAGGCGGCGCGGCGATCTCGCGGAGCGCGCATCGTGGCCATCTCGCCCCTGGGGATCACCGGTGTCTGGTAGGTCGGCGGCCAACGCCGGAAAGGAGCTCGCCATGAGCCACACTTTCTTCCCCTGCATCCTCGCGCTGGCCCTGTTCGCCATCGCGACCCCGGCCACGGCCAACATGGCCTTCGACGAGCCCGAGGACATCTGCGACGGCGACGAGGTCTGCGATCCGTGCCGCTACGGCGCGTACACCGGCGTGTGCATCGACGTTCACGGGTGCCTCGAGGCCGACGACGACGACGACTCCGCGGGCAGCGACGACGACTGCTACCTCGAATGCGTCACCAACGCGAACCACGAGGACCTGGACCAGTGCCCGGACGTGGATCTGCCCTCATGCGAGTGCTCGTCCGACGGAGCGGCCGGCGTCGCGACACTGCCGGCATGGACGTTGATCGCCGGGCTGCTGTGGGCCCGGCGGAGGCGGGGAGGTCGGCCCATCCACCGCCACAAACCGCCCAAAACGATCCACATTCCGGATCATTCCGCCCGGTCATAGGGGGAGAGTTGAGTGTTCGATCCGGATTTCGGATCGATCCGGTCAGTCTGAATCGACTTTCCCCGGGGGGCTGCGAGGGATCCGGAACGCTCCGGCCGTCGGTGGTAGATTGCCAGGAACATGCCTCCCCGCCCGAGCCATACGCACGCCATCGTGGTCGGCATCGACCACTACGACTCGCGCGAACTCCCGAACCTGGTCGGGGCTCGGAATGACGCGGGCCGGTTCACGGACTGGCTGCAGACGCGCGGGGTCGAGCACGTCACGACGCTGCCGGACGCCACCCGGGACCAGTTCGAGAATGCCCTCTCGGATCGGTATCAAGCGGAAGGCGACCTGCTGATCGTCTACTGGAGCGGTCACGGAATCTGCCAGCCCAGCACCGGGCGGCGGCTCCTGTACAGCAACGCCACCGAACAGGATCGCCGCAACCTGGACGTGGACTCCCTGCTGTCGAAGCTGCGCTCGACTCACTTCAGCAGCTTCCCGATGCAGCTCGTGGTCCTCGACACCTGCGCCGACTACAAGCTCAGCTGGCGCGGTGCGAGCGAGCTTCCGTCCGGGCGGCTGCAGGTCGGCGAACCCCGCGCCGGCGTGACCCAGCACGCGCTCTTCGCGGCGCGCATCTTCCAGAAGGCCGTCGAGGACCGAACCCGCGAGGTGGGCCTGCTCTCCGACCGCCTCCTCGCGCGCCTCGGGGAGGACTGGCCCATTGACATCGAAGCAATCGAGCCGGGCCTCAAGTCCGACTTCCGCGAGCTGCGCGACGATGGCGACACGAACCAGGAGCCCTTCTTTTCCGAGTACTGCGTGGGTGGTGAGTCCGTCTGGAACGACGATTCCAGACCGACCGGGATCCTCCGGGAGGTCGACGAGCTCGACCCAGCGCTCGCATCGATCTCCTCGGCCCAGCTCGACAGGCTGCTGGCGCTCCTCACGCAGGCGCAGGTTGGTGACGAGACGCTACGCCGTGCGTGGTGGCTCGCCGTACCGTCAGAGGTCCGTGTTTTTGCCGGTGAACACCCGGACCTCGTCGGCGCGATGGCCCGCGACCTCCGTCTCCGCTCGTCCCCCTGTCTCCTGCGCTTCTGCCTCGCGCTGCACGACGAGATTGGCGAGGCGCACCGCGCCGAGCTCATGAGCTGGATACAGGACGACGCAGCCCCGGTCCTCGGTGTCGATCTCCAGAAGGTGGGCGATCTCCGGACGGAGGTCCAGCACGCGACAGAGGCCGAGCTGCACCTGCTCGTCCGGGTCGGGCCTGCTCAACACGACGATCCGGAGATCGCCGTGTGGGCCGTCTGTGGTTCCGGGCCAGCACACCGCGTTTGGGTTCGGGATGCCGTCCCCCGCGCGGTGAGCGTGCCTGCGGACGTTCGTGCCGAGAGGGCACAGGTCAGGGCCCTGCTGAGGAGCTTGTTGAACGGTCTCAAGACCGAGATCGCCGCCGCCGGACGAGACCGCGTCACCGTACACCTGTTCGTGCCGTTGAGCTGGCTAGACACCGACGCAGACCAGTGGCCGATGGACCGGCCGTTCAGCCGAACCTCCCCCATCGGACACAGGTTCCGCGTGGTCCTGCGATGCTGGGAGCGGTGGTACGACCCAGAGCTGGGGGACACCTGGGCGGACTGGGTGGATGCCTGGGGGCGATTCGTGGCCGATCCGACCGCGCACTGGGCCGGAGCCCACGACCTGCGCGACGAGGACAGGCTGCGTCAGGTGCTCGACGATGCCGACGTCGGTTTCGTCGCCCTCGACAGCAAACCGTCCGACCCCATCCCCATCCTCCTGGCGGGAGCACCCGTGGCGCTCTGGCCCCGCTCGGAGCATCAGGTCCGTGCGACGTTGGATGACCAGCTGGCGCGCGACTCCCACGACGTGCCCGGGGCGATTCTCCGCGCACGTATCCAGGACGAGGACCTGCAGCTGGCCCTGATGTACGACAACCCGGACTTCCCCCCGCCGGACAGCCCGCGGTGCGAGCTCGGGCTGGAGCGGAAACACGACGCCTAGGAAGCGACGAATCATGAGCAAGAAAGCGGACACCTGGCCGATCTTCAGAGGTGACGGCACCCCCCACTCGGTGAAGTGGCCGACCCCACCGAGCTGGCGTGCGTACAAGGGCAAACCCATCGCGCGCAAGCCCCCGGTGCGCAAGCAGGTCATGAAGACGCCGTTCCTCACCGAGCCGTCCGAGCGGGATCGGATCAACGCGGCGCTGTTCCTGCGCCGCCCCCTGCTCGTCACCGGCCGCCCGGGGACCGGCAAGTCGACCCTGGCCAAGGCCATTGCCCACGAGATCGGGCTGGGGGAACGGCTGGTCTGGCCGGTCAACACCCGCTCCACCCTCAAGGACGCGCTGTACCGCTACGACGCGATCGGCCGGCTGCAGGACCACGAGCTGACCAAGGGCGAGGGGAACAGCGTCGAGGAATCACTGGCGCGCATCGGCGACTACATCACGCTGGGGCCGCTGGGCACTGCGTTGCTGCCCACGCGGCAGCCCCGCGTGCTGCTGATCGACGAGATCGACAAGAGCGACATCGACCTGCCCAACGACCTGCTGCACGTGCTGGAGGAGGGCGAGTTCCGCATCCCGGAGCTCGAACGCCTCCCAGCGGAGGTCCGGAAGGTGTACGTGCGCCCGTGTGACGCCCGGGATCACAAAGACACTGTGGAGGTGATCGACGGGGTCGTACGCTGCAACGCCTACCCCGTGATCATCATGACCAGCAACGGGGAGCGGGAGTTTCCGGCGCCTTTCCTCCGGCGCTGCATCCCCCTGACGATCCAGCCGCCGAACGAGGTGAAGCTGCTGGAGATCGTCCGTCTCCACGTGGGTATCGACGACGAGGCCAAGGTGACCGAGGAGGTCGGGAAGTTCTTCCGCCGAAGCGGAGAGGAGGGACACCTGGCCACCGACCAGCTGATGAACGCGGTCTTCCTCGCCACCCGGTGCGGCGTGGACCTCGGCGCCAAGCCCGAGGCGGACGAGGGCGAAGGACAGGATCCCCAGGAGACGTTGCGCGATGCCGTCTACCGGACGCTCGGCACCTGAACGATCGCCCATCGAGGCCCTGGTCACCGCGCTGGCGGAGGCCGGGGCCGACGTGACGGCCGAGGAGCTGGCCGACGTGCTGTGGCTCGCCGGACACCTCCCCGCAGCCGAGGTGTCCCCGCCAGAGGACGACCCGGTAGAGCCCGTGACTCCAGCGGATTCCACGCCGCCAGAGCCGACCGAGAGCACACCGGAGCCGACCGAACCGACGCGAGAGGAGGCCCCGGACGAGCCGCCCGCGCCGCGCGACGCCGGGGAGGATGCACGCGCGGGCGCCGCCCTGCCGCTCGAGATCCCGCCGGCGCCCGCTCTGCCCAATGCCCTCGACCTGGGCCGGGCGCTGCGCCCCATGCGGCGGCACGTCCCCTCCCGCGTGCACCGCGTGGTCGACGAGGAGGCCACGGCCGTGGCCATCGCCGAGACGGGCCTGGTCCAGGTGGTCGAGGCGCCCGCGCCCGAGCCGTGGCTGGGCATCTCGCTGCTGGTGGACCGCTCCCCGTCCATGGCGTTCTGGCAGGACACCGCCACGGAGCTGCACCGCCTGCTCCAGCTGCACGGCGCATTCCGAGACATCCGCCTGTGGACCATGGACACCTCGGACGACGTCCTCGCGCTGCGCCCCGACGGCCGGCGCGACGCGCCGCCCACACACCCCGACGTGCTGGCCGACCCGAGCCGTCGACGCGTCGTGGCCGTGCTCAGCGACTGCACCGGGCCGGCCTGGCGCGACGGGCGCGTCCTCGACCTGCTGGAGCGATGGGGCGCCACCGATCCGGTGGTGATCCTGCAGGTCCTGCCGCCGAGGCTCTGGCCGGGCACGGCGCTGGGCAGCGCGGTGCCTGTGGCGCTGCGGGCCGCCGAACCGGCCAGTCCCAACAGGGACCTGCTGGTGAAGCGGATCGTCCACAGCCTCTCGCGCAGGCCCCCCAGCGGCACGCCCGTGTCCGTGGTGGCCCTCGAGCGGGCCGATCTGGCGCGGTGGGTCCGCCTGATGACCACCCGCGAGGGCCGCACGCCGCGGGGCTACGTCCTGCAGCGGCGCGCGACGAGGCCCGCTGCCGGAGCGAGGCCCGACGGCCCCACCGCCGAGGAGCGGGTGGCGAGGTTCCGCGCCGTGGCCTCGGACCGGGCGCGCCGCCTGGCAGACGGGCTCGCAGCCGCGGCGCCGCTGAGCTTGCCGGTGATGCGCATCGTCGCGTCCGCCCTGCTGCCGGACCACACCATCGCCGACCTGGCCGAGGTCCTCCTCTCGGGGCTGCTGTACGAGGACGGCGGCGACGAGGACACCCCGGCGGACGAGCGTTGCTACGCCTTCCACGACGGCGTCCAGGCGGCCCTACTCGCCGACGCGCCCCGCACCTGGACCCTGCTGGTGGCCGAGCGCCTGTTCGACGCGACGGCCCGCCGCCAGGGCTCGCCGGTGCGCTTCCGGGCGCTGCTGCGCGATCCCGACGCGTTCGGAGAGCAGGACCTCGGCGCGCTCGGCCCCGAGCTTCCCGAGGCGACCGCAAGGGTCTTGCGGGGGCTGGGTCCGGACTTGGGGAGGCTCGCCGATCGGCTGGTGGGCGCGGCCAGTGGAGACGAGCGCACGGGGACCGAGGAAGCCACCGAGACAGTGTCGTGGGAGGGGGCGCTGATCATTGATCTCGGAAGTCGCGGGGCGGGTGAAAACGCAGACACAGCAGACGCCACTCGACGGGTCGCTAGCTGGGTAGGATCTCCCGACGAAGTGGCCGTCCCGGTCAAGCGCATCCTGACACTCTCGGCTCCGATCTCGGAAGAGATCGTCCCCGCAATACGACAGCTGATGGCCGACGACTCCGAGCCCGCAGGCGGATTGCTGTTCATCTTCACTGTCGGGGACCACATCGGGTTCGATCACCGCAAGCTCAAGTTGCCTTCCGGTGTGAAGCGCGCCGGGTTCGATCGCGCCCTGTGGGTGATGTTGGACACAACGGGGGGCAAGCCCACCCAGCGGCGTCTGCCCCGACCTCCAGACCAGAGCATGGTCGTCGAGTGGAGCCTCGCACACCAGGAGTCTCTCTCCGAGGCCGTGAACACTCTCATCAACGGCCTGCGGGGCGCTGCGGCCACACCAGACTACGACATCACGGCGGATTCCCTGGCAAACTTCCTGCAGTACAGACGCCAGGACTTCGTCGAATCCCAGTGGCGCGCGCCGATGCCCTTGACGTTCACGGTCGAGGGCGCCCCGATGACCATCAGGACTGGCGTAGGCTCGATCCTACGCCAACTCGAGGTCTCCATCGACGCCCTCCTCGGAGGGGAAATCATCGTACAGGACGGAATCGGAAGCGAGGTAGCTCGAGCGCCGGTCACGGACTCGTGGCTACTCAAATTCGATGTCCCGCCAGATGTGTACACGGTGCGCCATACCACTGGCGTAGAGGCGCTCGTCACTGTGGGCGACGCTCTGGGCGCCACCAACGAAGCCAGGTTGAGTCTCCCGCTGGAGTCGCGGATGATTCGACGTCGGTGGGCCCTGGTCCTGGGGGCCGGTAGGCTCGCTGCTGACGCCCGGAACCTGGGCCAACGGCTGACAACCCTGGGCTACGGTTGCACGATCGTCGCCGACGATCGGACCCGTCCCGTTCCAAAGGACATCCAGAGAGCCGCACGCGACATCACCTCCAAAGCCGGACCAGACGACCTGTTCTGGGTACACACGTCGGGGTGGGATCGGGCGAGCGTGCTAGACAAGGTGCTCGACATCCTCACTGGACAGCGCGGCGCCGCGCTCCTGGTCACCTCCGAGACCGAGGGGGTGGCCTCCGTACAGACGTCCCCACATCCCTGGAGCACGTTTGGAGGCGACTTCGTCCGGGTATCGTGCCACGTCCCCATCGCGTCTGGCGCGAGATCCACCACCGCCGGCCGGGGCGTGCTGGTCAGGGCAGCGCTCGAGGCGCTCGACGTGCGCGACGAGCACGGACTGTCCATCGGCGAGCTGGTGGAGGCACTCGGCCGGGCCGCGCAGGACAACCGAACAGCCGCCCAGTACGACGTCGCCGGTTTCGGAAGGCTGCACGGGCGGATCGTTCCCCGGGTCGACGGGCTCATCGTGGAGCACATGTCGACCCGCGAGGGGACCTCGGTCCTTGTGCGGACGGTTGGCCAGCCTGCGGACTCGGCCGTGCTGTTCGACGGCGGAAGGTTCGGAGGCTACCAGCGAACCCTCCGGCCGCGCCTGAAAGAGCTCGCCCCGCTCCATCTGGACTCGGTGGTACTCAGCCATGCGCACTACGACAGCATGGGAGGGATCCTGGAACTGTTGCAGAACCTGGCGGATGGGTCCAAATTCGAAAACAAGCTCTCACTCGAACAGCTGTTATGGACCTTCGATCCTAGGGTGGACGAGCGCAACTCGGGGACCGCGCAGCGACAGCGCCTCGTCGACGTACTCGAAGAGCTGGTCTCGCGGCGAGGGTTTTCCGTTCGGCGCGCCGAACGCGGGTACTCCCAGCGCTTCGACTCGGGGATTCACATGAAGATCCTCCATCCGGAGAATCTCGATTTCTTCGACGGCGACGACCGAATGGAAAACGAGCGAAGCGTGGTCGCATCATTCCACTTGGGCGAACGCCGCGTCCTGCTCACCGGCGACGCACCCGGACAACGGCTCGCCCACATCGCCGGACACTTCGACGTCCTGCAGCTCCCCCACAGCGGCAGCGTCCGCGACAATCCCCCCGAATTCCTCGAACGGGTCACCGCGGATCACTACCTGGTATCCTGCCGCGGAATGTACAGGTTGCCGTCCCCCGAGACGTTCGAGATCCTGCACGAGGTTCGCCGAGGGCAGCCCTACACAATCCACCTGGCGCAGCGCTTCGAGGACATGAAAGCCAAACGCTACGCCGAACCACTCCGCTCCCTGCTGGCGTCCCAGCGCGGGGTCACGGTACGCACGCCCGCAAAAGGCGACTACTCCACCATGGTCGTACTGGGCGTCAAGGAACCCTGAGCCAGCGACGGATGTGGGCCTCGGCGGCGGGGTGCCCGAAGAACGAGCAGTGGGCCACTGAATCCGATGCGGCCAGCACCGCTCGGCGGTCCTCGCCGATCACCGGGAAGCCCGGGCCCGCCGCCGCGTAGACGCCCGCGGTGGGCACCACCAGATCGTTCTCCTGCTTGAAGATGCGGTCCAGAAGGACGTCGGCGATCCAGCCCTTCCAGGCGCTCAGCCGGGCTTCGGGCTCGTAGTTTGCGGCCAGGGCGTAGAGGTTGGCGCTGGACCCGGAAGCCGTGCCGTTGAGAGCGTCCAGGTAGGCCCCCCCGGGATCCATCGCCTTGAGGCCCTCGAGGCGACCCAGCGCGCCGGCGGCCACCTCCTTGAGCACCTCGAGCAGCACCGCGAGCACGTCGGTCACGCCGTTGTCGGGGAACAGGTTGATCAGGTTGAGATAGACGTTCATCGAGGCGCGCATGTGGGCCGGATCGGCCAGGGGCGTGCCCGCGTTGGGTGTGGCCACGAACACGATGTTGTGCACCACCTGCGGCAGCTGGTTCGCCAGCTCCCGCGCCACGAGGCCGCCGCGGGAGTGGCAGATGATGTCCAGGTGGCTCAGTCCGTCGAGCTTGTCGGCGAGCTGGCTCACGTTGTGGGCCGGATCCACCGAGACCGTGGGGTGATCGAAGGCGAAGACGCGGCCCTGGTAGTGGCTGGCGAGGTCGGCGACGAGCTGCTCCGGCAGGGTCCCGAAGGCCGCGTGGGTGCTGCTGAACGTGCCGTGGATCATCAACAGGGCGCGATCGCCGTCTTGCAGGTTTTGCCAGAAGGCGGGGTCGTCCTGGCGGTACGGGACGTCGCCGTGGGTGTAGCTTTCGGGCTCGAACGAGCGCACGCCGTGGGGCCTGTTCTCCGTTTCCCACCTCTCGATCCCATGGGCCGCCGCCGCGCCGCCGACGACCCGGACGGCCTTGAACGTCAGGACCTTGAGCAGCTTGCGGCCCACAAGAGAGACGAGGCCCCGCGTCCCGTCCGCCCCCTGGACAGGGGCCGACGGCTGGCGAGGGACGATGAAGGTGTCGTCGCCGGCGCCGGGCTCGGGGTAGTGGACGCTCAGGATGCCGGCCTCGTCCGCGTGCAGCAGGACCCTCTGCCACCCGTCCGGGGCCTCAGGCACGATTAGCTCCAGCCCTGGCTTGCCGAGGGCCGTGGACCGGACGGGGGCGGTCGGCCCACGAATCTCGCGCGTGCCAGCGAGTTCCAGCTCCAGGGTTCGGTCGAAGCCGCTGCGTTCCAACGCCTCGTCCAGGGCCGAAGACAGATCCGCCGAGCGCGTCCCCGGCGCGGGCGGCGGGACCACCGAGGCTTCCCCGGCCAGGCCGGGAGTACGCAGGACGATCGTCTGTCCGAACTTGGCAGGGAGACGAACGTCCTTTCCGTCGGGTTTCAACTGGACCATGGGTCTCTCCTCAGGTGGTCTTCAGCTCGAGGGCCGGATGGCCGTAAAACACGTAGGCCATGTAGATGGCCTGTGCGTCGTCGTCCCGGGTGTATCGCTTGCGCATCGCCCGCAGCGCTCGGCTCACCGGCACACCGGCGTGGACGCGCTCGTAGAATTCCAGCGTCCACTCCTTGGCGAGCGTGTCGTTGACCTTCCACAGCGGCGCGACCACCCCGCAGCCGTGGCGGACGAAGGCGGGCGCGATGCCCGTATAGCTCCCCAGCGCGGACGCCGTGGATCCTGCTTCACACGCATTGAGGAACACGAAGGGCCGCTGCTCGAGCGACGCGCCCTCGAGCATGAGGTGATTCACGGGGGCGTGGTCGGAGAGCAACAGCCCGCCGTGGGCATCCCCGGCCACCGACGTGGCGTGACCCGCGAAGTGGAGCATCCTCGCGGAGCCGCCGAACAGGACGTCGCAGAACGACGCCTCGTCCGCGACCTCCTCCGAGGCGCCGTACCTGTCCACCAGGGCCTCGGCCTCCTCCTCGACTTTGGGCAGGGCGTAGGGACCCTCGTAGTCCCCGCGGAGCACGACCATGTCCGAGAACGGCTTGGTGTGCTGGGGCGGCGGCGGCGGATACGCGGGATCCAGCACCCAGCGCCCCAGGTCCACCTGGGCTCCTAAAAACGGTGGCCGAGCGTCGGACAGCGGCTCTTCGAGATGGGCGAGCTCCCACGGGATGTGAGGCTCCTGGGACAGCAGGAGCACCTTCGGCGTGCCCTCCACCTTGTCACCGAGGTCGCGGAGGATGGACCACAGCTCCGGAGGCGCCGCCCGGCGCACCTGCTTGCCGATACCCACCATCTGGGCGTAGCCGAGCAGCCCGGAGGGTTTGCTGGGGACCACGGCGAGCACCTGCGCCTGGAATGCGGCCGGCCCTGCGGCGGGGAGCGTGCTCGTCGGCGCCTTGCTGGGCAGCTCCTTCGCGATCGCTTCGACACGACTGTGAAGCACGAACGTGAGCTGGTCCCCGTCGCTGAACACCTCGATGGTCAAGTCCGCCTTGGGCGCGCCGTCACCCAGGGTGAGGACAGCATCCACACCGCTGTTCGCGGTCGCCGGCGCGTCCACGGCCACGACCCGGGTGGCCATGCCCACGGGCTCGCCGCCGACGGCGAACCCGACGTACACGGTGTGCTCGCCGGCCTCGCTGCAGCACAGGCGCAGAGCGCAGGTCGGGTAGGGATCGTCACGGGTCACGCGGAGTGTGTTGCGCCAGCGCTCGCCCTCGGCGAGGACGAAGCAGGGCGGCGCGGTCACGGTCACCTCGAGGTCCAGGTCCCCTCGAGGGAGGTCCAGCGCCGCGCGCCCGCGTCCACCCGTGTCGCTCAGCCCCACCCGGAGCTCGAACTCCTCATCGAGGCCTACGCTGTCCGGCGCTTCGGCAAAACCGTGGGCGCGGCGGGTCCCGGGGCCCACATCCGGGGCATCGTCCGGGGCATCTCGGAATCCGAAGGCCACCGGCATCTCGAACGGCATATAGCCGAAGGGCTGGTCATCCCGCAGGAGGAGCCCGGAGAAGACCTCCGGTCGCTGCCCCTCGCTCTGGTCGTGCGTGACCACGGCGTCGTGTTCCGACAGGGCCAGGGCCGTCTCGACGGTGTCCTCGTCGCCCACGGCGACCAGCCGCAGCTGCACCTGGTCGCGCTCCAGCACGTACCACAGGGCTCCCCGTTGGTGGAGCCGACGGATCACCACGGGCTTGTCCTGCGGAGCCCGCGCGAGCACGTCCAGCGCTTCCTTTGCGTTCCACTCGGCACGGAGCCGTGCCCCGATCGGTTCGATGAAGTCCAAGAGAGAGAGTCCTCCCCGCGTAGCGTCGTTTCGGCAATCTACCACGGTTCAGGGGATGAGAAGCCGCCCGGGCGGAGCCAGGCTTCGTTAAAACGGCAGCTCCACCGACCGCCGCTGCGCCATCTCCTCGTAGCAGCTTCCGAGGCCCAGCTCGGGGCGGTTCATCACGAACTGGCCGTACCGCCATGCGGCGATCCCCGACGTGGCGTAGCGGTGGAGGTGGGGCAACGCCGAGCTCTCCGCAGCGCTCAGGGGGCGGATCGACTCGTACCCGGACCGCAGCGCGCGCCATCGCTCGGCCACCGGCCGCTCCCCCTCCCAGCCGCACCCCACGAAGGCCATGGCCAGATCCAGGGCCAGCCAGTCGAGGCACAGCTCCTCCAGGTCGAGGATCGCCACGAGCTCCTCGCCCTGGAACCGGACGTTGTCCGGGAACAGATCACCGTGGATCGCGCCCCCGGGCAGATCGGGCGGGATGTCCCGCCGCAGCTGCCGCGCGTCGGTCCGCAGCTGTCGCAGGAACGGTGACCAGGCGCCGGCCTCGTCCGCGCGCTCGAACAGCTCGTCGAACAGGGCGAACCCCATGCCGAACCCCTCGGCCACGTCCGGCGGCGCCCCGGCCAGGTGCAGCCTCGCGAGCCCGCGGCCCAGCGAGCGCAGGGACCGAGTCCCCGGCACCAGATCGTGGCCCTGAACGAACGGCTGCAGGGTCCAGGCGCGGTCGTCGCGGACCCACACCCGCCGTCCATCGGGTCCCGCCAGCGGAGCCGGCGTCGGCACGCCTCGATCCGCGAGCCACGCCGCCTGATCCACCAGCCGCTCGGCCAGCTCGACGGAATGCTCCTCGTAGATCTTGAGCACCAGCGGCGCCGCCGCCTCGCGATCGACGCGGTAGTTGGAGTTGGCCAGCCCGCCCAGGGGCTCTACCGCCGTGGCGCACCCGGCGCGCCACTCGTCGAGCAGGGCCTGCAGCCGTTCGAGCGTGACTTCGGTGTACACCATGGACCTTGGCGACGTCGGTCAGACGTCCGGCGCCGCCTCCTTCTGGATCACCTTGCGCAGCAGCAGGATCAGCACCGGGCTGGCCAGCGCGAGCCCCCCCAGCAGCAGCCACATGAACTGGGGGCTCTGCAAGTACGGCACGCTGGCCGCGGACACCGCGGTGGTGCCTTCCGGGCAGTAGTTCACCAGCATGAACCCCGACAGCGGCCCCACCAGCATCCGCGCGAAGAACATCGGCATGTTGGACAGACCCATGTACGAGGCCTCCCGCCCCTTCGGCGCAATGGCGGCGGTGTACTCGTACAGCCTCGGCGACCAGATCACCTCGCCGAGCGAGAACAGCAGCACCTGGCCCAGGATCAGCATGTAGTAGATCCGCGCCAGCGACGCCGGGTCCACCGCCCCGAACAGCCCCGGCGCGATGGCCGGGATGAACACCGACACCGCCGAGATGCAGATCCCCAGCAGCATCACGTTGAACAGCTTGAACCGCGCCACGATGGGCGTGGAGATCACGAGCCCGATGCAGATCACCCAGCCGTTGAGGGAGTTGATGGTGCCCACCGGCGCGTCCGGGCCGATCACCCGCAGGTAGTACTTCGGGCTCAGGGCGTGCCAGTACTCGAACACCAGCTTCACCCCCACCACCAGGACCAGGAACAGCATGAACCGCCAGAACGCGGTCTCGCGGATCACCGACCAGGCCACGGCGAGGGGGTTCTCCCAGGCCTTGTCGTCCCCGTCGTCCTCCTCGGCCTCGTCGGGTTCCCCTCCCGCCTTCTCCACCTCGTGGTCGCCGGCCGTCTTGCGGATGCGATCGCGCATCAGGAAGATGATGACCAGCCAGCACAGGATGCTCATCACCGAGCCCATCATGAAGATGCCGCGGTTGCCCAGGTCCGTGGACCGCACGAAGTCCAGGGCCGGGCCGGCGAGGATCACCCCGACGTTCCACAGGAAGTACAGGAAGTTGAAGCCCGCGGTGCGCGTCTGCTTGGTGGTGTAGCGCTTGGTCGCCGCCACCAGGACCGGCGTCATGATCGCCGTGCCCACCATGATCAGGAACAGCGCCGGGATCACCACCGCCTTGACCGTGAAGATGCTGATCAGCAGCCGCGAGAACACCAGCACCACCACCGAGATCAGCAGCGTGCGCTTGATCCCGAGGGCGTCGCCGATGAATCCCGCGACGAACCCCACGAGGGTGTACACCCCCATCAGCAGGCCGAACCACCACCCCGCGGCCGTGTCGCCGTAGCCCAGGTTCTCGGACAGGTACAGCGTCAGCGCCGGCAGCATGGCGAAGTACGCCACCCCGTCGAGCAGGTTGACCAGCTGCACCACCCAGAACTTGCGCGAGGCGTGGCGCAGCTTGGCGAACTCGCGGAAGTAGTCCTTGACCGCCTGGCCCACGGTGACGTTGGCTGCTGTCTCGCTCACGGTGTCTATCCTTCCGGCTCAAGAGCGTATGCTCTCACCACCAAAGGGAGCAACCATGCCGACCGAAGCGTCCCAGCGCGCCCTGGAGGGGATGCGCGACCTGTCCACGCTGCAGTGGTACGTCATCCCGCTGTTCGCGATCGTCCTGTACATCTACACCGTGGAGATCAAGAAGGCGCGACTCAGCGCCAACTGGGACGCGGTGCTCGCCGGGCTCACCGTGTTCGGCATGGACTTCGTCAACGAGACCTGGAACGGCTGGGTGTTCCACCTGACCCAGCGCTCGGCCATGTGGACGGCGCCGGGCCCCACCGCCCTGCGCACCATGATGGGCTGGAACATCGAGATCATGTTCATGTTCGCCATCTCGGGGATCGTGTTCTTCCACACCCTCACGGGCGAGCGCGGCAAGAAGATCCTCGGCATCCCCGAGCCCTGGTTCTGGGCCATCGGCTACTCGGCGTTCTGCGTGTTCGTGGAATGCCTGCTCAACGCCGGCGGTCACCTGGTGTGGGAGTACCGCTTCTGGAACCGCTCGTTCGAGGGCGTGTGGCTGATCTTCGCGTTCGGCTACTTCCACTTCTTCGCCGCGGCGATCCTGGTGAACTCGCTGAAGTCCATCCGCGCGCGGCTGACGGTGATCGGGGGGATCTATCTGGTGGCGATCGTCGGCAACGGCGTGGCGATGGGGCTGCTGGGGTGGGTGTACTAGGAGTCGTCGGGCATAGCCGCCGTAGGCGGCGAGCCCGACGACTCCTCCCGTGCCCGTGCCCGTGCCCGTGCCCAGGCCGAAGGCCGGTGCC